>NZ_JBQQCC010000009.1:0-369155 GCF_052245635.1 Nonomuraea sp. KM88 | reverse complement strand
TGCAGTATTTCGGTAACAACTTTAGGGTGTCGCCGAAGGCGCCTTTCGGCAACGGTTATCAGGTGGGTTCGGGGTGGGCCGGGATGAAGCACGTCAGCTCTGCTGATGTCAACGGTGATGGGTTCGCCGACGTTCTTGCGGTGAAGTCGGATGGGTCGTTGCAGTATTTCGGTAACAACTTCAGGGTGTCGCCGAAGGCGCCTTTCGGCAACGGCTACCAGATCGGCTCGGGCTGGGACTCCGTCAGGCATCTGCGTTGATCCCGCGGAGTCCCCATGCCGGAGCGCCTGCTCGACGGGATCGACGGGGCGACGCCCGTCGCGCGAGCTGAACGTGGATGCCCCGTAGGTGCTTTCGGCGCTAATGTGATCGGATGCCCCGCCTGCTGGTTCTCGGCGCAGCCGTCGTGACGGTCGCGGCCGGGTTGGGGGTGCGGGCCCTGTTCGACGGCCCCGTGCCGAAGTACGCCGGCGACGCCCTCTACACCGTGCTGATCTACACGCTCGTGACGCTGGCCCTTCCCAGAGTGAAGCCCTGGGTGGCGGCGGGGGTGTCGACCGGCGCGAGCTGGCTGATCGAGTTCGCCCAGCTCGGGGAGATCCCGGCCGTGCTGCGGCCGCTGCTGGGCAGCACGTTCAACCCCCCCGACCTCTTCTGGTACGCGGTCGGCGCCGCGGCGGCCTGGGCCGCGCACACGCTCTGGCTGAGGAGGACCGGATGACGGCGTGGCGCATCCTGCTGGTCACGGCCGCCATCGCGGGCCTGGCGAGCCTGGCGGCGTCGGTCGGCCGCCCGTGGGCCTATTTCACGGTGCAGACCAACGTCATGCTCGCGCTCTACTACGCCTGGCGGCTGGTCAACGACCGCAGGAGGCCGGCCTCCGCCGACGTCAAAGGCGCGGTGACCCTGTACCTTCTGGTCACCTGCCTGGTCAACTACGTCTCGCGCGACCTGGCAAACCCGCTGGCGCTGCTGGACGGCGGCGTGCGCGGGCTGGGCAACTTCCTGCTGCACTACGTGACGCCCGTCATGGCGCTGGTCGACTGGGTCGCTTTTGACCGGTCGCGCCGGTCGCGCTGGTCGGCGCCGTTCGCGTGGCTGGGCTTCCCGCTCCTGTACGGCGCCTTCGTGCTGCTCGCCGCCCCCAACCTCCCCCGCCGCTACGTCTACCCGTTCCTGGACGTGGAGCGACTGGGCTGGCCGACGGTCGCCTCGGCGGCCCTGGCCGCGCTGGCCGTCTTCGTGACGCTGGGCTACGTTCTGCTCGGCATTCGCCGGGTCACGCACGAACCGGCGGACGATTGACCCGCGCGCGCCGGCGAACCCGACCAGAATCCCTCGCAGGAGGGTGAGGGTCCGGTCGGATCGCCAGCTGGAGGTGGGAGTGCTGAAGGACGTCGGAGCGGATTGCTCGGCCCAGGCCATGAGCCCTCGCGCGAGCCCGAATGCGACCCCGCTCGGAAGCCCGATCAGGAGCCCCATCACCAGCCCGCCCACGGGCCCGAGAACGAGCATGGACGCGACCCCGAACGCGAGCCCGGCCAGGAGGCTGGGCGCGAGCCCGACCAGAAGCCCCGACGCGAGCTTGCGCCTGACGGCATGGAGGAGAAGGACCACGCGACCGCGCGGACGGAGGTCGGCATGACCGGGAAGCTCGCTGGTCCAGGAGCCGGCGGAGAGCCGGCCCCACATCGTGCCCGCGAGCCCGGACCAACGTTTGACCAGCTGGCCGGCGTCGGGTTTCGTGCCGGCGATGCGGTTCACGGGGCCGGCGCGACGGCGTCGCAGGGCCCTGGCGCCTGTGACGAGGGCGGTGGAGACGGCGGAGAGGGGGTGGTGGTGGATGAGCGGCGCAGGAGCAGGTATCCCACCAGCGCGGCGAGCAGGCCGGCCAGGCCGGCCGCGGCGAAGCCGCCCGCCGGCACGGACGCGTCGATCGCCACTCCCACGACCGGTGAACCGAGCGCGAACCCCGCGCTCGCCGCCGAGGAGTGCAGGCCGGTCGCCTCGCCTCGCACGCCGGCGGGCGCCAGCCGGCTCACCGCGTCGGCGACCGTGGAGAGAGTCGGTGCGGTGAGCAGCCCGGCGCCGATGACGGCCACGCACAACCAGGGCCAGTCATGGGCGAGCCCGGCCGGGATCGTCGCCAGCCCGAGGAGGCCGAGCAGCAGCCAGGTGGGCATCGGCCGGGGCAGCGCTCCGTAGACCAGACCGCCCACGACGGACGTCACCCCGAACACGGCGATGACCACGGCCGCCCACGAGACCTGACCGGCTTCTCGCAGAGTGGCGACTATGGCCAGGTCGACGCCGCTGAGCAACATCGCGACGCCGAATCCCATCGTCAGGACGGCGACCATGCGGGCTCCGAGCCACTCCCGCCGCCGGGGCCGGCCCGCCGCCTCGCCGGCCGTCTCGTCCTCTGTTCGCAGCGGCGGGTCGAGCAGGGCGATCACGGCCCCGCCGGCGACGATCGCGGCGCCCACGCCCCACGCCACCACGCCGGGCGACGTCTCCGCCGCGCACACGATCACCACCGCCGGCCCGACCATGTACGACAGCTCGCCGACCACCGACTCCAGCGCGTACGCCGGCCGCCGCTGCTCCGCCGCCGTCATCGCGGCGATCGCCTGCCTGGTGACCGACTGGATCGGCACCATCAGCAGGCCGGCGGCGAAGGAGGCGCCCAGCAGGATCACGTACGGCAGCACGGGAACGGTCGCCCAGAACACCAGCTGGGCCGCGATCGTGACCACCAGCACGGTACGCAGGCCCCGCCGGTCGATCGCCCTGCCCACCAGCGGCCCGCCCAGCGCGACCCCGGCGGTGAGCGCCGCCACCACGGCTCCGGCCGCCGCGTAACTGAGGTCGAGGGCGATGACGACGTACATCGTCAGTGCCATCGCGTCAGCCGTGATCGCGGTGCGGGCGAGCAGGGAGATGCTCAGCAGCGGCGTCATGCCCGGCACCGCGAGCACCTGCCGGAATCTGGTCACCGTTGCGACGGTAGGTCACCCGGCAGGCCATAGGAAGCCGTCAATCTGTTGGACCAGGCATAATGAATGCTTATGGCGCCTGATCTGGAGACCGCGCTGCTGCGCTCGTTCGTCACCACCGTACGCGCGGGCAGCATCAGCCGTGCGGCGGCGGCGCTCGGCCGCACACAGCCCGGGCTCAGCCAGCAGTTGCGCAAGCTCGAAAGGGCTGTCGGCAGTCCGCTGCTGCACCGGGCGCCGTCCGGAGTCTCGCCGACCCGGGTGGGCGAGGAGCTCCTGCCCTACGCCGAGCGCATCCTCGCGCTGTCGGCTCAGGCGCTCGCCGAGACGGGACGCGCGCTCACCGGGCACTGCGGGGTGGGGCTCCACGAAGATCTCACCGCCGGCCGCCTTCCTCAGGCACTCGCCGACCTCGCTCGGCTGCACCCCGACGCGACGCTGGAGGTGCTCAGCCTCTCCACGGCGGCGATGCGGGAGGCGTACGACACGGGCCGGGTGCAACTCGTGCTCGACGAGGTTCCCGACCTTCCCTGGCCGCCGCGCTGGACGGTGCGCCTGCCGCTGGTCTGGGCGGTCGGGCAGGGCGTCGCCGTCGACGCCGATCCGCTGCCGGTGGTGCTGTTCTCCAACACGTGCGCCTGGCGGACGTCGGTGCTGGAGGCGATGGAGGGCTTGGGGCGTCCCTGGCGGGTGGCGTTCGAGAGCAACAGCCTCGCCGGAGTGCTCGCGGCGCTACGGGCCGGGCTCGGCGTCGCGGCGGTCCTGCCGGCCAACCTGGAGCCGGCCATGGCCTGCCACGACCCGGCCGCGCTGCCCGCCCTGCCGGACGTCGAACTAGGCCTCGCCCGCCACCCCCGTACCGAAGGCGATGCGCTCGTCGACGCCGTGGAGACCGCCCTGCGGCGGATGATCTGACCCGCCCGCCTCCCCGGGCCGGCCACCATGCGACGGCCCCGCCTCCGACGGCCCCGCCCAGGCGCGGCCGGCCTGAGCCCGGTACCAGCCGAGCGAGCCGGTGAGCCGCGTGGCCAGCCGCGTGTCACCCAGCCGCACGGCCGCCTCCAGCGCTCCGTGCAGGTTGGCGGTCTCGGCGTCCAGCCGCCGTATCCAGCGGTGTCGCGCGGGCCCGGCCTGGTACGACTCGGCGCACTCGGCGAGCTGCGTGTAGTAGGTGGCGTACCACCGCAGGACGAGGTCGTGCTCGCCGGCCTCGCGCAGCCGCTCCAGCGCGTAGATCGCCACGGACTCCAGCAGCCGGTACCTGCCCTCCGACCGCACGACGAGGGAGCGGTCCACCAGGCGGGCCAGAAGGCCGGCGACGTCGGCCGGGTCGATGTCAGGACCGAGGACGGCCCGCGTTGCCGGCGCGGCGTCGCCGGGCGGACCGCCGGGGACGGGCAGGGGCACCGCGCAGACCCGTTCCGCCGCGCCCAGCGTGCACCCTCCGATCTGCACGGACAGGCGGCGGAGGACGACGCGCTCCGGCTCGGTCAGCAGTTCCCAGCTCCAGTCGATCGCCGCCTTGAGAGTGCGCTGGTGCGCGGGGCCGGCCCGGCGTCCGGCCGACAGCAGAGGGAACCGGTCGTCGAGCCGCTCGGCCAGGGCCTTCACCCCCAGCGCCGGCACCCGGGCCGCGGCCAGCTCCAGCGCCAGCGGGATGCCGTCGAGGCGGCGGCAGATCACCTCGACGGCGGCGGCGTCCGCGGCCGACACCGCCGGACCCCGCCCCGCGTCGGCGGCACGGGCGGAGAACAGCAGCGCCGCGGCGGCGGCGTCCAGCGGTGCGACCTCCCGCACGACCTCGCCTGCCACGCCGAGCGGCTCCCTGCTGGTGGCGACGACCCGGGGTCCGGAGCCGGCGCGCAGCAGCAGCTCGGCGAGCTTGGCCACCGGCTCGACCACGTGCTCGCAGTTGTCGAGGACCAGCAGCGCCCGGCGGCTGCCGAAGGCGGACGCGATCCGCTCGCCCGGGAGGCCAGCCCCGCCGTTGTCGCGCAGGCCGAGCGCCGCCTCGATCGCCTCGGCCACGTCCGATGCCACAGCCAGCAGATCCACCCAGTACACGCCGTCGGGGAAGTCGCCGGCCAGCCGCCGGGCGGCCTCCAGCGCCAGGCGGCTCTTGCCCACCCCGGCGGTGCCGGTGAGCGTCACGAGCCGGGCCGTGCCGGGCAGGGTGACCAGCTCGGCCAGCGCCTCGTCCCGGCCCACGAGGCCGGTGAGCGGCTCGGGCAGCCGGCCGGGCGCGGGAGCCGGAGGGACCGGCGGGCGGCGCAGGCCGGGCCGCTGCTCCAGGATCGCCTGGTGCAGCGCGGCGAGCTCGGGGCCCGGGTCGAGGCCCAGCTCGTCGCGCATGCGCTCGCGGAGCGCCTGGTAGACCTTCAGCGCTTCGGCCTGCCGTTCGGAGCGGTAGAGGGCGCGCATCAGCAGCCCGTGGAAGCGTTCCCTCAGCGGGTGCTGCGCGGCCAGCCCGGCCAGCTCGCCGACCAGCGAAGCGTCCTGGCCGAGTGCCAGCCGTACCTCCGCATAGTCTTCGAGTACGGCAAGCCGCTGCTCCTCCAGCAGATCCGCGGCCCCGCGGACGAGCGGTTCGCCGGGCAGGTCGTCGAAGTCGGCGTAGGCCGGGCCGCGCCACCACTCCAGCGCCTCGGCCAGCAGCGCGGCCCGCTCGCCCGGATCGTCGGAGGACCGGGCACGGCCGGCCGCTTCCTGGAAGCGGCGCACGTCGGTGTCGCCGTCGATCGAGAAGCCGGTCGGCCGGGTGACGACCAGCTCCCGGGCTCCCGGCTCCGCCTCGTCGAGCGCCCGGCGCAGCTGCGACACCTTGGCGCGCAGCGCGCCCAGCGGCTTGCCCGGCGGCTCCGGACCCCACAGGCTCTCGATCAGCCGTTCCGCCGGCACGACCCGCCCGTTGTGGGCGAGCAGACCGGCCAGCAGCGCCCGCACCTTGCGCTCGGGAACCCTGACCGAGCAGCCGTCAGCTGCGATCACCTCGAGCGGGCCAAGTACGGCGAAGTGCATGAACCTCACCCTAAACAGGCCAGAAACAAACCATAACGCCTGTCCCCGAGGCTGAACACATGACGATCACCGCTGCCCGCGCCGGGGCGCGCGCCTGGCTCGGACTGTCCGTCCTCGCCCTGGCCACGCTCTTGCTCGCCGTGGACAACACGGTTCTTGTGCTCGCCCTTCCTCATCTGGCCGCCGACCTGGGTCCCAGCGCCACCGAGCTGCTGTGGATCACCGACGTGTACGGCTTCATGATCGCCGGTTTCATGATCACCATGGGGTGGCTCGGCGACCGGATCGGCCGGCGGAAGCTGCTGTTGATCGGCGCGGTCGTGTTCGGCGCCGTCTCCGCCCTGGCCGCCTACTCCACCTCCACGACGATGCTGATCGCCGCGCGCGTGCTGCTGGGCGTCGCGGGCGCGGCCATGGGGCCGTCGGCCCTGGCGCTGGTGACGGGGTTGTTCACCGAGGCCAGGCAGCGGGCCATGGCCATCGGCGTGTTCACCGCCTGCTTCATGGGCGGGGCCGCGGCCGGGCCGGTGATCGCCGGCTCGCTGCTGGAGACCTTCTGGTGGGGATCGGTGTTCCTGATGGGAGTTCCCATCATGGTCCTGGTCGTGGCGGGCGGCCTGATCCTGCTGCCGGAGACCGCGCCCGAGGGCTCCGGCCGGCTCGACCTGGCCAGCGTCGCGCTGTCGCTGGCCACGATCCTGCCGGTCGTCCACGGCCTGAAGGAGCTGGCCAACGACCCCGCCCAGACGATGGCCTACGCCGTGCTCGCGGCCGGCCTCGTGTCCGGCGTGGCGTTCGTGCGGCGGCAGCGCCGGCTGGCCGAGCCGCTGATGGACACGGGCCTGTTCGCCGACCGCTCGTTCAGGGCGGCCCTGCTCATCCTCGCGCTCTCCATGGTGATCCAGGGCGGCGTCTACCTGTTCGTCAGCCAGCACCTGCAACTCGTCGAAGGACTCTCGCCCATGGCGGCCGGGCTCTGGATGGCCGTCCCCGCTCTGGGGCTGGTGGGCGGTTCGCTCGCCGCCCCTGTCATCGCCGGGGCGTTCCGGCCGGGGACGGTCGTGGGGGTGGGGCTGGTGGCGGCGGCCGCCGGATTCGCCGTGGTGGTGGCGGGCGACGGCCTCCTCACGCTGGTCGCCGGCGTCACGGTCGCCTTCCTCGGCATGGCTCCCGTCGGCGCGCTGGGACTCGACCTCATCGTCGGGTCCGCGCCGCGGGAGCGGGCCGGGTCCGCCTCCGCCCTGGCGGAGAGCGGCGGCGAACTGGGGATCGCCCTCGGCGTCGCGCTGCTCGGCAGCGTCGGCACGGCCGTCTACGGCAGCCGGGTCACCTTGCCGCAGGCGGGCTCCTCGCTCAATGAGGCGCTCGACGCCGCCGCGGGCCTGCCGCCGGGGCCGGCCGCGGCTCTCGTGGCGGAGGCCCGGGCCGCCTTCGCCCAAGGCTTGTTCGTCGTCGCGGCCATCAGCGCGGTGCTGGCACTCGGCCTGGCCGTGGTCTCCCTGACGCTGCTCCGCCACCTCCGCCCGATCGGCCAGGACGGCCGTCACTAGCCAGCAGGGTCGGGCCGGTCACCGGGCGGGCAGGGCCGCCTCGACCTTGGCCACGGCCGAAGACAGCGCGCCGACCCAGCCCGGCAGCCGTTCGCGGTCGAAGCGGGCGGTCGGCAGGGCGAGCGACAGCGCGGCCACGGGCAGACCGTCCGCGTCCTTGATGGCCATGCCGACGGCCGTCAGACCGGTCTCGGTGAGCTGGTCGTTGATGGCGAAGCCGCGCTCGCGCACCAGTGCCAGCTCGCGGCGCAGGCGGGGAAGGTCGACGCTGTCGTCCTCGCTGTAGAGGGCGTCCAGTTGCTCCTCGGGCAGCGCGGCCAGGATCGTCCTGCCGCCCGACACGCGGTGCGCCGGCAGCGAGCGCCCCACCCGATCGCCCACCCGCAGGATCTGCGGGGACTCCACGGTGGAGATGAAGCGCACCTCCGTGCCTGCGGGGACCATGAGGTTGGCCGACTCCTGGGTCCGTTCCACCAGGGCGCGCAGCTCCGGCTGGCAGATCTCGCGCAGCAGGGCGACGGGCGCCGCGGAGGCGGCGGCCGGGCGCAGCACCTTGCCAGGCCGGTAGCGCCGGTCGGGCCCCTGCTCGGCGAAGTCCCGGTAGACCAGCATGGCCAGGAGCCGGTGGGCGGTGGAGACCGCCACGCCGAGCCGTTCCGCGGCGTCGGTCACCCGCATGGGGCCTTCCTGCTGCAGCAGCGCGGCGAGGTGGAGCGCGTGGTCCACGGATGAGAGCGCGTATGGCGGCTTATTCCTCATGGCAGAAAGAGTTTATCTGGAGAACGGAAAATAGTGCAGGGTGGTTTCATGACCACCATTGATCCACCGGCGGTGCCCATCGTCGCGACCGACGCCGAGGACCAGCCCGAGCGCACACCGGCGCTGGAGGCCCTGTACCGCGGCTTCGAGTCGGAGCTGCTGATCCCGCTGTGGACGCAGATCGGTGACCTGATGCCGCTTTCCCCCCGATCGAGGGCCGTGCCGCACCTGTGGCGGTGGAACCGGCTGTTGCCGATGGCCGAGCAGGCGGGCGAGCTGGTGCCGGTGGGCCGCGGCGGCGAGCGACGGGCCATCGCGCTGGCCAACCCCGGGCTCGGCGGCCGGCCGTTCGCCACCCCGACGCTGTGGGCGGCGATCCAGTACCTCAACCCGGGCGAGGACGCCCCCGTGCACCGGCACACTCAGAACGCCTTCCGCTTCGTCGTGGAAGGCGAGGGCGTCTGGACGGTGGTGGACGGCGACCCGGTCGCGATGCGCCGCGGAGACTTCCTGCCCCAGGCCGGCTGGCACTGGCACGGCCACCACAACGTCACCGACCGGCCGATGGCCTGGATCGACGGCTTGGACATCCCGTTCCAGCATTTCGCGGAAGCGACGTTCTTCGAGTTCGGCCCCGACGAGGTGGAGACCCGCGAGGCGCCCGACCGCTCCCGCTCCGAGCGCCTGTGGGGGCACCCCGGGCTGCGGCCCCTCACGCACCTCCAGCCGGCGCCCGCCACCCCGTTGCTGGCCTATCGCTGGGAGCACACCGACCGCGCGCTGAACGAGCAGCTCGCCCTGGAGGCCGAGGGCTGCCGGGCCACGATCGAGCCCGGCCACGCCGCCGTACGCTACGTCAACCCGGCCACGGGCGGCGACGTCATGCCGACGCTGCGCACCGACTTCCACCGGCTCGCGCCGGGCACCGCCACCGCCGCCACACGAGAGGCCGGATCGTCGGTCTACCAGGTGTTCGAGGGCACAGGCGAGATCGCCGTGGCCGAGCACACCTGGCGCGTCGAGCGCGGCGACCTGTTCGTGGTGCCGTCGTGGCAGCCGCTGACGCTGACCACCGAGCACGGCCTGGACCTGTTCAGGTTCAGCGACACACCGATCTTCGAGCGGCTGCACCTGCACCGCGTCCAGACCGAGGGGGGCCGGCCATGAGACTCGCCACCGTCCGCACCGCCGGGGGCACCCGCGCGGCCAAGCTCACCGGCGACGGGTACGTGGATCTCGGGCTGCCCGACGTGGGAGCCCTGCTGGCCAAAGACGACTGGCCCGAGCTGGCCGCCCGTGCCGACGGGCCGGTCCTGCGGGACGACGACCTCGCGCCCGTCGTCCCGCGGCCGGGCAAGATCCTGTGCGTCGGGCTCAACTACCGTACGCACATCCTGGAGATGGGCCGGGAGCTGCCGGACCATCCCACGTTGTTCGCCAAGTTCGCCGAGGCCCTGATCGGCCCGCGCGACGACATCCAGCTCGCGCCGGAGTCCTCGGCCGTCGACTGGGAGGCCGAGCTGGCCCTCGTGATCGGCGCCACGGTGCGCCGGGCTTCGCCGGAGGAGGCGGCGGCCGCCATCGCCGGGTTCACCGTCATGAACGACGTCACCATGCGCGACTGGCAGTTCCGCACCAAGGAGTGGTTGCAGGGCAAGACGTTCGAGGGCACCACGCCGCTCGGCCCCGTGCTGGTCACACCCGACGAGCTGCCTGGCGGCGTGCGCCCTGCGCTGCCGATCCGCTGCCTCGTGGACGGCGAGCGGATGCAGCTGGCCGACACCGCCGACCTGGTCTTCGGACCCGTGGACCTGGTCCGATACGCCTCCACGATCGTGACCCTGCGCCCTGGCGACGTCATCGCCACGGGCACCCCCGGCGGGGTCGGCCACGCCCGCACGCCCGCGCGCTACCTGAGCGACGGCGTCACCCTGGTGACGGAGGTCGAGGGCGTCGGCCGCCTGGAGAACACCGCGAGGACGGCATGAGCTCGCGCGCATGGATGGACCTGGGCACCGAGATGTTCCTGGGCACCGTTGATCGCCTCGACGACGCCCAGCTCTCGGAGCCGTCGGCGTTGCCCGGCTGGAACCGGCGGCACGTCGTCGCCCACGTCCACGGCAACGCCGAGGCGCTGCGCCGGTTGCTGAGCTGGGCCGCCACCGGCGTCGAACGGCGCATGTACGCCGGCGCCCGTCAGCGGGCCGAGGAGATCGAGTCCGCCTCGACGTTGCCCGCCCGCACCCTGCGCGCACTGGTCGCGCAGTCGGCGCACGACCTGGCCGCCGACATGGACCGGCTGCCCGAGCAGGCGTGGAACGCCCTCGTGGTGACGGCCAGGGGCCGCATCGTCCCGGCGGCCGAGATCGTCTGGATGCGCACCCGCGAGGTCACCGTGCACGCCGTGGACCTGGACCACGGCGTCGGCTTCGCCGACCTGCCGGAAGAGGTCAACGCCGCGCTGGTGGCGGACGCCCTGGACACGCACGCCCGCAGGAGCGGCGAGGCGGCCGCCGGCCTGGCGGCCTGGCTGACCGGCAGGAACGCGCAGCCGCCCGCTCTCGGGCCGTGGCTGTAGACGAAGGGAAGGAAACGATGGACGCTCCCACGGACGTCGTGGTGGCCGGAGGCGGCATCGGCGGGCTCGCCAACGCCTTCGCCCTGGCGTCGGCCGGGTTCACGGTCCGGGTCATGGAACGGGCGGCCGAGTTCGCCGAGGTCGGCGCGGGCCTGCAGATGGCGCCCAACGCCACCCGCGTCCTCGCCGGGTGGGGCCTCCTCGACGAGGTGCTGGCGGCCGGGGTGACACCCCGGAGGCTGCAGTTCAAGGACGCCCTCGACGGCTCCGCACTGACCCACCTCGTTCTGGACGAGGACTTCACCGGCCGCTACCACGCGCCGTACGTCGTCATCCACCGCAGCGACCTGCTCGACATCCTGGCCCGCGCCTGCGAGCGCGCCGGGGTCGAGATGGTGCCGGGTTGTGAGGTCCACGACGTCGTGGACGGGCCGGACGCGGCCGTGGTCCGCAGTTCCCTCGGCCGGCACCGGGCACGCCTGGTGATCGTGGCCGACGGGCTGCACTCGCGGCTGCGGGCGCGCTTCAGCGACGACCGGCCTGTCTGCTCGGGTTACGTCGCCTACCGCGGCGCCATCCCGGTCGAACGGCTCGGCCGCGAGCTGGATCCCGAGACGGCCTCCGACGTGGTCGTGCACGTCGGACCCGGCTGCCACCTCGTCCAGTACCCGCTGCGCCGGGGCGAGATCTTCAACACCGTCGCCGTCTTCCGCTCTCCCGCCTACGAGCGGGGAGAAAGGGACTGGGGCGGGCCCGAGGAGCTGGACGCGGCCTTCGCGCGCTGCTCTCCCGGCGTTCGCGAGGGTTTGACGTCGTTGTGGCGCGACCGGCGCTGGCCGATGTACGACCGGCTGCCGATCGCCAACTGGACGGACGGCCGCGTCGTGCTGACCGGGGACGCGGCCCATCCCATGCTGCAGTATCTGGCTCAGGGCGCCTGCCAGGCGATCGAGGACGCCCACCACCTGACCGCCGAGCTGGCCGATGCCGGACGGGACCGCTGGACGGAGGCGCTCCAACGCTACGAGGCCGCGCGGACCGCGCGCACCGCCTGGATCCAGGAGACGGCCAGGACGTGGGGTGAGATGTGGCATGTGGACGGCGTCGGCAGGCTGCTGCGCAACGAGCTGTTCCGCCGCCGTGACCCCCGCGACTACACCCACATCGACGATCTGTACGCCGTGCGCGCGTAGGGCGGCGGGCCAGGGGGCTGTCTCGCGGTCAGAACGCCGCTTCCGGGACGTCCATCAGGTCGTTGTCCGTGGCCTCGACGATGGCGCGGTGGGCGTCCAGCAGCGGAAGCACGGTGAGCGCGAAGAACCGCGCGACGGCTGTCTTCCCCCGGTAGAAGGCGCGGTCGGCGGGGGAGAGGTGACCCTGGTCCAGCCGGCGGTGGGCCGTGTCGGCCTGCCGCAGGAGCAGGTAGCCGACCATGAGGTCACCCGCGCACATGAGCAGGCGGGTGGTGTTCTGGCCGGCCTTGTAGCGTTCGCGCGGGTCCTCGCTGCTGCGCCGGGCGTGGCCGAGCATCGCGTCGGCCATGCCCGTGACGGCGTCCCTGGCCCGCGAGACGGCCGCACGCTCGTGCCGCAGCCGGTCGTCGCCGGCCAGGGATTGCAGGAAGTCGCCGATCTCGGTCAGGACGGCGTCGAGCGCCCGCCGGCCGTCCCTCGCGATCTTTCGGAAGAACAGGTCCTGGCCCTGGATCGCGGTGGTGCCCTCGTACAGGGTGTCGACCTTCGTGTCGCGCACGTACTGCTCCAGGGGGTAGTCCTGGAGGTAGCCGGAGCCGCCGAGGGTCTGCAGGGCGTGGGCGAGCTGCTCGTACGAGCGCTCCGAGCCGACGCCCTTGACGATCGGCAGCAGGAGCGCGTTGACCGCCCTGGCCGTGCTGACGTCGGAGCCCGCGTGCTCGCCGGCCGCCACCTTGTCCTGCCAGCGCGCGGTGTAGAGGACCAGCGCCCGCAGTCCTTCGGCGTAGGCCTTGTTCAGCATGAGGCTGCGGCGCACGTCAGGATGGCTGATGATGGCCACCTGGGGGGCGGACCTGTCACCCAGCCGGGTGAGGTCCGCCGACTGCATCCGGGTCCGGGCGTGGTCCAGCGCGTGCAGGTAGCCCGTCGACAAGGTCGCGACGGCCTTCACGCCGACCAGCATCCGGGTGTGCTCGATCACGTGGAACATCTGGGCGATGCCGTCGTGCGTGTCGCCGAGCAGATAGCCGACGGCGGGCTCCCGCTCGCCGAACCGGAGCTCACAGGTGGTGGAGGCCTTGATCCCCATCTTGCGTTCGAGGTTGCTCACCTGCACGCCGTTGCGGCCGAGCGGCTCGCCGGTCCGCAGGTCGAACAGGAGCTTCGGCACGATGAAGAGCGACAGCCCCTTCGTGCCGGCCGCCGTGGCCCCCTCCGGGCGGGCCAGCACGAGGTGCACGATGTTCTCGGTGAGGTCGTGGTCGCCGGAGGTGATGAAGCGTTTGACCCCTTCGATGTGCCAGGTGCCGTCGTCCTGCCGCACGGCCTTCGTGCGGCCGGCGCCGACGTCCGAACCGGCGTCCGCTTCGGTGAGGGCCATGGTGGAGCCCCAGCCTCGCTCGATCATGTGCGCGGCGATCCTGCGCTGTTCCTGCGTGCCCTCGCGGTGGACGACGCCGGCGAAGGGCACCCCGGTGCCGTACAGATGGGCCGCCGGGTTGGAGCCGAGGATCAACTCGGCCACCGCCCAGACCAGCGTGCGAGGGGCGGCCACGCCGCCCAGCTCCGGCGGCGCCTCAAGCCGCCACCATTCCGCGGCGCGCAAGGCCGCGTACGCCTTCTTCAGCGAGTCCGGCACCGTGACGGAGCCGGACTCGGGGGAGAAGACGGGAGGATTGCGGTCGGCATCCGAGAACGAGGCGGCCAGCGGCCCTTCGGCCAGCCGCGCCACCTCCGAGAGGACGTGCCGGCAGGCCTCGTGATCCAGGTCGGGGAAGAGGGCGGAGCCGAGGAATCGGTCGATGCCCAGCATCTCGAACAGGTTGAACTCGATGTCGCGGACATTGCTTCGGTAGTGGCTCATCAGCTCGCCCTTCCGGCGGTCAGCGGTAGTAGCGGAAGACCGGCCGGGCCACGCAGACGGGTTTGTCCACCCCGTCGGCGTGGATGGTCACGTCCAGCACGAGTTGCACGCCGCCGGCGATCCCGGTGGCCTCGGCGACCCGGGCGTGCAGCCGGATCCGGGCGTCCACCGGCACGGGGGCGGGGAAGCGGACCTTGTCGAGCCCGTAGTTCACCTTGGTGGTGGCGTCCCGGACGTCGAGCAGGTCGCCCCAGAGCGGGATGACCAGCGACAGGGTCAGGTAGCCGTGGGCGATGGTGGTGCCGAAAGGGCCGGCGGCGGCCGCGACGGGATCGACGTGGATCCACTGCCGGTCGTCCGTCGATTCGGCGAAGCCGTCGATGCGTTTCTGGTCGACGGTTCGATACGGGCTGTATCCGAGGTCCTGCCCGGCCAGGCCGGGGAGTTCGGCGACGGTGACGGTTCTGGTCATGGAGGATCTCCGATCACTGCGGCAGGCCGAGCAGCCGGCCCGCGTTCTCCTTGAGGATCTTGGGACGGACCTCGGGCTTGATGTCGAGCCGGTCGAAGTCGGCGATCCACCGGTCCGGGGTGATGAGGGGGAAGTCCGAGCCGAAGAGCACCTTGTCCTTCAGCAGCGTGTTCGCGTAGCGGACGAGGTTGGGCGGGAAATACTTGGGCGACCAGCCCGACAGGTCGATCCACACGTTGGACTTGTGGGTGGCGACCGCCAGGGCCTCGTCCTGCCAGGGGAACGACGGGTGCGCCAGCACGATCTGGAGATCGGGGAAGGCGGCGGCGACCTCGTCGAGGAGCATCGGGTTGGACAGGCCGAGCCGGATGCCGCCGCCTCCGGGGAGTCCGGCTCCGATCCCGGTCTGGCCGGTGTGGAAGACGGCCGGGACACCGAGTGCGGCGATGGCCTCGTACAGCGGGAAGACCGCGGGGTCGGTCGGGTCGAAGCCCTGCAGGCTGGGGTGGAACTTGAAGCCGCGGATGCCGTGCTCGCCGACCAGGCGCGCGGCGGCGGAGACGCCCGCTCTGCCGCGGAGGGGGTCGATGCTGGCGAAGGGGATGAGCACGTCGGGGTGCCGCGCCGCCGCCTCGGCCACGTACTCGTTGCTGATGGGCGGGTGGCCGGTGGCCCGGTGGTGGTCGACGGTGAAGACGACCGCGGCCATGTGGCGCTCGCGGTAGGTCTGGGCGATCTCGTCCACCGTCGGGGTGCGGTGGTCCGATCGGAAGTAGGCCGCGGAGGCCTCCATCAGGTCGCCGCCGAGTGAGGGATGGCCGTCGTCGTCCACCTCCACGTGCACATGCGTGTCCACGGCGGTGAGCGAGGCGAGCCTGATCCGCTGTGTCATGCGCGCTGCTCCTCGGGCTGGGGGACCGGCTCCCCTACGGACTGGACGTGCGGGCCGAAGGTCGTCGGCCAGGTCTCGGCCAGCGCGTCGGCGCTCCAGCCGTCGTCGGCGAACGCGCTGGCGACCTGGCTGGGATGGGACCAGAGGCTGACCCGGTCGCCGCCGACGCCGATGGCCTGCCCGGTGATGCCGGCCGCGGCGTCGGAGGCGAGGAACGTCACCACGCCGGCGGCGTCCTCGGGCGTGCCCAGGGCGAGGGCGCGGCGCGCGAAGGGCGAGAGCTTCCCGCCCCGGTCCAGCGCCTCGATGTGCGTACGCAGGAAGGGCACCGTCCTGGTCATCTCGGTGGCGGCCACCGGGATGACGGCGTTGACGGTGATGGCGGCCCGGGCGAGTTCCATGGCCCACGTGCGGACCATGCCGACGATGCCGGCCTTGGCCGCGGCGTAGTTGGTCTGGCCGAAGGTGCCGCGCTGGCCGGTCGGCGATCCGACACAGATGATGCGCCCTCCGTCGCCCTGCTCCCGCATGCGTACGGCCGCCGCGCGGGCGCAGGTGAAGGTGCCGCGGAGGTGGACGTGGACGACGGTGTCGAAGTCCTCGTCGCTCATCTTCCACAACACCGTGTCGCGCAGGACCCCGGCGTTGGCGACCATGACGTCGAGCCGCCCGAAGGCGGAGACGGCGCGGTCGACGAGCGCCTGGGCGGCTTCGCCGGTGCCGACCGCGGCGGCCTGGGCGACGGCGCTGCCGCCGGCCCGGATAATCGACTCCGCCACGGCCCCGGCCGCCGCCTCGTCGATGTCGTTGACCACCACGTGCGCTCCCGCGGCCGCCAGGTCCCTGGCGTAGGCCAGTCCCAGCCCGCGTCCGGCGCCGGTGACCACGGCCACTTTTCCTCTCAGGTCGGCCATTGGCTCGCTCCCGTTGTCGCTGGTCTCGTTGGGTCTGGGCTGGACCGTACGCGGAGATGAATGATAATGTCAATGATTGAAGTTCTCGATCATTGACTACCTTCGACGAGAGGGTCGCCGTGCGTGGACAAGACGACGGGCTGCTTGACGACACCGGGTTTCTGCTGGCGCACGCCAGCGGCGTGATCGTGCGCATGACCAACGCCAGGCTCGCCCATCTCGACCTGCGGGTCCGTCACTACTCCGTCCTGGCGCTGGTGTGCGACCGCGACGGCCTGTCCCAGCGCGGCATCGCCGAGTTCCTCGGCATGGATCCCAGCCCGGTGGTGTCGCTCGTCGACGCGCTGGAGGCCAGGGGCCTGGTGTCGCGGCGCCCCCACCCGTCCGACCGCCGGGCACGCGAGGTGCGGGCGACCTCCGACGGGCGCGCCATGCGGGACCGGGCGCGGGCCGACGTGGCCGCGGCACGTCAGGAGTTCCTGGCGCGGCTGACGCCCGACGAGCAGGGCCAGCTGCTCACGATCCTCAGAAACCTGGCTCTCGACGGCTCCGGCCAGGGCCGTCCGGACAGGGAAGCGACCTCGGATGCTTAACCAGGGCCTGGGCTCATGGCCCCTCAGGCGTGCCCGCTCCTCGCCGCACCGGCGTGCTCTCGTGGCGGGCGCCGACGTACGGACCTACGCGAGCCTGGTCGAGCGGACCACCCGGTTCGCGCACGCGCTGCGCTCGATGGGCGTGGCGCACGGCGACCGGGTCGCCTACCTCGGGCCGAACGCGGCATCGCTCGTGGAGACCATGTTCGCCGCCCATCTGCTGGGGGCGGTGTTCGTGCCGCTCAACACCCGGCTCACGGCGGCGGAACTGAGTTTCCAGCTGGACGACTGCGGCGCGTCCGTGCTGGTGCACGCCGCCGGTCACACCGGGGTGGTGGAGCAGTTGCAGGTGGCCGCCTCCCCCGTGCTCGTCACCGTCGGCGGCGGCGCGTCCGCCTCCGACTTCGAGCAACGGCTGCAGGCTTCGCCCGCCGACCCCATCGACGAACCGGTCGGATCCGACGATCCTGCGATGATCCTCTACACCTCGGGCACCACGGGACGCCCGAAGGGCGCGGTCCTCACGCACGGCAACGTCATCTGGAACTGCATGAACGTGCTCGTCGAGCTCGACATCACCGGCGACGAGGTCACCCTGATCAGCGCGCCGCTGTTCCACGTCGCCGCGCTCAACATGACGCTCCTGCCGACCCTGCTCAAGGGCGGCTGCGCGGTGCTCATGACCGGCTGGGACGTCGACGACTGCTTCGACCTGGTCGAGCGGCATGGCGTCACCTGGATGTTCGGCGTCCCGACCATGTTCGCGGACCTGACACGCTCACCCCGCTGGGGCTCGGCCGACCTGTCCTCGATCCGCTCCCTGCTCGCCGGGGGAGCGCCCGTGCCGACCGCGCTGATCACCGCGTACCAGCAGCGCGGGCTGCGGTTCCTGCAAGGGTACGGGCTCACCGAGGCGGCTCCCGGAGCGCTCATCGTCAGGGCGGAGATGAGCACGGCGAAAGTCGGCTCGGCCGGCGTTCCCCACTTCTTCTCCGACGTCCGCGTGGCACGTTCCGGCGCGGCCGGATCCGGCGCCACGGAGGGCGAGCTTCTCATCCAGGGCCCCACCGTCATGGCGGGCTACTGGGGCCGCCCCGACGCCACCGCGGCGGCCATCACGGAGGACGGCTGGATCCGGACCGGCGACGTGGGCCGGGTCGACGAGGACGGCTACTACTTCGTCGTCGGCCGCCTGAAGGAGATGTACATCTCCGGCGGAGAGAACGTCTATCCCGCCGAAGTGGAAACGGCTCTGCTGCGCCATCCCGCGGTGGAGGAGTGCGCGGTGATCGGGGTGCCCGACGGCCGGTGGGGCGAGGTGGGGCGGGCCTTCGTCCGGGTGCGCCCCGACCACCGGGTCACCGAACACGAACTGCTGGCCTTCCTCGACGGCAGGCTGGCCAGGTACAAGATCCCCAAGACGGTGCGGTTCATGGACGAACTGCCCCGGACCGGGTCCGGCAAGATCCACCGCGACAAGCTGCGGTAACGGGCCATCGCCGTGCGCGACGACGTCCAGCGGCTCCGCCGGCCTCACGAACATCCGGGCACGCACCGAGCCCGGCCATGATGAAGGGAACACGATGTCGGAAGTCCTGATCGTCGGCGGCGGCTTCGCCGGAGTGTGGAGCGCGGCCGCCGCTGCTCGCGCGCGAGGTGACAAAGATCTGCGCATCACGCTCGTCGCGCCCAACGAGGACATGGTCCTGCGACCGCGCCTGCACAAGCTCGATCCCGGCTGGTCGCGCGTCGCGCTCAAGCGCGTCCTGGAGCCGATCGGCGTGACCCACCTGAGGGCGGAGGTCACGGACATCGACGTGTCGGGCTCGAAGGTCACCGCCGAGGGCCGCTCGATCGGCTACGACCGGCTGGTGCTGGCGGCCGGCAGCCGGCTCGTCCGGGCCCCGCTGCCGGGCGCGGAGCACCTCTTCGACATCGACACCGCCGACGGCGTGGCCAGGCTCAACGCTCACCTCGGCGACCGTACGGGCTTCACCGCCGTGGTCATCGGCTCCGGCTTCACCGGGCTGGAGATCGCCACCGAGCTGGCCGCCCGCGGGCGGGTGATCCTGCTGGAGCGCGCCGACGTCGTCGCGCCAGAACTGGGTCCTGGCCCCCGTCCCGCGATCACGGCGGCGCTGGCCGAGCTGGGCGTCGACGTACGCCTCGAAGTGAGCGCGGCGTCGGTCACCGGTCAGGGCGTCGTCCTGGCGGACGGCAGCGAGATCCAGGCCGACGCCGTCATCTGGACGGCGGGCATGCGGGCCCACCCCATGACCGAGCAGATCCCCGCGGAGCGCGACCGGCTCGGCCGGCTGCTGGTCGATCGCCATCTGCGGGTCTCCGGCGAGGTGTTCGCCGCCGGCGACGTCGCCGCCGCCCTGGCCGACGCCGATCACCACACGGTGCAGAGCTGCCAGTTCGCCACCCCCATGGGGAAGGCGGCAGGTCACAACGCCGCCGCCGACCTGCTCGGCCTGCCGCTGGTCGAGTTCGCTCCCGACCCGTACGTCACGTGCCTCGGCCTCGGCGCAGCCGGCGCCGTGTTCACGACCGGATGGGACCGCGCGGTGGCGCTGACCGGACAGCAGGCCAAGGAGCTGAAGGGGACGATCCTGGACGTGATCCACCCTCCGCTCGACGACGCCGACGAGATCCTCGCGCAGGCCGGCCGGCAGAGCAACGAGGTGGCCGGCTGACGTCGAGAACGGTGCGGGCCGATGGATGTCCATCGGCCCGCACCGTCGTTTCCGCGCCGGAGTTCAGAGCCGCGCGGGATCGGCGCCACGGCGGCTGACCCCGGCGAGGCCGACGGCGATGAGCAGCGCCGCGCCGTTGAAGACCTGGCTCACCCAGGAGGGCGCCCCGACCAGGGTCAGGCCGCTGACGCTGACGGCGACGAACAGGACCCCGATGACGGTCCCCAGCACGGAGGGCCGTCCCACCTCGATGACGATCGTGCTGAGGAACACCGCCGTCAGCGCGGGGAACAACATGTTCATCCCGTTGTCCGACGTCGCGGCTCCCTGGCGGGCCAGCAGCAGCACGCCGGCGACACCGGAGACCAGGCCCGACAGCGCGAACGACAGGAACTTGATCCTGGTGACGTTCAGGCCCACCAGGTGCGCCGCGCTCGCGTTGGAACCGACGGCGAACAGGTGACGGCCGAGCGGGGTGTGCCGCATCACGAACCACACCGCCACGGCGATCGACGCCGCCGCCAGCACGATCCGGGGGATGCCGAACACCGACAGGGAGCCCAGATCGGTGAGCGTCTCGGGGATGTCCTTGCTGATCTGCAACCCGTTCGTGTACGCGAAGACGGCACCGCCCAGCAGGGTCGCCATGCCCAGGGTCGCGATGAACGGGTTGATCCCGTACCTGGCCACCAGGAGGCCGAGCACGGCGCCGGCGACCACGCCGGACGCGACGGCCAGCAGGATCGCCACGACGAGCGGCAGCCCGAAATGGGACACCGAGGCCGCCGCCACGACGGACGACGTCGCGGTGACGGCGCCCACGGAGAAGTCGAAGGACCCCGCCGCCATGGGGAAGAGCAGGGCCAACGCCACGGTCAGGCCCACCGCCTGGCTGGCCAGCACCGAGGTGATGTTCGCCGCGCTGCGGAACGCCTCACCCGAGGACGGCAGCAGGGCGAAGAACACGACCATCGCGACGAGCAACAGGAGCAGGCCGTAGCGTTCGACGACACCGGCCAAGGACCGGTCACGGCGGGTTTCCGCGACAGGCGTTCCGCGCGGGGCCTGGGCCTGGTCCGGCAGCACGGCCGAGCGGGGCGAAGCGTCAGTCATGGGCCGGCTCCTTGGAAGTGGTCTGAGTGAGTTCGGCGATGGCGGCCTCCGTGAGCCGGGGGCCGGTGAGCTCGGCGATCGGCGAACCGTCGCGGAGCACGATCACGCGATGGCACAACGACTCCAGCTCCTCGAAGTCCGACGACACGACCAGCGCGGCGTTGCCCCTGGCCACGTGCTCCCTGATGAGCTCGTGGATGTCGGCCCGCGCCATCGCGTCGACGCCCTGGGTGGGTTCGTCGAGCAGCAGCAGGCGGGGATCGAGCCGCAGCCATCTCGCGAGCACGGCCTTCTGCTGGTTGCCCCCGGACAGGTGGGCGAAGGGGGCGTTCGGGGTGGCCGTGCGGATGCCGAAGATCCCGATCAGGCGCGTGGCGTCGCGCCGTTCGGACGCGCGCGCCATCCGCCAGCCCGACCAGTACGCGCTGATGGCCGTCGCGGAGACGTTCTCCCACAGCTGCAGGCCGGCGAAGGCGGCGTCCTTGCCGCGATCTTCGGGCACCAGGGCGATGCCGCGGCGGATGGCGTCCCTGGGGGACCGGAGCCGGACGGGCGCCCCGTCGACCTCGAATCCGCCGCGCTCCACGCGTGCGCTGCCGAAGAGGGCCCGCAGCAGCGTCGAACGGCCCGACCCGAGCAGGCCGGCGACCCCCACGATCTCGTGGCGCCGCACGGTCAGGTCGACGTCGCGCAGCGGGCCCGCCGCCAGGCCGCTGACCCTCAGGACCGTTCTCGCCCCGGCCTCCGGCACCCCGCGGGGCAGCGGCTTTCGCGCCTCCTGACCGGTCATGAGCGCCACGATCCGGGCCTCGTCCAGGCCGGCGGTGGAGCGCTCCGCGACCACCACCCCGTCGCGGAGCACCGAGACGCGGTCCGCTATCTCGAGCACCTCCGACAGGCGATGGCTGACATAGACGATCGTCTGGCCCCGGCTCTGACACCGGCGGATCGCCTCCAGGAGGACCTCGGCCTCGTGCTGCGGCAGGCTGGCGGTGGGCTCGTCGAGCACGAGCGTCACGTGACTGCCCTCGTCGCTGTCGCGCAGCGCCCGGGCGATGGCCACCAGCGTGCGATCGCTCGGCCGGAGATCGCGCACCAGAGCGTGCGGATCGACGTCGACGTGCGCGCGTTCCAGGATCTGGCGGGTCGCTCGGCGCAGCCCGCGCCAGGAGATGGCCAGCCCGGCCCGCCGCGGATAGCCGCCTTCGAGCGCGAAGTTCTCGCTGACCGTCAGATCGGGGACGAGCCCCAGGTCCTGATGGACGAAGCGGAGCCCGGCCTGGCGCGCGATCGCCGGGCCGTAGGATCCCGCGGCGTGCGTCCGGCCGTGGATGGCGATCGTGCCGCCCTGGTCGGCCGGGTGAACACCGGCGAGGATCTTCAGCAGCGTCGACTTGCCGGACCCGTTGCCACCGAGGAGAG
The DNA here is from genome assembly GCF_052245635.1 of Nonomuraea sp. KM88. Taxonomy (NCBI): domain Bacteria; kingdom Bacillati; phylum Actinomycetota; class Actinomycetes; order Streptosporangiales; family Streptosporangiaceae; genus Nonomuraea; species Nonomuraea sp. KM88. The sequence goes on along the minus strand of NZ_JBQQCC010000009.1, from coordinate 347,092 downwards.
CGTGGACGGACCCGGGAGCGATGGTGCAGCCCACGTTCCGCAACACCCGTACGCCGTCGAAGGTCTTGTTGATGCCGGTCAGCCGGATGGCTGTCGTGGACGGGCCGCCTTTCATCGTGACGAGCCGTTCCACGTATTGCCGTAGAGGCCGGCGTAGTCGACGGGGCCGACGTACTCGGAGCCGGGGGCGGGGAGGTTGTGCTCCTGGTCCACGATCTGGATGCCGACGCCTCCGGGGACGAGCTCGTCGTCGTTGAAGACGCGGTTCATGGCGTCGATCGTCGTGTAGGCGCGGTAGGCGTTCGACGCGCCGAGGCAGAACTGCTGGCCCTTGCCGCTGCGGATGTAGTCCAGGTTGTCGATCTGGCACTCGTTGCCGATCACCACCAGGTCCTTGCGCGGGCTGGACACCAGCGCCGGCTGGATGCCCGCCACGAAGAAGTGGTCGACGTCGACCGCGACGACGTTGGCCTGCGGCACCTGCACCAGCGCGGTCTCGAACTTCTGGCGGATGTTCGGGACGTCCGCGGGCGCGATCTTGACCGTGCTGACGATCTCGCAGCCGCCGCAGTCGGCGATCCGGTCCGCGAACCCCTTGGCCACGTACTCGCCGAACGCGATGCCGTGGAAGGCGATGTGCAGCACCTTGGCCTTGCCCTGGGTTTGCGCGATGGCGAGATCGGCTCGCATCGTGCCCAGCCGGGTGTAGAAGGCGGCGAGGTCCGGCATGCCCGCGCTGTAGCCGGCCGGGGCGTCGAAGAGCGGTGAGCTGCCGTCCTGCGTGGGGTCGTCGCAGTCGAACCCGCTGAAGGAGGCGATCTTCACGCCGGCCTTCCTCGCCTCCACGAGGGCCTGCCGTACGGGGGCGCAGTCCACCGACACCAGCACGATGCCGCTGGCGCCGGCCGCCGTGGCCTGGCGGACGCAGGCGGCCATGCCGCCGTTGGCGTTGTTCAGGCCGTCGCACGTGTGCGCCTTCCAGCCCAGCGCGGTGGCCGCCTCGGTGAGTTGTTCGGCCTGGTAGGCCAGCGCGCGGACCTGCTGCCACGCTGTGATCACCCAGATGTTCTTGCCCGCCGCGGGCTTGGGCCCCGACTTCGGTGGCTCGGAGTAGTCCCCGGCGTAGCCGTTCTCGACGGCCTTCGTGGCGGCGTCGAGCACCGCGGCGGACGTGCTCGACGAGGTGTCCGCGCCGCTGTGCGACGTGGTCGTGCCGCATGCCGCCAGTGCGAGGCAGGCGGTGAGCAGGAGGCCGAGGAAGGGGGTGCGGGAATACCTTGGAGTGTTGACCATGGCGGTGATTCCTTGATGGGGCCATGCTCCCGTCGGAGAGACGGTTGAGCGTGAGGGGAGAGCGGTTCAGGAGCTGTAGCGGGGCGGGCGTGCGGCGGGCCAGCCCGCCAGCGCCTGCATGTCGCCGGCCAGGCTGATCAGCGTGGCCTCGTCGAACGGCGCGCCGATCAACTGCGCGCCGATGGGAAGCCCGTCGGCTGCGACGTGGACGGGCAGGCTGATGGCCGGCAGGCCCGTGACGCTGGCCACCGCGGTGAAGGAGACCATGGCCAGGGCGCTGGGCATCGCCGTGTCCGGATGCCGGTTGGCGTCGTCCAGCACCGTGCCGAGGCGTGGTGGCGGGCCCGCCATGGTGGGAGTGAGCAGCACATCGAAGTCGCGTCCCCACTGGGCGACCACCTGCCGCGACTCGGCCTGCAGCCGCGCCACGGCCTGCACGTACTGGCCGGCGTCGATGCCCCGCACCCGTTCCCACCGGTGCCGGTTGTACGGCTCGGCGGCCTCCGGGTCGTCGAAGGGATGGACATAGAGCGAGGCGGCGATGACCTTCTCCACGTAGGCCTGCGCGCCTTCAGGGCTGAGGAGGAACGGAGTGACGGGGAAGACCTCATGCCCCAGCTCTTCGAGCAGGGCGCCGGCGGCCAGGGCGCTGTTGACGCACTCGGGGTCGACCGGCAGCCCGGTGGGGGCGTCGAGGAGCAGGCCGACCCGCAACCGCTCCGTCTCGCGTCCCAGCTCCGCCGCGAACGGGCGGCCGGGGACGGGCGCCTGGAACCAGGCGAGCGGATCGGGGGCGCAGAGTGCGTCCAGTATCGTCGCGACGTCCTCGACGTAGCGGCAGATGACCCCCTCGGTGGTGCAGTATTCCCACCACGACTGGGCGCGTTGCGGTATCCGCGCCCGGCTGGGCTTCAGCCCGACCAGTCCGCAGGCGGAGGCCGGCATGCGGAGCGATCCGCCGCCGTCGTTGCCGTGGGCCACGGGGGCCATGCCCGCCGCGACGGCGGCGGCCGCCCCGCCGCTCGAACCCGCGGGGGAACGGGTGAGATCCCACGGATTGGCGGTCCGCCCGTAGCGGGCGTTCTCCGTGACGGGCAGCGTGCCCATCTCGGGGGTGTTGGTCCGGCCCATGAGAATGAAGCCGGCGTGCAGGAGCCGGTCGATGACCAGGTCGTTCGTCGTCCTCGGGGTGTCGGAGACACCTCGCGATCCCATCGTGTTGGGCTGCCCCGCCACCGAGGTCAGGTCCTTGATCGGTATCGGGACCCCGTGGAACGGTCCGATCCGGTCGCCGGACATCAGCGCCCGCTCGGCCGCGCGGGCGGCGGTCATGACCTCCTCGTCGTTGCGCCAGACGATCGCGTTGATCTCCGGATCGAGCCGGTCGATCCTGTCCAGGTAGACGGTGGCGGCCTCGGCCGGGCTGAGCTCGCGGGCACGGATCGCTCCGGCTAGCCGCACCGCGGACACGAACGGGTCCATGGGTTGCCTCCCATCACGGCTCCACGCCGGTGCCCCGACAGCCGGCCGGCAGCCCGGTCGTGAAGTCGTGGCGCAGGCGCTGTCTCGGTGATCCCGGTGAGCCGCCCGACCGGGCGGGCATGTCCCTCCGCACGCCGTCTACGTGCGTAGATGTGCTCGACATGGGGACACGTTAAGCCGCACGTTCCGCAGAGGCGTACCTAATTCTGCTATGGAGAACAAACGTCGTATGCGCTGGGCCGGGCACGGTCCGTCCATCGCGTCCATGCCGTCGCCCGGGCTCGATCCGGTGGCCGGCCGCTGCCGCCGGAAGGTTCTCATGCCACTTCGCTCGTCATCGCGTCGACGTACAGCAGGGGAAGGCGCAGCACGAACCGGGCGCCGCCCATGTCCGATTCCTGGGCGGTCAGCGTGCCGCTGTGGGCTTCGGCGATGGCCAGGGCGATGGGCAGGCCGAGCCCGGAACCGCCGTGGTCGCGGCCGCGGGCGCTGTCGGTCCTGGCGAAGTGGTTGAAGACCCGTTCGCGCTCCTGCGGGGGAACGCCCAGGCCGTCATCGTCGACCAGGACCAGGACCTCGCCGTCCTCGCTGAGGACCGAGACCCGCACCGCCGACCTGCCATGGCGTTCGGCATTGTCCAGCAGGTTGCCGAGCAGGCGGGCGAGGGTGCCGCTGACGCCGCCCACGATCAAGCCCTCTTCCAGGTCCAGATGGATGGGCAGGACGTGGGGCCGCTCGCCGACCTCCTCCCTGACGAGATCGGCCACGTCGATGGCCAGGAGCGGTTCCGGGGAGCCGGCGTCCAGCCTGGCGAGCATCAGCATGTCGCCGATGATGGCCTGGATCCGGTCCACCTCCCGCAGGGCATGGCGTACGAGGTCGTCCAGGTCGGTCTGGCCGGGGTGCATGCGCGCTTCCTCCAGCCGCAACCGGAGGCCGGCCAGGGGAGTGCCCAGCTCGTGCGAGGCATCGGTGACGAACTGTCGATTCTGTGCCCGCATCCGCTCCACCAGATGCTCCATCCGCGCGACGAGGGTGGCGATCTCGCCGCAGTCATCGGCTGTGGTCATGAATCCTCCACTGAGTCGTGATCTTCAGCATGCCGGTCGCGAAGCCGCTTCCGACACCGTGGAAATACGCATTCGCCACGGCTTTCTCAGGCGGCGTCCTCGGCTCCGAACTCGCCGGCGACCTCGAACCAGACGACCTTGCCCGTCCTCGTGCAGTCCGCGCCCCACCCGCGGGACAGCGTTGCCAGCAGGAACAGGCCCCGCCCGTTCTCCTCGTCAGGGCCGGACAGCCGGGCGGGAGGCAGCGGCGTGGCCGCGCCGTGCTCTTCGACCTCCAGCCGCAGAGCACCGTCCTCATCGCTCATACGGACGTGCACCGGCTCGTCGGTGTGGGCGAGCGCGTTGGCGAGCACCTCAGAGACGAGCAGTTCGGCGGTGGTGCTCTCGTCGGCGAATCCCCACTGCCGCGCCTGCGCACCCACGCTGTGCCGCGCCTGCGGCACCGAAGCGACGATGGGCGGGAAGAGCCACGACGTCCGGCGGCGCCTGTCGCAGCCGGCGCAGGCCCGCAAGGGCGGGGTTCGCGGGTGACGATGTGCTGGCTGGTATGTGGCATGACGCCGCGGCTCTCTCCGGATGCGGCGAGGCGCCTCGCTCTCGAACCTGTTCATGGCGCCCACTCCCTGTGACCTGTACGGATTCCTGACATCTCCATCGTGCGGCGGCCCGCTACGGGGCATAACCGGGGAATTGCCTATTTGGGGCATGCGTACGTGTGTAGGGGACCGCGTGCCGGGTAGAGCCGCGACCACGAGTCGCGAGCCCGAAGGCGGGGATCGCACGAAAGGGCAGGTTGCGGGGGAAAACGTGGCTTCACGGGCGGCGTTGAGGCAGGCGACCGACAACCTTCCGGCGGACAGCAAGGACATCGTCGGGCGCCGACGCGAGGCCGCCGACGTCAAACGGCTGCTGTCGTCCACGCGGCTGCTGACGCTCACGGGCCCTGGCGGGGTGGGCAAGACCCGGCTGGCCGTCTACATGGCGGCCACGATGCGTCGCGCCTTCTCCAACGGCGTGTGGCTGGTGCAACTGGCCTTGCTGCAGGATGGCAAGCTGCTGGACCGCGCGGTGGCCGAAACCCTGGGCGTGCATGACATGACGTCACGTTCCTCCCTTGATGCGCTGATCGGCCATTTGCGCGGCAAACAGACGCTGCTGGTGCTGGACAACTGCGAGCACCTGATCGACGCGTGCGCCGCTTTCGCCGATGCGCTGATCCGTGCGGTTCCGGACGTGCGGATCCTGGCGACCAGCCGGGAAGCGCTGGGCGTCCCGTCCGAAGTTCGTTATGTCGTGCCACCACTGTCGCTGCCGCCGGACGGTCACGGGCCGGCGGCCGCTGACACGGGCCGGGGTGAGGCGGTGACGCTGTTCCTGGAACGCGCCAGAGCCATCGATCCGTCATTCGAGCCGGCGGCCGACCACGACGGCGCGGCCGAGCTGTGCCGGCTCGTCGACGGCATCCCGCTCGCCATCGAACTGGCGGCGGTGCAACTGCGGGTCCTCTCCCTCGACCAGATCGTCGAGCGGCTGGGCGATCACCTGGATCTCTTCACACGGGGCTACCGGACCGCTGTGCCCAGGCACCAGACGCTGGGCGCGACGGTGGCCTGGAGTTTCGAGCTGTGCTCGCCTCAGGAACAGACGCTCTGGCAGCGTCTCACCGTCTTCTCCGGCGGCTTCGACCTGGACGCGGCCGAGGAGGTGTGCTCGGGTGACGGGCTGGCACGCGAGGAGCTCCTGCCGCTGCTCGCGGCGCTCATCGACAAGTCCGTCCTGACCTCCGAGCGCAGCGGCGCCCGGTTGCGCTACAGGATGCTGGAGTTGCTCCGCCAGTACGGCTCGGAGCGACACATCGCCGGCGGTTCCGAGGCGCGGGTACGCCGCCGCCACCTGGACCACTACCGGCGGCTGAGCGAGCGGACGCAGGCCGGCTGGTTCACCCCCCTGCAGGCCGACCACTACACCAGCGTGGTCCGCGAGATGCCCAACTTCCGGGTGGCGCTCGAGACCTCGCTCGGAGATCCGGCACTGGCCGTGACCGGGCTGGAGATCATCACCCGGCTCTATGGCTACTGGGTCTACTCAGGCGGCTTCAGCGAGGCGCGTTACTGGCTCGACCGCGCGCTCCAGCTTGTGCAGGGTGCGCGACCGGCGCGGTTCAGGGCGCTGGCGACGGCGGCGCTGTTCGCCCTGATGCAGGGGAAGGTCGACGTGGCGACCCCGCTGATCGCCGACTGCTCCGAGCTGGCCCGCGACTGGCAGGACGGCAGCGCGCAGGCCATGGAGAAGTGCCTGTCGGGCCGGCTCGCTCTCCTGCTGGGCGACCATCGCGGTGCGGTCGACCAGCTGGAGGAGGCCGTCCGCTGGTATGAGGAGAACACCGGCGTCCTCGCCAGGGAAGACGTGCTGCAGGGCCCGTTCCTGCCCGCCTTCTACCTGGCCCTGGCGGCGGCCTTCGGACGTGATCCACGTGCCGCCGCGTTCGCGGCCCGATGCCGGAAGACGGCGGAGGACGCCGGGGCGCAGGGAGAGATCTCCATGGGGGTGTGGGTCAGCGGCATCGAGCGGTGGCTGGCGGGGGAGACGGAGGCCGCGCTGGAGTTGTTCCGTACGAGCATCCGCATCGGCCGCGCCATCGGATACCGCTACGGCGCGGCATGGGCCATCGAGTCCCTGGCCTGGGCGACGGCCGCGCAAGGACGAGACGATCGGGCCGCCCGCCTGCTCGGTGCCGCCGCGTCGATCCGCGAGATCCTGGGGCTGTCGTTGCCCGGCTTCCAGGTCTACTCCGGCGCGCACCAGGAGTGCGAGGCGGCGGTGCGCGAACGGCTGGGTGAGGAGGCGTTCGAGGCGGCTGCCGAGGAGGGGGCTGGTCTCGACGTCGACGAGGCCGTCGCCTACGCCTTGGAGGATCCGGCGGATCCGGTCAGGACCGGCGCCGAGGCCGCGCCGAGACAGCGGGCTGAGGCCACGGAGCTGACTCCGCGCGAGCTGGAGGTGGCCGGCCTCATCGCGCAGGGCGTGCGCAACAAGGAGATCGCCGCCCGGCTGGTCATATCGACCCGCACCGCGGAGGGACATGTGGAGCACATATTGACCAAGCTCGGCTTCACGTCGCGCACCCAGATCGCTGCCTGGTACTTCGACCGTGCCGCGCCGCCGCCGGAGGACTAGGCGGGAGGGAGCGGGGGAGGCGCGGTGCTCTCGCGTACGACGAGGTCGGTGGCCAGCTCGACGCGGCTCTGTGGCGGCTGCTCGCCGTTGACCAGCTTCAGCACCATGGAGGTGGCCGCGGCGGCCATCTCGGCGAGGGGCTGGCGGACGGTCGTCAACGGCGGGATGGCCCACCGCATCGAAGGCATGTCGTCGAAGCCGATCACGCTGAGATCGTCAGGGACGCGCAGGCCGAGCCGGTGGGCCGCGTGATAGACGCCGATGGCCTGGCCGTCGTTCGTGGCGAAGATCGCAGTCGGCCGGTCGGGCAGGCGCAGCATGCGGTGCCCCTCGGCCAGGCCGCCCTCGATCAGGAAGTCCCCCCGCCCGACCAGCTCCGGATCGACGGGCACGCCGGCCATGTCGAGGGCGGTGCGGTAGCCGTCGAGACGGGCCCGGCTGGACAGCGCGGAGTCCGGCCCGGTGATGATGCCGATGCGGCGATGCCCGAGCCCGAGGAGGTGGCGGGTGGCCGTGAGCCCGCCGTTCCAGTTGCCGGCCCCCACCGAGGGGATGTTCCGCGCGGGAGCGTCGGCCGGATCCAGCAGGACGAGCGGGATCTCGCGGAGCGCGAGCTGTTCGTGCTGGGTTTCTGTCAGGCAGGAGAACACCGCGATCACACCGCTCGGGCGGCGCCGTAACACGCCCTCCAGCCAGGCGTCCGCGGCGCTTCGGTCGCAGCACAGGTCCGATATCCCCACCGTGAGCTCGTGCTCCCGCGCGACCCGCGCCACACCTTTGGTGATCTCGACGGGATAGTCGCCCTCCAGCGCGTGGAAGACCAGCTCGACCAGGGCCGTCGGCGTGGACCGGCGGCGCTGTCGCCGGTAGCCGTGCCGCCGGATGAGCTCCTCCACGGCGGCACGGGTTTCGGACGACACCTGCGACCGGCCGTTCACGACCTTGGAGACCGTCGCGGTGGACACGCCCGCCAGCTCGGCGAGCTGGGCGATGGTGAGGGGGGACGACTCCGTGGTCATGGCGGCAGTCTAATCACGGGGTACGGGGCCCCGGGCGGGCTCGGCCGTGCGCCGAGCCCGCCACCCCGGCCCTCATGGTCCTGATCGTGTGCCGTGACAGCGCCCATCCGATGGGGCCGTGAACGTCAGGACCATCAGAGCCGGGGTCACATCGTCAGCGCTGCAGGGTCAGCAGCCCTGGACGGTAGGGCAGGAGGCCGTAGTCGCCACCGGAGTTGGGGCTGCGGCCCTGGTAGAGCAGTTGCAGGTTGCAGGGGTCGACGGTGAAGGTCTGGTCGGCGCTCGCCCGGATCAGCTCGCCGTGGCTGATGTCGTTGGTCCAGGTGGCGCCGCTGTTGGCCTTGCCGGCGAACGGGTTGCCCTCGCTCGCGGCCTGCGGCGTCCACGAACCGTTCAGGCTGGTCGCCGTGAACGAGCGGAAGTAGCGGCCTTGCGAGCCGATCGCCTCGACGAGCATCAGGTACTTGTTCTGGCCCTGAAGCTTGTAGACCTGAACGCCTTCGAACAGGTTGTTCGTCGAGTCGCTCATGATCACCGTCGAGGACGAGCCGAAGTTGCCGGGGAAGTTCCCGATCGGCATGCTCGCCCGGTAGATCCTGCCGTTGTCGCCGGCGAAGAACAGGTACATGTTCGTGCCGTCACCGATGAGCGTCTGGTCGATGGGGCCGGTGCCGGAGCCGGAGATGCTGCCGGTGAACAGCGGCTGCTCCGCCGACCAGCCGTTGGGGTTGGCCGGGTCGGTCGAGGTCCGGTAGGAGAACGGCGTGCTGCCCCACTGGTAGGCGAGCACCCAGACGTTCCTCGGGGCGAAGTAGAACAGGGTGGGCGCGACGGTGCTGGAGGACATGGCGTTCTGGCTGGCCGAGGCCATCTCCGACCAGTTGCTGAACGGGCTGAAGTTCATCGAGCCCCAGCGCGTGCCGGTGTCGTGTGTCGTCGCGTAGACCAGGTGCCTGCCGTTGTAGGGGGCGACGGTGAAGTCCTTGAGCGAGACCCAGCCCGGCCTCGGCGTCGCCAGCGCTCCCGTCGAGGTCCAGCGGTAGCTCGACGGAAGGTCGCACTCGCCGGGCTCGCCGGGGTCGCCGCCGTCGTCGACCCGGACGAGCTGCCATTGCTGGTTGGCGCCGCCCCAGTCGTCGTACTGGACGATGTTGGCGCCGTCGGCGGTGGAGGCGCCCTGGACCTCCAGTGCCTTGTTGCTGTGGCGGGAGATGAACCGCACGTGGCCGTCGGAGCTGTCGGCCAGGCGCCACTGCTGGTTGGTGCCGTTGTGGTCGCTCCACTGGACGATGGCGCCGCCGTTGGCGGTGGAGAAGTTGTGGACGTCGAGGACCTTGCCGGAGTGGCGGGACTTGATGCGGTAGTAGCCGCCGCCGGAGTCGACGAACTGCCACTGCTGCTGGTTGCCGTTGTTGCGGCTCCACTGGGTGATGCGGGCGCCGTCGTTGGTGGCGAGGTTGTAGACGTCGAGGGCCTTGCCGCTGTTGCGGTTGACCAGGACATACCACGCGTTGGTGTCGACGGTGGCCGCGCTGGCTGACTGAGCCTGCAGGCCGACGAGCAGGCTCGCCAGTAAGGTGGCCACCGCCGCGAGGACGGACAGGGATCTGGATTTCGCCATGGGTGGTTGATGCCTTCCTGTGTGTCGATGTGTTGCGTCAGGGGGTGGTGAGATCGAAGCGGCTCACGGTGACCGCGCCGCCGAGGGACCGGGTTGCGTAGTTGAAGATCCCGAAGCGGTAACCCATGAAGAACTGCCAGGCGTTGTTCAACGTGAAGGCCGGGCCGAGGCTGACGAAGGTGCTGCCGTCGGTGCTGTAGGAGAAGCGGGCCTGCCTGCCCGAACCGGGCCGGACGTCCGCGTTGACCCGCAACCAGATCCGGCCGCCCGAGACGTTCGCGCTCGCCGCCTCGGTCCCGGTGCCGGTGGTCTGCCACGAGCTGTTCATGGTCAGCCCGTTCGTCATCACGACCCGGTTGACGCCGTTGTCGCGTTTGACGCCGATCCAGGCCGACTGGTCGCGCAGCATGGCAAGCCCGGCGCGGTCGCCGTCGGCCATCTGCGAGTAGTCGAGCTCGATCGTCGCCGTCGATGACGGGCCCTGGATGCGGTGGGTCAGGGTGTTACGGGCGTTGTAGAGGTCGTTCGTCACGGTCGCGGTCTGCAGGCGCAGGCCGTCGCCGGTGGAGAAGCGGCTCGTGTCGGGGTTGTGGTTCCACTCCCAGCGGTGCCCGAGGCTGCCCGAGGTGAAGGTGTCGGGGCCGATCATGGAGGCCACGGTCCGGCTGGTCTGGATGTCCGGCTTCGGGTAGGTGACACCCCAGCCGCCGTTGACGGTCTGCACGGTCGGCCAGTCGTTGGTCCAGGTGATCGGCGCGAGTGCGGGGACGCGGCCCCCGGGGTAGGCGTCGACGAACGACATGTAGTACCAGGCGCCGTTCTGGGTCTGGACGAGCCCGCCCTGGTGCGGCACGCCGCCTCCGGAGATGGGGCCGGGCATGTCGAGCAGGACCTGCCGCATCTCGTACGGGCCCCACGGCGAGGTGGAGCGGAGCACGTACTGGCCGTTGGCGGGGCGGGTCAGCCAGATGTAGTAGTAGCCGCCCCGCTTGTAGAAGCGGGCGCCCTCCAGCGTGCCGACGCTGCTCGGAGTCTGGAACACCTGCTGGGCGCGCACCTGGCTGAGCCCGTCGGCCGAGAGCTGGGCGACGCTGATGGTGCCGTTGCCGTAGGCGACGTACATCGTGTCGTCGCTGTCGACCAGCAGGCCCGCGTCGTAGTAGCAGTTGTTGATCTGCGAGCGCTTGGTCCACGTGCCGTCCACGGCGGAGGCGGTGTAGACGTAGGTTCTGTTGAACTCGACGCAGCCGATCCAGTAGTAGGTGCTGTTGCTGGGCCGGTAGTTGAGCGTCGAGGCCCAGATGCCCTTCACGTACGCCCGGCCGCCGTTGAGGTCGTAGGCGCCCGAGCCGAAGTCGAGCCTCGGCACCGAATGGCCGGCGTACTCCCAGTCGACCAGGTTGTAGGAGCGCAGGATCGGCGCGCCCGGCGAGTAGTGCATCGTCGAGGCCGAGTAATAGTAGGCGTCGCCGACCCGGATGATGTCGCCGTCGGCGAAGTCCTGCCAGACGACCGGGTTGGTGTAGGTGCTGCCGGGATCAGGGTCGCCGCCGTCGTCGACCCGGACGAGCTGCCATTGCTGGTTGGCGCCGCCCCAGTCGTCGTACTGGACGATGTTGGCGCCGTCGGCGGTGGAGGCGCCCTGGACCTCCAGTGCCTTGTTGCTGTGGCGGGAGATGAACCGCACGTGGCCGTCGGAGCTGTCGGCCAGGCGCCACTGCTGGTTGGTGCCGTTGTGGTCGCTCCACTGGACGATGGCGCCGCCGTTGGCGGTGGAGAAGTTGTGGACGTCGAGGACCTTGCCGGAGTGGCGGGACTTGATGCGGTAGTAGCCGCCGCCGGAGTCGACGAACTGCCACTGCTGCTGGTTGCCGTTGTTACGGGACCACTGGGTGATGCGGGCGCCGTCGTTGGTGGCGAGGTTGTAGACGTCGAGGGCCTTGCCGCTGTTGCGGTTGACCAGGACATACCACGCGTTGGTGTCGACCGTCGCCGCTGACGCCTGGGGTGTGAGGAGCACGCCCACGAGAAGCAGCGACGAGAGGACCGCGAGGACGCGTCTCACAGGAACCTCCAGAGGTTGGTGTTCGAGCCGTTGTCGTCGGCGAGCACGACCTGCGCGCCCTGGGAGGTGCCGGCGAGGCCGAGCACCCGGCCGCCGTTGGCGCACTGGATCCGGAAGGCGGCCGCCGACCCGTAGCGCAGCCGCCAGCGATGGTCGGCGGTGCCGCTGTCGGCCCACTGCAGGACACGCGACCCCGAGGCGGTGCCCATGTTCTCCACACCCAGCACCTTCTGGCTGCCCGAGTTGCGCAGCCGCAGGTAGCCGCCGGTGTCGACGATCGCCGTCCACAGGTGGTCGGCGGTGCCGGTGTCGCCCCACTGGATGACGAGCGCGCCGTCGGCCATGGACATGCCGGTGACGCCGAGCACCATCCCGGTGCCCACGTTCTGCACGCGCCGCGCGCCGTTGGGCACGAACCGCCACTGGTTGTCCGCGCTCCCGTCGTCGGAGTCCTGGACCGCCTGGGCGCCGTTGGCGGTCGATCCGTTCTGGATGCCGAGCAGCTTGGAGCTGTGGACGTTGCGGATCTTGACGGAGCCGTCGCCGACGTCCGAGATCGTCCAGCGGTGGTCGGCGGTGCCGGTGTCACCCCACTGGAGCACCCGGGCGTTGTCGGCGGTGGACATGTTCTCGACGCCGAGCACCTTGTCGCTGTGCGCGTTGCGCAATCGCAGGGCGTTGCCGTCGACGACCGGAACCCAGTCGTGGTCGGCGGTGCCGTTGTCCGTCCACTGGAGGGCCAGGCCGCCGTCGGCGGTGGACATGTCCAGGATGCCGAGGGCCAGCCCGCTGGCCGCGTTGAGCAGCCGGAAGGTGGCCTCGCCGGTGTCGCCCTGACCACCGGTGTTCCAGTAGACGACGTAGTTGTGGTCATGGGCGTCGTAGAACGGCCCCAGCCGCACCGGCGCCCCATCGGCGGTGGCCGTGAAGGCCAGGGACGAGGTGCTGGTCCGGCTGATCGACGAGGAGGTCAGGGCGGGGGCCGCCGACAGGCTGCTGTTGCCGTAGTCGCCTGACAACACGACCGGGCCGTAGGTGACGGCCTGCACGTTCGGATCGTCGTTGGCGGCCTTCATGACCACGCGCATGGGCAGCCGCACGGTCACGGTGTCGCCCGGCGTCCACGATCGGGTGAGATCGGCGTACGCGCCGGGGGTGACGGAGATGTCCTGCTGCACGCCGTTGACGCTGATGGTGGCGCCCTGGGTCCAGGCCGGGATGCGGATGCGCATCGTCCACGATCCGCCCGCGTCACCGGTGACCCGCAGCGACGTGGTGTCGCTGACCGGATAGGAGGTGGTCTGCGTGACCGTGATGCCGCGTTGGCTCCAGTCGAGCGTGGAGGGCGCGAACAGGTTCACGAACAGTGTGCTGCCGTTGTGGAAGTAGATCGAGTCCATCAGCTTGGTGTTGGTCTCGATCCCGGTGCCCTGGCAGCACCAGAAGGAGTTGTAGTCCGTGCTCCACGTGCCGCCGCCCCAGGCCGGGCCGACGCCGCGGCGTCCGCCCGGGTTGAGCGGAGTGAAATAGGTGACGTGGCCGCGTGCGTCAGCCGGATCCTGCTGCCCGATCAGGTGGTTGAGCAGGGCGTTCTCGTAATAGTCGAAATAGTCGGCCCGGGTCGGCGACAGCAGCCACAACTCCCGGGTCAGCTTGAGCATGTTGTAGGTGTTGCACGCCTCGCCGGTGTCCCTGGTCAGGTGGGCGGCGATCGCGTCGGGGGCGCGGAAGTGCTCGGCCTGGCTGTTGGCGCCGTTCGCGTACGTGTGCGCGCTGACAGTGATGGACCAGGCGTTGGCGGCGATGTCGCGGTAACGGGTGGAGCCCGTCGCCTTGTACTCCCGGGCTGCCCCGATCCACTTGGGCACCTGGGTGTTGGCGTGCAACCCGTTGAGCCGGTCCTGGTTCGCGGCCAGCGGGTTGAACACGGCCGCGTGGTCGAACCGCTGGGCCGTGGCCAGCCAGCGGGAGTCGCCGGTCATCTGGTACACGTCCGTCAGCACGGCGTTCATGCCGCCGAACTCGGTGCCGAGCATGGCCTGCATCTGGCTCGAGCTCAGCCGCGACGTGCGGGTGTCCACCCAGCCGGCCAGGCTCAGCAGCACGGTCCTGGCCTGGGTGTCGCCGATCAGGCGCCACACGTCCAGTAGCCCGGCCAGGGTCTTGTGGATGCAGTAGTAGGGCACGTTGCCGTTGGTCAGGGTGCGGTTCTCCACGGCGGTGATGTCGGACTCGGGGAAGCCGGACAGGTAGCCGCTGGTGAACCCGGCAGCGCCGTTGTTGGCCTGGCATCTGGCCAGTTCGGCGACCATGTGCTCGGCCTTGTCCCGGCAGGTGGTGTCGCCGAGCACGGCGTAGGCCTGCGCCCACGCCGTCAGGAAATGGCCCTGCATGTGGGACCGGAACGGGAAGCTGGGCGCGTCCCAGCCCCCGTTGGCCGTCGCGCCGTTGGTGGACAGGCGGTGGTTGGCCCGGAAGACGTACAGCAGCCGGTCGACATCGACGAAGCGCAGGTAGTTCAGGGTGCGGTTCTGGTTGTCCAGCAGGCGGCCCGAGGTCAGCCGGACCTGGCCGAGGTCGAACGCGTAGGCCGAGACGCCGATGTCGGATCTGGCCCATGGGAGTGCGGCCAGGGCGGGGGAGGCGCCGGCTACCTGGCCGGCGACCGAGAGCGCGGTGGTCGCGCCTGCGGCCTGTAAGAGCTGACGGCGGCTCAAGGACATGGGGCTCCTTGGAGGTGGGGGGTGGCCGGCCGCCGCCGGCCACGTTTGTTAGCGTTAACATCCCTTCGCGGCAGGCGGTGGACGGATCGTTGAGCACGTTGTCGCGGAGTACAGCCGACGGTCCGGCACGGCGTCAACGAGGGATGTGCCTCGCCGGCCTGGGCGATGCCATGAAGCCCCTTCCCGCCTGCGGTTTCGCGCTGTACGTGCCGGTGAAAGTTTCACCGCTCCACCGGCTGTCGCCACGGTAAGTTGCGGCGAACGCCGGTTAACTTGCCGCCTCGGGATGCTGAACGTTGTCGAGCCGCACCCGCCGCTTCGGCCGGGTGCGGCTCAGCCTTCCCCGGCCTCCCCACCGGGGCTGAAGAAGGGTCGCACCAGTGGTGCGGTCAGCAGATGGAGCCGGCCTGGGTCAGCAGGCGCCTGGGCGACGGGCTGGTGCGGCTCACGCGCTGCCCGCGTTGTAGGTCCACTTCTGGTTGCTGCTGCCTGAGCAACTGGACAACTGCAGCTGCGCGCCGTTGCCGGAGCCGTTGGCGTTCAGGCACAACCCGGACTGCACGCCCACGATCGTGCCGTCGGAGTTGACGCGCCACTTCTGGTTGTCGCCGCCCCAGCAGGAGTAGATCTGGATCCTGGCGCCGCTGCCCGAGCCGCCCGCGTCCAGGCACTTGCCGCCGGACGTCAGCTCTCCGGACGAGGTCTGCGTCCACTGCTGGTTGCTCTGGCCGTGGCAGTCCCACAGTTGCACCGAGGTGCCGTCGGTGGTGCTGCCGTTGGGCACGTCCACGCAGCGCCCGGAGGCCGTGCCCCGGATCTGCCCCTCGTCGCCCCCGCCGGGAGGCGGTGTCGTGTCGCCGCCGTTGAGCGCGTTGAGTACCGCGGTGTAGGCGGCCTTCTTGTTGCCGTTGCCGTCGAAGAGCAGCGCGGAGGCGCTGGCGCCCAGCCAGGAGTCGCTGTCGCGAACCCCCCAGACCGAGATGCCGGTACAACGCGGCACCGCCAGGCAGTCGTTGACGACGTTGGCGTACGTGGTGGCCGAGCCGCCCTGGATGTCCAGCTCGGTGATCTGCACGTCGACCCCCAGAGCCGCGAAGCTCTGGATGGTCGTGCGGTAGTTGCTGTTGTACGGGCTGTTGCTGTTGAAGTGCGACTGCAGGCCGACGCAGTCGATCGGCACGCCGCGTGACTTGAAGTCGCGGACCATGTTGTAGACGCCCTGCGTCTTGGCCCAGTTCCAGTTGTCGATGTTGTAGTCGTTGTAGCACAGCTTGGCGTTAGGGTCGGCGGCGCGCGCGGTGCGGAAGGCCACCTCGATCCAGTCGTTGCCGGTGCGCTGGAGGTTGGAGTCACGCCGCCCGCCGGAGTTGCCGTCGGCGTAGGCCTCGTTGACCACGTCCCAGGCGTAGATCTTGCCCTTGTAGTGGTTCATGACGCCGTTGATGTGGTCGATCATCGCCTGGCGCAGCGAGCCGCCCTCCATCTGCCGCATCCAGTTCGGCTGCTGGTTGTGCCAGGCCAGGGTGTGCCCGCGCACCCGCTTGCCGTTCTGCACGGCCCAGTTGTAGACGCGGTCGCCCTGGCTGAAGTTGAACTGGCCCCGGTTGGGCTCGGTGGCGTCGATCTTCATCTCGTTCTCGGCCGTCACCATGTCGAACTCGCGACCGGCGATCGAGGTGTACTGGGAGTCGCCGAGCTTGCCCGAGGCGATGGCGGTGCCGAAGTAGCGGCCGCTCTGCGCTGCCGCCGCGCCGAGCGTGCTCTCGGCCGCATTGGCGGGAATCGCGGTCGTCAGGGCTGCGACCAGGCCGATCGCGCCGAGTGCGCCGGTGATCAGTGCCCGGCGGCGCGCGCCGGGCGACCGTCGGGCGGGGGGTGGGGACATGGCGTTGACACGCATGCTTGAGCCTCCATAAGCGAACCATGGGGAAGGATCCCCCGGGACCGGCGCCGCGCCCCGGTGGGGACGCACACCACAGGCGTCGGGACGGCGGTCCCCCTGCTCAGCGCCACCGACCTGGTCAGGGAGATCACCTTGGGCACTCAGTGTGGGAAGCGCGCCGAAAATTGTCAAGAATCTAGTGAAATGTTTCGGAGCGTCTGCCCCGTCAGTGCCGGTCGTCCTGGCTCGACGCGTGGCGCGCGGCCTCGATGCTTTCGGCCGGACGCGCCTGGGTGGGGCTCGGCTGAAAGTTTCATGGCGACGCTCTCGCTGCTGGGCGGCGCTCGGGCCCGATCGACCGAGGTGAGTGCGCTGGAGTGTTGCGTCCGCCGGCCAACTGCACGTTAAGACGCTCTTGACAGTAGCTTTCCGTCTCGTATTTGCTCCGTTGCGCCACCACATCCCACGGCCCCAGAGGGAGCTCGACCGGACAACGGTTTGTTAGCGCTAACAGCGAAGAGGCGTACCCATGACCTGACCCCGCCGCGCCTCGCACAAATGCCCGCCCGACTTCGGAAGGTGACCATGAAAGTCGCATCCCCCCTTCGGTTCGGCGTCATGGCGAGGCGCTGCGCGATGGTGATCGTGGCGCTGCTCTGCGTCGTGGCGGCGATCCCGGGCACGGCCAGGGCGGACAACCCGATCGTCCAGACGATCTACACCGCCGACCCCGCTCCGCTGGTGCACAACGGCCGGGTCTACCTCTACACGGGACACGACGAGGACGGCTCGACGTGGTTCACCATGAAGGAGTGGCGGGTCTGGTCGTCCGCGGACATGGTGAACTGGACCGACCACGGCTCGCCGATGAGCGTGGCCACCTTCAGCTGGGCGAGCGCGGACGCGTGGGCGGGCCAGGCCGTATACAGAAACGGCAAGTTCTACTGGTACGTCCCCGTGAAGGACCGGGCGAGCGGCCAGATGGCCATCGGCGTCGGGGTCTCCACCAGCCCCACCGGGCCCTTCACGGATGCCATAGGCCGCCCCCTCGTCAGGAACGGCGAGATCGACCCCAGTGTCTTCATCGACGACGACGGGCAGGCCTACCTGTACTGGGGCAACCCCAACCTCTGGTACGTCAAGCTCAACGCCGACATGATCTCGTACTCCGGCAGCCCCACCCAGATCCCGCTCACCACCGCGGGCTTCGGCACCCGCACCGGCGACAGCAACCGTCCCACCCTGTACGAAGAGGGCCCCTGGGTCTACAAGCGCAACGGCCTCTACTACAACGTCTTCGCAGCGAGATGTTGCTCGGAGTTCGTCGCCTATTCGACGGCGCCCGGCCCCACCGGCCCCTGGACCTACCGCGGGACCGTCATGCCCACCCAGGGCAGCAGCTTCACCAACCACCCCGGCGTCATCGACTACAAGGGCGGATCGTACTTCTTCTACCACAACGGCGCCCTGCCGGGCGGTGGCGGTTTCACCCGCTCGGTGGCCGTCGAGAAGTTCACCTACAACGCCGACGGAAGCATCCCCACGATCTCCATGACCACGGCCGGAGCGCCCCAGGTGGGCACGGTGAACCCCTACGCCCGCCAGGAGGCTGAGACGATCGCCTGGGCGTCCGGCGTGGAGACCGAACCCGCCGGCGAGGGCGGCATGAACGTCGGGTGGATCGAGAACGGGGACCACATCAAGGTCAAGGGCGTAGCCTTCGGCTCCGGCGCGACGTCCTTCAGCGCGCGGGTGGCATCGGCGACCAGCGGTGGCCGCATGGAGCTCCGCCTGGACGGTGCCAACGGCACGCTGGTGGGGACGTGCACCGTCCCGGGCACCGGCGGCTGGCAGGCGTGGACGACGGTCACCTGCCCGGTGAACGGCGCGACGGGCACCCGCGACCTGTACTTCAGGTACACCGGCGGCAGCGGCTACCTGTTCAACGTCGACTGGTGGCAGTTCACCGGCGGTTCCTCCGGCAACGACGCCTCGCCCCAGTAGCACCGAGCCGGCTGATGCTCCCGCCATGGCTCCTCCATCCACACGCATCGCCATCCGGACCAAGAACGGAGTGACGTGATGTCAGGACGCGGCTCCCTTTTCACCACCATCGCGGTCGCCGCCGCGGCGCTTCTCGTACTGGCGACGGGCGGCGCGGCGATGAGCAGCGACGCCGGCACAGCCGCGGCGCCCGCAGGCGCCCTCGCGACGACCGACGGATGCGGCAAGACCCCGACGCTGAGCAGCGGCACGCACTCGATCCAGACCAGCGGCAGGAACCGCTCGTTCATCCTCCGGCTGCCCGACGGCTACGACAACGCCACCCCCTACCGGTTGATCTTCGGCTTCCACTGGCTGGGCGGCACCGCCGCCGACGTCGACTCCGGCGGAGCCAGCGGATACCCCTGGTCCTTCTACGGCCTCAGGCAGCTGTCGGGCAACGGCGCGATCTTCGTCGCGCCCCAGGGCTTCAACAACGGCTGGGCGAACAACAACGGTGAGGACGTCACCTTCGTCGACGACCTGATCCGGCTCATCGAGGGGGACCTCTGCGTCGACACCTCGCAGCGCTTCGCGACCGGTTTCAGCTACGGCGGCGGCATGAGCTTCTCTCTCGCGTGCTCGCGGCCGGAGGTCTTCCGGGCGGTCGCGGTCTTCTCCGGCGCGCAGCTCAGCGGGTGCAGCGGCGGAACCCAGCCCGTCGCGTACATGGGGTTGCACGGCCTCGGAGACACCGTGCTCGGCATCGCGCAGGGACGGGCGCTGCGCGACAGGTTCGTCCGGAACAACGGCTGTACCGCGCAGAACCCGCCCGAGCCGAGTTCGGGCAGCCGCGGCCACATCGTCACCGCCTACTCCGGGTGCCGGGCCGGTTATCCGGTCGTCTGGGCCGCGTTCGACAACGGCCACACGCCCGCCCCGGTGGACGGCACCTACACCGACAACGGCGTCACGACCTGGACCAAGGCGGAGGTGTGGAAATTCTTCTCCCAGTTCGGGAACTCCTCGTCGCCGACCCCCGCACCCGGTGGATGCACGGCCACGATGGAGACCGTCAACTCCTGGGGCGGCGGCTTCCAGTCCACCGTGACCGTCCGCGCCGGCGGCAGCGCCGTCAACGGCTGGACGGTCGGCTGGACCTGGCCGGGCGGGCAGACGATCAGCAACCTGTGGAACGGCGTCCGCTCCGGCTCAGGAACCGGCGTGACCGTACGCAACGAGGCCTACAACGGCTCGATCGCCCCCAACGGCACCACCACGTTCGGCTTCACCGCGGGCGGCTCCCCGGCCACGCCCGCCCTTTCCTGCGACGCCTCCTGACCCGGTGCCGCGGGCACGCAGGTCAACCGGCCGACGGAGCCAGGCTCCGTCGGCCGGTCCCGCGACCGGCCCTCGGCCGCCGCCTCGCGCGCCCGTGACGTGGACGAATGGCGCGCGTTGACGTCGCGGCCCGGTGGTGCGGGGTCAAGGGCCGGAGGGCGGGCCGGCGCCGTGATCGGTCCCGGTCAGCAGGCGTCGTCCGGCGTGCTCGGGCCGGACGTTGGGGGTGCCGGCCGCCATGGCGTCGCCGGGCCGGCGGGCGAGCGAGGCGATGGTGTCCTCGTCGATCGTGACGCCCAGTCCAGCGGAGGAGCCGAGGATGAACGCGCCGTCCTCGACGGTCAGATCGAGGGACACCCCGAGCGGTGGCCGCAGGTCCTGCAGCTCGCTGACCAGGTGGTTCGGCACCGACGTCGCGGCGTGCAGCAGTCCGGCCGGAGTGGTGCCGATCGGGCTGACCGGCAGGTCGTGGGCGTGCGCCAGAGCGGATACGCGCAGGAAATGGGTGACTCCCCAGACGGCGGCGGTCTGGACGATGTCGACAGCCCCCGCCGCCAGCAGGGGCCGGTACTGATCGAGCCCGGTGAGGTTCTCGCCCGTGGCGATCGAGGCGCGGATCCCGCGGCCGACGGTGGCGAGACCTTCGGCGTCCCACCGCCGGACCGGCTCTTCGATCCACACCAGGTCCAGGGTGCGTTCCAGCTCGCAGACGTGCCGGACCGCCTGCTTCCGGGTCCAGGACTCGTTGACGTCGAGCATCAGACCCGGCCGCGATCCGTGCGCGGCCTCGGCCAGGACCTCTCGTACGAGGGCGAGGCGGCGCCGGTCACGTTCGAGGTCGAGGCCGCCCTTGAGCTTGGCCGCCCGCAGTCCGTGCCGGGCGTACTCCTGGTAGAGGGAGGCGAGTTCGTCGTCGGTCTGGCTGATGTCCAGGCCGGAGGCGTAGGCGGGGACCCGCCTGTCGCGACCGCCCAGCAGACGCCAGAGCGGCTCGCCGGCGGCCTGCGCCTTGATGTCCCACAGAGCGGTGTCGAGCGCGCCGATGGTCCCGAACACGGCGCCCGCGTGACCGGCCTTGAACGTCTGCCGCAGCATGCGGTCGTAGAGCGCCGTCACGCCGCGCGGATCCTCTCCCTCGATGGCGGCGAAGACGGTGTCGAGGTGGGCGTGCGGCCCGAGACCGACGCCGGTGATGCCTTCGTCGGTGTCCACCAGGATGATCGGCACCGGCACGATCCCGTCGGTGTGGACGCCGTTGGCGTCGCCGACGGTGCGGCCCCATTCATGCACTGTCGTCAGCGTCCGATACCCCGAGATGCGCATGTCAGCCCTTCGTGGAACCGGCGGTGACACCGTCGGCGATCTGGCGTTGCAGGAAGAGATAGATCAACAGGACGGGTACCGCGGCGATCAGAACTCCCGAGGCGAATTGGGGGATGTTGTCCGAGTACTGGCCGCGTAGCGCGGTGACCCCGACCATGAGGGTGCGATGCTCCGGGGACGGCGTCATCAGCAGGGAGATGAGCACGTCGTTCCAGCAGAACAGAGCGTCGAGGATGCCGACCGACAGCAGGGCCGGAGCACCGAGCGGGATCATGATGCGCCGGTAGACGCCGTAGGTGGAGTTCCCGTCGATCTTCGCGGCGTGGATGATCTCCACGGGGATGGTCCGGTAGTGGCTGGTCATCAGGAAGACGGTGAAGGGGAGGAACTGCGCGACGTAGGTCAGGATCAGTCCGGGGTAGGTGTCGATGAGGCCCGCGGCCGCCATGACCCGGGTCAGCGGCACCATGATCACCTGGAACGGGACGAACAACGCCGCCAGGCAGCCGAGGAACAACACCGAGGAGCCGCGGAAACGCAACTGGGCCAGTGCGAAGCCGGCCATCGACCCGAAGAGCAGCAGCAGGACGACCGCGGCCGTCACCACGAAGAGCGAGTTGGCGAAGTAGCGCGCCATGCCGACGCTGTTCCACGCCGCGGCGATGTTCTCCAGGTGCAAGGAGCTCGCCGGGGAGAACCGGTCGAAGATGTACTCCCGCCGGGTCTTCATGGCGACGTTGGTGGTGAACACGAGGGGATAGACGGTCGCCAGCGCGAGGAGCGCCATCGGGACGGCGGCCAGCCACCTGCCCAGGCGCCTGCCGCGCATCAGTCCTCCCTCCCCGCCCGGCGCAGCACCGCCACCTGAAGGATGCCGACCACGAGCATGATGAGGAACAACACCGTCGATGCGGCCGAGGCGAGTGCCGGCCGGTTCATCTGTCCCTGCTGGATCCAGACGTAGAACTCCGGCAGGTACGTCGAACCTTCCGGTCCGCCGCTGGTCATCACGTACAGCAGGCCGAACATCGAGGTCAGCATTCCGATCATGGTGGTCACGAAGACGAACTGGATGGTGCGCGACAGGCCCGGGACGATGACGTGCCAGATGGTCTGGGGAAGCGACGCGCCGTCCATGCGGGCGGCGTCCAGGAGCGCGGCGTCCAGAGTGGAGAAGCCGGCGAGGAAGACCACCAGGGCCATCCCGAACGTCGCCCAGACGTGCACGCCGATGACCGTGAACATGGCCAGGTCCGGGTCGCCGAGCCAGTCGACGGGGCCGAGGCCGATCTGTCCCAGGGCGGTGTTCAACGGGCCGTCGAAGCCGAGCATCAGGTTGAAGATCGCACCGACGATCACCGGCGAGAGCACGGCGGGGAAGAAGTAGACGCCGCGGAAGAGCCGATGCCCGGGCACCCGCAGATAGATGAACGTCGCCAGCAGGCCGGGGATCGCCACCGCGACGGGAAGCAGGAGCACCAGCAGTCCGACATTGCCCAGCGCGGTGCGGAACAACGGGTCGTTCAGCAGTTCGGCGTAGTTGTCGAAGCCGACGGGCATCCCGTTGCGCTCGCCGTCTCCGGTGAAGGAGAAGTTGACGCCCAGCACCAGCGGCCACAACCGCAGGGCCACGATGATCAGTACGGCTGGAGCCACCAGGACGAAGGGCGCGAAACGCTCGGCCCGCGCCCCGGGGGGACCTCCGATCGGCACGCGATCAACTCGCCTTGTCCGAGGCGGCCAGTTGCTTCACCGCGTCGTCGACGTTCGCGGACCCGCTCAGAAGCTGCTGGGACAGCCTGCCCATCAGCTCCAGGGTCTTGCTGGACAGCGCGACGTGCAGGGCGGGCTTGCCGGTCTTGATCTGGGGCACGATCGCCGCCACGGCGGGAGCGCCCTGCGACACGTCGATCGTGGTGTCGGAGGTGATCGCGCCGGCGCCGGTGTAGAAGGCGGCCAGAGCGTCGGTCGAGGTCAGCGATCGCACCAGGTCGGCTGCCAGTTCGGGATCCTTGGCCGACTTGGCGACCGCGTAGCCGATGCCGCCGTCGTAGGGAAGGACGGGCGTGGCCTCGCCGGTGACCACCGGGGCCGTCATGACGCCGACCTGACCGGCGCCCAGGAACTCGCCGAAGTCCTTCCAGTGCCCGACATCCGACATCAGCCCGATGATGGTGGCGGCCTTACCGGTGTTGAAGAGGGCGAAGGCGTCGTTGAACAGCGCGGTGGAGTTGGGCCCGTCGTTGTTCAGGCCGTCGTCGTTGACCTTCTTCCACAGCTTGAAGATCTCCTTCACGTGGGGAGAGGTCCAGTCGCGCTTCCCCGCGATCCAGTCGTCGTACTCCTCGGGCGTCAGGATTCCCGGCCCGAGCCCCGACATGAAGAACTGGATCCCGAAGCCTTCCTTGTTGCCGAGGGCGAGGCACCTGGCGCCGGCCGCCTTCTTGATGGCCGCGCAGCCGCTGACGAACTCGTTCCACGTCTTCGGCGGATTCGCGGGGTCCAGCCCGGCCTTCTGGTAGATCGTCTTGTTGTAGTAGATCGGGTGGCCCTGCAACGTCACCGGGGCGGCATAGACCTTGCCGTCCTTGCTGAAGGCGTCCCAGCCGGCCAGTCGCTGCCTGTCGTCGGCCACGTACCGGTCCAGCGGCAGCAGCGTGTCCACCCGGTCGCGGATCTGCCCGCCGCCGTTGAACAGCATGACGTCGGGGCCCTTCCCCGACTGGGTGGCCGCCCCGAGGAGCGTGTAGTACTGGTCGAACGGCTGGGCCACGAACTCGACGGTGACGTCGGGATGTTTCCTGGCGAAATCGGCCTTGGCCTTCTCCAGGTAGGAGGCCACGCCGGGTTCGCCGGATTTCCAGTCCCACACCACGATCGTGCTCGCGGTGTCCCCGGAGGAGGGCTGTGTCGGTGCGGCGCTCCCGCAGCCGGTCACGGCCAGGCCTGTGACGAGGACAGCCGACCATAGTCTTCGCTGCTTCATGGGTGTTCACTCTCCAGAACGCGGCCGGCGTCCTCGGCCGTCTGCCACGGAAACGTAACTCGTATGATGTATGACGTCAACAGGGTTGCCATATACTGGCGCCGGTCGAGGCACTGGAGGGGCTATGACGGCATCGCGGGAATCGACCGGCAGCGACGCCGTCCCGCCCGCATGGGTCCGGCGGCCGGCCAGCCTCGCCAAGGCCGTGACGGCGGAGCTCGTCGAGCGCATCGTCCGCGGCGTGCACCCGTCCGGCACGCCCCTTCCCCCCGAGCCCGTGTTGTGCGAGACCTTCTCGGTGAGCCGGACCGTCGTGCGCGAGGCCGTGAAGATCCTCCAGGAGAAGGGGCTCGTCCAGGTCCGCCAGGGCGCGGGCACCATGGTCACCCCGCCCACGATGTGGGACATGCTCGACGAGCTCGTGCTCGCCGCGACCATCGACATGGACGAGAGCCTGGGCATCCTCGACGACCTCGTCGTCACCCGCCGGCTGCTCGAGTCCGACATGGCCCACCTCGCCGCCCGCGTGGCAGGCGAGGAGACCGTCGAGCAGCTGCGCGCGCTCGTGGACCGGATGGACGACCTCGTGGACGACCACGTCACCTACGCCGACCACGACCGAGCCTTCCACGACGTGATCATGCAGGCTTCCGGCAACCGCATCGCCCGGGGCGTGGTGCGAGCGCTGGAGAGCCAGGTGATCAACACCGCCCGCTACATGGGCAAGCCGGAGCGCGCTCTGTGCGTGGCGTCCAACCAGGGCCATCGCCGGATCTACGAGCGCATCGCCGCCCACGACCCCGACGGCGCCGCCGAAGCGATGTTCACGCACATCACCGAGGCCTGGCTCGTCCGGCGCAACGCGCCGAGCGCCCCGGTGCGCCTGCAACGCTAGCGCCCGGCCGCCGTCCTCGACTGCCGCAGCGACATCACCGCCCAGGGCGCGAGCTCGACGTCGACGTTCAGCACGCCGTCGTCGGGCACGGTCAGCGTGAACCTGAGGAGCGAGCCGGCGACCCGACCGCGATCGCCGCGGCCATAGAGCTCGGCGTCTCCGTCCCCGGCGAGCTGTCGGTCGCCGGGTTCGACGACACGCCGCAGGCCCAGTGGACCACGCCCCGGCTCACGTCCGTCCGGCAGCCCCTGCTCGGCATGGGCCGGATGGCCGTCGAGACCGTCCTCGGCATGGCGGACGGCGTCCAGCCCGCCTCCCGGCACCTCCAGCTGGCGACGACCCTCAGCATTCGCGACTCGACGGGGCCTGTCTCCCCGCTCGCTTAGCCCCAGGTCGGCAGGGGCACTGGCCGCCCTGGCCGGACCAGGGCGGCGCCACGCCCGGTCCGGCCCGCACGATCCGGTCAACGTTATACCTGATGAACGGCCGTCCGAAAAGGTCTTGTTTCTGCAATCGTGATCGCTTACCGTGACGCTGCAAACGTAACCGATAACGATTGCAACTGGTGAGGGCGGCATGGCCGAGGGTGGCGCACCGGTGACGATGAGCGATGTCGCACGATCGGCGGGCGTCTCCACCGCCACCGTGTCGCGGGTGGTCAACGGGCGTTACGGCGTCAGCGCGAGAACGATCGCGCAGGTCCGTTCGGCCATCGAGCAGCTCGGCTACGAGTCGAGCCTGGTGGCGACGAGCCTGCGGCGCAGCCGTACGAACGTCCTGGGGCTGGTGACCCACAGCTTCCAGTCCTACACGGCCGAGGTGCTCAAGGGCGTGATGGACGAGCTGAGCCAGTCGGGCTTCGACCTGATCATCTACGCCAACAGCGACCTTTACGGGTCCTATTCCGAGGGCTGGGAGCAGCGGCATCTGGCCCGCCTGGCGGGCACGCTCACGGACGGCTCCATCGTGGTCACGCCCTCGGGCGAGGTGCGGAGCGGCACTCCGGTCGTGGTCATCGATCCGGCGGTGGGCTCGACGGCGCCGTCGGTGACGGCCGACAACTTCGCCGGTGCCACCGCGGTGGCCGGGCATCTCCTCGGCCTGGGGCATCGGCGGATCGCCTTCATCGCCGGCCGCTCCAGCCTGGCCTCCGCGGTGGCGCGCGAGGAGGGCTACCGGAGGGCGCTGACCGACGCAGGCATCCCCGTCGATCCGGAGCTGATCGCGAGAGGGGACTTCACTCCCGAGTCGGCGGCGCCGCTCGCGCGGGCGCTGCTGGACAGGGAGGACCGCCCGACGGCGATCTTCGCGGCGAACGACGGCATGGCGCTGAAAACCCTGGAGGTCGCAAGAGACCTGGGGCTCGACGTTCCCGGCGACCTGTCGGTGGCCGGCTTCGACAACATCCCGGACTCCGCGCTGGCCGAGCCAGGGCTGACCACGGTGGACCAGTCGATGTATCTGCTCGGGAACGAGGCCGCGCGCATGTTGAAGTCGCTGGTGCGCGGCGATTGGGAGGGCCCCAGCCAGATCGTGCTCCCGACCCGCCTGGTGGTGCGCGGCTCGACCGCGGCGCCGAGTACTGCGTGAGAACGTGACGCCACCCACAGGTGCGGCGTCTCAGCACACCTGAACGTTCGCGGCAACGAACGGCAGGTGGGCAAGTCGAACCCCTACGGACGGAGGTGTTGACAGAACCCAACACAACCATCGCTGATCTAGGCCGGCCCGCAGGTAACCATCCGTGGCCAGGCCATCAAGGGAGTTTCTGCATGCCATTTTTACCTTATCACGGCAGGTCGCGCCCCCAGGGCGTGCGCCGGCTCACGTCGGTGATCGCCGCCGGCGTCATGGCGATCGCGGCGGTGTTGCTCGCGCCGGGGCCGGTGGCGGCGGCCGACACGCCATGGCTCACCGTCTCCGAGGACGGCTACGCGTCGTTCAGCGTCCCGGCGGCCGCCATCGAGGGCGGCGCGGGGCAGGTCGTCATCGAGGGGAACTTCGGCCCCTCTGCCGCCTGGGCGGAGTTCGGCCTGACCCGCCGGGGCGATGTCTACTCGGGGGTCCTCGGCCCGCTCAAGCCGGGCCTGTACTCCTACCAGGTCACGGCCGATGGCACCGGTCTCAAGGATCCGACGAACAGCACCAAGGTGGCGTCCAAGCCCTTCTGGAGCACCTTCTTCGTGCCGGGCGACGCGGTGCGCCCGCTGGCGGACGTGCCCGAGGGACAGGGCGGCAAGGTCGAGACCCTGACCTACCGGGCCGGGAAGCAGGAGAAGTCGGCTCTGGTGTGGACGCCGCCCGGCTACCCCGCTCCTGGCCCCAAGGCGTATCCGGTGCTGTTCCTGCAGTCCGGTGACGGTGTGAGCGCCACCGACTGGCTCGACCTCGGCCGGGCCAAGCAGATCTTCGACAATCTGTCGGCTCAGCGGGACATGGAGCCGATGGTGGTCGTGATCAGCGACGGTCACGGGTCCGCCGGCGACAAGGAGGTGAAGGATCTCCGGAAGGCGGTCGAGGACCGCTACCGCATTCACCGGGACCCCGCGCATCAGGCGATCGCCGGTGTGACCGAGGGCGGGACGCGGGCTCTGCGTGCCGCGCTGACCCGCCCGACCCATTTCGCCTACGCCGGTTCGTTCTCAGGCCTCCTGGCGGACGGCGTCGGCCGGGCGAACGCGAACACGATCAACCGCCACGTCAAGCTGCTGCGTCTGTACACGGGGAACGTGACGGATCCCGCGTACAACGCGACCAACCGCCTGACGAAGGCGCTGGACCGCGCCCACGTCACGTACGAGTTCGACGGGGTCAACCCCGACGCCGGGGCCAACTGGAACGCCTGGCAGGAGAACCTGATCGACTTCGTGCCGCGGCTGTTCCGCAAGGTGTCGGATCACGGCCCGAGCGACGGTCACGGCCGGCTGAAGGGCGAGTTCACCCCGCCGGCGCCCGGCACCACTCCGACGCCGTTCGTGGCCGAGGACGGGTTCGTCACCTTCGAGACCACCACGGACTTCCAGGACGCCCAGCAGGTCACGGTGTGGGCGAACTGGGCTCCCAACGGGAGCTGGCTGCGCATCCCGCTGTCCCGTGCGGGCGACCGCTGGAGAGCGACCGTGGGTCCGCTCGACCCGTGGTTCTACTACTACCGGCTGATGGTGGATCGGGTCGCGGTCAAGGACGCGTCGAACCCGACGAAGGTGACCTCGGAGCCGACGTGGAGCACCTTCTTCGTCCCCGGCGACAGGGCGCGCCTGCTCTCGGACGTTCCCGCCGGCAAGGGCGGCAAGGTCGAGAGCATGACGTACCGGAGCGGTGTGGCGAATGAGGACCGGACCGCGCTGGTGTGGACCCCGCCTGGCTACGACCCGGACCGCGCGGAGCCGTACCCCGTCTTCCACCTCCAGCACGGTGGCGGACAGAACTACACGGACTGGGTCGAGATGGGACGTGCGAAGCAGATCCTCGACCACCAGTTCCTCGACGGGGATCTGGTGCCGATGGTGGTCGTGATGGGCAACGGCAACGTGCCCGACTTCAACAAGGAACTGCTGGAGAACATCGTTCCGGCTGTCCGTGACCGCTACAACGTCTCCAGCGACCCGTCGCAGCAGGCCCTCGCCGGCCTCTCGATGGGAGGCGGGCAGACGTTCGGGGTGCTCAAGGCGCACCCGGGCACGTTCGCTTATGTGGCGGCGTTCTCGGCCGGCTTCGGCAGCGGCGCGGGCGTCGACGCGGAGGCGATCAACAACGGGACCACGTTGTTGCGCCTGTACGTCGGCGATCAGACCGACTTCGTGTACCCGTCGTTCGCGACGTCCCTGGCCACCCTGGACGACCTCGGCATCCGCTACGAGTTCGACGGGGTCACCCCGGGGCCGCACGGTTGGGACGTGTGGCAGAAGAACCTCATCGACCTGGCGCCACGCCTGTTCAAGCGCTAGGGGGCCTTCCCGGGCGCTGTCGGACATCGATGATGTTAGCGCTCACAAAAGGGCGACACGAACGGGCGGGGCACAGGTCGCGTCACCTGTGCCCCGTCCCGGTCGGTCGCTCGATCACAGCGGCAGCGCAGGAACCTCCGTGCGCTGCGATCCAGAGGGAAACATGCCAATGAAGAAGAAAAGGCTCCTTGTCGCGGCAGCCATGCTCGCCGCCGCGACCGCGCTCGCCTCCTGCTCCTCCAGCGAGCAAGGAGGCGGGAGCGACGCGAGCGGAAACGACGCGAGCAACTGCACGAACACGATCCCCAAGAAGGACCTTCCGGTCGTGACGATGTGGGGCTGGTATCCCAACATGCAACTCGTCGTCGACAACTTCAACAAGCAGAACGGCGAGGTGCAGGTCTGCTGGACCAACGTCGGCCAGGGCAGTGACGAGTACGACAAGTTCCAGACGTCCATCTCGGCGGGCACGGGCGCACCCGACGTGATCATGATCGAGATGGACCGGATTCCAACCTTCCAGATCCAGAACGCGCTCGTGGACATCAAGAAGTACGGCTTCGACGGCGTCAAGGCCGACTACAGCGAGGGCGCGTGGAAGGACGTCTCGGTCGGTGACGCGGTCTACGGCGTTCCGGTCGACGGCGGCCCGATGGCGATGATCTACCGCAAGGACATCTTCGACAAGTACGACATCAAGCCGCCGAAGACGTGGGCCGAGTACGAGCAGGCGGCGCAGAAGATGAAGGACGCGGGTGGCCCGCAGTTCGGTGACTTCGCCGCGAACGTGTCCGCCCTCACGATGGCGCTGCAGATCCAGAAGGGCGCAGTGCCGTTCACCTACGACCCGGCGCAGCAGAGCACGATCGGCATCGCGCTGAACGACCAGGGCTCCAAGGACGTGCTCGACTACTGGGCGGGCCTCGCGCGCAAGGGGCTGGTCGGGACGCAGGACCAGTTCACGCCCGAGTACATCTCCGGAGTGATCAACGGGAAGTACGCGACGTACATCTCGGCGGCCTGGGCGCCCGGCTACCTCACCGGCGCCGGCGTCGGCAAGGGCGAGGACACCGGCAAGTTCGCGGTGGCCCCGCTGCCGCAGTGGGATGCCGACAACCCCGTGCAGGTGAACTGGGGCGGGTCGGCCTTCTCCGTGACGAGCCAGGCGAAGAACCCCGAACTCGCGGCGAAGGTGGCGTACGGCCTCTACGCCGACAAGGAGTCGCTCACCCACGGCTGGACCAACCAGATCATCTTCCCGCTGAACCTCAAAGCGCTCAACGACCCCGAGTTCGTGAACCTGAAGGTGGACTTCTTCGACGGCCAGCAGGCGAACAAGGAGGTCTACGTCCCCGCGGCGAACGCCTACAAGGGTGTCACCTACAGCCCGTTCGGCCAGTACTACTTCGACGCCATGACCAAGCAGGTCAGCGCGCTCATCAAGGGCTCCGACACCGGCGCGCAGGCGGCCGACCGGCTGCAGGAGGACGTGGTGGGCTACGCCCAGGAACAAGGTTTCACCGTCAAGTGACGAGCAGGGTGGGCCGCGCCCGTCTTCGGCCGGCCCACCCGTGACCTGCCAGCACCGATATTCCGGAGCCCAACGTGACCATTCTGATCGAGAAGAGCACACCACCCACCCAGGAGAAGACACGCAGAACCCGCGGCACGGTTCGCCTCCGCGAGCATCTGATGGGGTGGCTCTTCGTCGGGCCATTCGGAATCGTCTTCCTCGCCCTGCTCATCGCGCCGCTCGGGTACGCGTTGTACCTCAGTCTCTTTCAGAAGAAGCTGATCGGCGGCACCAGCTTCGTCTTCCTCGACAACTACGGGAAGGCGTTCAGCGACCCGAGCTTCCTGTCGGGGTCGTGGTTCGTCATCCGCTTCTCGCTGGTCTCCATTCCGCTGCAGATCATCATCGCCCTCGCGATGGCCCTGATCCTCGATGCGGTGACCTCCCTGTTCACCCGCTTCTCCCGCCTCATGATCTTTCTCCCCTACGCGATTCCCACGGTCATCGGGGCCGTCATGTGGGGGTTCCTGTACAGCAAGAGCTTCGGGCCGTTCTCCGACATCTTCGGGTTGTTCGGCGCCACCCCGCCTGACTTCCTCAGCAGCAATCTGATCTTCTACGGTCTGGTCAACGTCGTGACCTGGCAGTGGGCCGGCTACTACATGATCATCCTGTATGCGGCGCTCCAGGGCATCGACCCGGCACTCTATGAGGCCGCCCGCATGGACGGCGCCGGCAAGTGGCAGATCGCCCTGCGGATCAAAATCCCGCTGATCGCCCCAGCGCTGATCCTGATCCTGGTCTTCTCGCTCATCGGCACCCTGCAGTTCTTCAACGAACCACAGATTCTGCGGTCGCTCGCGGCCGGCACCATCGGGCCGGACTTCACCCCCAACATGTACGCCTACCAGCAGGCGTTCTCACTCGCGAACTTCAACTACGGATCGGCGATCTCCTTCGCTCTCGGCGGGATCGTGTTCGTCGGCGTCTACGCCTTTCTGTTCTTCACCCGCAAGCGAAGGAGCTTCCTGTGACGAATGCCCCCTCCCGCGCCGGCGCCCGCCGCCGGCCACAACGCCATCTCCCCCTGCAGGTGCTCCTCGGCTTTCTGGTCGTGTACTTTCTCGTGCCGTTCTGGTGGGTCATCGTCAACAGCTCCAAGGACGCCCCCAGCCTGTTCGGCGGCGGCAACACCCTGTGGTTCGCCACCGAGATCGACTACCTCGGCAACCTCCAGCAGCTGTTCACCTACGACAACGGGATCTACGGCAGGTGGATCCTCAACTCCACGTTGTACGCCGTCGCGGGCGGGATCGGCGCCACGATCCTGGCCGTCATGGCCGGCTACGGATTCGCCAAATACCGATTCGCCGCCAGACGCTTCAGCTTCGCACTCGTGCTCGGCGCGCTGATGGTGCCCGCGACGGCCCTGGTGATTCCGACCTTCATGATGTTCTCCCAGCTCGGACTGACGAACACGATCTGGGCGGTGATCCTCCCCTCGCTTCTCAACCCCTTCGGGGTCTATCTGATGCACGTGTACGCGCGCGACGCGGTTCCCGACGAGATCCTGGACGCGGCGCGGGCCGATGGCGCGGGTGAGATACGAACGTTCCTCCAGGTCGCGTTCCCGCTGATGCGGCCTGCGGTGGTCACCGTGCTGCTCCTGTCCGCCGTGGCATCCTGGAACAACTACTTCCTGCCCCTGGCCATGCTCTCCGACAACCGCCTTTTCCCCGTCACCGTCGGACTCGGCCTCTGGCAGGGGATCGCCTCGGCGAACAACGCGGGCAGCACCTCCCTCTGGAGCCTCATCATCATGGGCGCGCTCGTGTCGGTCATCCCCCTCGTCATCGCCTTCTTCACTCTTCAACGACACTGGCGCGGAGGGCTGTCCGTCGGTGGCCTGAGATGAGCCGCGGCACATGCGCCGTCGCGTCAGGCGCGATGTGCGGCGGCAAGGTGCCCGGGCCGGGTCCGTGGACGGCGCGGATTCACCGGAGGGTCGCCTCGGCGAGGAACTGGGCGAAGCGTTGCGGCGTGCCGGCGCGGGCCAGCATCGCGCGCTGCCTGTCGGCACCCGTACCGTGAAGGACCAGGCAGCGGAGCAGGCCGGCGATCGGCTCGGGCTCGGGCAGGCGGTTCAGGACGGCATCCGCCAGATGGTGGTGCGGCGCCAGGAATCCGGTGTACGGATCGACGGCGTGCGCGGCCAGGCCGTGCCGGGCGGCGGCGCGCAGGTCGGCGGTGATCCGCCGGCCGCTGATGACCTTGACCGGCACGCCGCGTCGCTCGTCGTCGATCGCCAACGCGACCAGGGCCCGTGCCAGTCCGGCGACCAGAACGGTGTCATCGACCGTGAGGCAGACGTCCATGATGCGCACCTCCACCGTGGGGTAGCGCGGTGACAGGCGAGCGTGGAAGTAGACACCCCGCTCGTCCAGCGCATCCCCCCGGAGGATCAGGCGGCGTACGGTGGCGTCATAGGCGGCCGCGGATCGCCACACCCGGGGAGGCACCGCCGAGGGCCTGCGGGTCCACCAGGGGTAGCGACTGCTTGCCCAACCGGTGTCGCAGCCGTCGGCGACGGGAGAGTTGACGCTGAGCGCCAGCAGCGTGGCGAGGTACGGCCGCAACCGCGCCAGGACCCGCACGCCCAGCTCCCGTGAGGGCACGCCGACGTGCACATGGCACCCGCAGGTGCCGGGGCCGGCGGCCAGGAAACCGTAGCGGGCCATCAGCTGCAGGTAGCGGGGATCGGCCGTGACCGGGCACGGGCCGGGGCCAGGCTGCGGTGGTATGCCGGTGGCGACCAGATGGCAGTCCAGTTCCGCCGCCGCGCGGGCGGCCAGCCGTCGACTCCGCGCCAGCTCCTTCCCCACCTGGCCCAGATCCGTGCACACGCCGGTGACGGTCTCCAGCTGGTAGCGCAGGAATTCATGCTTGACCAGCGGCTCGCCGCCGAGCAGGGCCAGGATCGCGGGCGCCCGGTCGGCCGGACGCCCGTCGGAGCGGTCCAGCAGGACGAACTCCTCCTCCACGCCCAGAGTCAGGGTGGGGCTTCCGCCATGCTCCGCGCGGGCGGATGTGAGATCCGTTCTCATGAGCGGCCCCCTGAAGCGCAAGCCACTTCGCGGCAGATGATCACTCACGTGGTTGTCCGACCCGGCTCGGCCTCCGTCGCAGATGTGAGCCGGCACCGGTTCACTACCCTCGTCTCGAAGGCTCTTGCCCGCAGACGCCACGGTACTCACCCGGCGCCGAGGCGATTTCCCGGTTCGTGCGGCCGGGGCCGCTCAGCCGCGGCGTTCCACCGGTCCGGACGACTCGCGGATCACCAGCTCGGTGGGCAGGCGGATCGTCTCGCCCTCGCGTGGTGACCGTGCGGCGAGCTGCTCGATCAGGAGCTCCACCGCGAGCCGGCCGGCGTGCGAGCCGGGCCCGGCCAGGGTGCTCAACGAGGGATGGACGAAGTCGGCGGCGAAGATGTCGTCGAACCCGATCACGCTGACGTCGGCCGGGACGCGGACACCACGCTGGGCGAGGCGCCGGATGATGCCGATCGCCAGGAGGTCGTTGTGAGCTATGACCGCCGTCGCATCGGTGCGCAGCGCTCCGTCGGCGGCGGCCCCGCCGCCCGCGACGTTGGGGGCGTACGGACCGATCCGGTGGGCCGTCAGACCCTGCGCTCCGGCCTCGGCGCCCAGTGCCGCCCAGCGCGTCGCGCCCATCCAGGAGCTGGGAGGCCCGGCGCAGTAGGTGAGGCTCCGGTGCCCGAGCGAGGCCAGGTGCTCCAGGATCTGCTGGCAGCCGGTGACGGTGTCGAACGTCACGCTGGTCAACCCGGGCAGCTCTCGGTTGAACAGGACGATTCGGTGCAGTTTGGCGAGGTCACGCAGGACCTCGTCGCCGAGCCGGCTGGAGGCCAGCACGAACCCGTCCACGCCGGTGGCCAGGTCGCGGATCTGGTTCTCCTCGATGCGCCGGGACTCCTCGGCGTTGACGATCACCAGAGTGGCGTCGGACGCCCGCGCGCGCTGTTCGGCGCCGCGGATCAGCTCGAAGAAGTGGGGATTGGTGATGTCGGACAGCACCAGGGCGATGGTGCGGTGGCGCAGACCCGCAAGAGCGCGGTTCTGCGGCCTGTGCTGATAGCCGAGCTGCGCGGCGGCCGCGACGATCCGCTGTCGCGTCGCCTCGTTGACCCGGCCGGGCTTGTTGAACGCCCGGGAGACCGTCGACGCGGCCACGCCGGCGGCTTGCGCGACGTCGAAGATGGTGGGCTGCACGAACGAATCTAGCCACGAAAACGGAAATTCTGGCAACACCTTGCAGAAATTGTCGCGTCGTACCTACGTTGCGATCATGCCGGCCACACGGTGACGTGTCGGGCGAGAGGAGCGAGGGATGTCGCAGCCCGGGCGAAGAGGTCAAGCTGTGCAGCACGAGCAGCGCACGATCGGCAGTCGGGTCAGGCGGTGGTCCGCGGTCGTGACGACCGGCGCCATGCTGGCCGTGTCGCTGGCCGTGTCGCTGACGTCGGTGGTGGTGACGCCGGCACAGGCGGCATCGACCGACTTCACCATCTTCGACGGCCGCACGACGGCGCCGATCCTCATCGACCCGTCCTATGGCGGCGATCACGCCGATCGGGACTACGGACAGGTGCGTCGCGCGGTCCAGGATTTACGCCAGGACGTCGCCATGGTGACCGGGGCGATCGACCCCGGCGAGGTGCAGAGCCTGTTCGTCGACGACGAGCCGGCCAAGGAAGCGCGGCTGGCGAAGGCTGACCGGAGGAAGACGCCGGCCCTGCTGACCGAGGCCGCGGGCCAGAAGACCGCGATCATCGTCGGCCAGCTCGGTCAGAGTCGGCTGATCGACGAGATCGTCGAAGCCGGCAAGTTCGACGAGGCCGCCGGGATCGAGGGCAGGTGGGAGGCGTACGCGGCCAAGACCGTCAAGAACCCGGTCCCCGGGGTCGACAAGGCCCTGGTGATCGCGGGCAGCGACGCCCGCGGGACGATCTACGGGATCTACTCCGTCTCCGAGGAGATCGGGGTCTCGCCGTGGTACTGGTACGCCGACGTACCGGTCAGGCAGCGCGACGACATCAAGGTCAAGGGCAAGGCCAGGGTCGACGACGGGCCGGACGTCAAATACCGCGGGATCTTCGTCAACGACGAGGAACGCACCGTCGCGTGGGCGAAGAAGAAGTTCCCCACCGGCAAGGGCACGCCTGAGGTCAACTACTACCGGCACGTCTTCGAGCTGATGTTGCGGCTCAGGCTGAACACGCTCTGGCCGGCGATGCACCTGGCCTCGACGGCGTTCAACGCGGTCACCGACACCGGGACGTACGACAACGGAACACCGGTCAACGCGCGCGAGGCGGCGGCGTTCGGCATCGTCGCGTCCTCCTCCCACGCGGAGCTGATGCTGCGCAACAACGAGGGCGAGTGGCGACAGTGGTACGACCGCAACAAGGACGCGTGGGACATCAAGGGCCCGGACGCCGTGGCGGCCTTCGACTATTCGATCAACAAGCCCGCGATCCTGGAGTACTGGCGCCAGCGCGTGGTCGCCAACGCCGGCTTCGAGAACATCCTCGCCCTGGGCATCCGCGGCGTGCACGACAGCGATCCGGTGTTCACGCCCGGTAACCCGTACGGGTTCAAGGACAAGATCGAGATGTTGGCCGACGTCATTCGCGAGCAGCGCAGGCTGATCGCGGAGATCTACGGCAGAGCCGACGCCGTGCCCCAGGTGTTCATCCCCTACAAGGAGATGAACGATCTCTACAACGCCGGGCTGAAGGACCACATCCCCGGCGACGTGACCCTGATGTGGGCCGAGGACAACCATGGTTACCTGCGCCAGGTGCCCACGCGGACAGAAGCGGCCCGGTCCGGCGGGAACGGCGTCTACTACCACATCTCCTACTGGGGCGAGCCGAAGAGCTACCTGTGGCTGAACTCGACGCCCATGTCCCTCATGGTGCAGCAACTGCACCGGGCGTGGAACTCCGGTGCGGGACGCTACTGGATCCTCAACGTCGGGGACATCAAGCCCGGCGAGATCAAGCTCGACCTGTTCGCCAAGCTCGCGTGGCACGTCGAGGGCTACGACGACACGAACATCGGCAAGAAGTTCCTCACCGAGCACGTGCAGAGGGACTTCCGGCTGAAGGGCGGCGACGCGGCCGCGGTCGTCGACGCGCTGGAAAGGTTCGACGTGCTCGAGAACACCAAGCGCGCCGAGTCCTGGGGGGAGGTCAACTCCTCCAACGCGAACTCGGGAAGGATCCACAACGGTCAGGTCTTCCCCTTCAGCGCCACCTCGGACGGGGACGAGCTCCAGCGCTACATCAACGAGTCCAACGAACTGGTGGCGGTTCTCGAGCGCGTTTCCGCGAAGCTCGACCCCCGCTATCGCTCCGCGTTCTACCAGCAGGTGCTCCACCGAGTCCGGTCCTACCGCAACATGGCCGAGCAGATCGGCTACTACTGGAAGAACCGGCTCGCCGCCGCCCAGGGCCGTTACGCCAGCGCGGGAAGTTACGAGCTGCTCTCGAAGCAGGCCCGTCAGCGCATCTTCACCGACGAGGACCGCTGGAACACGATCAGCGACGGCAAGTGGGACGACGCCATCGGCCACAGCCATCCCGAAGGCTTCCCGAACGAGGGTGCCGTCATGCTCACCAACGACCGGTACGCCCGGGTGGCCACACCGGCCGACGCGGTGGGCGCCGCCGCCGAGGGGAGCAAGGAGCCCGGCCGCGGCACGCTGACGTTCAACTCGGCCGCGCCCGACGACAAGCGCTTCTTCGACGTGTTCTCCCGGGACGACGTGGCCGACCCGCAGGAGTGGGTCGCCGAGGCGGACGCTCCGTGGATCATCCTTTCCCGGCGCTCGGGCAGGACCGCGACAGAGCAACGCGTCACGGTGACGGTCGCCAAGAAGAACCCGGCCACGACGGGGACGATCCGGGTCTTCAACGCCGTCGACGGCGTCAAGGCCGGCGACCCGGTCGCGACGTTCACGGTCAAGGCGGAGCGGGCAGCCGTGGAACTGCACCGTGCCGCCGAGAAGGCGCACCTGGAGGCCGGCGGATACGTGACCATCGAGGCCGAGCACTTCTCCGAGAACGTGCCCGGCGCCGACGGCAGCCGCTGGGCGCCACTCCAGGGCGTGGGCCAGCGCGGGGCATCGATGGGCGGCTTCCCGGAGATCGCGCCCCGGGTCGACTCCGGCTTCGAGACGACCGCCCGCCTGAGATACCGGGTCCACTTCACCTCCACCGGGAAGTTCACCGGGACCTTCTACCGCATTCCGACGCTGAACGAGGGCACGGACGACGACGGCACGCCACGAACCGCACGCACGGCGATCGGGCTCGACAAGCAGGCCCCCAGCCTGCTGCGCGGCAACTCCGTCGCCGGTACGAGCACCAGCCCCTGGGGATTCAACATCATGCATGCCATCGAACCCCTGCGGTTCACCGTAGACGTGACCACACCGGGCTGGCACGACCTCGTGGTCTACCGCTCGGACGCGGCGATCCTCTTCGACCGGATCATCATCGAGACCCGCGCCGGCGCGGCCGGTGACGGCCTGGTCGGCCCGCCCGAGAGCCCGAACAACATCGCCGCTCCCCAGAAGGCCACCGTGGCGCCCCTTCCGCCCGCGATGCCGGAGCTCCACCGGCTGCCCGCCATCCAGACGTCGGTGGGTGAGACGGGCACGGTCGACGGCGTGCGGGACGTGGAGGCCGCGGGGTCCGACAACACGACCGCCGCGTCGGTCGCCGTGGAGGACGGCCGCATCCGGGTCACCGGGCACAGGGTGGGGACGGCCGAGCTCTCCATCACCGCCGGTGGCGGGCAGGCCTGGGTGGCGCCGGTCACGGTGGGCAGGGCCGAGGGCTCGCCGACCGGCCCGTACGAGGAGCGGGACGGCCTGGCGGTCATCGACGCGGCCGACGCGCTCGAGAAGAGTGCCGCCGCCCACGCCACCGACAGCAACAACGGGACGCACACCTGGGCGCTGGCCCGTAACGGCCTCCAGGTCGTCCCGCCGGCCGACGCCGGCGCCAAGGCGAACTGGCTGGCGACCACGGCGGCCCAGGCCGAGGCGTTGTTCGAGGCCGGCCCGGCAGAGAAGGTCAACGGAAGCTCCGCGGCAGGCGCACCACCGCGGCTCGACTTCACCGTCGACATCCGGACCGGTGGCACATACTACCTGTTCGCCAACACGAGCAACCCGAACCCCGACGCCGACTCCTACCACGTGCTCGTCGACGGGCAGTGGAGATACCACTCGAGCAAGTCCGGGCCGGAGACCGGGTTCGAGACCTGGTACGGCAGCACGAGCGTCGCCGCCGCCGCGCTGGCGCTCGAGCCGGGCGAGCACACGATCTCGCTGGCGCCGCGTGAGGCGGGGCTGGTGCTCAACCAGATCGTGCTGACCACGGACGACACCCCCGGCCTGACCGGCTTCCAGGACCCCAGCAGCCGGGGAGCGAGCGCGTCGTCGCAGGCGAAGGTGGGATGAGCACCTTCGCCTGGCTTCTTGCCGGACCCCACCGCGCCGTGCAAGGCCATGATCTCATCCCATACTTCAGTTGACATATCGGACTTGCAAAATGCAAGCTTACTGTTCGCAGAGGTTGCGGGCGGCAAATGGACCTGTCATGTGCCGACATGACCCCACAGAATGGAGAACCTCATGTCCTTCCAGGCGTATCTGGACAACATCGAAGGCAAGACCGGGCTGACGCCTCGGGAGTTCATCGCCCTGGCGAAGGGGCGCGGTTTCGACGACCCGTCCGTTAAGGCCGGTGCGATCATCGACTGGCTCAAGGAGGACTACGGCCTCGGACGTGGACACGCGATGGCCCTGGTGCACGTGATCAAGAAGGGTCCGCAGATCGACGCCAAACACGTCGGCAGCTCGGGCTCCCATCGCGACGAGTCCGACACGCTGTGGCTCGACGGCAAGGACAACCGGCCCTGACCAGCCAGCCCCTGACCAGCCGGCCAACCTGAAGAAGGACTGGATCGCACGAGAGTCTGGTCGAAGGACGGCAGGGTCACGTGACCTTCTCTCGCGGCGCCCTCGGGCCAGATGACGGTCACGGGGAAATCGCGAGCAATTGTCATGAAGGCTGGGCGGCAGGGGCGCAGAGCTCGCGGTATGCCTCGCGCAGTTCGGCGGCCACGGGTGCGCGTCTTGTTTCCAAACCTCTGACCACCTCGGCTGCCCGCCAGTAGTTGGACGGAACGAGGAGTCCGCTGGTCATCGCGGTGAGAGTCAGGTGCCCAGCCTCGTCAGGCTGGTCGGCGGCCAGGAGCGCGAGCGCCAGGTCGAGCCGCGCGGCCACCGCCCTGCGCGGCCGTGGCGGGCCGTCTGTCGTCGACTCCAGCCGGGCGAGCACTCCTCGGGAGTACGGCTCGGCCGATGGATCGCCGAGCCAGCACAAGGTGGTCGCGATATAGGCGTCGGACTTGGCGGGGTCGTACCGGAAGTGGTGTTCGGGCCGGTCTGGGACATGCAGAGGCGCGACGAGCCGCATCACCCGGTTCAGCGTCTCGTGGGTCTCCCGGGCCTCGCCGAGGCGTGCACAAGCCCGGCCCTCCTGCGCGGTCGCCTGGATGTACGCCGAACTGCCGCTGGGCGCGACTCGTTGCGCTGCCTGGGCAAAGGTCAGGGCTCGACCGAAGTCGCCTTCTGTGAGGACCTGCCACGCCTCCGTCTCCAGACACCAGGCGGCGATCTCGCGATGCTCTGTTTCCTTGGCGAGCTGGGCAGCCGTCCGAAGCCGCGCGGCGGCGGCCGGAAACCAGCGCAGGTCGATGAGGCAGGTCGCGGCGAGGAGAGAGAGCCAGCCGCCGGCCACCAGGAGCTGCCGATGCTCGGTGAGCGTTTTCTTGGAGTCCAGAAGTTGGGAGACGTAGTAGAGGTGACGGCGCACCCGCACCAGCAACTCGCGGGGCGGAGTCTCGGGGTAGGCCACGGCCAGGTCATCGACCGCCAGTTCCAGCCGTTCGAGTGTCTCCCGCCCGACCTCGGTGGCGGCGGCGCGGCGAGCCAGTTCCAAAGCGTCCCACTCGTCGTCACCGGCGAACCCGAGGTTTCCGGGGCTGTGCTCGAACAGCTCGTCCTCGGTGAGGTCGAAGGCGCGGGCGTACAGGAGGCGGTAGGGGTCGTCGGGCTGGTTGTGCCCGGCCTCGTATGCCTTGATCCGGCGGACGATGCTCTCCCGAGAAGGAAGCCGGGCTCGTACGTCGTCGTCGGCGGCCTCGACCAGGCGTCGGGCCATGTCCTTCTGGCTCCAGAACCGATTGCGCCGCTCGGCGCGCAGCCGTACGGCCCATGCCGGAAGTTCGGTCACCATCGTGAGCACCTCGCTGTCAGACCTTGGGGACGTTCTGACCGCCCTTAGTGTCCCCCGATCACACCTGTGATCAAAGAATTACTCGCTGTTGTAATCGGAGGTGACGTGATCGAAGCCGGGGTCCGTAGGCGCTGGAACCGCCGTACGGACCCCTTGATCAGGATGGTGGTCCTGACCCATGACACACGATAGGGCTGTGGCCGTCGCAAGTCCGGTGTTCGCCGGGTGGCGCATCATGCGCAGCGACGCCGGGCGGTTCTGGGCGACCCGCGAGCGACCGTTCCCCCGGGCCGTCGAGGACGCGGGCGCGCACCGGACGGTTGACGCCGACGACCTGGTGGGTTGTGCCAGGCCATCGCGGACCAGGAGGGCATCGCCGAGCGGAAGTGCCGGATCGTACGGACAACGCGGTGACCGCGTTCGCCGTCGTTCTCGCTCCGCCTGATGTTCTCACGGACGAGGACTGCCCGGGGATTTCACCGCATCCGGCCGTGCCGCGCTCCGGGTGTACGGCGCTGCGGTGGATCGAGCAGGGTCTCGGGCCCGGCCAGGTCGTCGCGTACACCTGCTCTTGCCAGATGACCGCCTACGAGCTGGTCGCCTGCGGCGGCGTCTACCAGATCCGCCGCCGGACCCTTCCC
Organism: Nonomuraea sp. KM88; assembly: GCF_052245635.1. Lineage (NCBI taxonomy): Bacteria > Bacillati > Actinomycetota > Actinomycetes > Streptosporangiales > Streptosporangiaceae > Nonomuraea > Nonomuraea sp. KM88. The sequence continues at coordinate 305,735 of NZ_JBQQCC010000009.1, read as the reverse complement.
CGCCGGGGCGTGCCGCCCGTGTCCTGGACGGCTGAGTGGTGGCGCCGTGGGGAAGCGCAAGAGTGGTGGCGCCGTCTGCTCGCCGGCCAGGCCCGATGAGCCGCCATCCGAACACGTCTTTCGTATACTCACCGTAAGAGCTCAGTGCCTTTGCGCTACTCAAGCTACGGGCGGATATCGATCACACTCGCCGCCATGTCGACCATCGATGCAGCTCGTGGGACATCTAGTACTACCTGGCAATATGGACATATCTTCGAGCGGCATGGGCATCTGCAGTACCATAAGACACGCATTCGAACATTTGTTTGGAGAGTAGGATGCGGATCACTGAAGAGCAGTCACGACTGCTCGCGATATGCATGGTCAAAGGCGTTAGCTGGTACCTCATCGCGCGAGAGGCTCAACGTCCCAACGGCTTGGCGCGCCTGTGGTCGGGCGACATCATCGAGTCCTCCCCTGAGGCGACCAAAGCCAGAGCCCTCATCGCCAACAGCGCCCAGGAGCTCAATCGTTACGTCGACTCTGCCGTCAAGCAGGCCGAACTCGCGGCCGACAGCGGGGCTCGACTCGTCACTGTCCTGGACAAGGAGTACCCCGCCACCCTCCGGTTGATCTTCAATCTCCCACCGTTCCTGTTCGTCCGGGGCGAGCTGCGCGAAGAGGACCTGCGCAGCGTGGCCGTCGTCGGCACCCGCCAGGCGAGCGATGATGGACTACGCCGGGCACGCCGGATGTCCGCCCTGCTCACCGAACGTCAGGTCACCGTCGTGTCCGGCCTCGCCCGAGGCGTTGACACCGCGGCGCATACTGCGGCGCTCGATACCGGCGGCAGGACGATCGCGGTCGTGGGGACAGGCATCCTGCGCTGCTACCCGGCCGAGAACCGCGCCCTGGCCGACCGGATCGCCGAGAACGGGGCCGTGGTCTCCCAGTTCTGGCCGGAAGCCAACGGCGCGACCTATACCTTTCCCCGCCGCAATGTCACCATGTCCGGCATCGCGCAAGGCACGGTGGTGATCGAAGCCGCGAGCACGTCCGGGGCGAAGATGCAGGCGCGGCTGGCGCTGGAGCATGGCAAAAGGGTGTTCCTGCTACGTAGCCTCACCGAGGCTCAACCGTGGGCACAGGAGTATGTCAAGACGCGCGGGGCGCTCATGGTGGAGGACGTGGACGATGTCGTGAAGAGCCTGTCCAGCCCGGATCGCATCCAAGCGGTCAACGAGTCCCGCGCTCAACTGACCCTCGACTTCGAAGATCTGAACCTGGAGGAGCCGTCGCCCGGGGCGCTGTGGTGACCAAACCAGGGCGGTTGGCCTACGGCGACGGCCCACCCCCCGCCGGGTTCGGCAGTTGCGGCGAATGCCCCTACTTGCAAGCGGGGCACGTCCGCATCTGCCACGAGTGCGCATCGGAGAGCTTGCAGCCGCCGAACGAACCCAACTGCCGGATCTGCCGCCAAGCGTTGCGGAGTGGCGAGCTCACCTGCTCCAACAGGCTCTGCAGCGACCCACAACGTGCTTTCGAGTGGACGGCCGTCGTCGGGGTCAAGGCCGGCACCCTGGAGCAGGGGGTTCTCCGACTGAAGCGCGGGGCATACGGCTGGGGGATGATCTTCGCACGGATCATCTTGGGCCACCTCTACACCCACCCCGAACTCGTCGACGAGGTGGACGCCATCATCCCGATGCCCGCCTATCTTGGGCCACACCAGGCACGCAAAGGCAATGATCACACTGGGTACGTTATCGAACGGGCGATCCTCGAAGACGATGAGAATCTCCCATTCGTGCTAGATCCGCCGCTCATCGAGAAGACGCGAGCCACTCCCCGAATGCGAGACACGACCTCGCTTATCGAGCGTCAGATCGCGGCGCATGAGCTGTACGCCGCGCTACATGTGCCGGACCCGGCCCGCGTGCGAGGCCGACGCGTCATGGTCTACGACGACGTCTTCACCGCCGGCAGTAGCCTCAACGCGGTGGCCATGCGGCTCAAGGCGAGCGGCGCGGTGAACGTGTACGGGCTCACTCTGGCTCGCGCTCAGTGGCGCTGAACGCCGGCGAAGCCGCGGGGAGAGCGGCCGGCCCGCCCCGCCGGTCGGGGGGTCGAGCCCGGCCGGCGGGGCCACGGGTGGCCTGGCGTACGCCCAGGGGTTCAGGCCGCCGGCCCGTAGGTCCCGCCCGCACGCCCCCTTCCGGGCGGGACGACAGGCGATCACATCGGCGGGATTGTCGGTGGCGAAGGATACGGTCAATCAGTGGAACTCTCCCCCCAACAGGTGCTCGGCCTGCGGATGTCCAGCCTGCTGCTCCGAGCGTCGCCCGGCGGTGCCGGCCGGGCGACGGGCGTGGCCGAGGTGGTGACCTGGCTCGGGGCGATGCAGGCGCAAGACCTGGCCAGCGGCTTGTGGTCGTTCGGTGTGCGACTGCCCGGATGCACCGCCGCCGACGTCACCGCCGCGCTGGAGCGGCGTGAGGCGCTGCGCACGTGGCCGATGCGCGGCACCATCCATTTCGTTCCGTCCCGCGACGCCCGCTGGATGCTCGAAGTGATGGGCGTCAGGGTGCTGAGCGGTGCGGCGAGGCGGCGCGAGCAACTCGGTCTGTCGGAGGAGACCGCCGTTCAGGCCATGGAGGCGCTGGGCGCGGCCCTGGCCGGCGGCGGGCGGCTGAGCCGGTCGGAGTGCCTGGCCGTGCTGGCCGGCAAGGGCATCGACACCAGTGGCCAGCGCGGCTACCACCTGCTGTGGTACGCCAGCCAGCGGGGCCTGCTGTGCATCGCCCCCAACATCGGCAACGAGCAGAGCTTCGTGCTGCTCGACGAATGGGTTCCCGACCCGCACCGGCCGGAGCGCGACGAGGCGCTGGGCACCATCGCCCTGCGTTACTTCCGCGGCCGCGGGCCGGCCACCCGGCACGACTTCGCGGGCTGGACCGGCCTGACCGCGGCCGACGCCAAACGCGGCATCGCCGTGGCCGGAGACGCGCTGGCCAGGGTTACCGTCCACGGGGTGGAGACGCACCTCGACGCCGCGCTCCTCGACACCGCCCCTCTCCCAGCCGGAGACGACGAGGTGCTCGCGCTGCCCGGGTTCGACGAATACCTGCTGGGCTACAAAGACCGCTCACTCATGGTCGCCGACGAGCACAAGGCAGCCATCATTCCCGGGAACAACGGGGTCTTCCAGTCCACGGTGGTACGCGCCGGCCGGGTCGTGGCCACCTGGAAACGCACCCTCACGAAGAGCCGGGTGCGGATCGCCGTGCAGCCGCTCGTACCACTCCACAGAAGCGAACGGGCGGAGGTTGAGCGGGCGTTCGAGCAGTACACGCGGTTCGTGGAACGCACCCCGGAGGTGCGCTGGCCGTGACCCGGCGTTACGCCGACGGGGTGGCCAAGGGCCTTCAGGCCTGGCCGCTGATCTTTTCCAGTTCGGCGACGTCCTCATCGCTGAGCGCGAGTCCGGCGCCGATGGCGTTCTCCCGCAGGTGCCGCACGGAGGAGGTCCCCGGGATCAGCAGGATGTTCGGCGAGCGCTGCAGCAGCCACGCCAGCGCGACGGAGATCGGTGTGGCGTTCAGTCGGGCCGCCACTGCGGAAAGCGCCTCGGACTGGAGCGGGCTGAAGCCGCCGAGCGGGAAGAAGGGTACGTACGCGACCTTTTCGGCGGCGAGCCGGTCGATGAGCTCGTCGTCGTGGCGGAAGGCGAGGTTGTACATGTTCTGCACGCTCACGATCGGCGCGATCGCCTGGGCTTTGGCGACCTGTTCCGCTGTCGCGTTGCTCACGCCGAGGTGCCGGATCAGGCCCTGCTGCCGCAGCTCGACGAGCGTTTCGAAGGCGCGGGAAAGCGATCCCGTCTGGGGTCCCTCGGCGTTGCCGAGGCGCAGGTGGACCAGGTCCAGCGTGTCGAGCCCGAGGCCGTCGAGGTTCGCGTCGATCGCGCGGCGCAGCTGGTCGGGCTCACGAGCCGGCGGCCATCCGCCCTGCTTGTCACGGGTCGCGCCGACCTTCGTGACCACGTGCAGCGAGCCGGGGTACGGGTGCAGCGCTTCGCGGATGAGTTCGTTGGTGACGCGGGGGCCGTAGGCGTCGGCGGTGTCGATGTGGGTGATGCCGAGGTCGACGGCCTCGCGGAGGACGGCGAGGGCCTCGTCGCGATCCGCGGGCGGGCCCATCACCCCGGGCCCGGCGAGCTGCATGGCGCCGTAGCCGAATCGGGTGACGGTCAGGTCGCCCAGGGTCCAGGTGCTGCCGGGTAGGGAGTCAGAGGTCGTGCTCACGTTCTGGCCTTTCGTAGGAGGGGGAGACGCTCGCCGTCCGGGCGCTTCCCGGCACCACATGGTGCTGGTGAGGAGACGACGCCGTCCAAGACCGGTTCGATCAGGCCTGATACCCCACCGGTATCCTGCGTTGGTGGACGGGCTGGAAACTCGCGAACTGCGGTATTTCGTAGCGGTGGCCGAAGAGCTGCACTTCGGCCGTGCCGCGGAGCGCCTGAACATGGCCCAGCCGCCGCTGTCCCGCGCCATCCAGCAGCTGGAGCGCCGCCTGGGGGTCGTGCTGCTGGACCGGGGCCGCGGGGGTGTCTCGCTCACCACCGCAGGTGAGACCATGCTGGTGGAAGCCCGAGCCGCACTCGATGCCGTCGCCGCAGCCGTACGCCGCACCCGCCGCGCCGCATCGGCGTAGTCCTCCCTGGTGCTCACCACGAAGGCAGGCGCCTCCCACGAGTTGCTGAAAGAGCTTCTCGACTCCTACGCCGCACGGCCCGGCGCCGTGGACATCGACGTGGTGTTGTGCGAGATCGGTGAGCAGCGGAAACTCCTGCGCGACGGTCGTGCCGACGTGGCGATCATGCACGCTCCTTTCGACGTGATGACCGGCCTCGACAGCGCTGAGATCCTGACGGAAGGCCAGGTCGCCATCGTGCCGGCGTCGCATCCGCTCGCCCGGCGCTCCAGCCTGACCATGGCCGAGGTCAGCGATGTCCCCGACCTGCCGATCGCCCGCTGGCCGCGCCATGACGACACCTATCCGCCCGGCCCAGGACCCGAGGTCCACAGCCAGAGCCAGCTGGCCCAACTCGTCGCTCTCGGGCGAATGCTCCTGGTCATTCCCGCGTCCAGCCGCGCCTGGCAGTGGCCGGAGCACGCCGCGGTCCCCGTTCTCGACGCCCCTCCGGTCACGACCCTGCTCGCCTGGCCCGCCGGGGTGCGATCCACGGCACTGGCCGAACTCGTGGAAACGGCCGGACGCCTGAAAGAGGGCGGCAGAGCGCACCCTTGACAACCTTTGCCAGGTTCCGGGCACAGGTTCCGGGCACTGTGGGCCGCTGGGCTCGATCTCGCGTGACCCTCCCACGCAAGCCGAAGGCGGTGGCCCGCGCCACCGCCTTCGACTCGCGAGGACCAGGTCCGCGCCACCACCCTCGACGTACGGGAACTATGCCTGCGCGCCGACCGGCTCGGGCGCGGCCTGCGGCGTCGCGGGGGAGGCGGGCGCCCGGCGGGAGGGCTTGGTACGGGGGAACAGCACGACCGTGGCCAGGATGGTGGCTGCGGTGATCCACCAGGCGGTGGCCAGGCCCAGGTGCATCGCGACCCAGCCCAGGCCCGCCGCCGCCACGGCGCCGCCGGCCTGCAGGAGCAGCGAGTCGACCGACAGGAGCGTGGTGCGCTCCGCCGAGGTGGCACGCCGGTGCAGCATCTCGCCGCGGAGCAGTTCGCTGATGCCGCACCCCAGGTAGAGGGTGACGTAGCCGAGCCCGGCGAGCACGATGCCCAGGGTGCCGCCGAGCGGGGTGGAGGCGGCGAGGATCGACAGGGCCGCCGCGGTGACGCAGGTGCCGATGACGGCTCCCCGTCGCGAGCCGCGCGCCACCCGGGCTGCCAGGGGGGCCAGCGCGCTGCCGAGGGCGCTGCCCGCGTAGCCGATGGCGCCGACCACGGCGTAGATCATGCCCGCGCTCTCCGGCTGCCCGGTGAGGTCCTGCAGCCGGCTCGGGGTGAAGATCTCGATGGAGGTGAGCACGACTCCCACGCCCCCCGCGACGAGCAGCAGCCTGGTGATGGCGCGCTCGCGCAGCCCGCTGCGCAGGCCGCCGGTGATCGCGACCGGCACGCCGCGCAGCACGTGTGCGAACGAGGCGCGGCGGCGCGGCGGCTCGGGCATGGCCACGAGGGTGACGACGAACTGCACGGCGGCGGCCGCGGCGGCCAGCAGCATGGGCACCGACAGCGGGACGAGCGGGCCGAACGACCAGGACGAGGGCAGCGCCAGCGGAACGATGCCGCCGACGAGCGTGCCGCCGCACAGCGCGATGGATGACATGGACGCGCCGCGGGCCAGGCCGGGCTTGAGGTTGGCGTCGGGGCCGTCGATGGTGTGCATGGTGTCGACGTACCACGCCTGGGCGGGACCGCTGGCCAGGGCGCGGGAGACCGCCTTGAGCACGAAGGCGACGGCGAAGAGCCCGAAGCCGGTGGCCAGGCCCATCAGGAGCAGGCTCGCCAGGGCGAAGACGGCGGAGGCCGCGATCGTCGTGCGGCGGCCGATGACGTCGGCCAGCCCGCCGGTGGGCAACTCCAGGGAGACGACCGCGATGGAGTGGATCGCCATGACGAGGCCGACGGTGGCGACGTCCATGCCGCGCTGGAGCATCAGCAGGACCATGGGCGCTCCCATCAGGCCGGCAGGCAGCCAGGCGAGGAAGCTGATGAGGGCGTAGCGGCCGGCTGCGGCGCGGGCGGTGAGGGGCGCTGTGGTGGCTGAGTCCGCTGTCATGTCTTCACGATAGATTCGCAAAGACATTTTTGCAAATACAATTTTGCGATCTTGGCACGAAGAAGGGCGGACCGTGGTGGTCCGCCCTTCTACCTGCGGGTTCAGCCGATGCTAGTCCCAGGGCGTGTCGTCGTTGGCGGGGGTGGGGCCGTCCCAGGGGGTGTCGTTGGTGGGGGTGGGCTGGTCCCAGGGGGTGTCGGTGGTGGGGGTGGGTCCGTCCCAGGGGGTGTCGGCGTAGGCGATGGCGGTGGCGGGGCCGAGCAGGGTGGCGAGGGAGATCGTGGCGGTGATGACGATCTTCTTGATCTGCATGGCGGGGACCCCTTCACCTGGGCTTTCGGCTGGTTGCTGCGATGCCTCAGAAGGTATGGAAGGAGTCATTCGCGGCCCTATCGCGCGGCTTATCGCCGCCGGGCGGTTCCCGTGATAGCGCCACGATGGGGCCATGATGGCCAACTTCCCAACATAAGAGGCATGAGTCCTATCGCCGTGGGCGCGTCGCCGGCAGAGGGAGGCCAAGGATGGAGATGAGGACGAGAGACGACGAACCGCCGAGACCGCCGGCGTGGGACGCGCTGGAGCACGCGTGGCAGCCCGCGTCCACGGGCGCGAGCCGGTTCGCCGAGGTGGCCGGCGATCCCGGACTCGGCAAGTCCCATCTGCTCGGCCTGCTGGCCGAACACGTGCGCTCCCATGGCGGGACCGCGGTGCTGGCCAGCGCGCGATCCGTCCCGCGCGGCCCGTACGCGCTGCTGCAGGACGCCTGCGAGTGCCTCGGTGAGGACCTCGGCCTGGACGAGTGCGACCCCCACGACCCCCACGCCGTCGGCAGGCTCATGCGCGACCGGCTCGGACAGCGCGCCGGCGGCGGACCCCTGCTGGTCGTCCTGGACGACGCGCACGCCGCCGACGAGGCATCGCTGCGCGCTCTGTGCTTCCTGACCAGGCACCGTCCCTCCGGCCCGCTGCTCGTCTGCGTCTCCTATCGGCCGCGACAGGCGCCCGCGCTGCTCGCCTCGGTGCTGGCCGGCCTGGACCGCGAGGACACCCGCCTCTCCCTCGCGCCCGCCTGCGACGCGACCGCGGCCCGCCTCCTTCGCGCCGACGCCGACGACGTACGGGTCAGGCCCGTCAACCGATTCTGCGAGGGCAACCCGCTGTATCTCGCGGCGCTGGCCAAGGGACGTGGACTCGATCTCGTCCCGCCGGGCGGAGACTGGCGGCAGCCCCTCCTGCCGCCGGGCGTCGCCGCCGAGCTGACCCGCGACCTGGCGGAGCTCGGTGCGACGGCGCAACTCGTCGCGCGTGCCGCCGCCGTGGCCGGCGAGCGCTTCAACCTCGGGCTGGTCACGGCCATCTGCGGCATCGACGGCGAACGCGTCCTGCTGGGGCTGGACGAGCTGGTCAGCGCGGACGTGGTACGCCACTCGGAGCGGAACTACGCCTTCCGCCACCCGCTGACCTGGAAGGCGACGCTGGAGACCACCGGGCACGCCTGGCGGATCACCGCGCACCGGCGCGCGCTGGACGCGCTCAAGGCCCGTGGGGCTCCGGCCCAGGAGTACGCCGCACACCTGGAATGGGCCGCCGGCGAGGACGGGCCGTCGTTGTCGCGGGAGTTCGCCGCCGCGGGCCGCGCCGTGCTTCCGGTACGCCCCGCGCTCGCGGCCCACTGGCTCGACCTGGCCGTCCAGCACGCCCCCGGCCAGGGCCCCGGCCTTCTGCTCGACCGGGCCGCCGCGACCCTCGATGCCGGCCACCTCCGCCGGGCCTACCGGCTCTCCCTGGAGGCGTCCGACACCTCGCTCGAGGCCGGCTCGCCGGACCGGGTGCGGGCGTTGCGGATGGCGGCGTACGCGGGCCGCCTGCTCGGGCGGACGGCCGAGGCGGGAGCGCTGCTGTTCGAGGCGCTGGACGTCGCCGAGGAGCCGGGAGATCGGGCCGAGACGGCGCTGTGGCTGGCGATCACGCAGCTCTCGGACGTGGAGCCCGGGCTCGACCTCTGCCGGCTGCGGCAGCAGCTCGGCCACCTCGCCGCGCACGGTTGCCGGGTCACCCGCGCCCTCTGCTCGGCCGTGCACGCCGTGTGCGAGGCCCTCATGGGCGAGGGCGGCACGTCGAACGATCTGCGTACCGCGATCCGGCTGGTCGACCAGACGCCGGACGCCGAGCTCGCCGGCCGGCTCGATCTGGTCGCCTGGCTGTGCTGGGCGGAGCTGCGCCTGGAGCGGCACGCGGACGCGCTGCGCCACAGCCGCAGGGCCGCCGCTCTCGCTCGCGCCGCCGGCCGTGCCGTGCCGCTCGGCCTGCTGCTCACGGTGGCGGGAAGCGCGGCGGGGTACCTGAGCCGTCCGGCCGAGTCGGCCGCGGCGCTGGACGAGGCGGTGGCCGTACTGGCCGGCGAGGATCACGCCTACCTGCGGGCGCACGCGTTGATCGAGCGGTCGGCGACCGCGCGGCGGGGCGGTGACCTGCCGGCCGCGGCACGCTGGGCCGGGCGCGCGCTGGCCGCGACGCCCGACCGGCTGGCGGCCGCGCACCTGTCCGCCGCACGCCTGGGCGCGGGGGAGGCGCCGGAGCGGGACGCGGGGGAGTTCCTCCGGCACGCAGGCGGCCCGCGGCTGTCCGCGCTGCCGGCGCTGTACCGGGCGGACTTCTACCTGGCCGTGATCACGGCGGGCAGGGCGCTGGGGCTGACCGACCAGCTCGCGCACTGGGGAGAGCTCCTGGAGAAGGAGGCGGACGCGACGGGGCTGGCCGGGCGGATCGGCCTCAGCATGGTCGCCTCGGCGACGGCGCTGCTGGCCGCAGGTCAGCCGGCCAAGGCCGCGGCCAAAGCGGCGGCGGCGGCCGACCTGATGGACCGGGAGGGGGCCTCCGGCTCGGCCGCGCACGTCCGCGCCCTGGCCGAGTCGGTACGCGGCCAGGCGGAGGAGCGTTCCCGTACGCCCGACGGCACCACGATGGACCTGCTCACCTGCCGCGAGCTGGAGATCGCCGAGCTCGTCAGCAGCGGCGTCACCAACGGCCAGGTGGCCCGCCGCCTGGGCGTGAGCGAGAAAACCGTGGAAGGGCACCTGTCCCGCGTCTACAGAAAACTGCACATTCCCTCGCGCGCCGCCCTGGCGACATTGTTCACCCGGTCGCATTTCGGCGACCCGGCCATTGATCAGGGGAATTCCCTGACCCGGCAGGACGAGGGGATTCCCCGGCTGTTGCCGGGCTGAATACCCGGAGAACCTGGTCTCATCGGCCTCTTGACCACTGACGAGGAGCGACCGGAAATGACGAGCGTAGAGATATTCGAAGACCTCGGCCAGCGGGACGCATTCGGCCCTCTGGTGTCCCGGACCCGCAAATTCCTGGTGTCCAGTGTTCCCTCCGATTCGCACATGTGGAACCTGGTCGCCCTACAGATCCTCCTGGAGGAGATGGGACACGAGGTCGTCAATCTCGGCGCCTGCGTTCCCACGGACCTGCTGCTGCGGCAGTGCCACGCGGAGCGCCCCGACTGCGTGGTCATCAGCAGCGTCAACGGCCATGGCCACATCGACGGGGCCCGGCTCATCACCGCCCTGCGCGCCGACCCCGGGCTCGCCGGGCTCAACGTCGTCATCGGGGGCAAGCTCGGCGTCGAGGGCGAGGCGAACAGCCAGTTCGAGCAGGAACTGCTGGAGCTGGGGTTCGACGCGGTGTTCCACGTCGGCGCGGGAGACTCCGCCCACGCGATCGAGGCGTTCCGCCGCTACATCGGCTCGCATGTGCAGCAGGTGACGTGATGGTGCGCTCGCTGTTCACCGAGTTCGTCGCCCTGGTCAGGAAGACCGGGACGCTGATCGTGCAGCCGAGGATGGGCTTCGACGATCCGGCTCTCATGCGACGAGGGCTGCTGGCCGTACGGTCGGCGGGCGTGACGGCGATCGGCACGGTCACGCTGGACAGCTACACGCGCCAGGGGGAGCACGACCGGGCCGAGATGGCGGTCGAGTCGGGCCTGCGGCTCAACGGCTACCCGCTGGTCGCGCACGGGGCGGAGACCACCGCGCGCATGCTCGACGGCGTCATCGGCGCCGGTTTCCCGGTCCAGGTGCGGCACGGCTCCCCGTTCCCCGAGCAGATCTTCCGCGCCATGCTCGACGCCGGCGTGGACGCCTCGGAAGGGGGGCCGGTCTCCTACTGCCTGCCCTACAGCAGGATGCCGCTGCGCGAGTCCGCCGTCGCGTGGTCCAAGGCCGCCCGGCTGCTGGCCGAGCAGCGCGAGCGGGGCGTGTCGTGCCATCTCGAATCGTTCGGCGGCTGCATGCTGGGCCAGCTCTGCCCGCCGAGCCTGCTGGTCGCGCTCTCCGTCCTGGAATGCCTGTTCTTCCAGGAGCACGGCGTGCCGAGCGTGTCGGCGAGCTACGCCCAGCAGACCCACCAACGGCAGGACGCCCAGGCCCTGACGGCGCTGCGGCGGTTGTGCGCCGAGCATCTGACCGGCGTCGACTGGCACGTGGTGCTCTACACGTTCATGGGGCTCTTCCCCGAGAGCGTCACCGGCGCGCAGCAGCTCATCAGGGAAAGCGCCCGGCTGGCCGCGGCCACCGGGACCGAACGGCTCATCGTGAAGACCGTCGCCGAGGCGCATCGGATCCCCTCCATCGAGGAGAACACGGCGGCGCTGCGCCTGGCCCACGACGCGGCTCGGGAGCAGGCCGGGCCCGCCTCGACCCCGTCCGCCGACGCGGACTCGGAGATCTATCACCAGGCCAAGGTGCTCGTGGACGAGGTACGCGGCCTGGCCCCCTCACTCACGCAGGCCCTGCCGGCCGCCTTCGAGCGCGGGCTGCTGGACGTTCCGTACTGCCTGCACCCCGACAACCGCAACCGGACGCGGACCGTGATCGGCGCCGACGGGCTCCAGTGGAGCGACACGGGCGCCATGCCCATTCCCGCAGGCCTGGGCGGCGGGCGCATCGGCTCCCGCCGTTTCCTGGCCGACCTGTCGTTCCACCGGCGCAGGCTCGACCCGGCCCCGCAGGCGAACTTCTCTTCGAGAGCCAGGTGAATACGTTGTACACCAGCCCGACCCCGTCCCTCGTCACCGCGGCGCAGCGCCGGCTCTGGTTCCTGGACGAACTGCGGCCTGGAGACGTGCAGGTGACGGCCTGCCGCGCGCTCCGCGTCCGCGGTGATCTAGAGCTCCAGCAGGTACGCAGAGCGGCGCAGGCGCTGCTCGCCCGGCACGACGTCCTGCGCACCCGGCTGACCGCGGGCGAATCCGGCCCCGTCGCCGTGACCGAGCCCGCCGTCGCGGCGGACGTCGCGATCGTCGAGCCGCCCCCCGACACGGGGCTGGAACAGCTCGTGGCCGCGCAGACCCTGGAGCCCTTCCAGCTCGACCGAGCGCCGCTCATGCGGGTGCGCCTGATCAAACTCGGCGCCCGTGACCACCTCCTCGTGCTGACGGCCTCGGCCATCGTCGCCGACGACCGTTCGGCCGAGCTGCTGATGGGCGAGTTGTGGACCTTGCTGTCGGGTGGCCGCCTGGACGAGCCCGCGCCGGTGGCCGTCGAGCCCGCACAGGGCGGAACGCCGCAGGAACGCACGCGGTTCTGGACCGAGCGGCTGGTCGGCCTGCCGACGCTGGAGCTGCCCTGCGCCCTGCCGCGCCCATCACATCGGCGAGGCAGGGCGGCGGCCGCCGTCGTGCCCGTCGCACCGGACTCGCTGGATCGGCTGCGCGACTCCGCCGGCCCGGCCGCGGGTGCGGGTGTGGAGCTGGTGCTGGCGGCCTCGCTGCAGTTGCTGCTGCGCCGGCTGGGCGCGGCCGATGACCTCGCGCTCGGCGTGCGGTGCAGGTCCGAGAGCGCGGGGGAGGCGGTCGGCCCGCTCAGCGACCTGGTACCTGTACGGTGCGTCGCGGACGACGAGGTGAGCCTGCGCGGACTGCTCGGCCGGTACGCCGCCGAGTTCGCCGCCTGCATGCGCCATCGCCTGCCGTTCGAGGCCGTGATCGACCTGCTGCAGCCGGCCCGCGACCCAGGACGGCCGCCGCTGGTGCAGGCACAGGTGGTCACCGCGGAGCCGGGCGAGCAGAACTGGGCGGCCGGGGGACTCTCCGCGACCAGGATCGACGCCCCTCCCACGACGACCGAGGTGGATCTGGCCGCGCACCTGACCGCCGGGGGCAGGCTGCTGCTGGTCTACGACGTGGACCTGTTCGAGCCCGCCGAGGCGGACCGGCTGGCGGGCCAGTACGCGCTGCTGCTCGACCAGGTCGCCGCCGACCCGTCGCGCCCGCTGGCGGAGCTGGACCTGTTCGGCGAGCGGGGGCACGACGAGCTGGTCGTGCGCTGGAACGACACCGGCCGCGACTACCCCCTGGACCTGTGCCTGCACGAGCTGGTGGAACGGCAGGCCGACCGCTCGCCCGACGCGGTGGCCGTACGGCAGGGCGACAGGACGCTCCGGTACGCCGAGCTGGACCGGCGGGCCAACCAGCTCGCCCGGCACCTGCGCGAGCGGGGCGTCGGCAGGGAGACGCCGGTGGGCATCTTCCTGGGCCGGTCGCCGGAGACGTTCGTTGCGACGATGGCCGTGCTGAAGGCGGGCGGCTGCTACGTGCCGCTCGACGTGGGCTACCCCGACGAGCGGATCGAGTACACGATCGCCGACACCGCCATGCGCGTCATCCTGACCACTGCGGACCTGCGCCACCGGCTGCCCGCGTGCGAGGCCGTCTGCCTGGACCAGGACGCCGACCTGATCGCGCGGCAGGCCGGCGCCCGGCCGGAGCCGGTCGCCGGTCCGGACGACCTGGCGTACGTGATCTACACCTCGGGCTCGACGGGCCGGCCGAAGGGCACCATGATCGAGCACCGGGGGATCGTCAACTACCTGATGTGGGCCGCCGAGCGGTTCCCCATGACGGGCCGGCACGGCACCGTGATGCACTCGCCCTTCGGCTTCGACTTCACCGTGCCGTCGATGTTCCTGCCGCTGATCTCCGGCAGCGACGTGGTCCTGCTGCCGGAGGGCGACGGGCTGGACGAGCTGGGGGACGCGCTGGCCGCCGGGCTGGACTTCAGTTTCGTCCGGCTCACCCCTTCGCACCTGGCCGTGCTGAACCGGCAACTGGCCGACCGGGAGGCCGAGCCCTCGGTGCGCGCGCTGTTCGTGGGCGGCGAGGCTCTGCACGCCGGGCTGGTCAAGGAGTGGTGGAAGCTGGCTCCGGACACCATGGTGCTCAACCAGTACGGGGCCACGGAGACCTCGGTCGGCGGCTGCTCGTACGTGCTCGACGGCCCGCCCGACCGCAAGATCGTGCCGCTGGGCCGGCCGAACCCCAACATGCGCATGTACGTGGTGGACGAGCGGATGCGGCTCGTGCCGCCCGGTGCGGTCGGCGAGGTGGCCTTCGCCGGGCCTGGTCTGGCCCGCGGCTACTGGGGGCGTCCGGAGCTCACCGAGCAGCGGTTCGTGCCGAATCCGTTCGGTCCTGGCCGGTTGTATCGGACGGGTGATCTGGCGCGGTTGTCGCCGGGTGGGGAGTTGGAGTTCGTCGGTCGGGCGGATCATCAGGTGAAGATTCGCGGGCATCGGATCGAGCCGGGGGAGGTGGAGGCTCGGCTGGTGGCTCATGGGTCGGTGCATGCGGCGTTGGTGCTGGCGCGTGAGGACACGCCGGGGGACAAGCGGCTGGTGGCGTATGTGGTGGCGGAGCCGGGTGTGGAGGTGCCTGGTCGTGCGGAGTTGCGGGAGTTCTGCCGGGTGGCTCTGCCGGAGTACATGGTTCCTGCGGCGTTCGTGGCGTTGCCGGAGTTCCCGCTGGATCCGAACGGCAAGGTGCACCGCGCCGCCCTGCCCGCCCCCGAGACCTCGCTCGGCCCGGTCGAGCTGCGCGATGCCCCGCGCGACGAGGTCGAGTCCCTGATCGTCGAGATCTGGTCCGAGGTGCTCGGCGCCGGCGTCGCCAGCGTGCACGACAACTTCTTCGACCTCGGCGGCCACTCCCTGCTGGCCTCGAAGGTGGTCGGCCGGCTGCGCGAGCGGCTGGGGACGCGCCTCGCGCTGCGCTCGGTGTTCGAGGCTCCGACCGTGGCGGAGCTGGCCGAGGTGGTGCGTACGGCGAGGGCCGGCTCCGGCGAGCGTATCCCGGTCAGGCCCGACGGCTCCTCCGCGCCGCTCTCCCCCGCGCAGACGCGGCTGTGGTTCGCCGACAGGATGGCACCGGACTCGGCCGAGTACGTGGTGCCCATCGCCTTGGAGCTGCGCGGACCGCTGGACGTGCCCGGTCTCGGCCGGGCGCTGGCGGCCGTGGTCGCGCGGCACGAGGTGCTGCGCACGCGCGTGGTGGAGCACGACGGCGTGCCGGTGCAGGTGGTGGATCCGCCGGGCGCCTTCGAGCTGCCCGTGGTGCCGGTGGGCGACGTGGAGGAGTTTCTGGCCGAGCACGCGCGGCGGCCGATCGACCTGGCCACCGGTCCGGTCTTCCGCGCCGTGCTGGGCCGGGTGGGCGAGGAGGAGCACGTGCTGCTGCTCCTCCTGCACCACATCGTCGCCGACGACTGGTCCATCTCCGTGCTGGCCGACGAGATCCACCAGCTCTACGCGGGCCGGCCCGTGGCGGAGTTGCCGGTGCAGTTCGGTGACGTGGCGGCCTGGCAGCGCGCCCAGGTGGAGCAGGGCGCGCTCGACCACGAGCTGGCCTACTGGCGTGAGCGGCTGGCCGGGATGCCGCACACCCTGGAACTGCCGGCCGACCGGCCCCGCCCGGCCAGCCGCGACATCCGCGGGCACCGCCGCGACTTCCACATCCCCGCCGCCACCACCCGTAGCCTGCACGCCCTGGCCCGCGGTCACAACGCCAGCCTGTTCATGGTCCTCATGGCCGGCTTCCAGACCCTCATCCACCGCTACACCGGCCGGCACGACTTCGCCGTCGGCACCCCCGTCGCCGGGCGCGACCACCCCGACCTCGACCACCTGATCGGCTTCTTCGTCAACACCCTCGTCCTGCGCGCCGACCACACCGGCGACCCGACCTTCGACCACCTCATCGACCGCGTCCGCGACAGCGCCCTGGCCGCCTACGAACACCAGCACCTGCCCTTCGACCGCATCGTCGAAGAACTCCACCCGCAACGCGACCTCACCCGCACCCCCCTCGTCCAGCACGTCTTCGCGCTCCAGACCGCGGCCACGGAGTCCTGGCAGCTTCCCGGGCTGCAGGCCCGCCGCCTGCCCCTGCACACGGGCACGAGCAAGTTCGACCTGTTCATGGCGCTGGAGGAGCGGCCGGACGGTTCACTCGCGGGCACCGTCGAATACCCCACCGCGTTGTACGACGCGGCCACCGTCGACCGGCTCGCCCAGCACTTCGTGACGCTGCTCGGCCAGCTGGCCGCCGACCCGGGCGCCCCGGCGAGCCGGGCGCAGCTCATGGACCGGGCGGCGCGGCAGGAGCTCGAGGCCCTGGTCAACGACACCGCACAGGACCTCGGCGAGCTGACCGTGCCCGACCTGGTGGCCGACCAGGCGCGGCGGCGGCCCGACGCGGTCGCCGCCGAGTACGAAGGCGAGTGGATCGGCTACGCCGAACTGGACTGGAAGGCGAACCAGCTCGCGCACCACCTGCGCGAGTGCGGCGTCGGCCAGGAGACGCCCGTGGCGGTCTGCCTCGAAAGGGGCCTCGACGTGCCGGTCGTGCTCCTCGGCATTCTGCGCGCCGGCGGCTGCTACGTCCCGCTCGACGCCGACTATCCCGCCGAGCGCATCGCGCACATGCTGGCCGACACGCAGGCGCCCATCCTGCTGGCCGAGCGCCATCTCGCGCAGCGACTCCAGGCGCCCTCGGGCGTCCGCAGGCTGATCTGGGAGGACGTGCGCAGGATGTTGTGCGAGCAGCCCGCGCAGCCGCCCGACGTGCGCGTGCGGCCCGACAACCTCGCCTACATCATGTACACCTCCGGCTCGACGGGCCGGCCCAAGGGCGTGCAGGTCACCCATCGGGGCATCGTGCGCCTGGTGCACCGGGCGGACTACGTCGAGTTCGGGCCCGACCAGGTGTTCATGCTGCTCGCTCCGCTGTCGTTCGACGCCTCCACCTTCGAGTTGTGGGGAGCGCTGTGCAACGGCGCCACGCTGGCGATCTACCCCGTGGGGCAGCCGACCGCGGACGGGCTCGAAGCGGCCATCCGGCGGCACCGCGTCACGGTGTTGTGGCTGACGGCCGGCCTGTTCCACCTGCTGGTGGAGACCCGGCTGGAGGCGCTGGCGGAGCTCAGGCACCTCGTCGCGGGCGGTGACGTGCTCTCGCCCGCGCACGTCAGAGCCGTGCTCGACGGCACCCGGGTCAAGGTCAGCAACGGCTACGGCCCGACCGAGTGCACCACGTTCAGCTGCGTGAAGAGCGGCATCACGCGCGCCGACACCGAGTCCGCCATCCCGATCGGCGGGCCGATCTCCAACACGCAGGTGTACGTGCTGGACGCCGCGCTGAACCGGCAGCCGGTGGGCGTCCCCGGCGAGCTGTACATCGGCGGGCCCGGCCTGGCCCGCGGTTACCGGGGCCGCCCCGGCCTGACCGCGGAACGGTTCGTGCCGAATCCGTTCGGTCCTGGCCGGTTGTATCGGACGGGTGATCTGGCGCGGTTGTCGCCGGGTGGGGAGTTGGAGTTCGTCGGTCGGGCGGATCATCAGGTGAAGATTCGCGGGCATCGGATCGAGCCGGGGGAGGTGGAGGCTCGGCTGGTGGCTCATGGGTCGGTGCATGCGGCGTTGGTGCTGGCGCGTGAGGACACGCCGGGGGACAAGCGGCTGGTGGCGTATGTGGTGGCGGAGCCGGGTGTGGAGGTGCCTGGTCGTGCGGAGTTGCGGGAGTTCTGCCGGGTGGCTCTGCCGGAGTACATGGTTCCTGCGGCGTTCGTGGCGTTGCCGGAGTTCCCGCTGGATCCGAACGGCAAGGTGCACCGCGCCGCCCTGCCCGCGCCGTCGTGGGAGGGCGATGCCGCCGAGTACGTCGCGCCGCGCACACCGGTCGAGACCGCGCTGGCCGAGATCTGGTCCGAGGTGCTCGGCGCCGGCGGGCTCGGCGTGCACGACGACTTCTTCGACCTCGGCGGCCACTCCCTGCTGGCCACCAAGGTGCTGTCCGTGCTGCGGCAGCGGATGGAGGCCGACCTTCCGGTCCGGGCGATCTTCGAGCATCCCACGATCGCCGAGCTGGCTCCGGTCGTGGAGCAGGCGGCCCGTACCGGTTCCTCGGCCATTCCCCGGCGGCCAGCCGGAACCCCGGCGCCGCTCACGTACAACCAGGCCGGGCTGTGGTTCACCGACCGGCTCGCCCCCGACACGGCCGAGTACGTGATCCCGATGGCGCTGCGCGTCGGCGGCCCGCTCCAGCACGAGGCGCTGCGCGTCGCCATCGAGGCCGTGACGCGCCGCCACGAGGCGCTGCGGACGCGGATCGTCGAGCAGGACGGCGTGCCGGTGCAGGTGGTGGATCCGCCGGGCGCCTTCGAGCTGCCCGTGGTGCCGGTGGGCGACGTGGAGGAGTTTCTGGCCGAGCACGCGCGGCGGCCGATCGACCTGGCCACCGGTCCGGTCTTCCGCGCCGTGCTGGGCCGGGTGGGCGAGGAGGAGCACGTGCTGCTGCTCGTCCTGCACCACATCCTGGCCGACGGCCGCTCGGTCGGCATCCTGGCCGAGGAGATCGCGGCCGGCTACCGGGCCACCGGCCACGAGGACGTGGCGGAGTCGCCGGTGCAGTTCGGTGACGTGGCGGCCTGGCAGCGCGCCCAGGTGGAGCAGGGCGCGCTCGACCACGAGCTGGCCTACTGGCGTGAGCGGCTGGCCGGGATGCCGCACACCCTGGAACTGCCGGCCGACCGGCCCCGCCCGGCCAGCCGCGACATCCGCGGGCACCGCCGCGACTTCCACATCCCCGCCGCCACCACCCGTAGCCTGCACGCCCTGGCCCGCGGTCACAACGCCAGCCTGTTCATGGTCCTCATGGCCGGCTTCCAGACCCTCATCCACCGCTACACCGGCCAGCACGACTTCGCCGTCGGCACCCCCGTCGCCGGACGCGACCACCCCGACCTCGACCACCTGATCGGCTTCTTCGTCAACACCCTCGTCCTGCGCGCCGACCACACCGGCGACCCGACCTTCGACCACCTCATCGACCGCGTCCGCGACAGCGCGCTGGCCGCCTACGAACACCAGCACCTGCCCTTCGACCGCATCGTCGAAGAACTCCACCCCCAACGCGACCTCACCCGCACCCCCCTCGTCCAGCACGTCTTCGCGCTCCAGACCGCGGACACGGAGTCCTGGCACCTGCGCGGGCTGTCGGTCGCGCGTATCCCGGCGCACACCAGCACCAGCAAGTACGACCTGTTCATGGCGGTACGCGAAACCCCCGACGGCTCGCTCGAAGGCACCGTCGAATACCCCACGGCGCTCTTCGACGCGGCCACCATCGACCGGCTCGCCCGCCACTACGTCACCCTCCTCACCGAGGCGGCGGCGCGGCCCGGCCTGCCCGTCGGGCTCATCCCCCTGCTGACCTCGGGGGAGCGGGGCGAGCTCGTGCACGCGCTGAACGACACCAAGGTCCACTACCCGGCGGGCGAGTGCATGCACGAGCTGATCGAGCGCCAGGCGGCCAGGTCCCCCGGCGCGATCGCCGTCGAGTACGCCGACGACCGCCTGTCCTACGCCGAGCTGGAGTCACGGGCCAACAGGCTCGCCCATCACCTCCGCTCCCTGGGCGTCGGCCCGGACACGGCGGTCGGCCTGCGGCTGGACCGCTCGGTGGGGCTGATCGTGGGCCTGCTCGCGATACTCAAGGCCGGCGGCTGCTACGTGCCGATCGAGACCGACGCCCCCGAGCCCAGGATGATGGACATCCTGGCCGACGCCGCCGCCCCCGTCTGCCTGGTGGACGCGGGCCGCGCGCCGGCGGACCCAGGACCGGTCACGTTCGTCACCGTGCACGACGCGCCCGCGGACGCTCCGGCCACGCCGCCCGAGGTGGAGCTCAGCCCGGACAACCTCGTCTCGATCTACTACACCTCCGGTTCGACGGGCCGCCCCAAGGGCGTGGCCAGCACGCACGGCGGCTGGGTCAACCGGATGCGCTGGATGCAGGACACCTACCGCCTGCGTCCGGGCGAGGCCGTGCTGCAGAAGACCACCCTGGTCTTCGACGACGCCGCGGTGGAGTGCCTGTGGCCGCTGCTGGTGGGCGGCAGGGTGGCGCTCATCCCGCCGGGCCTGCACCGCGACCCGGTGGAGATCGCCGAGTACGCCGCCAGGCACCGGGTGAGCGTGCTGCAGTTCGTCCCCAGCATGCTCACGCTGTTCCTGGAGGCACTGGACGGCGAGCGGCTGTCCCGGCTGGACGCGCTCAGGCACGTCATCTCCAGCGGCGAGGCGCTGAAGCCCGAGCTGCTGCGGTTGTTCCTCGACCGCTTCGGCGACGACGGCCCGACGCTGAACAACCAGTGGGGCGCCACGGAGGTCTCCATCGACTCCACCGCCCACCGTTGCCTGCCGGCCGACGTCCGCGCCCACACCTCCGTCAGCGTCGGCACGCCGATCGCCAACAACCAGGTGTACGTGCTGGACCCCGAGCTGAACCCGGCCCCGATCGGGGTGCCCGGCGACCTCTACATCGGCGGCGACGCGCTGGCCCGCGGCTACCTCAATGACGCCGCCAAGACCGCCGGCGCCTTCGGGCCCGACCCGTTCCGGCCCGGACAGCGGCTCTACCGCACCGGGGACCGCGGGCTGCTGCGCCCGAACGGCGAGATCGTCTTCCTCGGACGGCAGGACGACCAGGTCAAGATCCGCGGGATCAGGGTCGAGCCGGGCGAGGTCGAGCAGGCCATGCTCGAACTGCCCGGGGTACGCGAGGCCGCGGTGACCGTCTGGGAGCCGAGCCCGGGGGACAAGCGGCTGGCCGGATACGCGGTGCCGAAGCCG
Organism: Nonomuraea sp. KM88; assembly: GCF_052245635.1. Classification (NCBI taxonomy): domain Bacteria; kingdom Bacillati; phylum Actinomycetota; class Actinomycetes; order Streptosporangiales; family Streptosporangiaceae; genus Nonomuraea; species Nonomuraea sp. KM88. The sequence continues at coordinate 284,972 of NZ_JBQQCC010000009.1, read as the reverse complement.
GGCAGCGACCTGACGCCCGCCCTGCTCAGGGAGCGGCTGAAGGAACGGCTGCCGAGTTACCTGGTGCCCGCCGCGCTGTCGGTGCTGCCGGAGATGCCCACCACGACGAGCGGCAAGATCGATCGCAAGGCGTTGCCGGCTCCGGAGGAGGGCGAAAGCGCCGCGAGCGCCTACCGCGCGCCCGACGGCCCGGTCGCCGAGCTGGTCGCGGGCATCTGGGCCGACCTGCTCGGCCTGCCGAGGGTCGGCGCCGACGACAACTTCTTCGACCTCGGCGGCCACTCGCTCCTGGCGACCAGGGCCATCTCCCGCATGCGGGCAGAGCTGGACGCGGATCTGCCGCTCAGCCTGCTGTTCGAGGCGGCCACCCTGGCCGATGCCGCCGACGCGGTCGAGCGGGTGCTGCTGGCCGAGCTCGACGACCTGAGCGACGACGACCTGGCCCACCTGATGGAGACGGAGGAGAGATGAGCATCAGGCCCAAGGACCTCCCGGCCTCGGCCCGGCGCAAGCTGCTGGCCGACCGGGTGCGCGCCGCCCAGGCAGCCCCGTCATCGGTCATCCCGCGCCACGACGGCCAGGAACCCGCGCCCACGTCGTTCGCCCAGGAGCGGCTCTGGCTGATCGACCAGCTCCAGGGCCAGGACCACACGTACAACGTCTACCACGCCTTCCGCATCGCCGGCCCGCTCGACCGGGCCGCGCTGCGGCGGGCCCTCGACGGGCTGCTGGAACGGCACGAGGCGCTGCGCACGACGTTCGCCCCGGGCGAGCCCGCCGCGGTGCAGGTGGTCGGCTCCGGCACGTCCATGCCGCTGACGGAGCGCGACCTGAGCGACCTGTCGCCGGATGAGCTGGAGCGGCGCGTGCTGGCGGAATGCCGGACCCCGTTCGACCTCACCAGCGGCCCGCTGTGCCGGGCGGCGCTCTTCCGGCGCGGCGCCGAGGAGCACGTCCTGGTGCTGGTCCTGCACCACATCGTGACCGACGGCTGGTCCACCGAGATCCTGGCCGAGGACCTGGCCGCCGGGTACGCCGGCCGTTCCCGCCCCGAGCCGGGGACCCGCTACCGGGACTTTTCCGTCTGGCAGCGCGAGCGGCTGAGCGGCGACCGGCTGCGCGCCGAGCTGAACCACTGGCGTTCGGCCCTCGCCGGCCAGCCGCACGTGCTGGAGCTGCCCACCGACCGCCCCAGAGCGGCGACCTTCCGCCACGACGGCGCCGAGACCCGGGTCACGGTGCCGCCCGACCTGACCGCCAGGCTGCGCGAGCTGGCCGACCGGTGCGGCGCCAGCCTCTACATGCTGCTGCTCACCGCGGTCAGGACACTCCTTCGGGCGCACAGCGGACAGGACAGGTTCATCCTGGCCACCTCCATCGCCGGTCGGGACCGGCCCGAGCTGGAGGAGGTCGTCGGCTGCTTCGTCAACACCCTGGCGCTGGGCGGCGACCTGTCCGGCGACCCGTCCTTCGCCGGCGCGCTCTCCCGAGAGCGGGCCACCGTCCTTGACGCGTTCGCCCATCAGGACCTGCCCTTCGAACGGCTCGTACGCGAGCTGGTCACCGAGCGCGACACCGCCCGCAACCCGCTGGCTCAGGTGTTCGTCCAGCTCGGCCGGGGCACCGGTGAGGGCTGGCGGCTGCCCGGGCTGCGGGTGGAGGAGCTGGCCGTGGCCAACGACGTGGCCAAGTTCGACCTGTCGTTCTTCTTCCGCGACCGGGGCGACGACCTCGTCCTGACCCTCGAATACGCTACCGCCCTGTTCGACGCGGCCACCGCGGACCGGCTGGCGAGCCGGGCCGTACGGCTGCTGGAGTCCGCGGCCGACGCGCCCGACCTGCCGCTGAGCTCGTTGCGGCTGCTGCCCGACGACGAGCTGCGCGAGCTGGAGGGCTGGAACGACACCGTACGCGCGTACCAGCGCGTGCCGCTGCCCGAGATGGTGTCGCGCCAGGCGGCCGGGCACGGCGACAGGCAGGCCGTCCAGTACGGTGACGCCAGGCTCACCTACGCCGAGCTGGAACAGGCCGCCAACCGGCTGGCCCACCACCTCCGGCGCGCCGGCGTGGGCCGCGGCGACCTGGTGGCGGTCTTCCTGGAACGCGGGCTCGACCTGCCCGTCACCCTGCTCGCGGTGCAGCGGGCGGGAGCCGCGTACGTGCCGCTCAACCCGGGCGAGCCCGCCGACCGCGTCGCGCTCATCCTGCAGGACGCCGCGCCCGCGATGATCCTCACCCAGCGCGAGCTGCTGCCGCAGTTGCCCGGTGGCGCCGCCGAGATCCACCTGGCGGCCGAGCACGCCGCCGCGATCGCGTCCATGCCGGACACGCCGCCCGAGCTGGACAGGCACCCGCACGACCTCGCGTACGTCATCTTCACCAGCGGCTCCACCGGCCGGCCCAAGGGCGTCGCCGTACCGCACGGGGCGCTGAGCAACTTCCTGGCCACGATGGCCGAGCGGCCCGGGATCGCCGGGGACGACGTGCTGCTGGCGGTGACCACGCCGTCGTTCGACATCGCCGCGCTGGAGCTGTTCCTGCCGCTCGTCACCGGCGGGAAGGTGGTGATCGCCGACCGCTACACCGCGCTCGACGGCGACCGGCTGCGCGCGCTGATCACCTCCAGCGGGGCGACGATCATGCAGGCGACGCCGGCCACGTGGCGGCTGCTCGGCGACTGCCCCGAACTGGAGGGGCTGACGGTGCTGGTCGGCGGCGAGGCGCTGACCCCCGACGTGGCCGGCCCGCTCACCGCCGCCGCGCGCGGCGTGTGGAACATGTACGGCCCCACGGAGACCACCATCTGGTCCACCGTGCGCCGGATCGCGGGGCGGGACCTGACCCGCGGCGCCGCGGCCCTGCCGATCGGCACCCCCATCGCCAACACCCGTTGCCTGGTGCTGGACGCCGACCTGCGGCAGGTGCCCACCGGCGTACCGGGCGAGCTGTACATCGCGGGGGACGGCGTGGCCCGCGGCTACCACGGCCGGCCCGGCCTGTCCGCCGACCGGTTCGTCCCCGACCCCTACGGCCCGCCCGGGACCCGGCTCTACCGCACCGGCGACCTGGTTCGCCGGCTGCCGGACGGCGACCTGGAGTTCCTCGGCAGGAACGACCATCAGGTGAAGGTACGCGGCTTCCGCATCGAGACCAGCGAGATCGACGCCAGGCTGGCCGAGCACCCGGACGTGGCGCAGGCCGTCGTCGTCGCGCACGAGTTCGCCCCGGGGGACCGCCGCCTGGTCGCCTACCTCACCGCCGCGGGCCGCGAGCCGGACCCCGCGGACCTGCGCGCCCACCTGGCACGCAAGCTGCCCGACTACATGGTCCCGACCGTCTACATGACGCTGCCCGACTTCCCGCTCACCCCGAACCGCAAGGTGGACCGCAAGGCGCTGCCCTCGCCGGCCGTCTCCGCCGCGCCGGAGGCCGACCAGGCGCCGCGCAGCGGGCTGGAGAAGCTCGTCGCCGAGGTGTGGTCGGACGTGCTCGGGGTGGCGGTGCCCGGCGTGCACGCCGACTTCTTCACCCTGGGCGGCCACAGCCTCCTCGCCGTCCAGGCGATGAACCGGATCAACGCCGAGCTGGGCACCGCCGTGGAGGTGCGGGCGCTGTTCGACGCCCCGACCGTGGCAGGGCTCGCGGCCCGTCTCGCCACCGAGGACGGCCTGGCCGGCGACCACATCGCCGTCGTGCCACGCGACCGGCCGCCGCGGGCGTCGTTCGGGCAGGAGCGCATGTGGTTCCTGGACCAGATGTTCCCCGGCGTGCCCGACTACCACCTGCCGGTGGAGCTGTCGCTGCGCGGCCCGCTGGAGGTCGAGGCGCTGCGCGCGGCGCTGACCGCCGTGCTCGGCCGGCACGAGTCCCTGCGTACCCGGCTGCGCCTGTCGGAGCAGGGCGTGCTGGTCCAGGAGATCGCCCCGCCGGGCGAGGTCGCCCTGCCCGTCGACGACGTGACCGCCGCCGCCGACCCCGCCGCCGCGGCCGAGGAGATCGTCGCCGCCGCGGCCGCGGCGCCGTTCGACCTCGGCCAGGACCCGCTCCTGCGGGCCAGGCTGATCCGGCTGGCCGCCGACGACCACCTGCTCCTGATCACCATGCATCACGCGGGCGCCGACGGCACCTCCATCGACCTGCTCAGGCAGGAGCTGGCCGGCCACTACGCCGAGGCCGCGCACGGCGCGCCCGCCGACCTGCCGGAGCTGAAGGTCCAGTACGCGGACGTGGCCGCCTGGCAGCGCGACCACTTCACCGGCGAGGACGAGCACCTGGCCTTCTGGCGCGCCGAGCTGGCGGGGCTGCCACCGCTGGAGCTGCCCGTGGACCGGGAGCGGCCCGCGGTGCGGCGGCCCGCGGGCGCCTGTCACGCCTTCACCCTTCCCGAGGCGCTGGCGACCCAGGTCGACTCCTTCGCCAGGGCGAACGCGACCACACCGTTCGTGGTGCTGCTGGCGGCCTTCCAGGCGGCGCTGGCCCGGCTGTCCGGTCAGGGCGACCTGGCCGTCACCACGCCCGTGTCCAACCGTGACAACGTCGAGATCCAGCACCTCGTCGGCATGTTCGTGAACACCCTGGTGATCCGCGCCGACCTGTCGCGCGACCCCACGTTCGCCGAGGTCGTACGGCAGGCCAAGCGGCGGGTGACGGCCGCGCTGGCACACCGGGCACTGCCGTTCGAGCGGGTCGTGAGCGAGCTGGTCACCGACCGCGATCCGGCCAGGCCGCCCCTGTCGCCCGTGCACTTCACCCTCGACACCGCTCCGGCCCAGGAATGGACGCTGCCCGGTCTGGACGTACGCCGCCTGCCCGAACGCATCCTGACCGCCCGGTACGAGCTGGCGATGGGGCTGACCCGCACCGCCGACGGGCTGGCGGGCGTCATCGAGTACTCCCCGATCTTGCTGGACGAGGCCACCGTGGCGAGCTTCGCCAACGGCTTCCGCGAACTGCTCGCGACGGCGCTGAGCAGCCCGTACGCCCCGCTCGGCGGCATCGCGCGGGACGGCGGCGACGACTCGGCCACCGCGGCGTCGGGCGAGCCCGCGCGGCCGTCCCGCCCGCCCGAGGGACCCGCGGAGGAGATCATCGCCGACGTGTGGCACGAGCTGCTCGGCCGGCCCGTGCACGACGCCTTCGACGACTTCTTCCAGCTCGGCGGCCACAGCCTGCTCGTCGCCCGGCTCCGCATGCGGCTGCAGGACAACTTCGGCGTCGACCTCCCCATGCACGGCTTCTTCGCCGCCACCTCGATCGCCGAACAGGCCGCCGAGGTGCAACGCGCCATCGAGGACGAACTGGCCGGGCTGTCCGACCACGAACTGCTCGCCTCGCTCGAACGAGAGGTCTCGTCATGACCGTCACCACCACGCCGCCGAACGGCCCCAGCTCCGCGGACCTCAGAAGTGCCCTGCTGGCGCGGCGCCTGCGCGGCGGCAGAAGCCGTACGACCACCATCCCGCCCTGCCCGGACGACGTCCCGATCCCGCTCTCGTACGGCCAGCGGCGCCTGTGGTTCCTCGACCGCCTGCAGCCCGGCGGTGTCGAGTACACCGTGCCGCTCATGCTGCGCCTGGAGGGCCCCCTCGATCACGACGTGCTGCGCCGTGCCCTGGAGGAGATCGTCGCCAGGCACGAGACACTGCGCACCCGCTACGCCGGCGGCCAGGAGGGCCCGCACCAGATCGTCGATCCGCCGGGCCCGGTGCCCCTGCCGCTGACGGACGCGGCCGGGCGGCTCGACCAGCTGGTGGCCGAGCACCTGTCCGAGCCGTTCGACCTGGAACGCGGGCCGGTGCTGCGCGCCCTGCTGCTGCGCCTGGCACCCGAGGAGCACGTGCTCGTGCTGGCCGTGCACCACATCGCCTGCGACGGCTGGTCGCTGAGCATCCTGCGCAGGGAGCTGGCGGAGATCTATCCCGCGCTGCTGGCCGGCCAGGACAGCCCGCTGCCCCCGCCCAGGATCCGCTACGCGGACTTCGCGCACTGGCAGCGCGGGCGGCCGGCGGGCGCGGCCCTGGACGGGCAGGCCGGCTACTGGCGCACCCGGCTGGCCGGGCTGGAGCCGATGGAGCTGCCCACCGACCGGCCGCGGCCGGCCCGGCGCGACACGAGCGGTGACGCGGTCGCCTTCACCGTGCCCGCCCCCGTCGCCCAGGCTGTGCTGGCGATGGGCAGGCAGCAGGGCGCGACGCCGTTCACGACGTTGCTCACCGCTGTCCTGGCCGTGCTCGCCGTGCACTGCGGGCAACGCGACCTCGCCGTCGGCACCCCCGTGGCCGGCCGCGACCGCAGCGAGACCGAGGACGTGGTCGGGTTCTTCGTCAACACCCTGGTGCTGCGGGCGGACCTGTCCGGCGACCCGGCCTTCGCCGACCTCCTGGAGCGGGTGCGGCAGGGTGTGCTGGCCGACTTCGCGCATCAGGACCTGCCCTTCGAGCAGCTCGTGGACGAGCTGGGCGTGACGCGCGACCTGTCGCGGACCCCGTTCACCAATGTCATGTTCGTCACCGGCGAGGCCGGCCCGGATCGCACGCCCATGGGGCGGCTGTCGGTCTCCGAGCTGACGCCGCCGTCGGTCAGCGCCAAGTTCGACCTGACGATCGGGATGGAGCAGGCCGAGGACGGCTCCGTCAGCGGCCTGATCGAGTACGCGACCGCGCTGTTCGACCGGGGCCGCGTCGAGCGGCTCGGCGGCCACATCGCGCAGCTCCTGTCGCAGGTCGCGGCCCGGCCGCGGGCCCGGCTCAGCGAGCTGGAGCTGCTCGCCGACGAGGAGCGCTCGCTGCTGCTGCGGGAGTGGAACGCCACGGCGGCCCCGTACCCGGTGGCGTGCCTGCACGAGCTGATCTCGGCGCAGGCGGCCCGCACGCCGCAGGCCGTGGCCGTGCGGTGCGGCGCGGACGAGCTCACCTACCGCGAGCTGGACCAGCGCGCCAACGCCCTGGCCCACCGGCTGCGCGAGGCGGGCGTGGGCCTGGAGACGCCGGTCGGCGTGTTGTGCGACCGTTCGCCGCTGCTGCTGCCCGCGCTGCTGGCGGTGCTCAAGACGGGCGGCCACTATGTCCCGCTCGACCCCGCCTACCCGGAGGAGAGGCTGGGCTGGATCCTGGCGGAGGCCGGGGCCCCGGTCCTGCTCACCACCTCCGGCTACGGCGGCCGGCTGCCTGGCTACGAGGGGCGGGAGCTCTTCCTGGACGAGCGGCCCGACGAGAGCGCCGAGTTGCCGCCCGAGTCGCCGGTGCACCCCGACAACCTGGCCTACATCATCTACACCTCCGGATCCACCGGCAGGCCCAAGGGCGTGATGATCAGCCACCGCGGCGTGGTGCACTACCTGAGCTGGTGCCGGCAGGCGTACGAGGCCGACCGGGGCGACGGCGCTCCCGTGCACTCCTCGCTCTCCTTCGACCTCACCGTGACGGGCCTGTTCCTGCCGCTGATGTGCGGCACGACGGTCACCCTGATCCCGGAGGACGAACATCCGATCGCCGGGCTGGCCGACGCCCTGTCCACCGGGCGCCGCTTCAGCTTCGTCAAGCTCACCCCCGCCCACCTGGAGCCGCTGCAGCGCTGCCTGCAGGACGCTCCGGACGCCGCCGCGGCGGCGAACTACCTCGTGGTGGGCGGCGAGCAGCTCACCGCCGAGGCGCTGGCGTTCTGGCGTTCGAACGCCCCCGGCGTCGTGGTCTCCAACGAGTACGGCCACACCGAGACCTCCGTGGCCAACGTCATCAACCTGCTGCCCGCCGCCGAGGCCACCAGCACCCCCGTGTCCGTCGGGCGACCCATCTGGAACACCGAGATCTACATCGTGGACGAGGACCTGCGGCCCGTACCGATCGGCGTGACCGGCGAGCTGCTGGCCGGCGGTGTCGGCGTGGCACGCGGCTTCGTGGGCCGCCCGGGGTTGACCGCTGACCGGTACGTGCCCAACCCCTTCGGCCCCGGGCGGCTCTACCGCAGCGGCGACCTGGTCAGGTACCTGGCCGACGGCACCCTGGAGTTCGTGGGCCGCCGTGACCACCAGGTGAAGGTCCGGGGATACCGCATCGAGCTGGGCGAGATCGAGGCCGCGATGCTGAGCCATCCGGCGGTGGCCGAGGCGGTGGTGGTGCCCTGCCGGGACGGGCTGGCCGGATACGCGGCGGCCGGCCCCGAGGCGCGGGTGGACGAGCGGGCGCTGCGCGAGCACCTGGGCGCCCGGCTGCCGGAGTACATGGTGCCCGCCTACCTGAGCGTGCTCGACGAGCTGCCGCTCACCGCCAACGGCAAGATCGACCGGGCCGCCCTGCCCGCGCCCGAGGCGAAGCCGGCCGCGGCGACGGCGGGCGCCCGCCCCCGCGACGCGCTGGAGCTGGCGGTCCTGCGCGCGTGGGAGGAGTCGCTGGGGCAGCTCGGCATCGGCGTCACCGACGACTTCTTCCAGCTCGGCGGCCACTCGCTGCTCGCCGTGAGCCTGGTCGACCGGCTGAGCTCCGAGCTCGGCCTCGACGTCGGCCTGGCGTCGCTGTTCCGCCACCCGACCGTGCGCGGCCTGTGCGAGGCGCTGCAGGCGCCGCCCGCCGCGGACTGCCTCATCCGGATGCGGGCGGGGGAGCCGGATCGTGTGCCGCTGTTCCTGGTGCCGCCCACCGCGGGCACACCCTTCCCCTATCTGCCGCTGGTCGAGGAGCTGGATCCGCGCCTGCCCGTGTACGGCCTGCAGGCCCCCGGTTACGAAGGCGGCGAGCAGCCCCTGGACACGGTGGAGGCCATCGCCGCCCGCTACGTGCGGGAGCTGCCTGACGGGCCCGTGGCGCTGGCCGGGTGGTCCTTCGGCGGATCGGTGGCCTTCGAGATGGCGCGCCTGCTGGAGGAGGCGGGCCGGCAGGTCGCCGGGTTGTGGGTCATCGACTCCTCGGTGCTCGGCGTGGACCGGTTGGAGCAGGCGCCGGAGGTCGAGACCGGTGACGCGCTGTCCCTGTTCGGCCGGACCATGCTGGACGTCGAGCCCGCCGCGCTGGCCGGGCTGTCGCCCGAGGAGGCGATGAGCGAGCTGCTGTCCCAGGCCAGGACCCGCGAGCTGGTGCCGGACGCGGCCAGGAGCGAGGTCGTCGCCCGCATGGCCGCCGTCTACCTGGCCAACAGCCGCGCCGCCGCCCGCTACCGGTGCGGGGCCGTGCTCGACACCGGCCTGCACCTGATCCGTACGACGGAGCGCCACTCCGAGCACGGCAGGCCGGAGGTGCACGCGGTGAGCTGGGAGAGCAGGACGCGCGGCGGCTTCCAGGCCACCGAGATCGCCGCCAACCACTGGAACGTCGTCGAACCGCCGCACGCCGCGACGCTCGCCCGGATCATCGCCGCCTCGTTGCTCGGAAAGGAACACCGATGAGAGTCGACCAAGGGCCCCGGCTCCTGGAGGACCTGCTCCCCCTGCCGGACACCGCAGGCAGCCGGGTGAACGCCCACCACGGCGAGATACTCCAGGGCGTCTTCCACGACGGGGAGCGGCTGCGGCGCGGCCTGGTCACGCTGCCCTGCCCGCTCTACAGCACCCATGCCACGTTCATGCCGACCGGCGACGACGGCGTGACGGTCCGGCCCGGCTGGCGGACCAAGGCCACCCGGGCCGCCGAGCTGACCCTGTCCGCGCTCGGCTGGCCGGTGCCCGGCGGGCTGCTCATCCTGACCAGCGACATCCCGCTGTCGCGCGGGTTCGGATCGTCCACCGCCGACGTCACCGCCGCCATCCAGGCGGTCGTCGTGGCCACCGGCCGCACGCTGCCGCCCGCCGCCGTGGCCAAGATCGCTGTCAGCGCGGAGCGGGCGTCGGACTCGCTCGTGTACGGCAGGCGCGCGGTGCTCTTCGCCCACCGGGAGGGCGTGGTCATCGAGGACCTCGGACAGGACCTGATGCCGCTGGAGGTGCTCGGCTTCGGCACCAGCTCCCATGGGCAGGGCGTGAACACCCTGGACATGCCGCCGGCGCGCTACTCCTCATGGGAGATCGAGGCGTTCCGGCCCATGCTCGGGATGTTGCGGCGCGCCGTGCGGACCCGGGACGCGTACCTGCTCGGCAGGGTCGCCACCGCCAGCGCCCTGCTCAACCAGCGGCACCTGCGGGTGCCCCAGCTCGACGACATCATCCGCGTGGCCCGCGAGTGCGGCGCGGCCGGCGTCGAGGTCGCCCACAGCGGCGACATCGCGGGGCTGCTGTTCCCGGCATCCGACCCGGCGACCGCCGACCGGGTGGAGCGGGCCGGCGAGCGGCTGCGCTGCCTTGGCATCACCGAAACCTGGAGATTCAGCACGAAGGGATGATCAACCATGCGATCCGTCGCGCCCAGCCGATCCATTGTCGAAGCGACGCAGTTGCCGAGGCTCATCCGGATCGGGCACAACCTGCATGTCGCCGCGTTCGGGCTGATGAAGCTGCTGCCTGCCCGTTACATGCTCGATCGCGCCGCCGAGCGGGGCGAGCTGGACTGGGGCACCACGGTGCTGGAGACCTCCTCGGGCACCTTCGGGCTCGGATTGGCGATCGTGTGCCGTCTGCGCGGCAACGCCCTGACGATCGTGGGCGATCCCGCGATCGACCCCGGGTTGCGGCGGCGGCTGAACCAGCTCGGCACCCGCGTGGAGATCTGCGAGGACCCGAGCCCCGAGGGCGGCTACCAGCGCGCCCGCCTGGACCGGCTGGCCGAGCTGCGTGACGAGCATCCCGACCACTACATCCCCAACCAGTACGGCAACCCGGACAACCCCGCGGCCTACTCCGTCGTCGCCGAGCAGCTCTCCGAAGCCGTCGGGCCCATCGACTGCCTGGTCGGGGCCGTCGGCTCCGGCGGCTCGACCCTCGGCACCAGCTCCTTCCTCAGGCTCGTGTCGCCCGACCTGCACCTGGTCGGAGTGGACACGCCGGGCAGCATCATCTTCGGGCAGCCCGACCGGCCCCGCCTCCTGCGCGGCCTCGGCAACAGCCTGGTGCCGGGCAACGTCCAGCACGAGAGCTACGACGAGGTCCACTGGGTGGGCCCGGCCGAGGCCTTCCACGCCACCCGCCGGCTCTACGGCAGGCACTGCCTGTTCATGGGCCCGACCAGCGGCGCCGCTTTCCTGGTCGCCTCCTGGTGGGCCAGGTGCAACCCCGACGCGCAGGTGGTCGCCCTGCTCCCCGACGAGGGTTACCGCTACCTGGACACCGTCTACGACGACGAGTGGCTGCGCGCGATCGATCTGCTCGACGCCCCCGTGGCCCCCGAGCCGGTCGAGGTCGCCCATCCGGCACAGGAGCTCGGCGGCTGGTCGCGTATCGACTGGAACCGGCGGCGGCTCCACGACCTGATCGGGGTGCGGCCATGACCGCGACCCTGCTGCTCGTCGAGAGCAACAGCACCGGGACCGGCCTGCTGTTCGCCCGGCGTGCCCGCGAGCTCGGCGCCCGGCCGCTGCTGCTGGCCGCCGACCCGGACCGCTACGGCTACGCCCGCGAGCACCGGATCGAGACCCGCCGCGTGGACACCGGCGACGCCGAGGCGGTGCTGCGCGCCGCGCGCGACGTGCCGGACCTGGCCGGCGTGAGCACCAGCTCCGAGTACTACGTGCCGGCGGCCGCCCAGGTGGCCGCCGAGCTCGGCCTGCCCGGCCCCGACCCCGCCGCCGTGACCGCCTGCCGGCACAAGGGGCGGCAGCGCGACGCGATGGCGGCCGCCGGCGTGCCCTCGCCGCGCCACGCCGCCGCCGCCTCGGCGAGGGAGGCGGTGACGGCCGCGCGGGCCATCGGCTATCCCGTGGTCGTCAAGCCGGCCGCCGGGTCGGGCAGCACGGGCGTGCTGAAGTGCTCCGACGACAAGGACGTGGCGGGCCACGCCGAGAGCCTGCTCGCCGTCACCGCCAACGAGCGCGGCCTGCCGGTCGAGCCCCTGGTGCTGGTCGAGGAGTACGTACGAGGCCCGGAGTTCTCGGTGGAGACCTTCGCCGGCTTCGCCGTGGCCGTCGTCGCCAAGCACCTCGGGCCCGCCCCGTACTTCGTGGAGATCGGTCACGACCTGCCCGCAGGACTGCCGTACCCCGAGGCCGCCCGGATGCGGCAGACCGCCGAGCACGCGGTGCGCGGGCTCGGCCTGGGCTTCGGCGCCGCACATGTGGAGCTCAGGCTCACCGAGGACGGCCCGCGGGTGATCGAGGTCAACTGCAGGCTGGCCGGCGGCATGATCCCCGAGATGGTCCGCAGGGCCAGCGGGCTCGACCTGGTCACCGCGCAGGTGGCCGCCGCTCTCGGCGCGCGCGTCAGGCTGACCCCCGTCCACGACCGGCACGCCTGCATCCGCTTCCTGGTCAGCGACCTCCCGGCCGTCCTGGACGGCCCTCCTGACACGCTCGGCGCGGCCACGCGGTTGCCCGGCGTGGAAGAGATCACGTTGTATCGCGGTCGTGGCGACCGGTTGCGGCCGGCTCGCGACTTCCGCGACCGGATCGGACACGTGCTCACCGTGTCCGACCGGGCCGAAGAGAGCAGCGCGGCCGCGGCCGCCGCCCTGGACTGTCTCAGGACAGCCATCCGGCCGCTCCCCGAAGGAGTGTCACCATGAGTAGCCCGACGACGTCGATCCCCGCTTCCTCTCCCACGGCCTGGGACTCCGGCCGGCTGAAGCGTCCCGTGTGCGCGGCCGCGCAGGAGATCCTCTTCGACCGCCACCTGCGGCCGTCGGCCGAGCCCGTCGCGGCCGAGCTGCAGCTCATCAGCCAGGTGGACCGGGCGCACCTGGTCATGCTGGTCGAGCAGGGCATCGCCGCGCCCGAGGCGGCCCAGCGGCTGCTCGAAGGGATCGAGCGGCTGCGCAAGGCGCACTTCGGGCCGCTGATCGACCTCCCGGCGCCGCGCGGGCGTTACCTGGCCTACGAGTCGTACCTGATCGACACGCTCGGGCCCGACGTCGGCGGCATCCTGCACAGCGGCCGCTCCCGCAACGACCTCAACGCCACGGTGATCCGGTTGCGGCTGCGCGAGCCGTACGACCGGCTGCTGGCCGAGTGCGACCTGCTGGGCCGGCGGCTGCTGAGCGACGGCCGCCGGTACGCCGCCGTGACGATGCCCGCCTACACCCACCACCAGCCCGCGGTGCCCATCACGTACGGCCACTACCTGGTCGGCGTGGCGGCCGCCCTGGTCAGGGATATGGCGGACCTGTGGAACGCGGGGGAGGAGATCGAGCAGAACCCCCTGGGCGCCGGGGCCGTGGGCGGGACGTCCCTGCCGATCGACCCGCGGCGGACCACCCGGCTGCTGGGCTTCTCCGAGCCGCTGGCCAACTCCGTGCACGCGGTCGCCTCCAGGGACGTCGTGCTGCGGCTGACGTCGGCGGCGGCGGTGCTGGGCGTGCTGCTGTGCCGCGTCGCGCACGACGTGCAGCACTGGTCCAGCGTCGAGTCCGGGCTGCTGCACCTGGCCGACGACGTGGTGGGGTCGAGCTCCATGATGCCGCAGAAGCGCAATCCGTTCCTGCTCGAACACGTGCAGGGCCGCGCCACCGTGGCGCTCGGCGCCTTCACGGCCGCGGTCAGCGCCATGTGCACCTCCCGCTTCACGAACGCCATCGCCGTGGGCACCGAGGCGGTCGCGCACATCTGGTCCACGCTGGAGGCGGCGACGGACGCCGTCGTCCTGCTCCGGCTGGTGCTGGAGGGCGCAGAGCCGGACGCGGCGCGGATGCGGCAGAGCGCGGTGGAGGGGCAGACCGTGGCCACCCACCTGGCCGAGCGCCTGGTGAGCGCGGGCATGCCGTTCCGCAGCGCGCACCACCGGGTGGGCGCCATCGCGGTCGAGGCGCTGGAGACCGGCCGGCCGCTGGAGGACGTGGCCCGGCAGCGCCTGCCCCAGTACGGGCCGGCGGTGTGGTCCGGGCTCGACCCCGATTCCGTCGCGGCCACCGCGAACTACGGAGGCGGGCCGGGGCCGGGAGCGCTGGAAGCGGCCCTGCCCGACGTCGGCGCCCGCCTGACCGACCTGCGCCGCCGCGCGGCCCGCCGTCGCAGGAGGTGGGCCGAGGCCGCCGCTGAACTCGACGCGGCCGTGCACGACATTCTCACCAACCACCAGAAAACCGCATGAGGAGAGCATCATGACCGAGCGCCAGTACACCGTGGTACGCAACGACGAGCACCAGTACTCGATCTGGCCGGCCGACCGGCAGCCGCCCGAGGGCTGGCAGGCCCAGGGGTTCGCCGGGCCCAAGGACGACTGCCTGGCACACATCGACGAGATCTGGACCGACATGCGCCCGCGCAGCCTGCGCGAGCACATGGCCGCCACCGCCCGCTAGCCCCTCCCCGCCGGCCGCTCCGGACGTCCGGGGCGGCCGGCACCTCCGCCGCCGCGCTGCTCCCCTGGAGATCCCATGACAAGCCTGCTGCACAACCCTACGTACGACGTGATGCACGACCCCGCGCCGATCCTCACGGCCGGCGGCGCGGGCTCTCCCGAGTCCTCCGGCCATGTGGAGCTGAGGAGCGACACCTTCACCCTGCCGACCCCGGCCATGCTGGAGGCCGCCTCCCGCGCCCCGCTCGGCGACGACGTCTACGGCGAGGACCCCACGGTGACCCGGCTGGAGGCCCTGGCGGCCGACCTGCTGGGCAAGGAGGCCGGCTGCCTCATGCCGAGCGGCACCATGGCCAACCTCACGGCGCTGCTGGCGCACTGCCCGCGCGGAGGCAAGGCCATCGTCGGCCATGAGTCGGACATCTACGTCTACGAGGCCGGTGGCGCCTCATTGTGCGGCGGCATCGTCTACGACGCACTGCCCAACCAGCGCGACGGCACGATCGACCTGGCCGACATCGAGGAGGCCTGCACGGTCGACCGCTCCGACCCGCAGATCGCGCCGCCCGCGGTGATCAGCCTGGAGACCCCGCAGAACCGGTGCGGCGGGCTGCCCCTCCAGCTCGACTACCTGGCCGAGGTGGGCCAGCTCGCCCGCCGTCACGGCGTCGGACTGCACCTGGACGGGGCCCGGCTGTTCAACGCGGCGGTGGCGCTCGGCGTCACGCCCGCCGAGATCGGGCACTACGCCGACACCATCCAGGTGTGCCTGTCCAAGGGGCTCTCGGCGCCGATCGGATCCGTGCTCGTGGGCGACCGCAAGCTGATCGCGCACGCCCGGCGGATGCGCAAGATGCTCGGCGGCGGCATGCGCCAGTCCGGAATGATCGCCGCGTGCGGCATCATCGCGCTCACCGAGATGACCGACAGGCTGGCCGAGGACCACGAGAACGCGACCCGGCTGGCCAGAGGGCTGTCCAGGCTGCCCGGCGTACGCCTCGACCCCGGCCCGCCGGTGACCAACATGGTCTTCTTCCGCATCCGCGACGACCGGTACACCACCAGGTCGTTCATCGCCGCCGCGGCCCGGCGGGGCGTACGGGTGGAGGAGCTCGGTCGCGGGCGCATCCGGGCGGTGACGCACGCGTACGTCGGGCGGGAGGCCATCGACCGGGCCATCGCCATCTTCGCCGACCTGCTGGCCCCGGGCCCCCGTGGCGCCGAGTTCCCGGCCCGCCATGAGAGCGGGATGATGCCGCGACGATAAGGGCACTTCGCATCGTGGAGGTGAGAGGAAACGCCGGAACCAGGGAAGGACCGGACCATGAAGCGCATCCAGCTCCCCAAGCGCCCCTCCAAGCACCTGCGCGAGCAGCAGCCCGATCTTCGCACGCCCTCCGGGCGGAGACTTCCCTACTGAAGAGCACGAGGGCCCGGCTCGTGAACGACGAGCCGGGCCGCCGGCGTTCAGGCGAACGCCACGCCGTACGTACGGAACCAGTGGTCGAACTGCACCAGGAACCCCAGCGCCCGGACGCTGCCCAGGGTGGTGGCGGGCTGCGGGCCGCCGGGGTCGAGCAGCGCCCTGACCGCGCCCGCATCGAGCAGGTCCTTCAGCGGACCGGCCGGATCGGCGACCGCGTCGCGCACCCGGGCGCGCAGCGATGCCACGTAGGCGGGGTTCTGCATGGCGGGGTAGGCGCTCTTGGGCCGGTTGAGCACCTCGGCGGGCAGCAGATCCGCCACGGCGCGGCGCAGCAGCCCCTTCTCGATGCCGCCGGCGTTCTTGAGCCGCCACGGCACGTTCCACACGTAGTCCACCAGCCGGTGGTCGCAGAACGGCACCCGGACCTCCAGCCCCGCCGCCATGCTCATGCGGTCCATGCGCGTCAGCAGGAGAGGCAGGAAACGCGTGAGGTACAGGTGGCCGACCTCGCGCAGCCGCCGCTCGGCGGAGCTCTCCCCGCCGAGCCGCGGCACCTCCCGCATCGCCTGCGCGTAACTCTCGGCCAGGTACGCGCCGGGCCGGCACCAGGCCGCGGCCTCCGCCCCGAGCAGGCCCGCCAGGCCCAGCGGCGCGGCGCGGTACCAGGGGAAGAACCCGGTGGGCTCGGCCGCCTCCCTGGCGAACCACGGGTAGCCGCCGAACACCTCGTCGGCCGACTCGCCCGACAGCGCGACCGTGCAGTCCCTGGCCACCCTGCGGAAGAGCAGGTGCAGGGAGATGTCGGCGTCGCCCAGCCCCGGCAGGTCGCGCGCCCTCGTCGTGGCGTCGGACCAGGCCAGCAGGTCGGGCACGTCGAGCAGCACCTCGGTGTGGCTGGTGCCGACGTGGGAGGCGACCGCCCGGGCGTAGGGCGCGTCGAGACTGTGGTGCAGCGTGGTCTCCTGGAAATGTTTGCCGCTGTCGTGGAAGTCGACCGCGTAGCTGCTCAGCTTGTCGCCGTACGCGCCGCCCCGGTAGGACCGGGCGCCCAGGGCCGTCACCGCGCTGGAGTCCAGGCCGCCCGACAGCAGGCTGCACAGCGGCACGTCGGAGACGAGCTGCTCGTCCACCGCGCTGCCCAGGAGCTCGCGCACGCGCCGCACGGTCGCCTCGTCGCCGTCCTCGTGGGGCCGCGCGGTCAGGCTCCAGTACGTGCGGTGGCGCGTGCCCCGCCTGCTCACCCGTACCAGCGTCCCGGGGCGGACCTCGGACAGGCCGCGCAGGGGGGAGCGGCCGGGCGTGGGCGCCGACGCGGCGGCGAAGAGCTCGGCGAGCCCGTCGGCGTCGATGACGGGCGCGAAGCCGGGGTTGGCCAGCAGGGCCTTGGGCTCAGAGCCGAAGATCACTCCGTGCGGGGTCCCGGTGAAGTACAGCGGCTTCACGCCGAGCCGGTCCCGCACCAGCACCAGCTCTTCGGTACGCCCGTCCCAGATGGCCAGCGCATATATTCCGGACAGCCGTCCGGCGAAATCCTCTCCCCATTCGAGATACGCACGCAAGACCACTTCCGTGTCACACGTGGTGGTGAAGCGGTGGCCCTTGGCCCGTAATTCATCGCGCAATTCGCGGAAATTGTAGACCTCGCCGTTGTAGGTCATCGCGACCGCCTCCGCCACCGCGGGCTGGGCGCCGCCCGCCACGTCGAGCACGGCCAGCCTGCGGTGCCCGAAGCCCACGTGACGGGCGGTCCACACGCCGGAACCGTCAGGGCCCCGGCAGGCCAGCGTCTCGGTCATCGCGGCCAGCACGTCGCGGTGGTCGCGTAGGTCACGTTGCCAGTCGACCCATCCGACTATTCCACACATCGCCGAACACCTTTCCGTGAGAGCGGCCTGAAATCGGTGATATGCCGAACACCCCGGACGAGGCAAGCGACCTGCGGGACTTCCCCCTGGGTCCGCGCATCAGGGGATTTCCCCTAATTGTGTCCCGCGGCTGTTGCGGGGACCTTGGAGACACAGGGAAGTCAAGGAGGACCCATGTCCCTCAGAACCCGGCCCGGCCGCTGGACGGCCCGGCCCGTAGGCGACGCGCAGCGCATCCTGTTCTGCCTGCCCTACGCGGGTGGCAGCGCGAACGTGTACCAGGAATGGCCACGGGAGATCCACGGGGCCGCAGTGATCCCGCTCCAGCTTCCCGGCAGAGGGAGCAGGTTCAGTGAGCCGCCGCACCACGACATGGGCGCTCTCGTGGACGACCTCCTCGCGGGCGTGCGCACGTACCTTGACCGGCCGTTCGCGATCTTCGGGCACAGCATGGGCGCGCGGATCGCGTACGAGGTCGCCTGCGCCCTGCTGGAGCGGGGCTGGCCGCTGCCCGAGCGGATCATCGCGGCCGGCTCGCCGCCGCCGCACCTGGGGCCGCCCGCCGCCGCCCACCTGCTGCCCGACCAGGAGTTCCTGGCTCACCTGCGCGGGCTCGGCGGCACGCCGCCCGCGTTCTTCGACTCGCCCGAGCTGGTCGACCTCGCCCTGCCGACCCTGCGAGCCGACTTCGCCGTGGTGGCCGGACAGTCCTGGGCTCCCCGCACGCCGATCCCGGTGCCGATCGACGCGCTGTGCGGCGCCGCCGACGCCGCCGTTTCCGTGGCGGACGTCGCCGCCTGGGGCGACCTGACCGGCGGGCCGTTCAGCATGCGCGTGCTGCCGGGCGACCACTTCTTCATCCACGAGGAGCTGCCCACGGTGCTGGAGTCCGTGGGCGAGCTGCTCGGCCAGCTCCAGTTCAGCCGCGGCTAGCGGCGAGAAGGGACACCCATGAACGACTACGGCCAGGTCATCGAGCAGCGCTGCGACGCCTTCCGCAGCCGCCACCACCGCCGCCTGTCCTGCCCGCAGGACCTGGACGGCATGTTCTCCCGCATCCACGCCCTGGACCAGAAGGACGAGCTCTTCCTGCTGATGGTCCGGGAGCGGCACGGAGCTTCCTGACCGCCGGCCCGCCCTGCCCACCGCAGACAGAGGGAACCGCAACCATGTCTCACGATGATCCGCGGGCCGGATGCGTCCGCAGCGCCGGCCTCGCCTCCATCGCCGTGGACCACGCCCAGCTCAGCTACGAATACCTCGACGCCGGCGACGTCGACGCCTACGCCTCGCTCTTCGAGAAGGACGTGGTGCTGAGCAGGCCAGGCCTGACCGTGCGCGGCCGGACCGAGCTGGAGCGCTTCCAGGAGAAGCGGGTCGGGCGCTGCCACCACACGGTGAGCACGGTCATCGCCTCCACGGAACACATCGCCGTCGTCGGAAGCCGTACGCGGGAGCCGGACGAGCCCGGCGAGGGGCCGTTGGAGTTCGCCGACGTCTTCACGCTCTCCGCCAGCGGCCTCTTCTCCGCCCAGCAGACGTTCTACTTCATCGCCCCTGGCTGACCTAGGAGGATGGCATGTCGGAGGAGTATGTGCTCACGTTCGCCTGCCCCGACCGCGCGGGCGTGGTTCACGCGATCTCCGGATTCCTGCTGCGGCACGGCGGCAACATCCTGCAGAGCCAGCAGCACGGGGACAACGCCTCGAGCCGGCTGTTCATGCGCGTGCACTTCAGCGCGCCGGGCGACCTCGCGGAGCTGCGGGCCGACTTCGCCCCGACGGCCGAGAGCCTGGGCATGCAATGGCGGCTCGCCGACGCCTCCGCCAGGCCGCGCCTCCTCATCATGGTCTCCAAGTACGGCCACTGCCTCAACGACCTGCTCTTCCGCCGGCGCATCGGAGAGCTGCCCGCCGACATCCCGCTCGTGGTGTCGAACCATCCCGACCTGGCCGACCTGGTGACCTCCCACGGGATCCGCTTCGAGCACGTCCCCGTGACCCCGGACACCAGGCAGGACGCGGAGGACAGGCTGCTGGCGCTGGTGGAGGAGCATCGGATCGACCTGGTCGTTCTGGCCAGGTACATGCAGATCCTCGGCGACGACGTGTGCAAGCAGCTCGACGGCAGGGCCATCAACATCCACCACTCGTTCCTGCCCAGCTTCAAGGGCGCCGGGCCGTACCGGCAGGCTCACGTCCGCGGGGTGAAGCTGATCGGCGCGACCGCGCACTACGTGACCGCCGACCTGGACGAGGGGCCCATCATCGAGCAGGAGGTCGTCCGCGTCGACCACACCTTCTGTCCCGACCGCCTGGCCGCCGCCGGGCGCGACGTCGAGTGCCTGGCGCTGGCGCGGGCGGTCCAGTGGCACATCCAGCACCGGCTCCTTCTCAACGGCAACCGGGTGGTGGTGTTCAGGTAGGCGAAGCCGTCACGAGGCTGTCACGAACCTATCGTCGCGCCATCACGGGACGCACCCGGCGGCGATAAGCCGCGCGATAGGGCCGCGAATGACTCCTTCCATACCTTCTGAGGCATCGCAGCAACCAGCCGAAAGCCCAGGTGAAGGGGTCCCCGCCATGCAGATCAAGAAGATCGTCATCACCGCCACGATCTCCCTCGCCACCCTGCTCGGCCCCGCCACCGCCATCGCCTACGCCGACACCCCCTGGGACGGACCCACCCCCACCACCGACACCCCCTGGGACCAGCCCACCCCCACCAACGACACCCCCTGGGACGGCCCCACCCCCGCCAACGACGACACGCCCTGGGACTAGCTCCACCCCCACGAACGACACGCCGTGGGACCAGCTCACTCCCGCCCCGTGGGCTGAACCCGCCCGAATCCGGCAGCCGACCCCGGCAGCCGGGTCACCCCCGGTCAAGGAGGGCCGCGACGATCTCGTCGGCCCTCCTTGACCACTGTTCGGCCTGCCGTTCCTGGAACATGGCCAGCGCCTTCTCCGCGACCGCCAGCGCCTCGGTGGTGTCACCCTTGACCGTCAGGATCTCGGCCAGGTCGAGCCGGATCTGCGAGGCGCCCAGATGGTCCATGATCCCTTCCCGGACCTCCACCGCCTGCCGCAGCATGCGCTCGCTCGTGTCGAACTTCCGCTGCCGGCCGTACACGATGCCGAGGTTCTGCAGGGCGTAGCTCTCGCCGATGATGTCGCCGATGTCGCGCACCATGCGCAGGACGGTGCCCTCGACCTGCTCAGCCCGCTCGTAGTCGCCGCTCAGCAGGTGCGTCTTGCAGAGCTTGTTCAGCACCTGGGCCTCCACCCGGCGGCTGCTGGTCTCCCTGACGATCTCCAGGGCCCGGTTCAGCCGTTCCTCCGCCGCGGCGTACTGCTGCAGGTCCAGCTCGATCTGCGCCATGTTCGCCAGGACGTGGGCCTCGCCGACCAGGTCCGTGTGGAGCCGAAACCCGGCCAGTGCCTGCCGGTACAGCTCCGCGGCCCTGTCCAGCTCCCCCTGCCGGTAGTGGAGCAGGCCCAGGTTCCGCGAGGCCAGGGCCGTACCGTGCTCGTCGCCGAGTTCGCGGAACTGGGCGAGCGCCGACTCCAGCAGCGGGCGCGCCAGGGAAGTGCGGCGCTGGTTGAGATGCATGGAGCCGAGCGAGCACATGAGCGCCGACATGCCGCGCACGTTGCCCGCCGACCTGGTGGCGATCAACGCCCTCTCGTGCGTGTGCTGCCAGTCCTCGAAATAGCTGCGGGTCTCGAAGAGGGACACCAGGGTGACCGCCAGGTCCCAGCACGCCTCGTCCAGGCCGTGGTCGGCGGCCTGCATCACGGCGGCGCACAGGTTGCCCCGCTCGCGTTCGAGCCAGTCGAGCGGGCTCTCCAGCAGCCGGTCGAGGTGGTGGCCCGGGAGTGTCCAGCGCGGGGCCGAGCCGTGCAGGAGCGTGTAGTCGCCCCCGTGCAGGCGGCGGTGCGCCTCCTCCGCGATGTGCAACCATGCGCCCGTCACCCGGCCGAGTACGGTGAGCCTGGTCGGCTCGTCCTCGTGCTCGTGCAGCCGCTCCCGGGTGAACACCCGGATGAGGCCGTGGAACTTGTAGCGCGGATCGCCGCCCGCGTCCACCCCGGCCACGTCGAGCATCTGGTCGTCGACGAGCTGCTCCAGCCGGTCCATGGCGCGGTACACGTCGTCGTCGAGCAGGGCCCCGGCGAACCAGGCGGGGATCGTCACGGACTCCGCCACGCTCAGCAGCCGCAGGAGCCTGCGGGTGCGCTCGTCCATGCTCTCGTACGTGAGCGAAAGGCTCTTCCTGACGACCATCTCGCCGTGAGCGAGCTCGTCGAGCCGGTGCCGCTCGTCGGCCAGGCGGCCCACCATCGAGGCCAGCGACCAGTGCGGGCGGGCGGCGAGCCGGGCCGCCACGATCCTCAGCGCCAGCGGCAGGCCGCCCACCACCTGGGTCAGCGCGGCGGCGGCTTCCGGCTCGGCCGCCACCCGGTCGGGGCCGATGACCTTCCCGATCAGCTCCAGCGACTGTTCCTGGTCCATGACCTCCACGGGGAGCTGCAGCGCGCCGGGCAGCCCGGTCAGCCGCGCTCGGCTGGTGATGATCACCGCGCATCCGGCGCTGCCCGGCAGCAGCGGGACGACCTGGGCCTCGCTCTCCACGTCTTCCAGCATCACCAGCGTCTGCGTGTTGGCCAGCATGCTGCGATAGGTGGCGGTACGCTCCTCGACGCTGCTCGGCACGGCAGGGCCCGGGATCCCGAGCGAGCGCAGGAACGTGCCAAGCGTGTCGGCGGGTGGCACGGTCTGAGGCTGGCTGCCCCGTAAATCCCGGTAGAGCTCCCCGTTGGGAAACTCGCCGGACAGGCGGTGAGCGAGGTGCACGGCCAGGGAACTCTTGCCCACCCCCGCCTTGCCGCTGATCACGACGATGCGGACCGCCTCGGCCTCGCCTCCGCGTAAGAAGTTCTCCGCCGTCTCGATCAGGGACCGATGCCCGGTGAAGTCCGGGATGTCGGTCGGGAGCTGGTGCGGGGTGACCGACAGGAGCACCGCGGGCTGTTCGGACGCGGACGCGGCGGTGGCGGTGGCGTGAGCCGGCCTGTCGAGCAGCAGCGACTCGTCGCCCGCCAGGATCGCCGATTCGAGCTGGCGCAGCTCCTCGCCCGGCTCCAGGCCCAGTTCCTCGATGAGGTGTGTACGCCCGGCCCGGTAGACGTCGAGGGCCTCCGCCTGCCGTCCCGATCTGTACAGGGCAAGCATCAGCTGGCCGCGCAGCCGCTCGCGCAGCGCGTTGCGCTGCACCAGGTCCGTCAGCTCGCCGATCAGCTCGCGGTGCCTGCCCAGCTCCAGTTCGAGGTTGATGCAGGTCTCGTGGGCGGTGAGCCGGGACTCGTCCAGACGCAGCGCCTTGCTCTCCAGCACCTGGCTCGCGACCCCGCTGAGCGCGGGTCCCCGCCACAGCGACAGCGCCTCCCGCAACATCTCGGCCGCCCCGAGGATGTCCTCCGCCTGCGCCAGGTTCCCGGCCTCGTGCACCAAGCTCTCGAAGCAGTACGAGTCCAGATCCTCCGGCGTGATGCTGAGCTGGTAGCCGGGCGAGCGCCGGACGATCTCGGCCTCGACCGGCAAGAGCGTGAGCAGCCGCCTCAGTGCCGAAATGCAGATCTGCACCTGGCTGCGCGCGCTCGACGGAGGATCCTCGTCCCACACGGCGTCGATGAGATGCTCGGTGCTGACGATGTGGTTGGCTTCCAGCAGCAGCGCCCCGAGAACGATCGGCTGCCGCCCGGGTGCGATGGGCACGACGGTGTCGCCGTTGCAGAGTTCGATGGGCCCGAGGATCCGGAACGGCGTTCCAAAACCCCCAGCCACTGCGCGGCCCCCGAGTCATTCTGAGTAACTTGACAAGCACGCGTTCCATGCCCGCCTGACACCGGTGAGGTGCGGCGTCGGGGGCGGTATGGAAGGTTGTTGCGATCAACGTATATAGGGACAGGTGCCGCGTCAAGGACCCAATTCCTCTACCTTCCAAAAGGGTCGATTATCGGCGGTCGCACGGCTGGAATTGGCCGCCATTTCCGGCCACCGCACTTTCCTGAATGCCGCACGCAAGCGATCTTCTGACACTCTTTGCGGCCGACGGCAGTGCGCGTCCACCAGCGTGTTGTATCGACATAAAGGCACGGCCGTGACAAACGAAATCGCCGACCCGGCCGTACCCATGTCAGCTCACCCAAGATTCCTCCGGACCGCTGAATTACGCGGCACGCGGGGCATCCCCGTAGTCTTCCGGGCCCCGTTATGGTTCGCGACCTGCTCGTCGGATACCTCGGCGGCAAGCCGGTGCCGGCCGGAAGCCTGGTGCTGAGGATGCTCAGCCGGCCTCCGGTTCGGTGAGCCCCACCAGGGACGGCAGCGCCGCGAGATCGTCCAGGACGAAGGTCGGCTGGTCGGGTGCCGTGTGCAGGTCGGCCGGATCGGTCACACCAGTCAGGACGAGCGCTGTGTCCAGGCCGTTGCGCGTGCCCAGACGAACGTCTGTTTCGAGCCGGTCCCCGACGACGAGCACCTCATGAGCGGCGGCCCGCAGCCGATCGAGTGCGGCGTGCGCCATCATCGCCGACGGCTTGCCCACGACGACCTCGACCCGGCGTCCGACGGTCACCTCGAGAGCGGCGATGATTCCCCCGCAGTCGGGGACCTCCCCATCGTCGACGGGACAGGTCGGGTCGGGGTTCGTGGCGACGAACCGGGCTCCGGCCCGCAGCGCGCGGAACGCCTCCATCCACTTGCGATAGTCGAAGGTACGGTCGAACGAAACCACGACCACATCCGCGTCGCGGCCGCTGTCGACGAGACCGATGCCGTGTCCGGCGAGTTCGGCGTGCAGGCTCGATTCGCCGACCAGCAGGACCCGTGCGCCCGCCGCCTCGGCCAGGAGCCAATCTATGACCACGCCACCAGAGGTCAGCACGTCTTCCGGCTCTGCGGCCACGCCCAGCGCCCGCAGCCGTTCGGCATACGATGCCGAGGAGCGGGTGGGGTTGTTGGAGACGAAGAGAACGGGCACGTTCGCCGCGCGCATCCGCTCCAAGCTCTCGACGGCTCCCGGCAGCGGCCGGCCCGCTCGATACACGGTGCCGTCGAGGTCGCAGATCACGGCCCGGTACGCGCCCCGGCGCGCGCCGGGGCGCACGGTCCGGCCAGCGCGCCTGCACTCGTTGTCGCCTCGCACGGGGTTCCTCTCGTCAGTGGGGCCCGGAAGTCCTGCACAAATGACGTCTGCCCTCACCGGACCGTCATGGACCGGACGAGGTCAACCAGGCGCTGCGTGACGATCTCGCTGATCTGCTGCCCCTTTTCTGCGGAGGCGGCCTGGGGGTCGCCGAACACGCCCGTGGACGAGACGTCGGCGAAGCGGCGGTAGATGATGGCGCTCCCCGAGCGGAGCATGTCGGCGGTGTCCCAGCTGAACCAGCTCTTGTTCTCGCGCGGCGGTATGGCGGACTCGTCAACGAGGTGGGGGGCGATGGCCAACAGCAGCGAGGTTTCGAGTTCGCATGCGTGACCGACACCGCCCGGGCCGGTCGTACTGATGGCGAGCAGGGCCTCGGAAGCTATCTGCCACCACGCCGTCCGGACGATCTTGCATTCGGGCCGGCTGTGCCCGAGCTGTTCCAAAGCGACCTGGGCGATGCCTTCGTTGCCACCGTGGGCGTTGAGAATCAGCAGGCTGGTCATGCCGTGCCGCAGAGCTGAGTCGGCGGTCTGCACGATCTGGCGCAGCAGCGTTTC
The DNA here is from genome assembly GCF_052245635.1 of Nonomuraea sp. KM88. Lineage (NCBI taxonomy): Bacteria > Bacillati > Actinomycetota > Actinomycetes > Streptosporangiales > Streptosporangiaceae > Nonomuraea > Nonomuraea sp. KM88. The sequence goes on along the minus strand of NZ_JBQQCC010000009.1, from coordinate 259,603 downwards.
GTGCGTCAGGGACAAGGTGCCGGGAAAGTCGTCGTGGTGCTTGGAGTAGCCGACCGAGACGGTGGGCAGGATCAGCACGTCGTCACCGAGGTGCCGGTCGATCCCCTGACAGAAGTGGTCGACGAGGATACGGTCCGTCGCCAGCGGGAGGTGTGGTCCGTGCTGCTCGACCGCACCGAGCGGGAGTATGACCGGCAGGGACCTGTCGACCGTGGCGAGTCGGGCCGAGGTCATCTGTTCCCAGTACGTCATGAGGCGGCTCTCATCGTGCGACCGCCCACATCTCCACTTCGACGAGGAGCCCGTCGAGCAGGGCCGCTCCGACCACTGTGCGCACGGGGCAGGGTTCCGGCATGTACGTCCGGTAGACCGAGTTGAAACGTCCCCAGGTCGCCATGTCGGTGAGATAGGCGTTCACCTTCACGACGTCGGCGAGCGTGCATCCGGCGAACGCCAGCTGGCGTCGGCAGTTCTGGAGAGTGAGATGCGTCTGCTCTTCTATGTCATCCCCGACGACCGAGCCGTCCTGCACGATCGCGGCCTGGCCGGACACCACGACCAGGCGGTCCGCCCGCACGGTCAGGACCGGGGAGTAGGGCCCGGCAGTGGCATGTTGGGTGGCATGGGCAGGGAGGTCCTTCGCGGGGAACGCGACGGAGCTGTCTCCCATCGGGTTCGGCAGCCGGCCGATGAACCCCCTGATGCGCCAGCGATCGGCGTACCGCCGGCAGAGGTAGAGGGTCTGCCAGTTGAGGTGCACCAGTCCACCGTCGCGACGGCGGATCGTCCCGTCGAACTTCTTGTGCGCGACAGCGTCCGCCTCGTGAATCTCGATGTCCCGCAGCGTCGTGGCCTCCCTCAACCCGGCCTCCAACGTGTCAGCCGGAACGGCCGCGCCCAGTTCCGCGCTGCCCGCCGACCATGAGTCACGGTAGGCCGCGAGATTCTGCCCGACTCTCCAGGAATCGGGGTTCGACGTCCTTCTGGCATCGATCGACACGAATTCCGACGAGCTGACATAGTCGGCCTCGACCATGGTCCACTCGTTGCGGACGTACGCGCTGATGTCGCGGTCGACGAGCATCGTCCAGATCGCGGCGCGATCGGGATCTGCTGGGAATGGGTTCTCTGGGCTCACTGCGGCAGGTACTCCTTCTCGGCTGTCCGGAACTCGACGCGGGCCTGCTCGTCGAGCTCGACGCCTAGACCGATTCCGTCTGGAAGAAACGCGTAAGGGGGCTCGATCCGTAGTGGTTGGCGGAGCAGGTCGTGGGACCGGATCAGGCGTCCGAAGATGTCGCTGGGCCGCACGCACGTTCGTGCGGCGGCGCAGGAGTGGAGATAGGCGGCCTCCGCGATACCGAGGTCGACCTGCGATCCATGCCAGGTCGGCATGTTGAACAGGTCCAGGGCGTGGTCGAGGCGACGGAAATCGCTCAACCCCGCGGTGATGTTGAACATGTCCGCGGTGCCGCGCTGGAGTACCGCGACGGCTTCACTGCCGCGGTCGGAAAACTGCGGGTAGGCGAGCGACAGGTGGCGTGCCAGCGGTATCGGGACGACGGATCGCAACCGTGACCACTCATCGAGCATCCAGTGCGGGATCGGATCCTCAAGGCAGGCGACATTGCCTATCTCGGCCAGCGCCAACCCGATGGCGCGCGCTTCTGCGAGGTGTTCGAAGCGGCCGTTGGGATCGAGTACGACGGACATGGCGGGTGCCCGCTCGGCGATGGCTCCGCACCACGCCACGACGTCGTCCTCGAGCGAGCACTTGAACTTGACGGTCGTGAAGCCCGCGGACGCGAAGGAGCGGACCAGATCGCCGACGTCATCCACCGTGCGGTGACTCGACCACGCGCTCACCGCGACCCGGTCGCGCAGCGGTCCGCCGAGCAGGTCGACGACCCTCAGGCCGAGGGATCGCGCGAACGCATCCCAGACGGCCATCTCGAAGCCGTCGAATTCGTGGACACGAGGAAGCGGCACGTCCTGCATGCTCACTGACCGCAGATCCAGACCCACCAGCGCGGTGGCCATCGCGTCCACGGACTCCCAGTCGTGCGCGCGGTACAGCTCGCCGAGGCCCACCGTCCCGTCCCGCAGCTCGAGTTCGAGGATGACCTTGGGCATCTCGTCGAACTGGACGGACCAGCTCGCGGCGCCCTTCCACGGCTTGTTGTGCAGCGGGCGGTGAAGCGATGGCGACTCGATGACTCCGGGATGCGCGGGCACGACGACCTCGGTCGCGCGGATCCGTGAAATCCGCATGGGATCGTTCATCGCGCGTCCGGGCCTTCCGCACGTAGCGCCGCCTGCCGTTTTCGATCGGCATAGATGCGAGCACTCATCTCGCCGTTGTAGAGCCGGGCGGTGAGCCCGGCATCGATGGTGATCACCTGGCCCGTGACGCACCGGCTCTGCTCCGACAGGAGAAACCGCACTGCCCAGCCACAGTCGATCGGCTCGATCGTCCTCTGGAGCACCTGCTCGCTGCCGGTGTGCGCGGCGATCCAGGAGGCGTCGTGCGCGGGATAGCCGGGCGGCACCAGATCCCGGTTGATCGGGACATATCCCGGTGCTATGGCGTTGCAGCGCACGCCGATTGATCCGAATTCGACGGCGCAGGCGCGGGTCAGCCCCTCCACCGCGGCCTTGGCGCTGGCGTAGATGGCGTACTGGCCGATCGTCTTGTCGGCGTGGACCGACGAGACGTTGACGATGGCGCCCGGCCGGCCGTGCGCCACCACTGACCGGGCGAAGGCCTGGCTCATCAGCCAGACACCCCGGAAGTCGATGTCGACGACGCGGTCGAACTCGGCTTGGGTCGCGTCGAGCATCGGTGCGATGAGCCCGACGCCGGCATTGTTGACGAGTCCGGTCAGCGGCCCGGCGCGGTCGATCGCCTCCTCGAATATCCGCGCCACGTCGTCCGGCCGCGAGACGTCCCCGGCCACACCCACTGCGCCGGGGTAGCGACGCACCGTTCTCTCTACGTGCTCATCGACCAGGTCGTTGATGACGAGTCGCGCCCCTGCCGCGTGGAGCGCGTCACACACCCCGGAGCCGATTCCGGGGCCGGACGCCCCGGTGACAAGGACTGTGTGGCCGGCGAGGTCGTGAGCGGGAACGGCGTGCTCAGGTGTTGTAGAAGGAACGATTCCGGCCGACGGTCGCGGTCCAGACTCCACCACGAGATACCCTCGATCCTCATTTGCTTTGTCCCATTTTATGGGACGGTGGACCATTATAGGTGGCACGGAGATCGAGTCAATCATGCTTCGTGGGCTGCCATCAATGGCGGCAATGCGAACAGGAGGTGGCGTTCCGCAGGCATCTTGGGTGGGGCCGTTGACACGCACCGCAAGCACCGCCTAGCTTCGACCCCCTCGGGAAACGGTCCGCTGTCCCGCTGAATGGGACGCGTTGAAGGGATGCGCCCATGCAGATGCGACACCGGCGCCGCCGCAAGAGAGCAGCCGCCCTCATGCTCGCCGTCACACTTGGACTGTTCGGTTCGGCCTGTTCCGCCGACGGCTCGGGGGACGACTCGGCTCAGGAATTCACCTACTGGTCGATGTGGCAGGAGAAAGAGCCGCAGGCCAAAGTTCTGGCGAAGGCGCTCGCGGACTTCGAGAAAGAGTCCGGCATCAAGGTGAAGGTGGAGTGGCAGGGGCGCGACAATGTCACGAAACTCCTGGCGGCGCTGCGCACCGACAACGTCCCCGACCTCATCGATCAGCAGTACTTCACGGTCAGCAACGCGATCGTCAAGAATGATCAGTTCAAGGACCTGAGCGACGTACACAACATAGAGATACCTGGCGAAGGCAAGACCGTCCGCCAGGTGATCCCGAAAAAATACGACCAGTTCACGACCGCGGCCAACGGCGCCCAGTTCCTGATCCCGTACGAGGTGATCGGATACTCGATCTGGTACAACGCCAAGACCTTGCCTGACGTCGCGAGCAACCCGCCGAAGACGTGGCAGGAATTCACGGACGTCCTGGCCAAGTCGAAGGCGTCCGGCCGCAACCCGATCGCCCTCGACGGGGACATCGCCGGGTACGCGGAGTTCTGGACGGCGACGGCACTGGCCCGAACGCTCGGCACAGGTGGCTTCTACAAGCTCGTGTCGGACAAGCAGGCAAGCGGCTGGAACAACGCCGACGTCCGCAACGCGCTCACCGCCATCGCCGACCTCGCGAAGCAGGGTTACTTCATACCGGGGTACGACAGCAGCAAGTTCCCCGCCATCCAGACGAAGTGGGCGCAGAACCAGGCGGACTTCCTCTACATGGGCAGCTGGGCTCCGACCGAGACCGAGACGCTGGCGGCACCCGGTTTCGAGTACCGGTCGTTCAACTTCCCGACGCTCGGAAATGACGACTCTTTGCCGGCGAGCGTCATCGGATTCGCTGTCCCGAAGGCGGCGGGCCACGCCGAGGAGGCGCAGAAGTTCATCGCCCACTTCCTCCACAAGGAGCGGCTGTCCAAGATCTCCAGCGAGGCGAACAACCTCACCCCCCGATCGGATGTCGAGGTGCCCAAGCAGCTGGCGGACGTCAACGCCCTCCTGCAGGAGAAGAACCTGAGCAAGATCACTGACGGAGTTCTCGGAGACTTCTCGGACTTCGACAAGAAGGTCTTCCAGCCGCTGAATCTCAAGCTCATGACCGGCAAAGTCACACCGGACGAGTTCATCGCCCAGATCACCACCGGTCAGCGCGACTTCTGGGCGGGACACCACTCATGACGCTCGCGACACCTCCTGCGGGTGGGCCGCGCCCCTGGCGTGGCTCACCCCGGAGCACGGGGGCCTTCGACCGGTCGCGCCGACGGTTGTACCTGCCCTTCGTCGTTCCCGCGCTCGTGTTGTACCTGGCCTTCATCATCGGGCCGACCCTCGCCGCGCTGTGGATCAGCTTCCACAGGTGGGACGGCGTGAGCGAGATGCGGTGGAACGGCCTCGACAACTATTTCGCGCTTTTCGGCGACCCCACCTTCCGCACCGCGCTGGTCAACACCCTCATCATCCTGGTCGGAGCCGGCGCCGCCATCTTCGCCGTCAGCTTCGTCCTGACCATGATCGTCCGCGAGATGCGTGGGCGGTCGTTCATCCGTTCGGTGCTCTTCTTTCCCCACATCGTGTCCGCCATCGTCCTGTCGATCGTGTGGGGGTTCATCTTCGAGCACAACGGTACGGTCAACACCATCCTGTCCAAGGTGTTCGGGACGGAACCGATCCCCTGGCTGAACGCCGACAATCTCTTCTTGATGATCCTCATCGGCACGGTCTGGATCTCCACCGGTCTCTACGTCACGATCATCCTGGCCGCCGTTGACCGTATTCCGCGGTACTTCTACGAGGACGCGCTGCTGGCCGGGGCTAACGCATATCAGCGGCTACGATTCGTCACGTTGCCGCTGTCGTGGGACGTGATATCGGTTGCCGCCATCTTCTGGACGATCAGTTCGCTGAAGATCTTCGAATTCATCTACGCCTTCGGCGGAACGACCAATGATCTGCCACCGCCGGCCGTGTGGAATTCGGCGCTCTTCGTCTACGGCGAGTCGTTCGGCGGGAGGAGCCCGTCGTACCTCTTCGGTTACGCATCAGCGTCAGCCATTCTCATGCTGGTGCTGTTCACCGTCCTGATCGTCGTCCTGAGGCGCCTGCTCCGGAGGGATCCCATTGAGTTCTGAGAACCCGGGTGCGCAGGCCGGGGTGTTGCAGCCGCGCAGCGATCCCGCCGTTGTACGCGAGGGCCGTGACCGACGTCCGTCCCGTGGAAGATCCCCGCTCGTCAGAACGGCGGGGGGCGACCCGCTCCGTGCCCTCGGCCGCGTTCTGGTCTGGGCCTTCGTCGCCTTCAACCTGCTGGTTTTCGCGTTCTTGATCCTGTCATCGGTCAAGAACACCACTGACATCTTCAGGGCGCCCTGGGGGATTCCGAGCTCGCTCCACCTGGAAAACTGGAAGAACGCATGGAACGAGAGCGGCTTCGCCCGCGCCACGCTCAACACGGCCGGGCTCGCGCTAGGGGCTTCTTTCTGTACCCTGGCGGTCTCCGCCCCCGCCGCATACGTGCTCAGCCGCATCCGCACCCGCTCCGCCGGGCCGCTCAGCGTGTTCTTCGCGCTCGGGCTCGGCATCCCGGCGCAGGTGACCGTCATCCCGCTGTTCGAGATGATGTCGAAAGTCGGCCTGGTCAACAGCCTCCTGGGTCTCTTCATCATCTACACCGCGACGCACGTGCCATTCACCGTGTTCCTGCTGACCGGATTCATGCGCACTCTGCCGCGTGAGATCGAGGAGGCGGCCGCGATCGACGGGGCCTCCCCGTTCAGGTCATTCTGGCAGGTCATGTTGCCCCTGGCTCGCTCGGGCCTTATAACCGTCCTGATCCTGAACATCATCTCGATGTGGAACGAGACGCTGCTCGGCATTGTCTTTCTGCAGACCGTGGACAAGTACACGGTTTCCCTGGCGCTGCTCAACTTCTTGTCGAGCATGCAGTTCTCGGGCGCCGACTACGGCGGGCTGTTCGCCGGCGTATGCATTCTCGTCCTGCCCATGCTGGCTCTTTACCTGTGGTTGTGGCGCCGAATCATCGAAGGCATCACCCTCGGGGCGGGGAAGTGATCGAGGCACCGGAACGACGCCGAGAACGGCAGCAAGCCCGCGTGAAGCCGGCGGTCGCCCCGATCTCTACCGGTACGACGCCGGCGACCTCCCGCAAAGCCTGAGGTGCCATAATCACAGCAGCCTGCTGCGAGGGAGTAACATGAACGAATCCGTCCGCAAAGCTGCGGATATCCTGTCCGCCCTCGCCGAGGTCGGCCGTGACGCCAGCGCCCGCGAAATCGGCGTTCTCCTTGACCTGCCGAAGAGCACCGTCCAGCGACTGCTGCAGGCGCTGGAGCAGAGCGGCCTCGTCCGGCAGGATTCCGCCTCACGCAGATATGGCCTCGGCCCGAAGACCCTGACCCTGGGCATGTCGTACCTGGACCGAATCGACGTCCGCTCCCAGGCGCTACCGCACATGATGCGGCTGCGGGACGACCTTGACGAGACCATTGCCCTCGCGGTGCGCGTAGGGCATTCGCGGGTCTACGTGGAGCAGGTCGAGTCGCGGTCCGGGCTCAAGGCGAAGGCCGAGGTCGGCAGACCGTACCCGCTGTGGGCCGGTGCGGCAGGCCGGGTCTTACTGGCAAGCCTGTCACGCGAAGAACTCATCCAGTTCACGCTCGACGTGGGAGACGCGGCATTCACCCACGTAACCCCTCCGACGTTGAACGGGCTTCTCGCTCAAATCGAGGAAACACGCCGGCGCGGGTACGCCTGGGCGTTCGAAGAAACCATGCGAGGGGTCCACACGGTCGCCGCACCCATTCCCATCTCCATGTCGGAGGTAGCAGCACTGAGCGTCTCCGGACCGTCGACCTGGTTCGACGAAAGCCGCATGAAGGACGCAACCGGCCCTCTGATGGACGCGGCCAGAGCAATCTCCTCATCGATGGGATACACAAACTCCCTGCCGAGCTCTGGCAAGCTGCCATAGCCCGACGAATGACCGCCACCACAGCCGGGCCTGCCCGTCGGCCAGGAACGCGTGGCTCAACCCGTTCACAGGGTGATCGCGTACCCGATCGCGACCAGGCTCAAATGCGCGGCCAGGAACACCAGCCTCGGCAGCAGTTCCCGCGCCGATCTATAACCCGGGAGCGCCTGCCCCCTGGCCGCATCCTCGACCGCTTCGTCGATGCCTACAACCACCGCCGCCCGCACCGGTCCCTGCCGCGCCGCGCCACCCCGGCAGCGGTCTACACGGCCTTGCCCAAGGCCCTGCCCGACGGCAGCCGCGACGCCGACACCCACGCCCGCGTCCGCCACGACCGCATCGACCCCTCCGTAGCGTCTCCGCGGTGCCGATGCCGAGCTTGGTCGCGACCGCGTTGATCGTGGCCCACTCGGTCGGGTAATCGGGCCGCACTTCGGCGACCATCCGCACCGCTCGACGGCGCAGCTCGGCGGGGTAGGGAGACTTACCTGGCATGGACTCGATCCTCTCAAGAGATCAAGTCTCCACCGAAGCCGGGGCGATTCACTGACCAGCACGAACATCACCGCCTAGAGAAACGCCCTCCAGGCGGCCACACCCATGTCAGCCCAGCTCAGAGCCCGTATTCGGACCTCCATGCCGCTGAATTACGCGGAACGCAGGTCCATGGTGGCTGGGTGAAGCGGACGGTCTGGGTGCGCACCCTCAAGGGCCGTTCCTGCCCCTGAGGGAGTTACAACACGATGAAGTGCGCATCGTGGGGGACGCCCTCGGGGCCATTGGTCGGTGCCATGTCCTGCGGGCAGGCAGAGAAGACCACGACCAGGTCCAGTTCCGCCCGGAGCACGACATGATCGCCGGGAGCGCACACGGGGGGCGCGATGCTCTGGGTGCGGTCAGGGCGAACCGGGGCGTTCTCCCACAGGTTCAAGGGGCACGGTGTCGCCGGGAGGGGCAGACGCTCCGCCCGCATGGATTCGGCGAGGTTGTCTGTACAGTTCCTGTGATAGCCATCGGCGCCGAGGCGCCAGTAGCGGTATATGTCGCACGCGGCCAAGGTGGTGTCATGCACTCCGGGCGAGCTGTCCTCCGTGAGGGTGAGGATCGGTCGACGGCGGTTGGTGTACAAATGATCCCCGACAGCGGGAGATACGCGTTCGATCTCTACCCTTGTGTGCTCCATCGACATGAATTCGCGCGTGTCTGCGAACGCGAAAGCCCAGCAATCGACCACTTGAGTGCCCGAAGTGTTGATCACCTTGACGCTCTGCCCAGGTTTCAGGCGCTGGCTGGCGCTACCTCGCGCCGGCACGACGTGGATTGTTTCACTCACGCCTATGGATCTCCGTATCTTCTCGAAGGGAATTTCACAGGATCGGCTTCTCGGCCGTACAGGTGGGGTGGAAATGGAGGATCTCGGCGGTGGCGGCACCGCTGGTGAGGAACGGGTCGCACGCCACCGCGGCCTCGACGGCGGCCCGCTCGCCGTCGGCGATGATCAACCCGCCGGTGCGGGGGTCCAACGTTCCGGCGAGGCGGGCCATGCCGTGTGGTCGGGGAGCACATCGACGCGCTCGCCAATCCCCAGGTCCAACAAGATCGTGGCATAGACGTGGCCTTTCCCGGAGCCCAATCGTCGACCCCCAGCAGGCGAGGCGCCGGTCCGATATCCCTGACCCGAGGTGTGCCCAGTCAGTGGTTTCGGCAGCACCAGCAAGGGCGGCGGTGGCTCCTCATGCGTCGCGAGCCGGTGGATACCCGTACGGCCTGCCACCAGGCTGCGGCGCCAGCCGTCCCGGCCTACGCAACGGGCTCCCGCGAGTACATCATCGTGGAGTCCGGCGTCCTCCGGGTTGCCCATCGGCCACAGGTCCATTGAGCTGGACGGCCTACTTCGCCGCTGACGGCACCCATGCTTACGCCAACGCCGGACATGGGCCGTGCGCGCACCGCGTCGCCGCGCTCATCCTGCGCCCCCGCGTGGCCCAGCCCTGCATCCGAGCAGAAGATTCAGGGGGCAATCGGTAGATGTCGCTTGTGCTTGGTGAGCCGGTAGAGGCGGACGATGGTCGAGAAGGCGGCCTCATCAACCGGCTTGCCTTCCAGGAGATCGTCGATGTCGTCGTAGGTCACGCCAAGCGCCTCCTCGTCGGGCCTGCCCGGGGTGAGCGACTCCAGGTCCGCGGTCGGGGTCTTGTGAACCAGCGTGGACGGCGCGCCAAGAGCCTGCGACATGGCCCGTACGCGCCGCTTGGTGAGACCGGAGAGTGGGACCACGTCGGCTGCGCCATCGCCGAACTTGGTGAAGAAGCCGGAGACCGCTTCGGCAGCGTGATCGGTGCCCACAACCAGGCCGTCGTGGGCTCCCGCCACCGCGTACTGAGCGATCATGCGCTGCCGGGCCTTGATGTTGCCGAGCACGAAGTCCTGGTGGCGCGCATCCCGGAAGACCAAGCCTCCGGCCAGCATCGCCTCCAGCGCGGCGTCACTGGCGGGCCGCACATCGACAGTCAGCACCTGGTCAGGCCGGATGAACTCGAGCGCCACCTGTGCATCCTGCTCATCGGCCTGGACGCCGTACGGCAGCCGCATCGAGAGGAACGCCGATTCCTGCCCGGTGCTACGGACCTGCTCGACCGCGAGTTGACACAGCCGGCCCGCAGTCATGGAATCCACACCTCCACTGATGCTCAGCACCAACGAGCGTCGCCCTGTGGAAGTCAGCTGGTCGGCGAGGAAGGCCACCCGGCGCTTGATCTCCTGCTGTACGTCAAAGAACGCGCTCACCTGGAGATCTTGGGCGATCTCATGCTGCAGGGATGTGGGGGTCCAGTCGGTCATGGTTGCTCCTCGGGCTGGCTGATGTGTAGGAGGTCGCCGCGCTCCGCCGGGAGCGTTGTCGCCCGCTCAGGCAGCGACAGCTTGCCGATCAACGTGGGCCTCGGTGTCGTAGCAGCGCACCCTGTCGAGGGACGTGGCCTGTTGAGCCTCTTGCCGCGGTGATCGTTGGCCAGGGCGGTGATATGGCCCTTGTGCTCGTCCGCGTGATGCCGGCAGGCGCTCCCTTCTCACAGGTGATCAGTGACAGTACGGCAAGGTGTGCGTCGAGCATCTGGAACTCCGCCCAGTCCAACTCATCGCCAAATGTCCTTCTGTCATAGAGGATTCATATCGAATGTCATCTGGTTGTAGCAAGCCTGAACTAGATGGAGGTCAGATCGATCACGCGATGATCGCCGCTGCAGTGATACGCAGCCCGTTCTGCGCACCCGTGGGGGCAGAGCGTCGCGGCGGCGATGGTAGGCGGGCTTGAGGGGCCACGGAAGATGGAACCCCTTCAACCTGAGCAACGGCCCTCGTCGACCAGTTGCAGCACGAGGATTGCCTGCACGACCGCGGTCGCTCGGTGCGGGCGGCAGCTCAGCTTGGTCAGTACCTTCCAGGACTGCAAGGCCACGACGGCACGCTCGCCAATGGCGCGGATGCGGGGTCACGTCCACGGACGTGGTGTATGAATCTATCTTCGCGTGATCCTGTTTCTGCAGGTTAAGCGGTAAGTGTGTGGGGTGACGACGAGCACGTTGCCGTCGGGCGTGCGCAGCCCGGCCGGTTCGGCGGCGGCGAGCAGGCCGTTGCGCAGCCGGGTCGCGCCGAGTCTGCGGCCGTGCAAAGGTGAAACAGGAAGTCGGTGGGTGTCCGATGCGTGGATGCGGCAACGGTCGGTGAACGCCGCGCAGCGTGGCCCATTCATCCAGGCGAGGGCGGCGGCGTCCAGAGGGACCATGCGTTCGGTGGCGAGCTTGCCGAGCGGGACTTTCAGCCGGGTCCCGGTGGGGGCAGTAGTCGATGATGCTGCCGATCTCCAAGTCGAGCAGTTCCCCGACGCGTAGTCCCGTGCCGCGAAGGACGGGCAGGGCCAGGCGAGCGAAATCGTCGTTCTACGCCCGGGGAAGCAGCTGGTCAAGCTTGGGGATGTCGGCAGCGAAGACTAGGCGGCGCGCGGGGCGAACGGCAGCAGGTCGTTGATCAGGCTCTCCACCGATTTGGGCTGCAGCACCGCAGCGCGGGTGCGGACATAGCGCAGCAGCACCTCGCGGATCTGGCTGGCCATCGGCACCTGGGCGAAGCGTTGCTCCAGGGAGCGCGCCCAGGGCCGCCGCCGTGGCGGGATGTCGATCACGCGGGACTCGAACAAGAGCCGCCGGACACCGGCGATCCGGTTGCGGTAAGCACGGCGCGAGCTTGCTGGGATGGTCATGGTGGAGGCGATCGCGGCGTCAATGGCGTCCGCCAACTCGCTGGTCACCTCCGCGACCATGCCGCCGTGCCAGGCCGGCAGCTCGGCGAGGCACTCGCCGAGCACCGTCTCCACCCAGTCAGCCGTCCAGCCGAGCCGTAGTCCAGCCTGCCTGGCCGTGGCGAACCCGTTCGGATCACGGGCCTGGATGGCGTCGGCCAGCCCGGTCAGGTGCTTGATCCCGGCCAGCTCCAGGTCCAGCCGCAGACGGCCCGGTCTCAATCGCGTAGCAGAGACTGTGATCGTCTGGGGCCTGGTGGGCGAGGCTGATCATCGCGAACCACCTGCGCTCTGGCGGGGTCGCGGCGCGGTGGTGTTGGCCGAATGCCTGCGCGACAACTCCGACAAAGCCGAGGATAACTTGGTGGCGATCCGCAACTGCTCGCCTGGCGAGCACATCAGGCCGCGCAGCACGTACGCTGGACGTCACCCGGACGCTTCGTCGGGTCGGACCGCCCCGGCGGTCTGGCGAATGAGCTCGGCGAACGCGCGAACCCGGGCTGTCTCGCGGCTGACCGGCCACAGTAGCCCATACTCGATCGGTGGCGCGTCGTGGAAGGGGACCGTCACGACGCCTGGATGCGAGTAATACCGCGCGGCCTTGAGGGACGCGGGTGAGACGCCCTTGCCCGCGCCGACCAGCGAGACCGCCTCCTGCCAAAAGGCCGCGCCCGGGCCCTGCGGGATGGGGAGCCCGGATGGGGTGCGGCGGGGGTATATGGCGTCCAGCCAGTACTGCGGGATGCGCTCGCCCGCCATGGGAATCAGTGTGGCCCGGGCGAGGTCCTCGACCGATACAGAGGGGCGTTCGGCGAACGGATGCCGTGCGGGGACCATGAGCCCGCGTGGCTCGGCAAACACCACGGTTCCCACGGCGATGTCGGGCTCGCGGATGGGGAACTCGGTGAGCTGTAGATCGATCTCGTCGGCGCGCATCGGGCCCAGGGGATCGTTGAGCTGGACTTCCCTGATGTGCACCTCGGCGTCGGGATGGCGGCCCTGGTAGAGGTCGGCGGCCTGGATGACGGCCTCGCCCGACCACGGGGCGGAAAAGCCCACCCGGATCGGGCCAGCGAAACCGCGCGCGACGGTGCGTGCCTGGTCAACCGCCCACTGGATCTGCTGGTGAGCGGGGAGCAGGCCGTCGTGGAGTTGCCGTCCGATCGGGGTGAGCGCGACGCGGCGGCTGGTGCGGTCGAAAAGAGAAGCGCCGATCTGGCGTTCGAGCTTCTTGATGATCTGGCTGACGCGGCCTTGGGCCAGCCCTAGCCGTTCGGCAGTGCGCCGAAAGTGCAGTTCCTCAACCAGCGTCAGGAACGTCTCGATCTCATAGCGTTCCATAACGCCCGCTCCTTATCGGTGAGTAAGACTCACCGAAGCTAGACAACTTTTGTCTTGATGCGGACATCTTCCGCCATCGATTCTGGACGCGTCCAATCACGCACCATCCACCAGGAGACGATCATGGCGGAGATCCTTATGTTTCTGTCTGTCTTGGAGCCTGCCGTTGGGGGCATCGGTGCCGCGATCCCGCGATGAGCGTGCCTGCACATGTCGCGGCGCTGATGCGGCACTTCGTCGACCTGCGCGACCGCACCTACGGCCACGCCCCCGTCCCGGCGGCGCGTGATCGGTCCGGCAAGGACGTGCTCTTTCTGCAAACGGTGCCGTTCCTGGACCCGTTTGCCCGCCAGGCGCTGGAGGAGTTGAACGGTCCCCTGCTCCTGAACACCGGCCAGATCGCTGCCTCCGGGGTGCGCCGCACCGGCGAGCGGGGACTGGAAGCGCTGTGGGAGTTGTCCTGGCCTGAGCAGCGACTGGCCGGCATCGGAGCCGTCCGCCTGCACGCCTTCTACGGTGCCGGGTTCCATCACCCGCACCTGCAGGGCGGGACGGTCGGCCGATGGCCGCTGAACGTTTTCACCCCCGAGCATGCCGCCGCCGAACTGCACACCCTGCGTGTGATCGCGACCGCCGACCTGCACAACCTGATCGCCCAGCGCGATCACCGCATCATCCCTGCGATGAAGCGGTAATGGGCGGTGCTGGAATCACCTTGTTCGACCCGTTCTGATGTATCTGCTGCAAGCGGTCCTTCGCTCGCAGCGGCCCTACCACTGGAGTGACCATGACTTTCTTCACCGTGCAACGCAATGGTCGGGCGGCGACGGCCGGGGACCTGGCACCGCTGGCCTTCGCCGGCTACGCCCACTTCACCGCGATGCAGGTGCGCGAGGGCCGGATCCGGGGCCTCGACCTCCACCTGGAGCGCCTGCGCAGCGCTTCGAAGGAGTTGTTCGGCCAAGCGCTGCCGGACGACCGGATGCGTTCCCTGCTGCGGGCCGCGATCGAGGCCGGCCCCGCCGATGTCTCGCTGACGGCGACGGTGTACTCACCGGCCGGTGAGTTCACCGCTGCCGGGGACGACCTCGAACTCGACGTGCTGATCCGTACCGGGCCTGCCTCGGCCGGCCCGGCGGGACCTCTGGCGCTGGCAGTGGTCGAGCACGAGCGGATGCTCGCGGCCCTCAAGCATGTCGGCGAGGTGGCGAAGACGTACTACCTGCGTCGGGCCGTCGGCAAGGGCTACGACGACGCCGCTTTCATCGATCGCGCGGGTCGATTCAGCGAGGCCTCGATCTGGAATCTGGCTTTCTGGGACGGTACCTCTGTGGTGTGGCCGGAGGCCGAGATGCTGGGCGGAACGATGATGGGCATCGTCAGGAGGCAGTTGGACCGCCTCGGTGTCCCCCAACTTGTCCGGAAGGTCACGCTCACGGACCTTCCGGACCTGTCGGGCGGCGTGGTCATGAACTCGTGGACGCCGGGCATCGCGGTGCACCGGATCGGCACGGTGCCGCTGTTCGAGGCGCCGTTTTTCGTGGAATTGCTGCACAACGCGCACCAGGCCGAACCGCTCACTGCACCGTAGCGAGGGCTTCGGCGGCCTCGTAATCGGCAGGCCTCCGGTGGGCCAGGCTGCTGTGCAGGCGGTGGAGGTGGTACCAGCTCTCGATGAACTCGAAGATCGTGCTGCGGGCAGCGCAGGTTGGCTAGGACCGCTGATGGAAGAGTCCGCCCCCGCTGGTCCCAGTTCCTCTCCCCCACGGATAGGGGAGTTTGCCGGCTTTGCGGCCGTCGGCCGGGGCCGGCGGTCACCGCGACGAACACGGGGGTGTGGCGGTCGAGACAGAACGTGCCTCCGCTTCCTGCGCGCGGCGCCGAATAATCCTGGTTGCGGACCACCTGCTTACTGTTCGCCACGGCCTTCAGGCATCCCTTCGTGTTGCTGTCCGGGTGGATAGACCATATCGAGGAGCTCCGGCCACGCTATCTTCGGGAAACAATTTCCGTTCGTCGATATGCATCGCGAGGCGAAACGTGATCGTCTAGGAAATGGCTGTGAACGCTAGCCAAACCTAGCTATCGAGAAACGGGCCAGAAATCCCAATCTTTCAGCCGGCATGCCTCCATGCTTACCGATCTTCTGAACCGTAGGTTCGGCGTTCGAGTCCCGGGCGCCTATCGCCCTGCGCCTCCCGAACTGGGGTTCCTCGACCATTCTGATCACCGGACGACAAGATGCCGGGTGGCCGAGGGAGAAGTCCCGGCTCTCGGATCCAACAGATTCAGAAGGTAAACGGCCGCCCTCCGGGGCTCGGGTGGACGCCGACCTGGGCGATGGCCGAATCCGTGGGTTTTCCGGCGTTGCGCTGCGAAGCGGCCGACCTCAAACTGTTCCGTGTTCTTTTCCGTCGGCTCATGACGTCCTGCGGAACAGCGTGAAGAGCACAGGGAACAACGGCGGCGAGCGATTCCGCCCGAGGCTTCGAGGAGTTCGGTAGTGAAGCAGTGGATCATGAAGTGCACCGCAGCCCTAGCCGTATCGATCGCGTTCACGGCTGGCGCTCAGGTCGCACCTCAGCACCTGGCGCACGCCGCCGCCGGGGATGCGGCTGTGCCCCGGGCGGGTAGTGCTGCCATCGCCCCGCTGGCGCATACGCTGCCGTTCAAGGGTCAGTACATGATCAAAAGAAACCACTGCGCCCCAGCCGCTGCGCAGATGGTCCTGTCGACCTTCGGTATCAAGGTTGACCAGGCCACTCTGGCCAAGAAAATGGGGACCACCACCTCGGGCACCTCGTGGAAGGGTTCCATGGACACGCTCAATATGTACGTCAAGCCGCGGGGCTACAAGTTCACTCTGGCCACGGACGTCGCCAAACGGCCGCTGACCCTGATGAGTCGCTTGTCCCACGACATCGGTGTTCTCCGCCGAGCAACCGATCTCGCGGTATGGCCGGAGAAGCTGCCGTGGAACGAGGGCAAGGAATTCCCCGGCAACACCGGTCACCTGATCGTCGCCTACGGCTACAACAGCTTGAAGGGCACGGTCACCATTTTCGACCCCTCGAAGCCGACCGGCGGCAGCCACACCATCGCCGTGACGACGCTTGCCCGCGCGTTCCAGACGGGCTTCGGCATGCGCGACATCTCGCGCCTCTGAACATGAGCGGCCCAGTTGGGACGTGTCCTTCCTGCCGGCGACGTCCCTCAGCCGCCACGTCCACCGCGGCCGCCAGACGTTGGGAACAGTGGCCGTGCGACTCGGCCTGCTTCGAGCAGGTCCAGTACCTTCGCCGGAACTCCGACGGGTCGCCCCGTCGTCCCATGCCACTTTCCTCTCATCAAGCGGCACAAGAATCCAGCAACCCGCCTCCACTCAACCCAGGACACACCAGCGGCTCCACCGAAGATGGGGCACGTTAGAGGGAAGGTGGCGACCAGTCCACCCAACGCGCGATCCGACGGCGCCACAGTGAACGTGGCAGTAGCCGGGCTGCAGAAGTCATAGCCCAGAAGTTCGCCTGCGTCAACTTGGCTTGACGTTGCGCCGCTTGGGCGATGGCCTGTGTGCGCGGACGTCGCTCCTGGTCGTACCGCTCTAACGCCGAACCGAGATCGTGTTCGGTCGCCAGCGCTGATGCGAGGACGACCGCATCTTCGATAGCTTGGCAGGCGCCTTGCCCTAGGTCGGGAGACTGAGCGTGGGCGGCATCGCCGAGCAGCGCCACCCGCCCGCTTACATAGGTTTCCAGAGGTGCGAGAGTCGTGATGTCGTGGTGCAACACCGCGCTGGGTGCGGTGGCGGCCAGAATGCCGGGTATCGGGTCGTGCCAGTGGCCCACGCGGCGTCGGACCTCGCCCAACTCGTCGTCGTAACGGATCCCTTGCCTTTCGACCTCGGCTGTGAGGAACCAGTAGAGGCGGCCGTTGGGCAGTGGTAGCAGCCCGAACTGCTGATCCCGTTCCCATGTGATGGCTTCCTCAGCCGGTTCGAGAATGCCGTCGCTGACGGCACGCCAGGTCGAACGGCCATCGAAGCGCGTCTTCGTGGGCTTGGGCCACAGCTGCTGCCGGACCGTGGAATGCACACCGTCGGCAGCCACGACCAACTCGGCCTCCTCCTGCCGGAGACCGTCGTGGGTCTGGTACATCACGTCGATGCCGCCTGCGGCCTGCTTGACTTCTGTGACGGTGGCGTTGGTGTGCACACAATCGGCGGGCAGCGCGTCGAGCAGCGTTCGGTGCAGGTCAGCGCGGTGCATCATCAGTACAGGGATGTCGTCGGGGTGCCGATGCCGCAGCCACTGCCCGGACGGGCGACGCAGTCCACCGCGTGACACGGCGGAGATTCCGGCTGCTCGGACCGCCTTTCCGACGCCAAGCTCGTCCAACGCACGTAGCGCATTCGGCCACAGGGACAAGCCAGCACCGACCGCGCCGAGAGTGGTGGCCTTTTCAATAACGCTTACCGAACGACCAATCCGCCTGAGTCCTATGGCTGCGGCAAGGCCGCCGATTCCCGCCCCGACGATCAAAATTTCGGGCATTGCTTCTCCGCTCCCTCTGAAGGGCTCGTGCGTGACGATGCTGGGGCCATGTCAGACGCGGCGTGCAGTGCGCAACATGCACCCGTAATGCTAGCCGCCGGCCGGCGAGGTTACCAGGATTTATCGGACAAAAATCCCACTTATTCAGCTCGGTGCATTGTCCGTAATCGAGGGAGAATCGGCCTTGCTTCCCCGGACGAACGTACTCACACTTGGTGAGTAATTCCGTCCGGCACTCCAATCGTCGGCGGAATCAAAAGCGCACAACGTGAATGCAAGGAATGCTTTTCATCCAGCCTCACGGAGCTGAAGGACGAGGATCGCTTTGACGAGCTGACCTGCGAGAAGTGGGCAGCAGCGGAGTTTGCGCAGAATACGCCAGGTCTTCAGCTGTGCATTGGTTCTCCCGGTCCGCGGAGCTTGGCGTGGGTGGCGTTGGCGGTCTTCTGTGAGGCGGGCTTGTTGCGGCCCTTGTAGGGGACGCGTACGTGCTCGCCGGCACCGACGTAGCCCTTGTCGGCGAGGGTGACCAGGCCGGCGGCGTTGAGGCGGCGCAGGATGCCCCGGATGCGGGCGGCTCTGAGGTCGTGGACGGAGCCGGGCAGGGAGCCGGAGGTCCACAAGGGTGTGCCGTCGGGGGTGGCGAGGATGTGGATGTTCATGCCGTGTCTGCGGTGCTTGCCGGAGTAGTAGGGCCGGTCGGCGGCCACGCGGTCGATGGGGATGAGGGTGCCGTCCAGTACCAGGTAGGGGTAGCCGGCACGCTGGGCGGCACGTAACGCCTGTTCTAGGCGGGGTGAGCGGCGGGCGAGCAGGGTGATGGCCTCGCGGATGTAGCGCCAGGCGGTTGCGATGCCGACGCCGAAGCCTGCGGCGACCTCTGCCAGGGTCTCGCCTTTGCGCAGGTGGACGAGGACGAGCAGGGCCTGCTGGCCGGGGTTGAGGCGGCGCCAGGGCGTGCCGATCGTCTTGCGGTGCCGGCGCAGGATGCCGGACAGGTAGGACAGGGCCTGAGGTGACAACGGCAGCGCGGCGCGGTAGAACAGCAAGCCTCTGGTCTAACGGTTGATCTTGGTCGACAACCCTTCTACCAGGGGCTCTTCTACTTGTCGATCAAGCTCTGCCGCACAGCATGCCCACGACCTGCGGCTTCAAGTTGGAGAACACTCAAGGATCCTCATGGTGGTGAATTCTGATGTGCTGGTCGTCGGCGCCGGTCTCACCGGGTTGCTCCTGGCCGGCGATCTCGCCGAGGCGGGGTTGTCCGTTACCCTCGTCGAGGCCCGGCCGCGTAAGACCAGCAACCTGTCCCGCGCCCTAGTGGTCCATGCTCGCGTGCTGGAACAGTTCGACGCCCGTGGGATAGCGGACGAAGTAGTGAAACTGGGGCATCCCATCGATCGGCTAGCTCTGTTCGAGCGGGCACAACTGAACCCTCCCGGCTACCCAGTCGCTATCCGTTCGTCTTGTTCCTCCCGAAGTACGAGGTGGAGCGGGTGCTGGAGCGCCGCGCTCGCGAAGCCGGCGTCACCCTCGTCCACGACACCAGAGTCGTCAGCGTGGACCAAGACGGGCACGGGGTCACGGCCCGCGCTGTCACCCGCCGAGGCGCGCCCCCGGACCCGGCCACCGAGTTCCGCGCGTCCTACCTGGTCGGGACGGACGGCGTGCACAGCACCATCCGGTCAGCGATCGGCCTGCCCTTTCCCGGCGAGTCGATTCTCCGCTCGTTGATCCTGGCCGATCTCAAGCTCGCCCGGCGGCCAGGGCGGGCGTTCACGGTCAACGCCGTGCCGGACGGCTTCGCACTGCTCACCGAAATGGGCGGCGACACCTACCGATTGACCGGCTGGAACCGGCGTCATCAACTCCCCGACGACGCGCCACTCGACGACGAGGAGATCAGAGAGCTACTGCGGCTAACCTTCGGCACCGACTACGACATCACCGACATCCGCTGGAAGTCGCGCTTCCACAGCGACGAACGGCAGGCTCCCGCGTACCGCGTCGGCCGGGTCTTCCTCGCCGGTGACGCCGCGCACGTGCATTCCCCAGCAGGTGCCATGGGCATGAACACCGGCCTGCAGGACGCCGCCAACCTCAGTTGGAAACTCGTCGCCGTTCTCCGCGACGGAGCCGTGCTCCGTACCACCGCCGGGACCATCCTCAGCAACCTGCGCCCACTGGCGGGCAAGGCGGCCGCCATGATCTCCGGCATCGGCATTGCCTACCGCGCTCCACGTGGCGCGCACAAGCTGGCCGGACGACGCGCCCCCGATGTCCAACTGGCAGAGGGGCGGCTGAACGAACTCCAGCGCGCGGCAGATTCGTGCTGATCAAGCCCGCCGGACAAGACACCGGCGTGGCCATTCCCGACCAGGTCATCCAGGCGCATTGGACGAACGGCAGCCACACCACCGCACTCGTCCGTCCCGACGGCTACTTCTGCTGGGCGACCGAGAAGGCCGAGCACGACGATGCGCTGCGCGTCGCGGTGACGACGTGGGCGGGCCGTACGACTGTCGGGAAGGGCACTCATGAATGACCTGACGGCGATCAAGGAAACGAACGGTGGCATTCAAGCAGCTCAAGGTCCGGATTCGTGAGCTGGAGCAAGAGCGGGACATCCTCAGCCAGGTCGCTGGCGGGGACAGGCGCATCGACCGCCGAACGGGCCGGATGGGGCGGAGCCGCCGTAGTAGTCGGAGGCCAGGAGAGCCGGTCACAAGACGCAACGCCGCGCCGATCCCTTGGCGGGTGAAGACCGGCAGGTCAGCCATATGCCGGCTCACCGATCCCCGCGATCTTTGCGAGCGTGGCGAGGTCGACATTTCCGCCTCCGGCCACCACGACGACCGGTCCGCCATGGTCGATGCGGCGGTGGTCCTGCAGGGCCGCGGCGAGCCCGACGGCCCCGCCGGGCTCGATGACGATGTTCGCCAGGTCGACGGCGATGCGGCAGGCATGGGCGATCTGTGCTTCGGAAACTGTCACCACATCGTCGGCGTGTCGGTGGATCAGTGGCCAGGTCAGGCGTCCAAGTTCCTGGATCTTGATGGCGTCCGCGATGGACTCGCTTGGCCGGTCGAGCCGGGACAGTATTCCTGTCTGGAAGCTGCGCCATGCGTCTGCCTCCAGCTCCGGCTCGACACCGATGACCTGTGTGGCTGGATGCAGGTGCTTGACAGCGGCAGCGATGCCGGCCAGCAGTCCGCCTCCACCGATCGGCACGTAGAGGGCTGCTGGTGGCTCGTGGTGCGTCTGACGCAGGATCTCGGTGGCGATGGTGGCCTGCCCAGCGATCACGTTCAGGTCGTCGTAGGGTGCCACCAGCGCCGCCCCGCGTTCGTGGGTGAGTCGCTCGGCCAATGCTCTTCGAGCGTCCGAGGTCGCAGCGGCCATCACAACGTCCGCGCCCAGTCGGCGCGTCGCCTCCACCTTGTTGTGCGGGACGTCGGGCGACATCACCACTGTCGCGGCGATCCCGAACGCCCGCGCCGCCCATGCGACGGCCTGCGCATGGTTGCCTGTGGAGTAGGCGACGACGCCGGCAGCACGCTCCGCCTCGCTGAGCCTGATGATGCGGTTGAGAGCCCCGCGCACCTTGAACGAGCCCGTGGGCTGGAGGCCTTCGGCCTTGATCAGGATTGTCCTACCTTCAGGTGTGGTAAGGCCGCGCAACTCTACGAGCGGGGTGGCCGCCAGCCGGGCACTCACCGCCGATTCGGCTTCGCGGATGCGTTCGAGGGGCATTGCCGTGGTGATGTTCAACGGGTCAGCCGCCTCACTGCAACATGAGGGCGCTCGTCGACGGTGAGCTGGAAGATGTCCGGTCGCGCGTAGTGGCCCATGACGTCGAGGTCCATCCGGGCCCGCGCGAGTTCCCGAAGGTCGAGCCGGGCTGCCAACATGCCTTCGCCCTCGCGCAGCGGACCCGCGAGGACCTCGCCAAGCGGAGACACGATCATGCTGCCGCCCGAGATGAGGACGGTCCCTGGTACGTCGCCCTGAATCGGATGGACGTCCGGAGGCAGGCCGTCGCGTTCCAGGTACTGGCATGCGCTCAGCACGAAGCATCGTCCTTCCAAGGCGATGTGCCGCATCGTCGCGAGCCAGGAGTCGCGGTCGTCGACCGTGGGGGCGCACCAGATGTCCACGCCCTTGGCATACATCGCCGCGCGGAACAGCGGCATGTAGTTCTCCCAGCAGATCGCCGAGCCGACGCCGCACACGTCGCCCGCTGTGGAGCCGCTTCCCTGTGTGTGGAGGGGCAGCACCGGCATTGTCGAGCCGTCACCGGTTCCCCAGATCACCCGTTCCGCGGCTGTTGGCATCAGCTTGCGGTGGACCAACGGCTCCGCAAGATCCGGGCTGATCAACAGCGCGACGCAGTGCAGAGTACGGCCGACCCGTTCGACGGCACCGATGATCAATGTGACTCCCAGGTCCCTGGCGAGGGCCGAGAGGGTGTCGGTCTGCGGACCGGGCACGTCGATCGCCGCATCCCAGTACCGCTGGAACTCACTGCGGCCGACGGGATCACGCGACCCGACGCGTACGCCGAAGTCAAGGCCTTTGGGGTAGCCGCCCAGCAGTGCCTCCGGCAGGACGATCAGGCGAGCACCTTGCTCAGCGGCTCGACGCACCCACATGATCGCCCGCTCCAGCGTGGCGGTGGTGTCGAACATCGTCGATCCGACCTGGACGACGGCCACCGAGAGCATCGGCGCGTCTGCTGCGGTGGAGCTCATGGCCCCAACGCTAGGACCCAGAAGATTCATCTGGGAAACTGATATTTGTGATATCCGATATCCGCCATACCGATCTTCGGCGGGTCGACCTGAACTTGCTGGTGGTCTTCAGCGCGTTGATGTCCGAGCGCAACGCAACCCGAACCGGGCAGAGAATAGGGATGAGCCAGGCGGCGGTCAGCGGTGCGCTGTCTCGATTGCGTACGGTCTTTCACGACCCGCTGTTCGTCCGTGCCCCTGGCGGGCTCGCCCCCACGCCGCGCGCCGTCGAACTCGCCGACCAGATCCGTCCTGCGCTGGCCGCGCTCGCGGACGTCATCTGCGACGCGGATGGGTTCGACCCCACAGCAAGGCCGCGTACCTTTGCCATCGGCATGTCGGACGACATCGAGACGTTTCTGGTCCCGGCCCTGGTCACGAAGTTCGCCGCGGAGTGCCCGCAGGTCCGCATCCTGGTCCGCCAGACCAACCGCTACGTGGTCGGGCGGATGCTCGACAACGGCGACATCGACCTCGCTGTGACCGCCGCGCCCATTCTGAGCGCGTCGCACCGCCAGGAGCCGGTATTGCGATCCGGCTACGTCTGTGTCTACGACCCCGAAAGGCTGAGCGTGAGGACACCGCTCAGTCTGGACGACTTCCTCAGCCACCCGCATTTGCTGGTCTCATACGACGGGCATCGCGGGATCGTCGACGACATTCTCGAAGCGCGCGGCCTGAGCCGAACAGTGGTGACCTCCATCACCCATTTCGCCGGCGTCATCTCGCTGCTCAAGGCAAGCAGCGCCATGGCGACGATTCCCGTACATGCTGCCCGGGTATTCGCCGCGACCTCTGGGCTCGCGCTCAGCCCGGTGCCCATCGAGATGCCAGAATTCACCGTGTCACTGGCTTGGCATGCCACCCGCGCCAAGGACCCAGCCCTGACCTGGCTACGGCACCGTGTGCGCGAGGCTGCCGGGCCTGAATCCACGGCGTGAATTCTCAGAAGGTCCCGCACCCGGTTGCTGCCAAGCGTGCCGAGGGAAGAAGCAAGACCCGCCTGGTCCCCCATCCGGTGGAAGGGCCGACCGTGACGCACATCTTCATGCTCCGTGCGGTCCACCGGCTGGGTTACGACGCCATCGCCGACAAGCTGAACATCGAGCCGGAGAAGTATCCGCCGCCCACGCCGGTGGATCCGCGCCGTGCGCTGGGCAGGTGGAGCGGGTCGTCGGTGCGCGAAATTCTGGCCAACCCGAAGTACACCGGTTACATGGTGTGGAACCGCCGCGCGACGAAGAAAGGTGGCAAGAACAACCCGTCCGGCGAGTGGATCTGGTCTCCTCGCCCCACGCACGAACCGCTGGTGACCAAGGAACTGTTCCAGGCGGTCTCTTCGGTGGGGAAGATCAGGGAACGATCGCGGGGTGGCTCGGAGCCCAACTCGCACCCTCAGACCAGCCGGACGTACTCGCTGCGTTCGTACGTCTTCTGCGAAATCTGTGACCACCAGATGCATGGCAAGAGCCGCAACGACGTGTCGTACTACGCGTGCAAAGCCGGATCCGCGGCACCACAAGGATCGCCGCGACTGGTACGCCGCCCATCCCAAGAGCCTGTGGATCCGGGAGGACGACCTGCTGGATCTGGTGCACGAGTTCTTCGCCGATCGCGTCTTCAACCCGCATCGCCTGGCCCAACTCGGCGCAGACCTGGCTCAGAGTGCCCCGAAGGATGACACCGCGATCAAGCAGCTGCGAAAGGAGATCCTCGACCTGGAGAAACGGCAGAACAACGTGCTCGCTCAGATAGAAGATCACGTCCCGACGGGCGACGACGACATCGACAGTGATTTCCGTGAACGGCTCCAGCGTCGCTACGCCGACCTGGCCCGGGCCAGAAAGGCGAAGATCACAGAAGTGAAGGCGCTGGCCGAGCAGGAACCGCAGGCCGGCAAGGAGGACCTCAGTCAGGAGAGTCGGCGACCCATCGTGCTTACCTTCTGTCTGGTGCCCCCTGCAGGATTCGAACCTGCGCACCCGGCTCCGGAGGCCGGTGCTCTATCCCCTGAGCTAAGGGGGCTGACGAGTGACAAGGCTATCAGCATCCCGACACCACTCGGCACCGGATAACGCTCCTTGAACACATCCCGTGAAAACCCGGCGTGACTACCTCACTACAGGTTAACTTGGCGCCCGTGGGCGAGGTTCTTGGGAAAGTACTGGTCGTGGACGATGACGAGGTCATCCGCCAGCTCATCGCGGTCAACCTGAACCTGGAGGGATTCGAGGTGACAACCGCCACCGATGGGCAGGACTGCCTTGATCGCGTGCTCGAGGTCATGCCGGACGTCATCACGCTCGACGTGATGATGCCCTGCCTGGACGGATGGACGACGGCGGAGAAGCTGCGCACCGACGCGGCCACCAGCCACATCAAGGTGGTGCTGATCACGGCGCGGGCGCAGGACGATGACCGGGCGCGTGGCCTCGGCATCGGCGTGGACGCCTACCTGACGAAGCCGTTCGATCCGGCGGAGTTGATCCAGGTCGTCAGGGATCTGGCGGAGGGCGTCCAGCGGGGTTGATGGACAGGGGCACAGCAGGTGAGCGGGCCGGCCTGGGATGCGGGTCGTGATCGGTCGAGCGGGTCGCGATGTGTGTGCGGGTCGGGTCCCGTTTTCCGTACGCTGGCGGGCACGACTTCTCGAAAGGTAGAAAACGTGCGTAGCTCCATCTTCGGAAACCTCGACGGCCAGCCGCTGCCCCCTGGCTTCGCCCTCCAGAACGGCAAGATGCTCCGGGTGCAGTTGCCCGAAGTGCTGGCCAAGCAGGGCTCGATGGTTGCCTTCCAGGGGCGGATGGATTTCGACTACGAAGGTTCGGGCGGCCTCGGCAAGCTGTTCAAGAAGGCCATGACGGGCGAGGGCGCGTCGCTGATGCGGGTGCGTGGCGAAGGGCTGCTCTACCTCGCCGACAACGCCGACGACATTCACCTGTTCTACCTGGAGAACGAGGGGCTCACGGTCAACGGGCGTAACCTGCTGGCCTTCCAGCCGCAGTTGTCGTGGGACATCCAGCGGGTTCAGGGCGCGGGGGTCGCGGCGGGCGGGCTGTTCAACACGACGATCACCGGCACCGGGTGGGTGGCGGTGACGACGCACGGGACGCCGGTGCTGCTCGACGCCGCGCAGATGCCGACGTACGCCGACGGCCAGTCCGCGGTGTGCTGGAGCACCAGCCTCCATGTGGGGGTGAACCGGACGGTGAAGGCGGGCGCGCTGATCGGGCGGGGGAGCGGCGAGGCCATGCAGCTGGCCTTCAACGGGCAGGGTTTCGTGCTGGTGCAGGCCAGCGAAGGCGCTCCCGTGGTGCAGGCTTCCTGACCGCTTCGGTTGCGGTGCAGGTCGGTGAGGGTGTTCGCCTCGGCCTACTTCCTCCGTAGTAGGGAAGAGACGCTCCTCCCGTCGGATGCTTCGTATACCCCTCCCCGGCATTGTGGAGGGAGAAGTCTGTTCCGAAGGGTTGGGTGAGCGCGATGCTGCTGATCGATGTGTACGTTCCCAGAGGCGCTCTCAGCGAGGACGAACGCCAGACGCTGGGGCGCCGGCTCATCGACACGCTGATGGTCGAGGACGACAGCCACGCCCTCGAGATCATCGATGCGCAACGGCTGATCACGCAGGTGCTCGTGCACGAGCCGGCCACCTGGGTTCTCGGTCAGCGGCCGGCGACGGATCCCGCGGCTCCGCCGCGCTATCTCGTACGCGTCACCGTCCCGGCGTCGTGGCGGAAGGACGTGTGCGAGCACATGGTGGAAACCATCACCGCCATCCTGGCCGAGATCGAGCGGGAGGCCGGCCGCGATCCCGAACGCGTGCGACGCGAGCCCCACGCGGTGATCCTCGTCGAGGGCATCACCGAGGGCGGCATCGGGATCCAAGGGAGGGTCATGGACAGCATGGATCTCACCGAGTTCGTCTCGCG
Organism: Nonomuraea sp. KM88; assembly: GCF_052245635.1. NCBI lineage: Bacteria > Bacillati > Actinomycetota > Actinomycetes > Streptosporangiales > Streptosporangiaceae > Nonomuraea > Nonomuraea sp. KM88. The sequence goes on along the minus strand of NZ_JBQQCC010000009.1, from coordinate 233,128 downwards.
CCCGTACCGCGACGGCGCGCCCGAGCGTGAGGCGCCGCCCCAGGTGGATGACAAGCTGATCGACCCGATCTGCGGCATGAGCGTGGATCTCGACACGCCTCTCACCCTCGTTCACCAGGGCACCTTGTACGGCTTCTGCCACGGCCTGTGCCGGCGAGCCTTCGCTGACGAGCACGGGCTGTCGCTCAGCAGGCAGCACTTGTCCACCGACACCTGAAAGCGCCGGGTGCGGACGTGCCAGGGCGCCCGGCTCGCACTGTCCCGCAACGGTGCGCGGTCCCGCACCCGGGACGCTCTCGGGGTTGATGGCCGCGAGGTCGGTGTGATCGTCGGCGTCGAGGTCGCCGGGAGCCTTCAGCCGCGCCGGGTGTGGACATATCCGATGGCGGCGCCGAGCAGGCACACCCCCCACGCCAGAAAGACCGGGTACGTCCCGGCGAACGCCCAGCTGCCGTCGAGAACCTCAGCGCCACCCTCGGGTGCGCACGTGCGGGTGATGCCGAAGGCCAGGCAGCTCGTCATCATCGCCCCGTACTGGCCGACGAGCAGCCCGACTGCCAGGGCCGGGACGGCGGCGAGGCCGGTCGGCACCCGCCGGCCGCCGAGCCACGGCACCCATGTGGGCACGATCTGCCCCCATCGGCTGATCAGCCCGAGGGTGAGCAGGCCGCCGGCCACCGGCCCCGCGACGAGCAGCCCCCAGTACACCGGCGAGCCGCGAAGCGCCGCGAGCCCCGCCGCGGAGGGTCCCGCCACGCCGAACGGCACGCCGAGCCCCCACAGCAGGTGCGGTACGGAGAACCCCAGCACCGGCACGCCGGCCGCCGCCCAGGTCGCCGCCCTGGCCCAGCGCGCCGGCCGTACCGTCCCGTCGGGTTCGCGGGAGAGAGGGCGGCTGCCGTAGCGTACGGTGGCCAGGGCGAGCAGCACGCCCAGGGCGGTGAGCAGGAGCTGCCGGCCGAGTGCCGGATCGTCGAGCTTGCCGAAGGCCAGCCGCATGACGAGGTTTCCCGGCGCCACCAGCGCCAGCGCGGCGGCTCCTGCGAAACCCGCGGTCAGCAGGGCCGGCCTGGCATGTGGTCTCATGGCCGACAAGCTATGGCCGGCGCGCGTGCGGGGCCTCCCCCTGGGGAGGGAGACGGCACCGGCCGCCGACGACCGTGCACGCCTCACGCCGGCCGCGATCAGCGCGGGCCAGGACTAGGAGCAGGTGGGTACGGGCGCGGTGTTGGCGCCGTTCCACGAGGCCAGGAAGCCGAACGTGGCCGAGGCGCCGGGCGCGAGCGTGCCGTTCCAGCCGACGTCGCGCACGATCACCGAGGAGCCGCTGGCGCTCAGCGTGCCGTTCCAGATCTGGTCGATCCGCTGCCCGTCGGCGAACGTCCATCGCACCTCCCACCCGTTCATGGGCGCCGTGCCGGCGTTCGTGACGGTGACCTCGCCCTGGAAGCCGCCCTGCCACTGGCCGGCGTTCCTGTACGCGGCCGCGCAGCCGCCCGGAGGCGGGTCGGTGGGGTCGGGATCGGGGTCGGCGCCGGCCAGGGCGTCCACCAGCGCCGGATACCACGTGTCGGCCATCTTCTGGTCGCCTGCGGCGTTGGGGTGCACCCCGTCGTAGGTGTCCGTGGCCGTGCTGAACCCCGTCCACTGGTCGACGACCGTGATCGGCGACCGCTCGGTGGTGGTGGCGGCGGCCCAGGCGGGGACGGCGTTGTTGAAGGCCACGGCCCGCTGGGCGCAGTCCGCGCAGCTGGACGGGTTCATTGGGATGATCTTGGCGACGAGGATCTTCATGGCGGGGTTGCTCGCCCGCATCTGGTTCACCAGCGTGGTGAACGCGCCCAGGATCGTCGCAGGAGCGATGTTGCTCCACACGTCGTTCGTGCCGAAGTGCATGAGCACGACGTCGGGCCGGGTCGCGGAGAGCCAGCCGGGCAGCTGGTTCTGGGCGGCGACGTTGGTGGCCAGGAAGCCGCCGTGGCCCTCGTTGTCGCCGTCGTGGGCGACGCCGCAACCCTGGGGCGGGAGGGTGCCGACGAAGTCGATGTCCGTGTGGCCGGCGTTCTGGAGCCTGTTCCAGAGCAGCGCCCGCCAGCAGCCGGGGGAGCCGGTGATCGAGTCGCCCAGGGGCATGATCCTGGTCGCGGCGGCGCCGGCCGGCGCGGTCGTCGCGAATAACACCGCGGCGGCCGCGGCCAGCATCGCCGCCAGCACGGCGCTGATCCTTCGCATCGTCCGCTCTCCCGTCGTCGCCTGCGCAGATGGTAGGAAGCGCCGGTCCGCGGCGGGAAGCACGTGCCCGTGCCCGCCCGGGTGACCTGCGAAGACGGATGTAACTTTCAGGCCCGCGCCACGCCGAAGGTCACACCACGGAGGGGGTCAGGCCCGCACCACGGCGAGCGGGCAGGGGGTGTGGTGCAGCAGGGCCTGGCTGATCGAGCCGAGCAGCATGCCGGCGAGCTGCCCGTGCCCGCGCGAGCCGACCACGAGCAGGTCGGCGCCCTCGGCCGCCTCCTTCAGCACCTCGACGGGGTGGCCGTGCACGACCTCGGGCAGCACGTCCACGTCCGGGTGCCGCTCCTGGCGCTCGGCCAGCAGGTCCTGCAGCTGGTGCAGGGTGTGCTGCTCGTTCTCGGGGTCGGCGGGCAAGAAGCCGCCGGGCCGCGGCCACGCCCACGCCTGTACGACCCGCAGCCGCGCCTCACGCAGCTCGGCCTCGGCGAAGGCGAAGTCGAGTGCCCGCAGGCCGGGAGGCGAGCCGTCGGTGCCGGCCACGATCTCGCCGCGGGGCGTCGCGGGCCGCTCTCCGACCACGACGACGTTCGTACGGGCGTGGGCGGCGACCCCCTGGGCGACGGATCCGACCAGCAGCCCGCGTACGCCGCCGATGCCGTGGCCGCCGACGACCAGCAGGTCGGCCTGTTCCGCGACCTTGATCAGCGCCGTGCGGGGGTCGCCGGGGAGCAGGGTGGTCTCGACGATGATCGCGGGGCGTTCGCGCAGCGCCCGGTCGCGTGCGGCGGCGAGCACCGAGTTCGCCTCGTCGCGCATCCACCGGGCGACCTCGGCGTAGCGGGCGGACAGCTCCTCGCACACCCACCGCGGCACCGCGTGGGCCACGGTCAGCCGGGTACGGCGCAGCGCCGCCTCGGTGGCCGCCCAGCCGGCGGCCTCCAGCCCGGCGCGCGAGCCGTCCACCCCAACAATGATCATGGCGTCTGCCCCCTCAGGAGAAGGCGTAGCACTCCACTTCGGCGCGGCGGAACGAGATGCCGTGCTCCTCGGAGTCGCGGATGCAGGCGCGCTCGGCCTCGCTGAGCTGGAGCGTGCCGCACACGGTCACGCCGGCGTACGTACGGCAGTCCAGGTCGGCGTCCCTTGCGCCGATACGGAAGATCTCCTTGACCGTCGAGCGGCAACGAGCCTTGCCCGTGTCGGCGAAGCGGCACTGGGCGAGCAGCGTCCGGTACTGTTCCTTGCTCACCTCGTGCTGGTCCGTCCCGTCGCCGTGGGCGGCGGGGGCGCCGAACGTGGCCAGCAGCACGAGTCCTGCGACAGCGGCGATCTTTTTCATAGTCCCCCTGATGGGGTTGGTACCGCTGGAGAGGGCCGTCAAACCTCGCGCTTGATCGCCAGGACGCTCAGCCACGTGCGCCCGGCGGTGTTCAGGCCGTGCTCGACGGTGTCGAATCCGGCCGCGTGGAGAAGGCGCAGGAGCGCGCCGGGGTCGCGGTGGACGAACCAGCGGTGCCGGCCGGCCCCGCTCGGAACCTCCTCCCACCCTTCCGAGTCGCCCGCCGAGGTGCTCAGGCCCAGCACGCCACCCGTACGCAGGGTCAGTGACCAGGCGCGGAGCGTGGCCTCGGTCTCGGCGGCGGGCACGTGCAGGAGGGCCGCGACCGACCACAGGCCGGCGAGCGAGCCGGGGGCCACGGGCGGCCGGCGCAGGTCGCCCAGCACGGCGGGCACGCCGCGGGCCGCCGCCAGTCCGGTCATGGCGGCCGAGCGGTCCACGCCGACGACCCGCAGCCCGCGCTCGCCCAGCCAGGCGGCGTCCCTGCCCGGCCCGCATCCCAGGTCGGCGACCGTTCCACCGGCGGGCACGGCGTCGGCGAAGCGCTGCCTGAAGGCCTGGAGGCCGGCGTCGGGCCGCTCGGTGTTCGCGGCGAAGCGGGGGCGATGTGGTCGTAGGTGGCTGCGGTCGTTGACGTGGGATCTTCCATTTTGCGGATGATGTCATGTTTCGTCCTGGCGTGGGCGTGGGTAGGACCAGCGCCGTCCAACGCGGGAGCCCGGTGCGGACCGGGCTGAGAGGACGGCTGCGAGCCGCCGACCGCCAGAACCTGCTCCGGGTAATGCCGGCGAAGGGAGTTTGCGCGATGACCGACGCGCGTGTCCCCACCTTTACCAAGATCTACGAAGGCGACCTCCGCGTGCCCAAGCGCCAGGTCAACCTCTCCGACGGCTCGTCGGTGACGCTCTACGACACCTCGGGCCCGTACACCGACCCGTACGTCGAGACCGACGTGCGGCGCGGGCTGGCGGGCCTGCGCGAGCCGTGGGTCGCCGCCCGCCGCGCGGCGGGCGAGCCGGTGACCCAGGTGGCCTGCGCCAAGCGGGGGATCGTCACCAAGGAGATGGAGTTCGTGGCCGTGCGGGAGGGCGTCACCCCCGAGTTCGTACGCCAGGAGGTCGCCGCCGGCCGGGCCATCATCCCCGCCAACGTCAACCACCCCGAGACCGAGCCGATGATCATCGGCCGCAACTTCCTCGTCAAGATCAACGCCAACATCGGCAACTCCGCCGTGACCTCCTCCATCGAGGAGGAGGTCGAGAAGATGACCTGGGCCACCCGGTGGGGCGCCGACACGATCATGGACCTGTCCACCGGGCCCGACATCCACGAGACCCGCGAGTGGATCATCCGCAACTCGCCGGTGCCGGTCGGGACCGTGCCCATCTACCAGGCGCTGGAGAAGGTCAAGGGCCGCCCGGAGGAGCTGTCGTGGGAGGTCTACCGCGACACCCTGATCGAGCAGTGCGAGCAGGGCGTCGACTACGTGACCGTGCACGCGGGGGTGCGGCTGGCGTACGTGCCGCTCACCGCCCGCCGCAAGACCGGGATCGTCTCGCGCGGGGGCTCGATCATGGCCGCCTGGTGCCTGGCGCACCACCGCGAGAGCTTCCTGTACGAGCACTTCGACGAGATGTGCGAGCTCCTGGCCCGCTACGACGTGTCGTTCTCCCTCGGCGACGGGCTGCGCCCCGGCTCGATCGCGGACGCCAACGACGAGGCCCAGTTCGCCGAGTTGCGCACGCTCGGCGAGCTGACCACGATCGCGCGGGCGCACGACGTCCAGGTGATGATCGAGGGCCCGGGGCACGTGCCCATGCACAAGATCAAGGAGAACGTCGACCTGCAGCGCGAGCTCTGCGACGACGCGCCGTTCTACACCCTCGGCCCGCTCGTCACGGACGTCGCCCCCGGATACGACCACATCACCTCGGGCATCGGCGCCGCCATGATCGGCTGGTACGGCACCGCCATGCTCTGCTACGTCACCCCCAAGGAGCACCTCGGCCTGCCGAACAGGGACGACGTCAAGACCGGCGTGATCACGTACAAGATCGCCGCCCACGCCGCGGACCTCGCCAAGGGCCACCCGGGGGCGCAGGCGTGGGACGACGCGCTCTCGGACGCGCGGTTCGAGTTCCGCTGGGAGGACCAGTTCGACCTGTCGCTCGACCCCGACACGGCACGCTCGTTCCACGACGAGACCCTGCCCGCCGCGCCGGCCAAGACCGCCCACTTCTGCTCCATGTGCGGCCCCAAGTTCTGCTCCATGCGCATCAGCCACGACGTCCGGCGCTACGCCGACGAGCACGGGCTGGACACGCAGGAGGCGATCGAGGCCGGCATGGCGGAGAAGGCGGCCGAGTTCGCCGAGCGTGGCGGCCGGGTCTACCTGCCGATCGCGGACTAACCGGGCAGCGTCTCGCCGCCGATCGGGGCCAGCACCTCGCCCGTGTAGTACGACGACATCCGGCCGGAGGCGAAGAACACGTACGAGGGGGCGATCTCGTCCGGGTCGGCGGGCCGGCCCATCGGGACGTGCCCGCCGAACGAGCCGACCTTGTCCTCCGGCAGGGTCGCCGGGATCAGCGGCGTCCAGACCGGGCCCGGCGCCACGGCGTTGATCCGGATGCCGCGATCGACCAGGTTCTGGGCCATGGAGTAGGTGAAGGCGTTGATGGCGCCCTTGGTGGCGGAATAGTCGATGAGCGTCTTGTTGCCGCGCAGGCCGTTGATCGAGGAGGTGTTGATGATTGCGCTCCCCTCGCGCAGGTGGGGGAGCGCGGCCTTCATGACGCGGAAGTAGCTGTGGATGTTGACCGCGAACGTGTGCTCCCACTGCTCGTCGGTCAGCTCCTCCAGGCCGTCGACGGGCGCCTGGTAGGCCACGTTGTTCACCAGCACGTCCAGGCCGCCCAGCTCGGCCACGGTCTGCTCGACGACGGACGCGCAGTGGTCGCGGTCGCCCAGGTCGCCGGGCAGGAGCACGCAGCGCCGTCCGGTCGCCTCCACCAGCTTGCGGGTGTGCGCGGCGTCCTCGTGCTCGCTGAGGTACGCGATCGCGACATCGGCGCCCTCCTTGGCGAAGGCCACGGCGACCGCCCGGCCGATGCCGGAGTCGCCGCCGGTGATCAGCGCCTTCTTGCCGTCCAGCAGGTCGCGGCCCACGTAGTCGCGCATCTCGTCGCGCGGCTCAGGGGCCATCTCGTCCGTACGGCCCGGGTACGGCTGGTTCTGGGCGGGTGGTGTTTGCGACATGCCCAGCGGCTGCCCGCGCACGGGCCGGGCTAACGCCCTTACCGGACGAAACCCTCGTCCCGCAGCCACTCGCGCGCCACCAGGGCGGGCACGTCGCCGTCCACGTCCACCTGGGCGTTGAGGCCGCGCATCACGTCGTCGGTCAGCTTGGCGCTGATCGGCGCGAAGATCTTCGCGATCTCGGGGTGCGCGTCGGCCAGCTCGCGCCGCATGGTCACCGCGGCGTTGTAGCTGGGGAAGAACTTCTTGTCGTCCTCGAGCAGCACCAGGTCGAGCGCCTGGACGCGGCCGTCGGTCGTGGTGACCATGCCGACGGCGCACTGGCCGCTGGCGACGGAGTTGTAGAGCACGCCCACGGACACCAGGCGCACGTTCGCTCTCGGGACCTCCTTGCCGTAGGTCATGCCGTACGCCTTGAGCATGCCGAGGAAGCCGTCGTCGCGGCCGAAGGTCTCGTGGTCGACGCAGAACGTGCGCTCGTTCACCGGGATCTTCGTGATGTCCGAGATCGTCTTCACGCCCCACTTCTGCGACGTGGCCCGGGTGACGCCCATGGCGTAGCTGTTGTTCAGCGGTGCGGGCGGCAGCCAGACGATGCCGTTCTTCCGCAGGTCGAGGTCGCGGACCGCGACGTACTGCGCCTGCGGGTCGGGCAGCGCCTCGGTCTGGCCGAGATAGGTGATCCAGCCGGTGCCGGTGTACTCCCACATCAGGTCGGCGTCGCCGCGGGTCAGGGAGGCGCGGGCGTTGACGCTGCCCTGCACGTTCGTCTGGTCGCGCACGTCGGCGCCGGCGGCGGTGAGGGCGAGCACCGCGATCTTGCCGAGCACGAGCTGCTCGGTGAACTCCTTGGACGTCACCCGTATCGGCGTGCCCTCCAGCGACGGGATGGGCTGGATGCCGGCCGGCTCGACCGGCGGCACGAACGACGACGCCGGCTGCAGCCCGCACCCGGCGGTCACCATAACGGGCACCAGGACGAGCAGCAGGGCCAGGAACGCTCTCACGACAGCCCCTTCGGGGCGAGGACCCGCTGCGCGAGCCCGCCCACCCAGTCGATGATCAGCGCGAGCACCGCGATCAGCACGCACCCGGTGACCAGTACCAGGTTGCGCTGCGTGCTCACACCGGTGGTGATCAGGTCGCCGAGCCCGCCCGCGCCGATGAAGGCGGCGATGCTGGCCGTGCCGACGTTCAGCACCAGCGTGGTCCTGACACCTGACAGGATGACCGGCGCGGCCATCGGCAGCTCCACCTTGAACAGCACCCTGGTCGCCGACATGCCGATGCCCCGGCCGGCGTCGATCAGCCGCCAGTCCACCTGCTGCAGCCCGACCATGGTGTTGCGCAGCGTGGGCAGCAGGCTGTAGGCGAACAGGGCCGCGACCGCCGTCCAGAAGCCGATCTGGAAGACCACCGCCAGCAGCACGACCAGCCCCACCGCCGGAGTGGCCTGGCCCAGGTTGACCACGGCCAGCACGAACGGTGTCGCCCGGCGCATCGCGCCCCTGGTGAGCATGACGCCCAGCGGCAGCGCCACCAGCAGCACCAGCAGGGTCGAGTAGAACACCAGCTGGATGTGCTCCCACGTGCGGCCGAAGATGTAGGGCAGGTTGAGCGAGCCGCGCTCGATGCCGTCGAGCGGCACCGACTGCGTATATATGATCATGGCCGCGCCCACGGCCAGGTAGCAGAGGAGCGGCAGCACGATGTGCCAGGAGCGGCCGAGCCGCGGCTCCGGGCTGACGGCTTCGTCGGCGGCGGCCGTGGGAGCGGTCATCCGCTCTCCCCGGGGTGGTTGCGGTGCAGGCGGCGCTCGCGTTCCCTGGTCTTGATCGTCTGGATCGCGTTCTGCACGGTGCTCAGCGACAGCGCCCCCGCGTACGCCCGGCGCCTGCCCACCACGGGCACCACGTCGTTGTCGGCGTTGAGCAGGGACTCCAGGGCGTCCTGCAACGTCATCCGGTGGCCGAGGGTGCCGGTGATCGGGTCGCCGGCCGAGCCGACGGGCCCCTCGACGCCCTGGAGATGCTCGGCGCCGACCCAGCGCAGCGGCCGCCGCATCCCGTCCGTGATCAGCGCGTAGCCCCGGCCGTCGCGCTCGATCTCGGCGAGCACCCCGGCCGCATCGGCGTCCTCCGACGCGTACGGCACCTGGTCCACCTCGATGTCGCCCACCTTGGTCAGGCGCAGCAGCCGCATCGAGGAGCCGGCGCCGAGGAACTGCTCGACGTAGTCGTCGGCCGGGTTCGTGAGGATCTCGGCGGGGCTGGCGTACTGCACGATGTGGCCGGGCGCCTTCATGATCGCGATATGGTCGCCGATCTTCAGCGCCTCGTCGATGTCGTGCGTGACGAAGACAATCGTCTTGGCCAGGTCGTCCTGGAGGCCGAGCAGCTCGTCCTGCAGGCGTTCGCGGCTGATGGGGTCGAGCGCTCCGAACGGCTCGTCCATGAGCAGCACGGGCGGGTCGGCGGCCAGCGCCCTGGCGACGCCGACGCGCTGCTGCTGGCCGCCGGACAGGCGCCGCGGGAAGGTGTCGCGGTAGACCTGCGGGTCCAGGCCCACCAGCGTGAGCAGCTCGTCGACCCGCTCGGCGATGCGGGCGCGGTCCCAGCCGAGCATTTTCGGCACCTGGGCGATGTTCGCCGCCACCGTCATGTGGGGGAACAGGCCGGCCTGCTGGATGACGTACCCGATGTTGCGCCTGAGCCGGTCGGGGTCGATGTCGTGGGAGCTGCGGCCGTCGATGACGATGTCGCCGGAGGTCGGCTCGATCAGACGGTTGATCATGCGCATGGTGGTGGTCTTGCCGCACCCGGACGGCCCGACCAGCACCACGATCTCGCCCGCGGGGATGTTCAGGTCGAGCTCGCGTACGGCGGGGTCGCCGCCGCCGGGGAAGGCCTTGGTCACCTTGCGCAACTCGATCGGCACCCCGGCGGTGCTCTGGTCAGCCACGGACGCCTCCTGTGGTCAGGCGCCGGCTCAGCGGGCCCTCCGGCCTGGTCAGCTTCCCGATCAGCACGAAGCAGCCGTCGAAGAGCAGCGCGAGGATGGCCACCCCGATCGTGCCGGTCAGCGTGGAGTTGACCGCGTTGGCGCCGCCCAGCCTGGCCAGCCCGGAGAAGATCTGCTCGCCCAGCCCAGGCCCTGAGACGTACGCGGCCACCGCGCCGATGCCCATGGCCAGCTGCGTGGACACCCGGATGCCCGTGAGGATCACCGGCCAGGCCAGCGGCAGCTCGATCCTGGCCAGCGACCGGCCCCGGCCCATCCCGATGCCGCGCGCCGCGTCGACGACGAGCTGGTCGACGCCCTGCAGGCCGACGACGGTGTTGCGGATGATGGGAAGCAGCGCGTACAGGGTGATCGCGGTCACGCTGGGCGCCACCCCGAGCCCGAGCGCCGGGATCAGCAGGCCCAGCATGGCCAGCGACGGCACGGTGAACAACACCCCGGAGGAGGCGGTGGCCAGCGAGGCCAGCCGCGGGCGGCGGTAGGTGGCCACGCCGATGAGCACGCCAAGGACGGCCGCCACCAGGACACATTGGGCGACCATGCTCGCGTGTTGCGCCGTCTCGAAGAGGATGAGGTCCCACCGGTCCTCGACGTACTCCCACAGGGTCATCGACTACGTACTAACCGGGATTCGACGTACCAAACATCGCAACTGACACTTTTGTCCCTTTAGTCACACCTGTCTCAGACGAGCCACAACACCACCTCAGCCCGACCAGCCCGAGCGGCAGCACGAGGCTCCACGTCAGCAGCCCGATCCACGCTGCCTCGACCGCGCTCATGCCCGACCAGAGCACCAGCCCCAGGCGGATCAGCTCCTGCAGCGCGAGATGGACCACCATGACCACCGTGATGTGCCGAGCCGGGTCCGCGGACCGCGCGAGCAACTGCCCGGTGGGCAGGGAGGTAAGGAACGAGCCGGCCATGAAGGCGATCGACAGCCCCACCACGACCCACGTGGGGCCGCCCGCGAAGATCGCCAGCCCGGCCGCGACGAGCACGCAGATCACGGCCCGTACGAGCAGCTTCCCCCGCGGACCCGCCGTCATCGAAGCCTCTGTCAAGTGCCGTCCTTTCCGCAGAGCGGGCGGTCGTCCTGCACCCGGCCGTTCAGCGCCCCTTCCAGCGCGTCCACGGACGCGAAGAACGTCTCCCGCGAGACCTTGTCCTCCCAGACGCCCCGGGCACACCGGCGGAACAGCTCGCTGAACTGGGCATAGTAGGGCGACTTCGGCCGCGGCCTGGCCCGGTCGATCGACCTTTTCGTCTCCGCCGCCAGCCTCGCCAGCTCGTCCAGGCTCGGGTTGGTGATGTCGGAGCCGTCCTGGCGCTGGCACGACGGGCCGCCGCCGCCTGCGTAGCGCTCGTACACCTCGGTGAGCACCGGCGAGTAACCGCCGCAGGCGAACAACGTGGCCTGCACCTCCGGGCTGGTGAGCCGGTCGATCAGGCGCCTGGCGGGAGCCAGCTTGGCCGGCTTGATGTGCTGGGAGACGGCCAGCACCGACCCGCCGAGCACGCCGCCGCGCGCGGCGGGCGCGTACACGTCGAAGCGCAGGTCCTCGCCGGAGTCGCGCATGCGCGGATCGGCCGCCAGCTGGTGGAACGCGATCGGCCAGTTGCGCATCCAGGACACCGGCTGCCCGCCGACATGGCCCTCCTTGAAGGCCACGACGCTCGCGTCCTCGTCCATCTGGAGCGACTCGCGCAGCACCGCGACGTTCTCCCCCGTGGTGGACAGCGTGCGCCTGAACGACCTCAGCGCCTCCCACGTGGCGTCGCGCTGCTGGTCCAGCACGATGGAGGTCCTGTCGTCGCCGCCGAGCACCTTCCCGCCGGCCAGCTCGATCGTCTCCAGGAAATTGATGGTGCCCATCTCGTTGTCGTCGAGCTGCAGCAGGTAGCCGCCGGACCGCCGGTCCAGCCGCCGGAACTCCAGCGGCGCGTCGGCGGCGAACGGCACGCCGTACTGCTCGCCGTCGATCCGCCCGGCCCCCAGCGGGCCGGACAGGAATTCGTCGTCGCGATCCGCCAGATCGATCGGCTGGATGTAGCCGTGCCGGGCGAACTCGGTCACCCACGCCACGTCGAGCACGAGGATGTCGTACGCGCAGCTGCCCGCCTGCGCCAGCGCCGCCATCTGGGCGCGCCGCACGTCGGTGCTGGCGGACAGCTCCAGCAGCTTGGCCCGCGGGTCCCCGGGCGGCTTCAGCAGGCCGTTCCACTCCTCGATCACCTCCCGCCGCACGCTGCCCGTGCTGACGTCGTCGCCGGTGGCCACGACGAGCTCGGCGTCGTTGCCGCCGCAGCTCTCCTGAGGCGTGACGGGCACCGAGGGCGGGGAGATCGTCGACCGGGGCCGGTCCGGCTGGGACGGTCCTGCGGACAGGCCGGACTGCCAGGTCAGGAGCAGCACCATCAGCAGGGCGCCGCAGCCGAACGCCACCACGTTCCTGCGCCGGACACGTTCGCGCCGGCCTGCCTGGAGCCACGTCCTCATCGCCACCCCCGCACCGTGATGATGGCCCGGGTGAGCGCCTTGTCCGCGCCCTCGCTCGCCGTCACGCAGCGGTACGGCTTGCCCGAGCCGGGCAGCGCGGTCACGGCGCACGCGTCCTGTCCGAAGACGACCACGTACAGACCCGAGACCGTCGGTGCGCGCTCCAGAGCTCGGGCGATCACCTTCGCGGCCTCGCCCCTGCCCTCGTTGTCGAACAACCTGCCGTCGGTCAGCAGCACCACGGGAGCGGCCACCGCCTCGTCGCCCGTGCCCAGCCGGGTCAGCCCCGCGGAGGCGGGGGCGTCCCAGTGGTCGAACGCGGTGCTCTCGATGCTCGCGGCCACGGCGCCGAGCTGCTCCCTGGTGCTGTCGGCGGCGATGCTCGTGACCTCGGCGGGCCCGTTCCTCGTACGCGCGTGCAGGCCGAACACCCGGACCCCGTCGCGCGGCCCGAGCAGCCGGCTGTTGGCCCGAACCGCCTCTGCGGCCCGGACCCGCACCGGGCGGTCCGCCGATCCCGAGGTGTCGACGAGCAGCCGCAGGTCGAGCTTCGGGCGCAGCTCGTCCAGCACCAGCTTCTTGAGCCGCCCGAGGTCATGGCGGTCGAGCTCGCCGTCGGCCGGCCCCGGCGCGTTGGGGAAGAGCGGGTGGGCCCGCAGCCACGCGCCGAAGTGGTCGACCAGCTTCTCCCGCTCGGCCGAACGCTGGTCCGGCCAGGACACCTTGACGAACTGGTAGTCGAGCGTGCTCAGGTCGTGGTGCCGCACCGCGACGAGGCGCGCGCTGTCACCCGTCCCCTCGCAGCCTTTCACCCGGCCCGCGTTGAAGTCGTCCACGCTGTGCGCGGGAACCAGCATCGCGATCTTCGGATCGCCGGCGCCCGACCTGTCGGCCAGCCGGTCGAACTCGCACAACAACGAGGTGACGGTGTCCGCGCCGAGCCCGTTCTCCACCAGCTCCTGCTCGGCCTCCAGATAGCGCGACTCGGGCAGCCCGCGGTCGTGGAACACGTCGTGGGTGCCGATCAGCGCGGCCACGGACGTCTCGGGGAACGGCCGCGCGATGGTCATGCCCATCTTCTTCGTCAGCGTGTCCCACACCTCGCCGAACGCATAGCCGTCCGGATTGTCCATGTACGTGCCCAGCTCCTCGTGCCGCTGCCCGGTCATCGCCAGGACCAGCTGGTCACGCCCCACCGCGTCCTCCGGCTCCGGAGCGCCGAGCGAGCGGAGCTCGCCCGCCCTGAGCTCGTCCGGCTCGGCAGCGGAAGAGGCGACCCAGGCGTCGGGCTGCAGGTCATAGAGGCGGGCGTACGGCTGGTCGCGACGGTCCTCCCGCCACTCCCACCGGTTGTCGAAGGCGTCATGGAGATGGATGGGCGGCGGCGCCACCGCCACGGTCATCCTGACCACGGGGCAGCCGTCCTCCGTCTGGTGCTCGCGCACGTAGCTCCGGGCGCGCGCGGTCAGCTCGGTCACGTTCTCGGGCGCGGTGACCAGCCGCAGCTCGGCAGGCGCCGGGCACTGGTCGTCCGCGGCGACCGCCCGCACCCCGGTCCACACCCCGGTGGCCAGCGCCCCGCCGGCCAGCACGCACAGCGCCGTCCTGACCTCCTTCGGGTGCTTCTGGATGAGATCGCGCAACACCGGGATGAGCGCCGCGGCCCCGACCAGGACGCCCGTCCCCAGCGACCCCCACAGCTGGATGTGTAAGGGCTGGCTCGTGAACAGGTCGAGCCACGGCGCGGAGATCCACGTCACGAACGCGCCGGCCAGGGCACCGATCACCGCCGTCTGCACCGCTGATGCGACCTGCGACTTACCCGGCTCTGTCGCAGCCGGTTCGTTCTGCTTGATATCGCTCATGTGAAGGGGCGCCCTCATATGACGGGGATCACTTGGAGCCTAATCCGCTTCGCCGGCGCGTGGGACGGTTAACTCATAGCTGCGATATCGCCGATCGTCGGCGTACCGGAAGGGTAGCTATCGAAATCATCACGGTACGCATGGCGTCACCCTGCGCGGCCTGATCATTCTGTTGTCATGACATTCGCGGACTCGCTGACCCCCGGGAGGGCCCTCATGGCCGACCTCGCACGGTTGTCCTTGGAAGACGGAAGCACGATTCTGGTCGAGGCCGATGGGGCGAAAAGTGACGGACCCGTCCAAATAGGGCGCGGTGACGTTATCAAAGATCTGCCGGCGGCCTTCCAGAAGGTCATGGCGCCGGTGGCGGAGCTGGCCAAGGAAGCGATCGTCCAGCTCCGCACGGCTGCTCCGGACGAGGTGGAAATCGAGTTCGGGGTGAACCTGGCGGCAAAGGCCGGAGCCGTGATCGCCAAGGTCGATTCTGGCTGCCATATCAAGGTGACAGCCAAGTGGCAGCGTGCTCAGCGCTGAGGAGTTCAGCCGGGGTGTCGCACAGCTGGTCTCCGATGACGGGGTGATATGTGGTGCCGGCTTCCTCGTCGGCCCCGACGAACTGGTCACATGCGCGCACGTGGTGGCGCAGGCCGGTCACGGACCAGGCGGCCGGGTGAAGCTGGCCTTTCCCGGGCTCGGCGACGACGCGGACGCGGTCGGGCTGGTGCTCCGGGAGGGGTGGCGCGCGCCGGACGCCGAGGACATCGCCTTTCTGCGGCTGCTCGACGTCCCCGCCGGAGCCCGGGCACTGAGCCTGAGCACCGCGGCGGGGACTCGCGATCACCCCGTGCGGTCCTTCGGCTATCCGGCGCAGGCTCCGCCCGCGGGCCACTTCGGGTACGCCAGGGCAGGCGACCTCCTGCCGGCAGCGCGGCCAGGCGGCTGGCTCCAGCTCACCGATGCCAACGGATTCACGGAGGGCTTCAGCGGGGCGCCCGTCGCCGACGAGTCGACCGGCCTGGTGATCGGCATGCTGACCGCCATCACGCAACCGGACGGGTTCTCCAGAGGCCTGACGGTCGCCTACGCGACCAGCGCTGACACCCTCAGGTCGGTTCGGCCCGTGCTCTTCACGACGCCCGAGAGCCCGTTCCGGGGGCTGGAGGTGTTCAGAGCTGAACACGAGTCGCTGTTCCGTGGCCGTGACGCGGTGGTGGAAGCCGTCGTGAACCGGTTGCGCGGACCACGCCGGCTCCTGCTGCTGCTCGGCCCGTCAGGCTCAGGTAAGTCGTCGATGGTCCAGGCCGGGGTCCTGCCCGCGCTCGCGCGTGGCGCGCTGCCCGGCAGCGATCGCTGGCAGCAGGTGCTGGTCACCGGATCCGGCCAGAAGCTTCCGGGCGTGCCCGGCCGGGGCGAGGAGCGGCTGCTCCTGGTCGTCGACCAGTTCGAGGAGTTCCTGACCGACCGGGCCGCCATCGACCACATCATGGAACTGGCCGACTCGCGGGCCGCGGTGAGCGTCGTCCTCATCATGCGCAACGATTTCTTCCCGCAGCTGGCGGCCCAGGCCGCGGACCTGCTGGATCTGTCGGCCGAGGGGCAGGTCAACGTGCCGGCCACCCTCGGCAGGAGCGACCTGAGGGCGATCGTCGAGCGCTCCGGAGTGGCGTTCGACCCGGGTCTGGCCGAACGCGTCATCGCCGACGTCATGGAGAACGGGAGCGCGCCCGTCACGGCGCTGGCCCCTCTCGAACTGGCCCTCGCCCAGCTGTGGGAGCGCCGGCAGGACGGCCGCCTCACCCACCAGGACTATCAGGCGATCGGCAAGGTCGCGGGAAGCCTGGCCACCTGGTGCTCGACGGCACTCAGCCACCTGAAGGACCAGCAGCTCGCCACAGCCAGAACGATCCTCACCGCGCTGGTGCGCCCCCAGGAGCCGGAGCGCGGTGTCCCCGCGACCCGCCAACGGCAGCCGATCAGCCGCCTGCGGGAACTTGCCGGGCCGGGCGCCGATGAGGTCCTCCGGTCGCTCGCGCACGACCGCGTCATCACGACGTACGCCACCTCGTCAGAGCCGGACCCGGATGATCGCGTTGTCGAACTCGCCCACGACACGCTCGCCCGCGACTGGGACGACCTGCGCGAGTGGGTCAGGCAGGACGGTCAGTTCCACACCTGGCTCAACCAGGTGCTCGTAGCCGAAGAACGTTGGTCGCGGAAGCGCAGTACGGAGGATCTGCTGCGCGGCACCGACCTGGCGGAAGGCCTGGCCTGGCAGAGAGAGCGGGCACTGCCGAGCGAAGTGAAGGCGTTCGTCGAAGCCAGCCTGCGCAACCAGCAGGCGACGATCAGGCGCGCCAGGCGGATCAACCTCATCCTGGCAAGCGCGCTCGTGGTGGCCCTCGTGGCGGGAGGCGTCGCCGTCTGGCAGCAGCAGGTGGCCGCCGACGGCGCCCGGCAGGCCCTGTCACGACAGCTGTCCGTCGTGGCCGGCGATCTCATCGACAGCGAGCCGGACACGGCCGCGCTGCTGGCCGCCCGCGCCTTTCAGACCTATCCCGACGCGCGGTCACTGGCCATGTTGCGCGCGGCAGCCGGGCTCCCGCTCCATCGCAGGTTCGTGGCTGCCGGCCGGGTGGCCGCGGTCGCCCTCAGCGGAGACGGGCAGACCGTCGTGGCCGGCGCGGGACGGTCGGTGCAGGTGTGGGACGTGGAAACCGGTGCTCTCCGCGCCCGGCGCGAAATGGGCGGCGAGATCACCGCACTGGCGTTGAGCCCTGACGGCGCGACCATCGCCGCCGGTGCGGGAAAGGTGGTGTCGGCGTGGGGAGCCGCCACGCTGGACGAGAGGGTGAACGAGATGGACTTCAGCCCCGACGGAAACGTGCTCGCGATCGCCACCAACGGGTCGACCTGGCTGTGGCGCAAAGGGGAGCCGAAGCCGGACAAACTGCCGGGCCAGGGGCTCGCGTGGTCGGTGTCGTTCAGCCCGGACGGCCAGACGCTGGCCCTGGCCGAGGCCTCCGACCGGATCGAGCTGCGGAACCTGACCACCGGGCAGGTGAGAAGCCTGACCCAGACAGGGACCATATTGAGAGTGGTGCGTTTCGGGCCCACGAACGACACCCTGGCCACGGTGAATGACGATTGGACAATCCGCCTGTGGGATGTGCGGCGCGACCGTAACCGGCCCATGGACGTGGCCGACCGGGTCGACGCGGTGGCGTTCAGCCCGGACGGCCGGACCCTTGCCGCCGGAGGCGGCACCGACGAGTCGACGATCCATCTTCTGGACACCGCGTCGCGGGACGTCCGCGCCACTATCGCCGGTCACACGAGCGCCATCACTTCGCTGGCCTACAGCGCCGGCGGCCGGACTCTCGCCAGCGGAGGCGAGGACGGCGCCGTCCGGGTGTGGGACGCCACCATCGGCAGGCCCCTGTCCAGCTCATCCTCAGGCACTCAGGCCGGAGAGATCACCGCTCGCAGCCCGGACGGCCGGATCACCGCTGTTGTGGACAGCGGCGGCAAGGAACTGTGGATACAGGAGAAGACCGGGCGCCGCCGCTCTGTCAGACACGGTTTGAACGCGATCGACTTACTGGCGATCAGCCAGGACGGCCGTACGCTCGCCGCGAGCGGCGGCGGATCCATCCAGCTCTGGGATGTGACGACGGGCGCCCCTCTCAAAGGGGTGCCACGGTTCACCAAGCGGTCGATCCTCGGCATCGCCATCGCCGGCGACGATCTGATCGCCATCGATGAGATCGGGCTGGTCGGCTCGTGGAACCGGGTGACGGGACAGACGAGCCGCTTCGAGGTCACAGCTACACAGTGCGAGGACGATACAGGTCCGATCGTCAGCGAGGCCGTCTTCGATCCCCTCGGCCGGACACTGGCGATCGCTGATCACTGCGGCAGGATGAACCTCTGGGACGTCACGTCCGCCCGCCACCTCGTCACCTTCGCCGGCCGCCAGGACAACTCGGCCGCCATGCTCAACGGCCGGCGGACGCTGGCCTTCAGCTCCGACGGCGCGACGCTGTCCCGGGGCGGCCAGTCCTGGGACGTCAGCCTCCTCGCTCGCGTCGCCGACCCCGAAGTCGCCACCAGGCGCATCTGCCAAGCCGTGCGGCGGGATCTCACCGCGGCCGAGCGAGCCACCTACCTCGTCGGCCAGGACTCGAGCCCGACCTGCACCGGCGCCTGACGTTCCGATGGCGATCGGAACGTTCATGGCCTCGGGGCCTAACGTGAAGACATGGTGACGGTCGGCGTCGACATGGCTGCGGAGGCGGCGCGGACCGCGGTGGCCTGGCTCGACTGGCACGACGGCTGCGCGCGGCTCGTCAACGTACGGACCGGCGCGGGCGACGACGTGATCGTCGAGGCGGCGATGGAGGCGGGCAAGGCGGCGATCGACTGCCCGCTCGGGTGGCCGGAGAGGTTCGTCGACTTCGTCACCGCCCACCGTGCCGGGCACGTCCAGGTGCCGGACGGGCTCGCCGGCCGGGACTGGCGGCGTGACCTGGCCTGGCGGGTCACCGACCAGGTGGTGCACGCGCAGACCGGGCTGACGCCGCTCAGCGTCTCAGCCGACCGCATCGGCCACGCCACCATGCGCTGCGCCGCGCTGCTGGCCGAGCTGGCCCGGCGTGGTCAGCCCGTCGACCGGCGAGGCGGCGGGGCCGTCGTCGAGGTCTACCCGGCCGCCTGCCTCAAGCAGTGGGGGCTGCCCCACCGCGGCTACAAGCGCGCCGCCAACCTCGCCGGGCTGGGAGAGCTCGTCGACCGCCTGCGGGAGGCGGCGCCGTGGCTCGACCTGGGAGGGCATGAGCCGCTCTGCCGGGCCTCCGACGACGCCACCGACGCCGTCATCTCCGCGCTCGCGGCCCGCGCGTCGGCGCTCGGCCTCGCGACCGTGCCCGCCGGAAACCAGGCGCAGGCCGCGGCCACGGAAGGCTGGATCGCGCTGCCGACCACGCCCCTGAACAGCCTCGTGCCCTGAGGTCGTCAGCCGCAGACGCCCCGGATGCCGCACACCTTCTTCGCCATCTTCTTCGCCTGACTCGCCAGCCACTTCCACTGGTGCACGTCATCGTGGGTGTAGAGGAACAGCGCCTTCCCGCGGCGCCCGACAACCCACCGCAGCGCCGGGTCCGCCTCCCGCTTGCCGTTCGTGAAGTGATACTTTCCCACGTACATGGCTTCGCTGCCGATGCGCACGGACTTGGTGGAGTAACGGAAGCCGGTCCTGGGGCATCGCTTCGCATCGGCCAGGAGCTTACGGAAGGCCGCCTGGGCGGACTTCGTGCTCCCGTAGATCAGGAGCTGCTCGGCGCCGGTGGAGGGGGCGCTGGTCAGAACGGTGATGGTACGCATCGCGACACGGCCGTCGCGTGGCTTCCCTTTGGTGGCGCAGGGATTGAGGACGAGCCGCCTCGACAGGCTGTCGCTGATCTTCCACCACTCCTCGTTCACCGCTTCAGGGGGGAGCGGTCCTCTCGCCCTGGCCTCCGTCAGCAGGAACCCCTTGGGGATGGACTTCGCCTCCGCGCTCGCCGCACCCGTGCCCGCCAGGAGGAAGCCGGCCACGAGTGCCGCCGTCAACGTCTGTCTGATCATGATGCTTGAGATGTGCGAAGCTCGGGCGGCGTTCGCGGAGCTGACGGATGTGGCCGAATCCGTGGCCTAGCGGGCCTGCAGGGACGCTCTTCTGTGGCGCTCTTCCGCGCGTTTGGTCTGCGGGTGGTCGGGGCCGCACGTGGTCAGGTAAAGCTCCAGCACCGCGTGGTATTCGCGGCACGCCTGGTCCCAGAGGCTGCGTTCCTCCATGACACGGGCGATCTCGTAACGGGTCGCGATCGTCTGGGGGTGCCCCGGCCCGAGCGCGCGGACCTGGCGCCGCAGCACGTCGCGCAGCTCGCCCTCCGCCCGATCGTGCGCACCGGTGACCCGCCACGTGCGCGCCAGCTCGTAGCGGATGTCCAGGGTGTAGACGTGGTTCTCACCCCACACCCGCTGGGCTGCCTCCTTGATCGTGCCGAGTTCTTGCTCGGCCTCGGTCTCCTGGCCGATGTCGCGGAGCATCCAGGCTCTGTTCGACCTGGTGAGCAGGATGTCGGGGTGAGCCGGTCCGAGCACCCGGGCCTGGTAGGCCGCCAGGTCGGCCATGCCCCGCGCGGCCTCGCGGGTGCGCCCCTGCAAGGCCACGTTCATCAGCAAGTTGAAGCGTGTGCGCAGCGTGAGATGGTGGTCCGGCCCGATGATGCGGACGCGGGTGGCGAGGAGGTCGGCGTAGCCCTTCTCCGCCGTGGCGTAGTCGCCGAGATCGCCGACGGCCCGGATGTGGTAGAACCGGCTGGCCAGCGTGTCAGGATGTTCAGGGCCGAGGACACGGGCGCGCGCCTCCACCACCTTGCGGCACACCGCCTCCGACTCGTTGAGGAGTGCGCGCATGGCGAGGGCACGCCCGACCTCGTGCCAGGTGGTGAGGGTGTCGGGGTGGTCGGGGCCCAGCACCCGCGTCCTCGTGGCCAGCGTCTGTTCGTAGCAGGTGTGGGCCTCGGCGTACCGTCCCTGTTCGAAGAGGGCGAATCCGAAGTCGTGCCGAGTCGCCAGCGTGTCAGGGTGCTCCTCGCCCAGCAGCTCCGCCCGTGCGCGCAGGACCCGGGCGAGTTCCGCCTCCGCCTCGACGGCGCGAGTCATGCACGCCCACGCGGCGCCACGCTGGTGGCGCAGAGCGAGGACGCCCGGATGGTCCGCCCCCAGAACGTCGGCCTGCCGCAGCGAGAGCGTCGCGAGCTCCGCGGCGGCGGCGTAACAGCCGCTCGCCCGGAACGCTCCACACGCGCGGCTCACCAGCTCGGCCAGCTCGACCAGCGTCCGCTCGTCCAGGGCCGAGGACGTGATGGACAGCAGGGCGCGCAGGTGAGGCATCAGGTCCTGCCAGGCGGGCCAGTCGCCAGGTGCGTCGTGACGCCTGCCGCACAGCGCGCCGCGCAGGAGGGCGACCGCGACGGTGGTGATGTCCGGCGTGAGACGCGTACGGCTCGCCTCGGCGACCAGGGGATGCACGACCAGCGTCCCGGCAGGCGCGCGAGCCTGGATGAGGCCCATGGACCGCAGCGCCTCCAGCCCGGGGCGTACATTGTGCTCGCCGCCGCAGATCTCACCCAGCGGCGCGGCGTCCAGCAGCGCTGTGTCGATCTCCACCGCGGGGGCGAGGCAGGCCAGCACCCGCAGCAGAGGGCGGGCCTGCCGGCACCCGCGCCCGGCGAGGGCGTCAAGGGAGATCTCCCACGTGGTGGTGATCGACGGCTCGCCACCGCTGCCGCCGAGCAGCGCGGGGAAGCGGTCGTCCAGGGCGAGAAGGTAGTCGGGGAAGGTCCTCTCCTTGGAGAAGGGAGAACTGAGGTGGCTACCGGCGTGAGACAGCGCCAGCGGCAGCCCGCCCAGCCGCCTGGCCACCGCGCCGGCCTGCTCCAGCGTGCCCGCCTCCCCGGCGAGGTCGAGCAACATTCTCGCCCCGTCGTCCTCGTTCACGCACAGGACGTGGTGAACCCGGCCGCACCGGCCCCAGGCCCGCTGCTCGACGACGCGGGTGGTCACGACGACGAGCCCGGACGTCGTGGGCCGCAGCCAGCCGGTCGCGTCGCGTACCGGTGCCCCCGCCACTTCCAGCGCCCGCGGATCGTCGGCGTTGTCGAGGACGAGGAGCCAGCCGGTCCGCTCCTCCAGCCGCGTCCAGAGCACGTCGGCCGGATCGCGCCGTCCGGCGCGTGCCTCTCCGATCGCGATCGCCGGCGCGCCCAGCTCGGCGGCCAGGGCCAGCAGGGACGACGTCACCGTCTGGGCGTCCGTCGCGGCGATCCACCACACGCGCCGACCCGCCCTCCGCGCCCGCTCGGCGAGTGCGAGCGCGACCGTGGTCTTGCCGACCCCTCCCAGGCCGCCCAACACGTGGAACGCGCCGTCCGGCTCGGCCAGGCGCTGCTCCAACCGCAGGAGCACGTCCTCCCTGCCGCGCACCTGGGGCAGCCGCCCGATCGGCGCCCGCAGCACCGGGACGGCGCACGGCCCCGGCCGTACGTCAGCCGGAAGGTTTTCCGGGGAAGGCGTTTCGGGCGGACGCGTTTCGGAGGAAGACACTTGAGGCGGAGGCGTTGCAGGAGGCGGGACCACGGGTGCCGGGGCGCCCTGCCGGGGGGTCCGGCGCAACTGCAGGGCGGCGATGAGCACCGCGGCCACTCCCGCCAACGCCCCCACGACGCTCACCGGATCCATGTGGTCACTGTACGAAGTAGCTCACTCGGATAACGCGACTTCGGCGGGCTTGTGGAAAATCCAAGGGCGCTCGCCACACCTATGTCCCCAAAGGGAACCGGCCACAAAGGCCGCCGGCAAGCACCTTCCGTGGGTTGCGCGGGCGGCGTCCGCGGATGGTGCGCCCATGACGACACTAGGGTTGCGGAATCAACGCGATGGCGGTGGTGAAGAAGAGGGCGATGGGCATGACGACCACGATTATCCCCACCAGGACGAATCTCAGTAGGACCGCCCGGTAGGCCATCCAGAACCCGGCAGCCGCAACTGCCAGGAACACAGCGAAGGTCAACGCCATGCCGACCAACACGGGGACGTGGTGTTGGAGGCCCGGATTGACAACCCAGTCTTCCATCGGGTCGCCCGTCCCGGGGAAGTCCGACAGCTCGTACAGGAGAGGCGTCGCCGCCCATGACGCCACCGCCAACTGGATCGCTCCCAGCCCCGAACCCGCAAGCAGTGCCGTGATGAACCCGGCTTGACGGGCATCGGTCATGCTCCACCGCGCGACCAGGAGTCCGGCGAGCAGAGCGCACACATGCCCGACCGCACTACCGGAGGTGTAGGCCAGGACCGCCTGGATGCGCCACTCCGCGATGTGCTGTTCGGACCATTGCGGGTCGGTCACCATAGCATTCCCCACCTGCAAGTCAGGGACGACCAGCGCTGCGGCCACGCCGGCGCTTACGGCCAGCAGGAGCGCGTAGACGGTGATATGGCGGATCTTCTGCTCCCCAAACACTAGAAGATGCGGCATGTCGCCATCATGCGCGATGTTCAGGGCCGCCCGGTGGATGGTTCGAGCGCGACATTCCGGGCGGGGCGGCTGCGATAGCAGAGCGGCTGTCTCCGAGGGCCAGATATCTCGAGGCTGGGGCTGAGGCTGAATGCCCAGATCTCCCGAAGTTCAAGCGTAGGCCCGCGACTGTCGTCCTGTAGTGGCTACCTCTAGTGATCTGACCGGGAACGGTCACCGGGTGTTGGCTTCGCCTCGATAGCCTGCACGGCGTGATCGACTCATATGCGAGTTACGACGATGCTGCAGTCGCGATAGCGTAGGCGACGACGGATTGCTGCGGTGCAAGTTTCAGGTGAACCGAATACACTTTTGCAGAACGCTACGAACAATTCCGTGCGGCGGTATAGCGGGAGATGGGTCTCTTTCCACGGGTCGAAGGAGCGCACAAGGCGAGAGGAGGGCGGGCCGGGTGCCCGCCCTCCTTCCGGTTCGTTCTGCATGAACAGGTCGGGTCAGCCTTGGCGGATCCAGAAGGACTCGATGCGGTCGTTCATGTACGAGCCCACCCATCCCTGCAGGAGGCACTGGCAGGGTTTGTTCATCGACCACGTCTGGCGGTCGCCCTCCCACAGGGTGAAGTTGTATCCGGTGACGACGTTGCACCGGCTGTAGGAGTTGAAGCCGGAGATGTTGTTAGCCCAATGGTCGAGGATGTTGATGTGATAGCCATCGGCGTCGCAGTTGCCGTAGTCGCCGTGGATGCGGGTCAGGTTGGAGGGTGAGTTGTTGGCGTTCCAGAACCACTCCATGAGGAGCACCGTGTCGCTCGCGCCGGCCTTGCGGGAGGCGGTGGCATAGTCGTCGGCGCATTCGTGTGACCGGACGGGGGACGCCTTTCCTGGCGGCGCCTTGCCGATGACCATCACGCAGTACTGGCCGGATGGGGCCGGTGTTTCGGCGGTTGCTGCCGCGGGGGCCGCGGATGCGGCCAGGAGGAGGACGGCGGCGGCGAGCGCCGACAGGAGCAGGTGGATTCTCTTCATGGTGGTTTCCGTTCCGAGGGCCGTGGAGCCACGACGTGCCGCAGCGAATCCGTTCCCTCATCAGGTGGTCGAACAGCCTTCTGGCTGTTCGTCTCGTCCCTGTCACGCTCTCCTGGTGACGACGGCCCGGCCAGGACGATGACCGGGCATTCTCCGGACATCCCGTACATCACCATGCCGCGCACTTCGGCGGCGGCCCGGGGTTTCGGTAGGGCCGGCCCTACCTGGGAACGCCCGCCACCAGGATCGATGCGGCTTCAGCGGGATCACTGGCGTGGTCGCGTGGTCACGTCACGTTCTCGCTGGTGGACCGGCGTCTCCCCGCTCACCGCCGCCATCGCCGTCA
Source organism: Nonomuraea sp. KM88 (assembly GCF_052245635.1). Taxonomy (NCBI): domain Bacteria; kingdom Bacillati; phylum Actinomycetota; class Actinomycetes; order Streptosporangiales; family Streptosporangiaceae; genus Nonomuraea; species Nonomuraea sp. KM88. The sequence goes on along the minus strand of NZ_JBQQCC010000009.1, from coordinate 208,460 downwards.
CCACCCCGCCCGCGAGCACGTCGAGAAGGCACTCGACACGGCTCTGTGCATGCCGGCCTGAGCCTGGCTGCGAGCCGTATGTCTGGCGCGCCTGCGGGGCTGCCGGCCATCTTGGTCGGTCGCCGACGTCAGGCCGGTCGCAAGGGGGCGAGGCAAAATTGAGGACGAAATGAGGATTATGTCCTGTTATATTCGATGGTCAGAAGACTGAAATGGCAGGCACCAATGATGCTGTAGCGGTATAAGGCCAGCTCAATAGCCTGCGGCTGAATGTCGGCGAGCCTCTGTTTCCGCTCTGTGCGGCTGGCGGATGCGCCAGGTTGAGGTCGGTCGTGTTCCGTGTGCGCGGCCAGGTCCGCCGATCGACGATTGGAGCAAAGTGCGGAGAGGACTGTCCACGCTGGCCGCCTTCGTGGTGACGGCGGCTGCTGTCACCGTCACGATAAGCGCGGCGGGCAACGAGGCGGCCCCGGGAGGGAAAGCCGCGGGAAGTGTCGGACAACGTGGCATCGCCTGGGCGCCGTGCAAGGAAGCCCCCACCGTCGAGTGCGGCACGCTGACCGTCCCGATCGACTGGTCCAAGCCGAAAGGACCCACCGTCGACCTGACCCTCGCCCGGCGCAAGGCCACCGACCCCTCCGCGCGGATCGGAAGCCTGCTGACCAACCCGGGCGGACCAGGCAACTCCGGCGTTAACGACATCCTTCGCCCTTCCGGGTTCAGCGAGGATGTGCAGCGGCGGTTCGACATCGTCAGCTACGACCCCCGGGGCGTCGCCCGCAGCGGTTCGGTGACCTGCTCGGCTTCTCTGTACAACAAGATCCCGTACGAGGTCATGACCAGCCAGGCCGACTACGACAGGTGGATCGCCTTCAACAAGAAGCTGCGCGCGGACTGCCGCAAGCTCACCGGCCCGCTGTACGACCACATCGACTCGGTCAACGTGGCCCGTGACATGGACGCCATTCGCGCCGCGCTCGGCGACGACAAGCTGACCTCGTACGGCGTCTCCTACGGCACGCTGGCCCAGCAGATGTACGCCGAGCTGTTCCCGAACCGGATCCGGGCCATGGTGCTGGACAGCAACATGGACCACAGCCTGAACGCCAAGGCGTTCCAGGTGAGCGAGGCGGCCGCCATCCAGGACGGCTTCGACGAGTTCGTCGCCTGGTGCGAGCGGGACACCGACTGCGTCCTGCACGGGCGCGACGTCCGGGCGCTGTGGAAGGGACTGCTCAAGAAGGCGGATCGCGGCAAGCTGTACTGGCCGGGGGTCTCCGACCGTCCGGTGAGCGCCCACAACCTGCTCTGGCTGGGCGTGGTGATGAACGAGGGACCGGACTGGCCGCTGGAGGCCAAGGCGCTGCGCGCCCTCGAGGGCGGGCCGGTGCCAGATGACATGCCGGACCCTCCCGGCAACGGGCCCGTGAGCGGTGAGCACGCCGAATTCCCCACCGCGATCCTCTGCGAGGACTTCAACCTCAAGCTCCGCGACTACACCGAGTACGCCGATGTGATGCGCGGCGCCAACGCGGCGGCCCCGGACATGCGGTACAACCCGATGCCGATGGGCGACATGCCGAGGTGCCAGGGCCACCCGGTCAACAACCCGCAGCACCGGCTTCGGTACACCGGAAGCGCTCCGCTGCTGGTGGGCGCCTCCAGGCATGACCCCTCCACGCCGTACAAGTGGTCGGCCAACGTGGCCCGCCAGCTCGGCTCCAAGGCCACGCTGCTCAGCTACGAGGGCTGGGGCCACGGCATCTACGGCATGACCGAGTGCACCACGGCGGCGATGGACAAGTACCTGATCTCGCTGAAGGTGCCCGCAAAGGGCACCCGCTGCCCGGCGGACCCGGACCCCGCAGCCAAGGCCGAGCAGCAGTAGACCGGCGGGCGGCCGACGGCCGGGCTGCCGTCGGCCGCCATGCGACCATTGCCCGGCCGGCTCGTTGTCGTCTCCCGCATGACCTTCCCGCGGGCTGAAGGGCCGGTCTGCCGGAGGCGCTTCCGCCGAAGGTGCGGGGCATGTTTCGAAGTTTTTTCATGCATTCTGCCCTGCGGCGCAGCGACAGTACGATGGCCTGATGCCGCAATCCGAAACTGCGTTCACATTACTTCGCCGATAGTTGACCCGATATCCAGCCATCGGCGCCGTAACCCACGCAAGAAAGGGCGGAATGTGAACGTCAGGCGCATGGAAGTGCAGCCTGAAGGGCTGTCCGGCGACGCCGCGCGGCTGCGCGCCCTGGCCGGGGAGCTCGACGAGATCAGGTCGATGCTGGCGGGGGAGATCGCCGCCAACGAGGGCTGGGAGCGGAACGACGAGGCCGGCCGGCAGCTCGCCGAATCGCTCGAGCCCAACAGCGACGTCGCGATGCACCTTTTCGGCCAGGTGGTCACGCAGCTGTCGGGCACCGCGGACGAGGTCGAGGCCACGGGTCGCCTCGCGGCGGATACCGACGGCGGCATGAAGGCCTGATCCATGGAGTTCCCCGCCTGGGCCGAATGGGCAGCCGGATGGCTCGGCGGCTGCAAGTGGCCGGATGTCGACCTGGAGGCCATGCGCCGCCTCGGCGACGCGTGGCTGCGCGCCGCGGACGACATAGAAGCGCTCCTTCCCGCCCTGGACGAGGCCCTCGGCCAGTCGATGTCGCACAACAAGGGCGACTCGTCCGCTGCGTTCTCGGGCCGCGCGTCCGAGCTGCGCGAGTCGGCCGCCCGGCTCGAACAGCTCTGCCGGGCGATGGGCACGCAGTTCAAGGACGCCGCCACCGAGATCGAGTACGCCCAGATGATGATCCTCGCCACCCTGGCCGTGGTGGTCGTGTCGATCGTGCGGCTCGTGACCGCGCTCTGGGCAGGCGGGATCACCGCGGCTGCGGTCGCGGCCCGGCTGGCCCAGCAGCGCATGCGGATCACGCTCATCTACCGGCAACTGCTGCAGGCCATGGTGCGGTACGCCGCCGTCGACTTCGCGACGGGGGCCGGTCTGTCCATGGCGGTCCAGGGCATACAGGCGTTCCAGGGCAACCGCGGCCGGATCGATCTCGGCAAGGCCGCCATGGAGGGTTTCCAGGAGGCCATGGAGTCGGTGGTGCAGAGCCTCACCCAGGGCGCCCTGAACCGCAGGGGCACGCCGGGTGCGGCCGGCATCGCCGACGCCGGCCGGATGTTGCTGCTGCGATCCGCCGGCCACAGCGCGTTCAGCGGCGCCACCGGTGGCGCCGCGGCGGCCGCTGTCATGGGCTTCATCACGGGGCAGCCCGTCTCGCTCGAGGACATGGCTCGTGCGGGCGTCTCCCAATCCGTCATCGGCACGGCCACGGACATCCGCGAGCTGATCACCCCGTTCGACGCCGGCCCGGCGCCCGCCGCGCCGTCGACCGGCTCTTCGGGGCCCGCCGGTTCCGCTTCCGGGTCCCTTCCCAGCCCGGCAGGGACCGCCGCCGAACCCCCTTCCGGGCCTCCCAGGGGCACGGGCCTGTCCGCCGCGCCGGTTTCCGGGGTCACCGGCCATGCCGCTCCCTCTGCGGATCCGTCGTCGGGTGCGCCGGCGCGGACGGCCGAACCAGCTCCCGCGGGTTCCCCGCCCGCGGCTCAGCAGGGCCCGGCCCACGGGAGCCCGACGGCCTCCGCAACCGCGTCCTCCGCCCCCGCGGCTTCGCCCTCTGCGCCGGCTCAGCCGGTGACAGCGGCCCACGACGTTCCTGGTGCAGGAGCCGCACCCGGCGCGGTGGCGAGGGAAACGGGGCAGCAGACGTACGAGGGCGAGGTGCGGCGGGAGGCGGAACGGCCGGCCGAGCGCCTGCCTGGCACCGGCCTCCGCGTCGATCTCGACGGCATGCACCCGGAGGCGGCGCGTGCGAGTGCGGCGGCCGTGCGAAGGCTGGCCGAGCGCTATCCGGTCGAAGGGTTCCGCCATTTCCGGGCCGTGAACTTCGCTGAGGATTTCGCCCACATCCCTGGCGCGGACACGCAGCCGGCCGTGGCCGTCACCAGCGGGGAACGCCGGGGTGTCTATATCAACCGGCGGCAGTTCGCCGACCCCGCCGGCGTGGTGGCGCGTGCGGCGCGGGACGAGGAAACCGGCCGTACGGTGCCCGGCGGGGGCACGGTCGAAGGCATCGTCCACCACGAGTACGGTCACCAGCTCGCCGAGGGCCTGCTGGGCGACCCCGCCCTCCGCGCGGAACTCGACCGGGCCGTGTCGCGGGTGCTGCGCATGCGGTACGACGCGGGGGACTTCCACGACGACCCGGCGATCAGGACCGAGGTCGAGTGGCACCTGTCGAGCATCGGGGCGGCCGACCCGCACGAGATGATCGCGGAGGCGTTCACCGAGTTCCACAACGCCGAACGGCCGCGCCCGCTGGCCACGGCGATCGGCCGGCTGATCGACCGGCGCCTGTCCCGTGACGCGGCGAGCCGGCCAGGCGGTCCCGCGGAGTCCGGTACGCGGGAGCGGGAGGAGGTGCATGCCCGGGACGCCTTCTCCCCGCGGCCGAACGACGCCGACGGCTTCTGGGTGGACGTGGCGCTGGAGGCTTTCCACATCGGGGAGGACCGTGCCGCCGCGGCGCGGAACCACCAGTGGGTTCGCTGGGAGGAGGGCAAGGCTTCGGAGCGGGAGCTGGTCATCGCCGCCGGGCTCGACGACCTGGCCGCCTGGCGGGAGTTCCAGGAGAACGGGCGAGCGGTACCGCCGGATCATCCGCGATGGCGCGACATCAGGAAGGGCCACGACTACGTCTACGGGACGCTGAGGAACCATTTCGGCAGGACGCACGAGGAGCTCTACCCGGAGGGTGAGGGCGCCCGGACGGCGGGGGAGGGCGATCGCGCGGGTTCCGGCGCGCGCCCGTCGGTGGCGGAGCCTTCCTCGCCCGGCGCCGGCGTGGTCTCGCTGTCCACCGACGCCGCCGGCCACGTGAGGAGGGCGGAGGAGAAGGCCGAGGCGGCGGCGCGCCGCGGCGAGTTCGTATCGCCGCTGAACGATCCGGCGCTGCCCAACGACCACCGGCTCGTGCAGCGGCAGATCCAGCGGACGCTCCGTCACCTGAGGGACACCTTGACGGACGCCGTCGACGCCGCCTGGGCAGCGGGGATGGAGCACGTCAAGAAGGCCCGGCCCGATCTGCACAGGAGCGACGTGCACTTCGCGGGACCCGCCAAGGACGCTGCCATGACGTACGCCCGCGAGGAGCTCGCCGAGTGGTTCGCCGGCCACGGGCCGGGCCTGCTCGATGGCGTGTGGGGCTATCGCGTCCGGGGCGGGGTCCATTACGACCGGCGCGGCCGCGAGGTGGAGGTGGCGGCTGACGGGCGGCTGCCGCTGCACAAGAGAATCGGAGCCGTCCGCGCCGACGTCGTCATCGAGCGCACGGTGTGGGACACGCGCCTCGGCGAGCGCTGGATACCGGCCCACATCATGGACATGGCGGTGCGGACGGAGGATGACATCAAGCAGCGCGGGCGGGTGAAGGACCGGCTCGGCCTCAGCCTTTTCCCCAAGGGCATCTCGCCGACCGGTTACGCCCCGCCGAACGAGTACGCGGCCGGGCGGGTCGCCCCTCCGAGGACCGACGACCAGTGGAAGGCCCTGTCGGAATACGTCATCACCAACCTGGGACACCATGTCGACAACGTGGTGATACGGGAGACGCGGGAGCCGCTCTACCGGGTGGACAACCGCGGCCCGGACCAGTTGAAGGAGACCGGTTTCCTGGCGAAGGACATCCACGACGCCGACCTCGACCAGCACCTCGGCGCGGGCAACAGGGCCTTCGTGTCGACCAGCCGCAATCCCGTGATGCCCTGGCGCGGGAAATACCAGTACGAGCTCGACCTGGAGGGCGGCGTCGACGCGGACAGGACCGTCGGCAGCGAGCTGTACGGCGGGCACCAGCAGGAGGTCGCCATCCCCGGAGGTTTCCCCTTCAAGCACGTGCGGAGATTCCGGGTGATGCTGAACGAGGAAGCGGTCGGCAACCATCTGGCCGAGCCGGAATATGGTCCGTGGCACGACAACCCCGACTACGAACCGCCATAGGGAAGACAGGAGGGGGAGGACATGCGGCTACGGCCGGCCATCTGCGACGCGTGTTCCCGGATCAGGAAGCGGGCCAACCCGGCGGGGACGACGTCGGCCGACCGGGTCCTGCCGTTCTGCGAGGCGTTTCCCGGCGGTGTGCCGGACCAGATCTATTTCGGCGGTTTCGACCACCGGCAGGGCTATCCGGGGGACCGCGGCGTGCTCTTCGAGCTGCGCGAAGGCGGCGAGCCGGCGTTGGCCGCCTACGAGCAGGACGCCGGCGGGTAGGCCCGTGCCTTGCCTCGCGCGCCGCGCTATCGCCGCGCTAACCGGCGGCGAGTGCCCCTCCCGATAATCGCCACAACCGTCAGCAGGCAGGCGCTACGAGGAGGCAGGACGTGAGAGTGATCATCGACAGGGCTCTGGAGCTGGTACTTCCGGAGGAGAAGGCGGCGGCCGTGTGCGCGTACCAGTACAAGTGCTTCACGAACGGCTGGCACAGGAGGTTGTGCTGCTCGTCCTCCGCCGACAACTGCTCGCCCTGGCAGCGGCTCGGCCCCAGCTGCCCGGTCTAGCGAGCCGGTCTAGCGAGAGGGCCTGCCGCGGGCCGTGCCGCCGGAGGCCGTCGCCGCGCCGCCGATCCGGGGGCCGGCGAGCGCGGTGCGGTCCGAGGGCGGGCGGTCGCTTCAGGTCGTGAGTGAGTCGACGAAGCGGGACATCCCGGTGAGCCACCGATCGGGGTCCTCGGCCTTGCGGCGGACGTACTCGGCCACCTCCGGATGAGGAAATATGTGGAACCGTTCCGCCGCCAGGCCCTCGATCACCGCTCCTGCCACGTCCTCCGCGTCAAGAACGGGCGCGGAGGCGCTGACGGCCCGGGCGGTCAGGTGGTCGTCCGCCAGGCCCTGCTCCAGCATCGCCGTACGCACTCCTTGCGGGCACAACACGCTGACCCCGATGCCCTGGGTGGCGTAGTGGATGGCCAGCCATTCGGCGAACGCGATCGCCGCCGCCTTCGTCACCGCGTACGGCGCGTCGCCGGGGCAGCTGATCAGCCCGGCCGCCGAGCAGGTGTTGAGCAGGTAGCCCCCGCCGCGGGCGATCATGGAGGGCACGGCGGCGCGGGCGGCGTAGACGTGGGCCAGCACGTTGACCGTGTAGAGGCGGTTCCAGTCCTGGTCGGAGGCGTCCAGGCCGTGGCCGTCGATGACGCCGGCGTTGGAGCAGAACAGGTCGACGGGGCCGAACGGGGTGTCGACGAGCGCGGCGACCTCCTGCTCGGACGACACGTCCACGCGTACGGCGGCGGCCCGGTCGCCGATCTCCTTGGCCACCGCGCTCGCTCCGGCGGCGTCGAGGTCGGCGACCACCACGCCCGCCGCCCCCTCAGCGGCGAACCTGCGGGCCATCGCCCGGCCGATCCCGCCGGCCGCGCCCGTGACGACGACGACCTTGCCCTCTGCGCGCATCCGTGCTCCTCCTGAAAGCCTGAGACGATCGACCGGTAACAGAACAACATTCTACTGCGTCGGCGCTGCCCCCAGATGAGAGTTCTCTCATCTGCACCTCAGCGTGGTCTCCTCGAAGGGCGTCAGGCTCGACCCCATGAAGCAGCGGGGAACCGTGATCCTCCTCGTCCTGGCGGCGGCCGTGGCGGGATTCATGTCGGTGGGGCTGGTGCAGGCGGCCGAGGAGCCCGATCTGGGCGGGCCCGTCGTGGTGACGCCCTCACCGGACGGGCACAGCACGTACGATCCCCGGACGTCCGATCCCAGCCCGAGCGGCCAGCAGACCTCCGAGCCCGCCGTCTCCGGCTCGCCGTCCACGAGCCCCGGTCCCCGCCACAGCGTCGGCCCCACACCGCGCAGGACGAAGGCGGAGCCGGTCAGGCCACCCTCGCCGAGACCGGGCGGTGGCGACGACGACGATGATGGTGACGACGACGATGACGACGACGACTGACGGGGAGGTCGCATGCGGGTGAGCGCCCGTGCCCGGATCGTGGGCTGGATGCTCGCCGTCGTCGGTCTCGCCCTGTCAGTGTCGATCTTCGCGACCTGGTCCGTCCTGCTCGCCCGGCTCGACAGCCGGATCAATCTCGAGATCAGCAACGAGGTGGACAAGCTGCGCGCCTACGTCCACCCGAAGACCGGCCACTCGTTCACCGCGCTCGAAGACCTGCTCGACGGATACCTGTCGGTCAACACGCCCGACCGGTGGGAGACCTTCTTCAGCATCGTCGACGGCGAGGCGCACAAGGTCACCGCCATCCCGCCGCCCGTACGCATCGACACCGACGCCGAACTGGTCGCCGACATGGCCGAGGCCACCGAGGCCGAGCGCGGCACGGTCGAGAGCGAGCAGGGCCCGGTCAAGTACGCCGTGATCCCGGTGCGCGTGCAGGGCGACCCCCGCCGGGGCCACTTCGTCGTGGCGATCTTCTACGAGCGGCACCGGGACGAGATCGTCGAGGCGGTGAGCACGCTCGGGCTGTCCGCGCTGGCCGCGATGGCGCTGTCGGGCGGCGCCGGCTGGCTCGTGGCCGGGCGCGTGCTCGCCCCGGTCCGGCTGGTCAGGCAGACCGCGGAGCAGATCAGCGACTCCACCGACCTCACGCGCCGGCTCGACGTGCCCGGCAACGACGACGTGGCCGCGCTGGCCGCGACCTTCAACCACATGCTCGACCGGCTGGAGCGCGCGTTCGTCGGGCAGCGGCGCTTCCTGGACGACGCCGGCCACGAGCTGCGCACCCCGATCACCGTCATCCGCGGCCACCTGGAGCTCATGGGCGACGACCCCGCCGACCGCGCCGAGACCATCGCCCTGGTCACCGACGAGCTCGACCGCATGCACCGCATCGTCGACGACCTGCTCACCCTCGCCAAGGCCGAGCAGCCGGGATTCCTCACGGTCGACGACGTCGAGCTGGCCGACCTGACGGTCAGCGTGGTCGCCAAGGCCCGCGCGCTCGGCGAACGCCGGTGGCGGGTCGACGAGGTGGCCGAGGCGCGGCTCCCGGCCGACCGGCAGCGGCTCACGCAGGCGCTCATGCAGCTGGCGGCCAACGCCGTGCGCCACACCACCGAAGGCGACCTGATCGCCGTCGGCTCCGCCGTCCGCGACCGGCAGGTGGAGCTGTGGGTACGCGACAGCGGCCCCGGCGTGCCGCCCGCCGATCGCGAACGCATCTTCGGGCGGTTCGTGCGCGGCACGGGCCGCACCGGCGCCCACGACGGGGCCGGCCTGGGGCTGGCCATCGTCCAATCCATCGCCGAGGCCCATGGGGGCGACGTGAAAGTGACCGAGGCTCCGGGCGGAGGAGCCCGTTTTGTCATGACCCTGCCGCTGCGGCAGGTGTGGAGGCAGTGGTGAACCGCATTCTGATCGCCGAGGACGAGTCCAGGATCGCCTCCTTCGTGGAGAAGGGGCTGCGGGCCAACGGCTTCGTGACCGCCGTGGTCGGCGACGGGGTCGCCGCGTACGACCTGGCCTGCGCGGGCGGGTTCGACCTGCTCATCCTCGACATCGGGCTGCCGCTGAGCGACGGGTTCACGGTGTTGCGGCGGCTGCGCGAGTCGCGGGTCACCATGCCCGTGATCATCCTGACCGCTCGCGACAGCGTGAGCGACACCGTGGCGGGACTGGAGGGCGGCGCCGACGACTACATCGCCAAACCCTTCGCCTTCGAGGAGCTCCTGGCCAGGGTGCGGCTGCGGCTGCGCGCGGAGCGCACGCCCGAGGTGACCGTGTTGCGGGTCTCGGACCTGTCGCTCGACCTGCGCACGCGGCGGGCGTACGTGGGGGAGCGCGCGGTCGACCTGTCGGCCAGGGAGTTCGCGCTGGCGGAGATCTTCTGTCGCCATCCCGACCAGGTGCTGACCCGCGAGCAGCTGCTCAGCCACGTGTGGGGCTTCGACTTCGACCCGGGCTCCAACGTCGTGGACGTGTACGTACGCTATCTGCGACGCAAGATCGGCGCCGAGCGCATCGAGACCGTCCGCGGCACCGGCTACCGGATGAGAGTGGCCTAATCATCACCTCACGGTTGCTTCACCCCGTACGTAGAGGCTGTTCATCAACGGCACTACAGAGGGAGAAAACGTGGCAACCGGGCTGGTGATGGACATCGCGGCGATCGTCGCGCTGGCGTACGGGCTCTACTATCGGCGGCACCACCGGCGCGACCTGCTGTTCGCCTACGTCGCGCTCAATGTGGGCATTTTCGCCGTGGTGTCGCTGCTGCTCGTCCAGCGGGTCGACATCGCGGTCGGGTTCGGGCTGTTCGGGGTGTTGTCGATCATCCGGCTGCGGTCCAGCGAGATCACCCAGCAGGAGATCGCCTATTACTTCATCGCGATCGTGCTGGGGCTGGTCAACGGCCTGGCCGGGGCGTGGCCGCTGACCGCGCTGCTGCTCAACGGCGTGCTGCTGGCGATCATGTACGTCGCCGACCATCCGCGGCTGCTCGGCCGCACCCGGCAGCAGGTCGTGACGCTGGACGTCGTCCACGCCGACCCCGACCTGCTCCGCGCCGACCTGGAGAGCCGGCTGCGCGCGCGGGTGCTGCACCACGTGGTCACCCAGGTCGACTACGTGCGTGACGTGACCGTGGTCGACGTGCGGTACGCGGTCACGGCGCCCAAGGCGACGGGGGCGCCGCGATGACGGACGCGGACGTGCTGCTCGCCGGGGTGGCCGCGGCCGCCAGGCCGGTCGGGCTGGCCGACGTGCCCGAGCTGATGAGCCGGGTGGACAACAAGTATCTCGTGACGGGCGCGACCATGGCCCGGCTGGCGGGGGAGCTGGGGGACCGGTTCTCCGTGCTGCGGATCGGCGGGCGACGGCAGTTCCGCTACACCTCCACCTACTTCGACACCCCCGACCTGCTCACCTTCCGCCAGCACCGCCAGGGGAGGCGGCGCAGGTTCAAGCTCCGTACCCGTACCTACCTGGACGGCGGCGGGCGGTGGCTGGAGCTCAAGCTCAGCGGAGCGCGCGGCAGCACCGACAAGCACCGCATCCCGTACGACGGCGTGCCCGCGCACGTCCTCACCCATGAGGCGCGCGACTTCGTGCACAACACGCTGGTCGGGGAGCTGCGCCTCGCCCCGCCCGCCGGGCTCGCACCGGTGTTGTCCACCGACTACCGGCGGGTGACGCTCATCGACCGGGCGGGCGCGGCCCGGCTCACCTGCGACACGGGCCTGCTCTGCCACGACGGGCGCCGGCACGTGCCCGCCCGGCGCGACCTGGTGCTGCTGGAGTCGAAGTCGGCTGACGGCAGGGCGCTGGTCGACAGGGTGTTACGCGGGATGGGGGTGCGGCCGGTGAGCGTGAGCAAATACTGCATCGGGATGGCGGCGCTGCGGGACCTGCCGGGCGGCAACCGCTGGCGTCCGGTGGTGCGGCGCTATCTCGCGCCCCAGGAGGATCTTTCCTGTCTCAGCCAGGTGGCATAGTGATCGCCATGGATGACGAGTTGATGCGAAAGGTGCTCACCGCCCATATCCGCACAGAGGTGGCAATCGGGCGCAGCACGTTCGAGCAGGTGATCCGTGGCGCCCTGGACGTGTGGGAGCAGGAAACGGACGACCACGACCTCTTCGTGCGCGCGGCCGAGGAGATCGCCGGGCGCGAGTTCGCCGGGCACCTCACGGCGCAGGACACCTGGCCGGAGGTCACCGCGTGCGACCGGCTCAGCATGGCCATGATCGACCTCGCGCTGGCCGGCATCCTGCCGCGCGAGAGCTACACCGACTGCCTCAACTGCGGGCGCACGGAGCTCGGCGGCGAGCTCGCCGAGCTCCCCGGCATGCGCGGCTACACCTTCTACCACCGCCAGGACGCCCAGGCCGCGGCCGGGGGCGGCGGCGTCATGCTCGCCTACGGGGCCACCGGCGACGGTGACGCCGCCGAGATCGGCGCGGAGATCGTGGCCGCCTGCCGGCGCCGCGGGCTGGAGCCCGAATGGGACGGCGACGTCCGGCAGCGCGTCCACGTGCCGCTCGACTGGCAGCGGCGGCGCTTCGGGCCACTGGCCGGCCACCCGGGGGCGGAGCGGGCACCCGCCCAGCCCACCGTGCCGGTCACCTTCTGCGACTACACCTCGATCTGGCGCGACGAGCCCCTGACCATGTCGGCGCAGGAATGCCGCGACCTGCTGCTCTGGCTGACCCCGCACGACGGCAACTTCGTCTGCTACCGCGGGCGGTCGGGGCCCACCCTGCAGCTCGCGTGGGAGCCGGGGATGCGGCTGTGGGCCGAGTCGCCCGATCCCCAGGCGCGGTGCTCCCACGGGCGGCACGTGACCGTTGACGAGGCGCTGGAGCTGATCACGGTCCACGTCAGGAACGGGCGGACCACCCTGGCGGATCTGCGGGAGGCGAAGACGGTGCCGTGGTGAACGTCCGCGACACGATGCGCCTGACCGTTTCCTCCAGCGAGCTGGCCTGGTCGATGACGATCTCGCCGGCGCCGGGGAGCAGGTCGCGTTCGACGTACCAGCCGCGCATCATGTCGGCCCCGAACTCCCTGCTCTGGGGGCGGGTGGCGTGGCGGCGCAGGGTCTCCTCGAAGGAGACGTCGAGATAGAAGAAATGGCTGCGGCCCGGATGGTCGCGGCGCAGCGCGGTGAGCATGTCGCCATAGCGGGCTGCGGTGAGGATGCCCTCCAGGACGACGTGGTGGCCGTGGCCGAGGGCGTAGCGGGTGACGGTGTCGATGAGGCCGATGTTGACGCCGCCGGGTTCGTCGAGCTCGCGCAGGATCTCGCGGCGCAGCACGTCCTGGCTGACGATGGCCAGGCCGCGCCGGCCGTAGGCGTCGCGGACGGCCCGCGCGACCGTCGTCTTGCCCGAGCCGGAGTTGCCGCGCAGCACGATCAGCCGCGTCTCGTCCGAGCACGTACGCACCGCACCAGGCTAGCCGCATCCGTTTATCCGGGGCCTGGCCGGTGATAGGCACCGTAACGACCTGCAGCGACGGCCGGCCACGAGGGAAGTCTCCATGCTCGAGCGCATCCACGAGATACCGGCCGTCTCGCTGGGCGCCGACGACTATCTCGACGACTTCTGGCCGAGCTACCGCTGTACGGACGACGTGGTGTGGAAACTCCAGCGGGTGCAGAGCTTCGACGCGGCCGTAACGCCGGGCCCGCTGGTGGAGGGCGACTGGGAGCGGTCGCTCAAGCTGGCCGGCGACGGGCGGGCCGGAGGGTTCGCCCGCAGGCGGCTGCGGATCGTCGAGCCGTGCGTCACCTCCTACCTGCGCTGGGAGATGCACGTGCTGGCGTCGCGGGGCGCCTCGCGCGAGGAGGTGCGGGTGCTCGCCGCCCAGCAGGTGGCCGACCTGGAGATCGACCGGCGGCTGCCCGAGCTGGTGGTGCTGGGGACCTCGGTGATGTACGAGGTGACGTACGACGCCCTGGGCCTGCACAGCGGCGCCCGGCGGATCGACGACCAGGAGGTGATCGCCGCCTGCCGGGGCGATCTGGACAAGCTGTTCGCCGCGGGGGAAGACCTCGACGGCTATTACGAGCGCGAGATCCTCCCGCTCACCGCACCGCGGGTGCCCTCCTGACCGGCGGCTCCGGGCGTCTCGTCGGCGAGCACCTCGTCGAAGAGCAGGCGCGCCCTTTCTCGCTCCCGTGCCCTTCCCTTGATGAGCCGGTAGGCGACCAGGTATGCGTCCAGGATCAGGGCCCGTGATCTCCTCATGGGGTCATAGGGGCAGGTCGCCGGTGGCGGAGGCGGTGGAGCCGGTGGCCTGGTAGGCGGCGATGGTGCGTTCGGCGATGCGCATCTGGTGGATCTCGTCGGCGCCGTCGGCGAAGCGGGCCCAGCGGGCGTGCTGGAACATGTGCGCCAGCGGCGTGTCCGTCGAGTAGCCGAGGGCCCCGTGCACCTGGATGGCCCGGTCGATGATGCGGTTGAGGCTGTTCGCGACGAAGTGCTTGGCCATCGAGACCTCCGTGCGGAAGTCCTCGCCCTTGTCGATCTTCGAGGCGGCGTGCAGCACCATGAGCTTGCACTGGTAGACCTCCATGGCCGAGTCGGCTATGAGCCACTGGACGCCCTGCTTCTCGGCCAGCAGGGAGCCGTGGCTGTAGCGGGTGAGCGCGCGGCCGACCATCATGTCGAGGGCCGTCTCCGCCTGCGAGATCCAGCGCATGCAGTGGGCGAGCCTGGCCGGGCCCAGGCGGTACTGGCCGAGGCGGTGGCCGTTGCCCCGGCCGCCGAGGATCTGGCTGCCGGGAAGCCGCAGGTCCTCGATGACGATCTCGCTGTGGCCGGTCGAGCCGTGCATCGTCTCGACCTCGCGCACGTCGTTCCAGCCGGGATCGGGCAGGTCGACGAGGAAGGCGGTGTTGGCGCCCCGCGAGCCCTCGGGCACGTCCTGCTCGGTCCTCGCGATGAGGATGGCGAAGTTGGCCCGGCGGGCGTTGGAGATGAACCACTTGTGGCCGTTGATCACCCACTCGTCGCCGTCGCGTACGGCGGTCGTCCGGATCAGGGTGGGGTCGGAGCCCGCGACCTCCGGCTCCGTCATGGCGAAGCACGACATCTTGGTGCCCTCCAGGAGGGGCCGGAGGTACTTCTCCTTCTGCTCGTCGCTCGCCCAGTGCAGCAGCGTGTGCATGTTGCCCTCGTCGGGGGCCTGGCAGTTGAGCACCCACGGGCCGATGCGGGTCTTGGCCGCCTCCGACTGCACCATGGCCAGCTCGACGTGGCCGAGGCCCATGCCGCCCCACTCCTTCGGCATGTGCGGCAGCCACAGCCCCTCGGCCTTGGCCAGGGAGCGCAGGTGGAAGATCGTGCGGAGGTAGGCGTCGCGGTCGCCCTCCTCCAGCTCCTCCATGGCGGGCGCGACGGTGCCCTGGATGAAGGCGCGGACCCGCTTGCGGATCTCCTCGTGCTCGGGGGCGAGGGTGAAGTCGATGGCCATGCTGCTCCTCGTGGTCAGTCAGGTGAGTCGGTCGGGTGGTGGCAGGCGAGCCAGTGATCGGCACCGACCCGCCGGATCCGGGGCTCCTCCTCGGCGCACCTGGCGGACGCGCGCGGGCATCGCGTACGGAACCGGCACCCGCTCGGCGGGTCGACGGGCGACGGCGGTTCGCCGCTGATCAGGGTGTCGGCCGGCGGGAGGTCCAGGCCGCCGCCCGGGATGGAGGCGATGAGGGCTCTCGTGTACGGATGGGCGGGCCGGGAGATCAGCGCGGCGCTCGGCGCGAGCTCGCACACCTTGCCCAGGTACATCACCATGATGCGGTCGCTGACGTTCTTCACCACGGCCAGGTCGTGGGCGATGAACACGAGCGTGAGCCGGTAGCGGTCCTTGAGATCCTCCAGCAGGCCGAGGATCTGCGCCTGCACCGAGACGTCCAGCGCCGACACGGGCTCGTCGCAGATCATCACCTCGGGATCGAGGATGAGCGCCCTGGCGATGGAGATGCGCTGGCACTGGCCGCCGGAGAACTCGTGCGGCCTGCGTACCGCCGCCGCTCTCGGATCGAGGCCGACCGCCTCCAGGACCTCGTCCACCCGGTCGCCGGGCAGGCCCCACACGCGGGGGCCCTCCCCGACGATCTCGCGGACGCGGCGGCGCGGGTTCAGGGACGAGATGGGGTCCTGGAAGATCATCTGGAGGCGGCGGCGGGTCCTGCGCAGCGCCTCGCCGCGCAGCGCGGTCAGCTCCTGCCCGTCGAGCCGGACGGACCCGGACCGCGGCGGCGGGAGCTGGACCAGCGCCCTGGCGGCGCTCGACTTGCCGCAGCCGGACTCGCCGACGATCCCGAGCGTCTCGCCCCGCGCCAGGTCGAAGCTCACGCCGGAGACCGCCCGCACCGTACGGCCGCGCCCGGCGGGGAACTCCACGACCAGATCCTCCACCCGCAGCAGCACCTCGTCACGGGGACGCAGGTGCGCGTTTCCGCTACCGGCCACCGCTGTCCGCCCCTTCCCTCAGAGCCTGCGCGTGCTCGCGCGGGTACCAGCAGGCGTAGGAGCCGGTCAGCGGCGGCGCCTCCTTCGCGCAGCGGTCCCGCGCGTACGGGCAGCGCGGCTGGAAGGCGCACCCGCGCGGCAGGTCCACCAGGTCGGGCGGCCGGCCGGGGATGACGCGCAGCCGGTGGTGCACCGGGTCCGTCAGCTTGGGCGCGGCCTGCAGCAGCGCCTCCGTGTACGGCATCCGGGGCCGGGCGAACACCTCCGCCGCCGGGCCCCGCTCCACGACCTTGCCCGCGTACATCACGATCACCTCGTCCGCCCACCGGGCCACCACCGACAGGTCGTGGCTGACCAGCACCACCGCCATGTCCCGCTCCTCGCGCAGCCGGTGCAGCAGCCGCAGCACCTGGTCCTGGATGGTGACGTCGAGCGCGGTCGTCGGCTCGTCGGCGAACAGCACGTCCGGCCCGCACGACAGCGCCATCGCGATCGTCACCCGCTGCCGCATCCCGCCGGACAGCTGGTGCGGGTAGCGGCGCAGCGTGCGCTCGGGGTCGGGGATGCCGACGGAGGCCAGCAGCCGCGCGGCGTCGGCGCGGGCCTGCCGGCGGTTCATGCCGAGATGCACCCGCAGCGGCTCGGTCACCTGGGTGCCGATCGTGCGTACGGGGTTCAGCGCCGTCATCGGGTCCTGGAACACGGTCCCGAGCCGCCGCCCCAGCACCGAGCGCATCCGGGCGGGACTGTGGCCGGTCAGGTCGTCGCCCGACAGGTAGACGTGGCCGCTCCTGACGGACGAGCCGGGCAGCAGGCCCAGGATCGAGCGGATCAACATCGACTTGCCGGAGCCCGACTCGCCGACGATGGCCAGCGTCCGGCCGCGGCGCAGGGTGAAGGAGACGCCGTCCACGGCCTTGACGACGCCGCGCGGGGTGACGAAGTGCGTACGCAGGTCCTCGGCCTGCAGCAGGCAGTCGGCTCGGACCTCGTGCTCCTCGGCAGGGGCGGGGGCGGCCTGGCGGACCGGCTCCAGGCCGCTCTCCCGCACGTCCGTCAGCGACCTGAGCCGGTCGCCCACCAGGTTGAACGAGAGCACGGTCAGGAACATCACCAGCGAGGGCGCCAGCACCACGTGCGGCGCGCTGTCCAGCAACGTGCGGCCCTCGTTGATCAGCCCGCCCCAGGTGGGGGTGGGCGCCTGGACGGACAGGCCGAGGAAGGCGAGGCTGCCCTCGGCGACGACGACCACGGCCATCCCGATGAACGCGTACGACGCCGCGGGCACGGCCACGTTCGGCACGATCTCCCGCCACAGGATGCGCCGGTCGCGGGTGCCGAGCACGCGGGCGGCCAGCACGAACTCGCGCTCGGCGTAGCTCAGCGTGGCGCCCCTGAGGAGCCTGACCCAGGACGGCACGCCGAGCACGCCGAGCACGATGAGCACGTTGCGCAGGTTCGCCCCGGCGAAGGCCACCACGGCCAGCGCGAACACCAGCGCGGGGAAGGCCTGCGCCACGTCGTTGACCGCCATGATGACCGCGTCGGTGGCGCGGCGGCGGTAGCCGGCCAGGATGCCGAGCGGCGCGCCGATGCCGAGGCCCAGCAGCACCGCCCCGACGCCCACGCCGAGCGAGACGCGGGCGCCGTGCACGACCCTGCTGAGCACGTCACGGCCGAGGCCGTCGGTGCCGAACGGGTGCGCGGCGCCGGGACCCGAGCGCGGCGGCCCGGCCAGCGTCTCGTCGTAGCGGGCCAGCGGCAGCACGTCGGCCAGGACGGCGGCCAGCAGCACCAGCCCGATCCAGCCGGCGGCGGCCCAGAACCCCCACCCCAACCGGCGCCCCAACCCGCGCCCCAACCGGCTACGCACGCCGGATCCTGGGATCGACGGCGGCGTACACCAGGTCCACCGCGAAGTTGACCGCCACGTAGCCGACCGAGATCAGCACGACGCCTCCCTGAACCGTCAGGTAGTCGCGGGAAAAGATGGAGTCGACGATGAGCCGCCCGACGCCGGGCAGGCCGAAGAGGGTCTCGATGATCACTGTGCCGCCGATGAGCGCGCCCAGGTTGAGCCCGACCGCGGTGATCAGGGAGATGGCCGACGGGCGCAGCGCGTGCCGCCACAGGATGCGGCGCGGCGACAGGCCGCGCGCGCGGGCCAGCGTGATGTAGTCCTCCTGGAGGGTGGCGATCAGGTCCGTGCGCAGCAGCCGCGCGTAGACGGCGAGCTGCCCGCACCCGAGCGTGATCGCCGGCAGGATCACCGACGTCAGGTTCCAGCCCAGGTCGAGCGAGATCGGGGTCCAGCCGGTCGCCGGCACGACCTGCCAGGTGACGGCGAAGACCAGGATGAGCAGCACGCCCAGCACGAAGACCGGGGTCGACAGCAGCGCGAAGCTGAGCGCGGTGAGCACCTGGTCGAGAGCCCGGCCGGCGCGGCGGGCGGCGGCCACGCCCACGGGGATCGCCAGGCCCAGCGCGATGACCTGCGCCGCGACCAGCAGCTCCAGGGTGACGGGCAGCCGCTCGGCCAGCTCGCTCGCGACGGGCATCCGGGTGATGTACGACTCGCCGAAGTCGCCGGTGACGAGCCCGCCGAGCCAGCCGAGATAGCGCACCAGCAGCGGCTGGTCCAGCCCGAGGTCCTGGCGGACCTGCGCGCGGGCCTCCTCGGTCGCCGACAGGCCGAGGATCTGCGTGACCGGGTCGCCGGGCAGCAGGTCGAGCAGCGCGTACGACAGGAAGGTCACGACGAGCAGGACGACGGCGAGCCGGACCAGCCGGTGGACGACGATCACTGCGCGTCGACCCAGAGCTGCGCGAACGGGTGGTAGGGGATGGGCGACCCGGTCAGCGGCAGGCCCGGCTCGCCGTCGGGCAGCCGGTGCTCGCCGATGCCGTGCACCTTCGTGCGCGCCACGATGGCCCCGGTGTTCAGGTGGTCGACGAACACGTACGGCACCAGCTCGCGCAGCCGCCGCTGCACGGTCGCGTACGCCTTCTTGCGCGCGGCCTCGTCCGGGTCGGTGCGTCCGACGTCGAAGGCGTCGCTGAGCTGCTTGTCCTTGAAGCGGGAGAAATTGAGCGACACCTTGCCGACGGGCTGGGAGTAGGCCTGGTGCATCCAGATGTACTCCCCGTCGGGGTCGGGGGAGGAGAACTGGGTCCACACGGTGGCCGCGAAGTTGCCGGTGACGGCGCGGTTGATCAGGTCGGCCTGGTCCGCCTGCTTGATGGTGACCTCGATGCCGGCCTTGCGCCACATGTCCTGGGCCAGCTCGATGCCCTGCATGGTGTTCGGGTCGGGCGTGGAGATCATCTCGAAGCGGATGGGGCCCTTCTCGGCCTCCACCTCCTTGACCAGCGCCGCCGCCTTGGCCGGGTCGTACGCGGGGTAGCCGCCGCCCTCGGCGTACCACTTGGAGTCCTTCGTCCACGGGCCGTCGGCCGGCTCGGTCATTCCGCCGCGCAGGGTCGAGATGACGGTCTCGCGGTCCGTGGCGTGGGCGAGCGCCTTGCGGACGCGCAGGTCGTCCAGCGGGGGCACGGTGGTGTTGAGCATGAACATGTACTCGGCCACGGCCATGCCCTCCGACCGCTGGACGGTGTAGGCGCCCTTCTGGGCGGCGTACTTGGTGAGGTTCTCGTCGCGTGAGGTGCCCATGGCGTCGATGCCGCCGGCGTCGAGCGTCTGGGCGCGGGTCTGGCTGTCGGGCAGGATGCGGAACTCGATCTCGTCGAGGTAGGGCAGGCCCTGCCGCCAGTAGCGCGGGTTGCGCGTGACGACCATGCGGTTGTCCGGCACGTACTCCTTGAACAGGAACGGGCCCGTGCCCACCGGTTTCAGGCTGGCCGCCTTGGGGTCCTCGAGCGAGGCGGGCGGCACGATCATGCCGACCTGGGCGTCCAGGTAGTAGGGGAAGGCCACCCATGGCTGCTTGAGCACGACCTTGACCGTCATCGGGCCGGCCGGCTCGATCGCCTTGACCGGCGCCAGCACGGCGGCGTTGAGCGGGGATGCCTTCTGCGCCTCCAGGTTGGCCCTGACGACGTCACCGGTCAGAGGGAGGCCGTCGGAGAACGAGATCCCCTCCCTGATCTTGATCGTCCACTCGTCGTGTGCCTCGTTGGGGGTGAGCGATTCGGCCAGGTTCGGTTTCCAGTCGCCGTTGGCGTCGACGGCCGTCAGGGTCTCGATGATCGTGCCGGCCATGCTGTAGCTCTGCCCGGCGAACTGGTCGGTGACGGGGTTGAACCCGTTGGTGTCGGCGCTCAACCCGTACACCAGGCGCCCGCCCTGGGCGGGGCCGGACGCGCCCGCCTGCGGGGTGGCGACGGGGCGTTGCCCGCTGCACGCCAGCATCACCGCCGCTGCCAGCATCAACGTGGCCGGCGTCCTCCAGCGTTTCATCCGCGCCTCCTCCCGGTAGGCCCCCGAGAGCAATTTCACCGATAGTACTATCGGTGAAAATCCGTACAAGAGCCACGGGAGAATCGTTACGGGAGGGGAGGGAGCATCGATGACGAGCACACCGCGCAGCAGGAGCGAGGCGAAAGACCTGACCCGGCGCAAGCTGGTCAGGGCCGCGCTGGCGATCCTCGACGAGGAGGGCGAGGCCGGGCTGACCACCGTCAAGGTCGCCAGGGCCGCCGGCATCGCGCAGTCGAGCTTCTACGTGCACTTCAAGGACATGCAGGACCTGCTGCTGGTGCTCGCCGAGGAGGGCGGCCGGCGGCTGCGGAACTCCATGCGCGAGGCCCGGCGCGCCGCCCGCGAAGCCCCCGGCGACCTCGAAGCCCACCGCGACACCTTCCGCATCCCCCTGGAGGCCATCTGCCGTCACCCCGAGCTGCTCCGCATCCAGCTGCGGGCCCGGCACGACCCGTCGTCCTCGCTGCGCGACTTCGCCACGGAGACCGCCGCCGCCTACCGCGAGCACCACGCCGCCGACCTGGCCGCCCTCGGCTACACCGCCGACGACGAGCACGACAGGCGGCGGCTGGAGATGATCGCCGACGGCATCAACGCGGCCACCAACGCCCTGGCCATCGGCCACCTGGAGGGCCGCTACCCCGACCTCGACGAGGCGGCCGACATCCTGGTGGCCCTGTCGCGGGGCGCGCTGCGCCTGCTCAGGTCCGGCGCGGGCCGCGACGAAGGTCCGCGCCCTCCGGAGCCCTGTTAGGGCTCAGAGCCCGGCGGGCGGTCATCGGTAGGCGAGTGCCTGGGTGAGATAGAGGTCGGCGTAGTCGCCACCCGCCGTGAGCAACTCGGCGTGGCTGCCCTGCTCCACCACCTGCCCATGGGACAACACCGCGATGTGGTCGGTCATGTGCACGGTCGAGAACCGGTGCGAGACCAGAACGGTCACCGCGCCCCGCTCGGTGAAATCGCGGGTCTGCTCGGCGTACAGCTCGAAGAGGTCGTGCTCCGCCTGCGGGTCGAGCGCCGCCGTGGGTTCGTCGAGGACGCGCAGCAGCGGAGTCTCACGCATGAGGCCACGGGCGAGTGCGACGCGCTGCCACTGGCCGTGGGAGAGTTCGGCGCCGCTAAGGTCCGTCCGAGCTGCGTCCGCAGGCCGTCGGGAAGGCTCTCCACGATCCCGCCGGCGCCCGCTCGCCGCAGCGCCAGCCCGATCCGGGCGGTGTCGTCGATCCTGGACAGGTCGCCGGCGCCGACCGATTCGGCCACTGGGGTCTGCAGCTTGAGGAAGTCCTGCAGCGTGCCGGTGCACCCGGCCGCCCATCCGGACGGATCGAAATCGCGCAGGTCGACGCCGTCCACCAGGATCGTGCCCGAGGTGGGCCGGTACACCCCGATGAGCAGCTTGATCAAGGTGGACTTGCCCGCGCCGTTGATGCCCACCAGGCCCAGCGTGCAGCCGGCGGGGATGGTGAGGTTCACGTGGTCGAGCACCATCGTGTCCGTTCCCGGATAGGTGAAGCAGACGTCGCGCAACTCGATGCCGGCGGTCAGCTGGGCCGGCACGGCCGTCCCCGCAGGATGTACGCCGTGTTCGGCGGCGTAGGTGAGGAGCCAGTGATGGTGCTCGGCCACCCGGCCGCCGTCGGCGACCAGGGCGATGGACTCGACCGCGCTCTGCTGCTGCTGCCGTAGCTGACCGGCCAGCGAGATGATCAGCACCGCGTCGCCGGGAGTGGCCTGGCCGCGGGCCAGGAGCAGCCCCACGACCAGCAGCGCGCCGGCCAGCATGGAGAAGTAGAGCGCCCAGGCGCCGATCTCGCCACCGAGCCCGCGCAGCCGAGCCCTGGCCTCCAGGTCGGCCGCCTCCTCCCACAACGCGCGCGCGTGCCGGTCCAGCTCCGCGCCGTTGCCGGAGATCCAGACCTCCTTGGCGGGGTCGGGGTTCAGGCAGAGGTCGTGCAGCCTGCTCTCGCGGCGCAGCGACTCGGCCGTGGCGTCGAGCGCCTGCCGCTGCATCCGCATGGCCCGGTTGGCCAGAGGCAGGATCGGCACGGCCGCCACCGCCAGGAGCGCGAGCGCGGGATGCACCTGGATGAGCAACCACAGGCTCAGCCCGATCCCGGCGAGGGTGGAGGCCGTGTGCGCCGCCGCCCACCCGGTCTTCGACAGCGCCAGCGTGCCGCGGCGCAACATGGCGATCCGGTTGAGGAAGTCCGCCCGCTCCAGGTGGGTGATGGTCGGGATCTTCGCCGCTGCCTCGGTGATCTCCTGCTCCAGCGCCAGCTGGATCCGGTCGCGCAGATCATTGCGCAGGTTGTGGGTGAAGCGCCAGCCGATGAGCTGCAGCGCGTGGGCGGTCATCCCCAGCGCGACCGCGGCCAGCAGCCCGCCGAGCAGGTGGGCGCCGGCCGCGTCGACCAGATGCCGCTGGGCGTAGGCGATGCCGGCGGCCATCCCGGCCTGCAGCAGCACGAGCACGCCCACCGTGATGCTCACGCGGCGGTCCGCGCGCAGGCCCAGCGCCAGGGTGTGCCGCGCCATCCGGGCGCTGTCCCGCAGTGTCATCGCGCCTCCTCGCCGCCCTCGCGAGCGACGGCTCCCTGCTCGGAATCGACGGCCCCGGCACCGTCGGCCCGGCTGTCGGCGGCTCCGTTGCCGGTGGCCCTGTCGTCGCCGGCCGTGGGCCTGTGGAATCTTGACGCCTGGAGCAGGAAGAGCCGGGTGTACTCGCCGCCTAGCCGCATCAGGTCGTCGTGGGAGCCCTCCTCGGTGATCCGGCCCTCCCGCAGCAGGACAATGCGGTCGGCGGGACGCACGGTGGAGAGCCGGTGCGAGATCAGCACGACCGAGGCGTCCCCGACCGAGCCGATCACCTGCTCGTGGAAGCGGGCCTCGGCCTTGACGTCCAGGTGTGCGGTGGGCTCGTCCAGGACCACCAGGCGCCGCCCGTGCTCCACCGCGTAGAGTGCCCGGATCGCGGCGAGCTTCTGCCACTGCCCGCCCGACAGGTCACGGCCGTCGGCGCCGGTCCGCCACAGTTCGGTGTCGAGCCCCGATTCCAGCCGGTCCAGCACCGGCTGCGCGCCGCCCTCCCGTACCAGCTCCAGGAGTCTTTCGTCGTCGGCCGGCGCGGCTTCAGGAGCGGCCAGCGTGATGTTGTCGCGCGCGGTGAGCGGGTAGTGGACGAAGTCCTGGAACAGCGCCGTCATCCCGCGCCGCCACGCCGTGGCGTCCAGCGAGCGAAGGTCTGTGCCGTCGGCGGTGATGCGGCCCTCGGTGGGCTCGTACAGGCCGGCCAGGAGCTTCACCAGCGTGGTCTTGCCCTCCCCGCTGGCTCCGACGATCGCCAGCCGCTCGCCGGGGCGGATGGTCAGGCTCAGCCCTCGCAGCACGGGCACGGAGGCGCCCGGGTACCGGAAGGACACGTCCTCGAACCGCACCAGGGGCGCGGGGCCGCCAGGGGGAGCGCTTTCCCGAGGGGCGTGCCGATCCGGGCCGGTCAGGTCCTCCAGCTTCCGCAGCGCCGTCACCGCGGTCCTGCCGTAGTCGATGTCGTACGACTCCCCGCCCATCGCCGAGATCGCGAGGATCCCCCAGACCGCCACCAGGCACTGCGACAGCTCGGCGATGCTCAGCTCCCCGGCCCACGCGGCGAGCCCGGGGACCAGCAGGCCCAGTCCAGCGCACAGCGCCGCGAGCAGGAACGTGGCCTTCTGGCTGCGCAGCACGCGCCGGCGGGTTCGCCAGTGGCCGGCCTCCCACGCGTGGTGCGCCGCCAGACGCCGCTCGCTCACCCACCCCGCCAGACCGAACAGCCGGACCTCCTTGGCCGCGTCGGACCCTGCCGCCAGGTCCGCCCAGAAGTCGACCTTGCGCCGCTCGGGGGTCGCCGCGTCCTTGACCGCCTCTAGATGCATCCACTGCCGCCGGGTGATCGACCGGATCAGCACAGACAGCGCCAGCAGCGCCACCGCCAGCACGGGGAAGTACGCGGCCAGCACCGCCGCCATCGCCACCGCCGACATCGTTCGCGCGGTGATCTCCAGTTGGCCCACGGCAGCGGCTCCGGGAGAGCGTATCCGCCAGGTGAAGCCCTGGTCGCTGGCGCGCACGGCCACGTCGTGGAACTCCGGGTCCTCCAGGTGGGCGATGCGATCCGGGCGCAGGGCGATTCGCCGTACCCGGGAGCGCACCACACCGTCGATGCGCCTGCCCGCCGACGCCTTCAGCGCCCACGCGAGGACCTCGGCGGCCTGCCTGGCCAGCATCGCGGCCGCGAACCCCGCCACCGGCCACACCAGCGGTAGCAGGCCGGCCTCGGGAGACGCCGCCGTCATCGCATGCACCGCGTGGCTGGCGAAGATGGCGGTCAAGGGGGCCGCGGCGACCGAGGTGGCCACCGTCGCGCACAGGGCGGCCAGCGTACGTGGGCGGCTGAAACGTAACAGCGCCAGCAGGCGTCTTCGTTCGTCGAAAATGTCCTGGATCCGGGCCAGGCTCAGATCACGCCAGGAGAATCTTGGATAGGCCGGCTGCGTGTCGGTCACCGTGTCTCGCCGTCCCCCAGGTCGACAGTCGGGGTGATCTTCACATGGGCCGCTCCATAGGTCAAGAAATATTCATACGGCGTTAGATATGCAGCGTGGAGAGGAGGGGTCGCCGGACGACACTCCAGCGGCCCCCGCGCTATCGCAGCAGTTCGCCCGCGACGGACCCGGCGGCGGTGGCGTCCAGCCGGCCGTCGATCACCGCCGTGACCACCCGCCTGGTCAGCGTGTCCTCGACGATCAGCGGCCGGTCCCAGGCCAGGGCCTGGCCCACCCCCGGATACTCCTCGACGCGCACGAACCAGGGGTCGTCGCCGTCCTGCGCGAACACCAGCGTCCAGTCCCGCCCGTCCGGGTCGGTGCCGGACATGGCGACCCAGCGGTCCCGGCTGCCGTGCACCGCCCGCTCGTCCCCCGGCACCGTGGTCCTGGCGGTGGAGGTGCCGGGCGCGCGCCAGAAGAAGCCGCCGTATCCCGCGCCCGCGCGGCCCTTGGTGGCCGAGCTGTTGATCTCCAGCGGGGCTCCGGTGAGGTTGGTGAGCGTGAACGCGAAGTCCAGGGCCCAGGCGTCCTGGAGCGGTCGTACGGTGACCGCGCGCTCCTCGCGGGCCATCAGCCTGCCGCCGGGCCCGATCCACTCCAGTTGCTCGACGAAACCGCCGTCGTCGAGCCGCGAGAACGCCACGTGCCGCTGGACGCCGTGGTCGTCGAGCCAGGTGGGCCCCTGGTCCCTGACGTAGGTGCGGCCGCCCCAGAAGTTCGCCCCGCCCAGGTCGGCGATGGCCACCCCGGCGCCGAGGTGGTGGACGTGGTCCTCGGGCCTGACCTCGGTGACCTCGACGCCGCCCAGCGTACGCACCAGGTGCAGGTAGGGGCGGGGGGAGTCGGTCACCGGCAGGTCGGGCCGCGTCTCGTAGCGGGCTACCGGACGGTCGCCGGCCAGCAGCTCCACCCGGGTCCACGGCACGTCCAGCTCGGAGTAGAGCGCCAGCCGCTCGGCGCTGCGGGCGGTGAGGCCGGCGACGCCCGGCAGGACCCGGCGCACGACCGCGCCCTCGCCGTCCCGCTCGACCTCCTGGTGCCGCTCGGCGATCGGCTGCGGCTCGGGCGCCAGCCGCACCGCGTCCAGCACCTGGGTGAACCTCTCCGTACGGGCCAGCGGGACCAGCAGCGGGGTCCCCGTGCGCACGTGGTCGAGCAGGTTGTCCAGCAGGTCGGTACGGTCGTACACGGTGGTCGTGACCGACCCGTCCGGCAGCTCGACCCTGACGCTGTCCTGCGTGTAGACGAGCGTGGCCCGGCCCGCGTCGCCGTGCACCACCAGATACGGCTCGTGCCGCTCCGGCGCGCACAACGACACCGCGACGGTGAGCACGAGGCCGTCGTCGAGGCGGATCCGCACGCAGGACGTGTCGTCCGACTCGATCGTGTTGGCGCGGTAGAGCTCGGTCTCGATGTCCGCGATCGGGCCGTCCACCAGGGCCAGGGCGGTGGCCACGGCGTGCGCGAACGGGTTGGTGAGCGCGCCGTCCACCACGTCGGCGCCGTCCAGCCGGCGCCTGCCCGACCATGCCGAGCGGGTGAAGTAGGAGGCGGGACGCTCCCAGGCGCCCGCGCCGCCGATGCCGCGCACCCGCCCGATGCCGCCGCTCGCGATCAGCTCGCGCAGCGCCGGGATCGCCGCGGAGCCGAGGGACTGGAAGCCGACCTGGCAGGCCAGCCCCGTCTCCGCGACCGCGGCGGCGATCTTCCGGTGCGCCTCGGGTGTCGCCGCGGGCGGCTTCTCCAGCAGCACGTGCGAGCCCGCGTGCAGCGCGGCCACCGCGAGGTCGGCGTGGGTGTGGATCGGCGTGCAGATGATCGTGATCTCCGCGCCGGTCTTCGCGATCAGCTCGCGCAGGTCGGACGACTGCCGGGGCGAGCCGAATCCGACCTCGACCGGGCGCACGTCGCAGATCCCGGCCAGCTCGGCCACGCCGGAGTCGGACAGCAGGTGCAGCTGACGCAGGTGGTGCCGGCCGTGCCCGTGTGCTCCGGCCAGCACGATTCTCGCCGGCGCCATCACGACCACCTCAGCCCCAGCCCGGCGTGCGCGCCCGCGCGGAGGGCGCCGCCGGAGATCTCCACCGGGTACGGCTCCGCCAGCAGCCCGAGGGCGGCGAACGAGGCGTCCTCCACGTCCTCCACCATGGCGGGCAGCGGCAGGGCCAGCGCGAGCTGCCCCGACATCTCGCTCAGCAGGTGCGGGTAGACCGGCACGTCGTACGTCCTGGCCAGCTCCACGACGCGCAGGAACGGCGTGATGCCGCCGACCCGCGCCACGTTCGGCTGGACCACGTCGCACGCGCCGGCCGCCAGCAGGTCGCGGAAGCCGTACGCGGTGTAGACGTTCTCGCCGACGGCGACCGGCACGTCGGTGGAGCGGCGCAGCTCCACGTGCGCGGCCACGTCGTCGGCGGGCAGCGGCTCCTCGATCCAGTGCAGGTCGAACGGGCGCAGCGCGGCGAGGGCCCGCCGCGCCCGATGCAGGTCCCACCGCTGGTTGGCGTCGATCATCAGCAGCCGGTCGGGGCCGATCACCTCGCGGACGGCGGCCACCCGCGCCACGTCCTCGGCCAGGTCGGGGCGGCCCACCTTGATCTTGACGCCCCGGTAGCCGGCCGCCACCCAGCGGCGGGCCTGCGCGACCAGCTCCTCCAGGGGGTAGTGCAGGTTGACGCCGCTGCCGTAGACCGGGACCTCGTCGCGCCGCCGTCCGAGCACGCCGGCCACCACGGTCGCGCTCGCCGCAGCGCAGGTCCCACAGCGCCAGGTCGACGCCGGCCAGCGCGACCGTGGTGATCCCGCCGGGGCCCGCCTCCCGCAGGTGCCGCCAGAGCCGGTCCCACACCACCTCGGGGTGCGGGTCGAGGCCGATCAGCGCCTCCCGGAGGTCGTGGTCGAGCAGCGCCTTGACGGCGTGCGCGCCGATCTGCGGCGTCCACGAGAAGCCGCTGCCGGTGCGCCCGTCCGCCAGCGTGACGTGGGTGACGATCACGTGGTTGGCCGGCACGTCCGCGCCCCAGGGACGGGGCAGCGGGACGCTGCGCAGCTCGGTACGCAGCTCGGTGACGGTCATGACGCCACCAGGTCGAGACCGGTCTTGATCAGCGCCTCCAGCTCCTCAAGATGCTCTGCGGTGACGTCCACCAGCGGCGGTCGGACGCCGCCCACGTCCAGGCCGCGCAGCCGGACTCCGGCCTTGACCAGCGAGACCGGGTAGCCGGGGACCTTGCCGCGCAGCCGTACGAGGGGGGCGTAGAACTCCGTCAGCAGCCGCTCGTCGCCGTTCAGGTAGGCCGTGGCGATCTCCGGCGCGAACGCGAACACCGCGCTGGAGTAGAGCTCGACGCCGATGCCCCGGTAGGCGGGCATGGTCAGCTCGGCCGTCGGCAGCCCGTTGAAGAACAGGAACCCGGGGAACCTCTCGCGCACGGCCAGCACGGTGCGCTGCATCCTGTCGATGTCGCCCAGGCCGTCCTTGAGCCCGATCACCCCGGGGATCCCGGCCAGCTCGACCACGGTGTCGGGCTCCAGCACGACCGTGCCGCGCTGGTAGATGATCACCGGCAGCTCGGCGGCGATCGCCGACACGTACGCGGTGTAGCCGTGCCCCGGCCCCTGCGCCAGGTACGGCGGCATGAGCAGCAGCCCGTCCGCGCCCGCCTCCCTGGCGGCCCGCGCCTGGCTCAGCGCCGCGCCGAGCGGGCCGCCCGCGCCCGCGAACACCGGCACCCGGCTGCCCACGGCCTCGGCCGCCACCCGCACCGCGCGGGCGTGCTCGGACTCCGACAGGGCGGAGAACTCGCCGGTGCCGCAGGCGGCGAAGACGGCGCCCGGGCCGTGCTCCATGCGCTGGGAGACGTGCTCGGCCAGCACCTCCTCGGCGAGCCCGCCGCCGGCGTCGAACGGGGTCACGGGGAAGAACAGCACACCGCTGAGATTCATCAGATGTCCTTGAGTTCGGTGCGCCAGCTTCGCTTCGGCTGCCAGCCGAGCAGGCGCTCTGCCTTGGTGGTCGAGAAGGCGGGGGAGGTGCCGGTGAGCCCGGCCGCGAGCTGCTCGGTGCCGGGCACGACCTGGGGGAGCAGCTCGGCCAGCGGCTTCCTGGCCAGCGCGTCGGCGGCGCCGGCGAAGAAGACCTCGCCGTTCGGCAGCTCCGGCAGGGCCTGGGCGAGCACGGCGATCATGTCGGCGGCGTCGCGGGAGTCGATGTAGTTGAACAGCGAGACGCCGGCGAGCTCCGGCCGGTCCAGCCGATCCTTGACGGTGTGCCCCGACTGGGTCGGCGCGCCCGCCCACTCCTCGGGCGGGATGACGAAGCACGGCCGGACCGCGGCCATCCTGGTCGTCCCGGCGACGGCGAAGGCCCTCATCGTCTGCTCGGCCGCCACCTTGGACAGGTTGTAGGCGTTCCACGGCCGCACGGGGTGTTCCTCGTCGATCGGCAGGTACGCCGGCGCCCAGCCGCCGGGGGCGCCGTACCCGAGCACGGTGGGGCTGCTGGCCACGACCACGCCGGCCACGCCGAGCGCCACGGACGCCTCGCAGACGTTGAACGCCAGCTGGGTGTTGATCTTGTAGATCACCGACTCCGGGCGGCTGAAGGGGGTGGCGATCGCGGCCAGATGGATCACCGTCTCCGGCCGGAATCGGGCGATCGTCTCGAACGCCTCTCCCGTGTCGGTGAGGTCGGCGGGTAAGGTGGCGGCGGCCTCACCTGGGGTTCCTGGGGCGCGGTCCACGCCGACGACCTCGTGCCCGGCCTTCGCGAGCGTTGTGACCACGCTGCGGCCGAGGCGTCCTGCGCTTCCGGTGACGAGGACTCTGCTCACCGTGAGGGGCTCCTTCAAGACTGCAAACAGTTGCACTAAACCTTTGTGTCAGGAAGGCCAGGGCGTCAAGAGGTGATTTCATGGCCAGCTGTCTAGCTGGGGTTTTCTGGTTGCTCAGGGTGCGGGATAGTACAGCAAGCGCTTTCATCTGCCCCATGGCCTCTGCAAGCGGTTGCGTTAGGGTGTGCGATTGTGACTGTGACGATTCGTGATGTGGCCCGGGCCTCCGGCGTGCATGTATCGACCGTGTCGCGGACGTTCTCCGCGCCGCACATGGTGAACGCCGCCACCCGCACGAGGGTGCTGACGGTGGCCGAGGAGCTCGGATACCGGCCCAACCGGGCGGCCAGGGCGCTCACGACCGGGCGCACCCACAATCTCGGCCTGATCGTGGCCGACATCGCCAACCCGTTCTTCCCGCCGCTGATCAAGGCCGCCCACGCGGCTGCCAGGCAGCGCGACTACCACCTGTTCGTGGCCGACACCGACGAGGAGCCGGCCGCCGAGGAGGAGCTGGTGCAGGCCTTCTCCAAGCAGGTGGACGGCGTGGTGTTGTGCAGCCCGCGCTCGTCCAACAAGGCGCTGGAACGGCTGGCCGAGCGGGTGCCGTTCGTGGTGATCAACCGGCGGCTGCGGGGGGCCGCCACCGTGCTGATGGACGTCGGCCACGGCGCCAGGCTGGCCGTCGAGCATCTGGCCGGGCTCGGGCACCGCCGGGTGGCGCTGGTGTCCGGTCCCGCCGGCTCGTGGACGAGTGCGGAGATCCGCGCCGCCGCCGAGCAGGTGCCGGGCGTGGATCTCGCCGTCGTCGGCCCCAACGCGCCCACCGAGCGGGGCGGCTTCGCCGCCGCGGGCCGGGTGCGCGACGCCGGGGTGACCGGCGTGCTGGCCTACAACGACCTGGTCGCGATCGGGCTCATCGAGGGCCTCGCCGATCTGGGGCTGAGCGTGCCCGCGGACGTGAGCGTCGTGGGGATCGACGATATCGTGCCCGGACGGCTCAACCGTCCCAAACTCACCACGGTCGCCATGCCCACCGCCGCGGCGGGGCGGCTCGCGGTCGATCTGCTCATCCAGGAGGTGAGCGCCACCACCTCGTTGGAGACCCGGCTGGTCGTGAGGGACTCCACGGCTGCTCCGCGTTAGCGGAGGGCTGCAAACGGTTGTACTAAACGAGGGCCAAATTCATCTGACTTCTGTTGAGGCCAACCCGCTGAGCAGGGCGAACACGTCAACGATATATCGGTAACGGCTAGGTAACGGCTGCAAAGGGTTGACGCTCCTTTCCCACCAGCTATAGGAAAGCGCTATCCAATACCAATCTCGCCGGAGGGTTCTTGATGAGGAGTGAGTTCCGTCATGGCTGACTCGGTGGCGGTGAGGCCCCGGGAGGCGGTGACCGGACCCGCGCGTGGTGGCGGACACCGCTCCACGAAACGCTCCCGTCGCGAGGCGCGGGCCGCCTATCTCTTCCTGGCCCCCTGGTTCGCCGGCCTGCTCGTCATCACGATCGGCCCGATCCTCGCCTCGCTCTACCTGTCGTTCACCGACTACAGCCTCCTGGAGGAGGCCAAGTGGATCGGCTTCGACAACTACGTCAAGATGTTCACCGAGGACCCGAGGTACATCTCCTCGCTGAAGGTCACCACGATCTACGTGGTCGTCTCGGTGCCGCTGCAACTCGCCTTCGCACTCGCGCTGGCCCTGGTGCTCGACCGGGGGCTGCGCGGCCTGGCGATCTACCGCTCGATCTTCTACCTGCCCTCGCTGCTCGGCGGCAGCGTCGCGATCGCGATCCTCTGGCGCAAGGTCTTCGGCGCCGACGGCCTGGTCAACGCGCTGCTCGGGGCATTCGGCATCCAGGGCCCCGGCTGGGTCGGCCACCCCGACTACGCTCTCGGCACGCTGATCATCCTGCACGTGTGGACGTTCGGCGCCCCGATGATCATCTTCCTGGCCGGGCTGCGCCAGATCCCCAGCAGCTATTACGAGGCCGCCGCCGTCGACGGCGCCGGCCCGCTGCGGCAGTTCAGGGCGATCACGCTGCCGCTGCTGACGCCGATCATCTTCTTCAACCTGGTGCTCGAGATCATCAAGTCGTTCCAGTCGTTCACGCAGTCGTTCATCGTGAGCAACGGCACCGGCGGCCCCGCCGACTCGACGCTGTTCTACACGCTCTACCTCTACCTGAACGGATTCAGGGACTACGACATGGGCTACGCGGCCGCGATGGCGTGGGTCCTGCTGCTCATCATCGCCGGGCTGACCGGGGTGAACTTCCTCGCTTCCAAGTATTGGGTCTTCTATGGCGACACCAAGTAGGCCGCTTCCGGTTCTGTTCCGCCCGCTCAAGGGCGGACGGGTGGTCAAGCACCTCCTGCTGATCGGCTTCGGCGTGATCATGCTCTATCCGCTGCTCTGGATGGTCTCCAGCTCGCTCAAGCCGGAGGAGCTCATCTTCCGGCAGCCCGGCCTGCTGCCGAACGAGGTCACGCTGGAGAACTACACCGAGGGCTGGACCGCGCTGAAGCACCCCTTCGGCTACTACCTGTGGAACTCCGCGGTCATCACCGCGCTGTCGGTGGTGGCGAACCTGGTGGCCTGCTCGCTGGCCGCCTACGCCTTCGCGCGGCTGAACTTCCCGCTGAAGAAACTCTGGTTCACGATCATGCTGGGCACGATCATGTTGCCGCACCACGTGGTGATCGTGCCGCAGTACATCATGTTCTCCGAGCTGGACCTGATCAACACGATCTGGCCGCTGGTCATGCCGAAGGTGCTGGCCACCGACGCGTTCTTCATCTTCCTCATGGTGCAGTTCATCCGCACCCTGCCGAGGGAGCTGGACGAGGCGGCCGAGATCGACGGCGCGGGCTACTGGCGCATCTTCATCAGGGTCGTCATGCCGCTCTCGCTGCCCGCCCTGGCCACCACCGCGATCTTCACCTTCATCTGGACGTGGAACGACTTCCTCAGCCAGCTGCTCTATCTCAACAACCCGGACAACTTCACCGTCCCGGTCGCGTTGCGGACGTTCCTGGACTCTAGTGGAGAGTCGTCGTGGGGCCCTATGTTCGCCATGTCGATCATCGCGCTCGGCCCGATCTTCGGTTTCTTCCTGGCCGGGCAGAAGTACCTGATCCGTGGTGTCGCCACCACGGGACTGAAGTAGCTCCTCCACCCCCCAACCCAGAAGACCCCCTAGGAGGTAGAGCCGTGAGCTCTGGCAAGAAGATGTGGTCTGCGGCCCTGCTCGCCACCGCCGTGCTGGCGGTCACCGCGGCCTGCGGCAGTGACAGCGGCGGCGAGAGCGCCGACGGCAAGGTCAAGGTGCGCTTCTCCTACTGGGGCAGCGACGCGCGGCAGAAGATGACCGAAGAGGCGATCAAGAAGTTCGAGGCGAAGAACCCGAACATCGACATCGAGGGCGAGTTCTCCGACTTCGGCAGCTACTACGAGACGCTGGCCACCAAGGTCGCGGGCAACGACGCGCCGGACGTCATCACCATCGAGATCCGCGGCCTGCGCGAATATGCCGAGCGCGGCGCGCTGGCCGACCTCGCCGGCAAGGTCAACACCGCCGACATCGACGCCAAGGTGCTGGCCACCGGCAGCCTCGACGGCAAGCAGTACGCCATCCCCACCGGCGTCAACGCCTTCAGCCTGGTCGTCAACCCGGACCTGGTCGAGAAGAACGGGCAGAAGCTGCCCGACGACACCACGTGGACCTGGAAGGACTACGTCGACCTGGCGACGAAGATCACCGCCGAGAGCGGCGGCAAGGTCTTCGGCACGCAGCAGAGCTTCAACCCCGGCTACCTGCAGATCTTCGCCGCCCAGCGCGGCGAGGAGTTCTACCAGGGCAACAAGCTCGGCATCTCGCCCGACACGCTCAAGGCGTGGTGGGCCAACATGCAGAGCCTGATCAAGTCCAAGGGCACCCCCGACGCCGCCAAGAGCGTCGAGATCGGCGCCCAGAGCGTGGACCAGTCGCTGCTCGGCACCAACACCGGCGCGATGGGCATGTGGTGGAGCAACCAGCTCGGCGCCATCAACAAGGCCTCGGGCCAGGACGTCAGCCTGCTGCGGATGCCGAAGGCAGAGGGCGCCACCACCGGCGGCATGTTCCTGCAGCCGGCGATGCTCTACACCGCCTCGTCGAAGACCGAGCACCCGGCCGAGGCCGCCAAGTTCATCGACTTCATGATCAACGACCCCGAGGCGGGCGAGATCATCCTGAGCGACCGCGGCCTGCCGGCCAGCTCCAAGGTCCTGGCGGCGGTCAAGGACAAGCTGCCGGACACCGACATCAAGACGCTGGACTTCATCGACGAGGTCAGGAGCGAGCTGTCGGACCCGCCGGCCGCGCCGCCCAAGGGCGCCAGCGCCATGGAAGACATCCTGACGCGGTATTCGGAGGAGGTCCTCTTCGGCAGGATGACCCCCGACGACGCCGCACAGAAGTTCCTGACCGAGGCCAACGCCTCGATCGCGGGCTGATCCTTCGCACCAGAGGAGAGACATGAAGTACGCGTTCGTCGGGCTCGGGCACCGCGCGCAGATGTACGTCGACGCGCTGCTCGGGGAGTGGCGCGACGCCGGCACCATCGTCGCCCTGTGCGACACCAACCGCACGCGCATGGACTACTACGCCGAGCGGATCGGTGCCCAGGTGCCGCGTTTCACGCCCGCCGAGTTCGACAAGGTGCTCGAGCTCGCCGACGCGGTCATCGTCACCACGGTCGACGCCGCGCACGCCCGCTACGTGTGCGCGGCGCTCGACGCCGGCAAGGACGTCGTCGTCGAGAAGCCGCTCACCGTCGACGCCGAGGGTTGCGCGGCCATCGCGGCGTCGGCCGAGCGCAGCAGCGGCAAGCTGATCGTCACCTTCAACTACCGCTACTCGCCGCGCAACTCCGCCGTGCGCCGCATCCTCATGGACGGCGCGATCGGCGAGGTGACCTCGGTGCACTTCGAGTGGACGCTCGACACCATCCACGGCGCCGACTACTTCCGCCGCTGGCACCGCGACAGGGACAGCTCGGGCGGCCTGCTCGTGCACAAGTCCACCCACCACTTCGACCTGGTCAACTGGTGGCTGGGGGCGGCCCCGGCGCTCGTCTTCGCCCAGACCGACCTGCGCTTCTACGGCGCCGAGAACGCCAGGAAGCGCGGGCTCGACCCGCGTCCCGAACGCGGGCAGGGCGCGCCCGGCCTCGGCAGCGACCCGTTCATCCTGGACATCTCCGCCGACCCGCGCCTCAAGCGCCTCTACCTCGAGGCCGAGCACGAGGACGGCTACGTCCGCGACCAGGACGTCTTCGGCGAGGGCGTCACCATCGACGACAACATGTCCGTGCTGGTGCGCTACACCAACCGCGCGATCATGACGTACTCGCTGCACGCCCACGCACCCTGGGAGGGCTACCGCGTGGCCTTCAACGGCACGGAGGGGCGGCTGGAGCTGGACGTCGTCGAGCGGGAGTGGACGCCGCCGCACGCCGCCATCGACCCGAGCGCCGCCTCCAAGGAGCACGCGTCGGGGGCGTGGGAGCGGCTCACGCTGCGCCGCCACTGGAGCCGGCCTGAGGAGGTGCCGATCGAGACCGGGGCCGGCGGGCACGGCGGTGGTGACCGCCTCCTGCTCGACGACGTCTTCCGTGGCCCCGGCGACGACCCGCTGGCCAGGCAGGCCGGCTACCGCGACGGCATCCGCAGCGTGCTGACGGGCGTCGCGGCCACCATGTCCGCCCGCACCGGGGCCCCCGTGGTCCTGGAGGACGACGGCACGCGTGTTCGCTGAGCTGGCGGAGATCGCCGCGGCGCAGCGCGGGCTCTACCCCGTGCTCGGAGGGCCCGAGCTGCGCGCGGCGGCCCGTGCGGCGATGGGGGTGCTCGACCTCACCGCCCGCGACGTGCGGGTCGAGCGCACGTGGACCGACGGCGAACTGGCGGGCGAGGAACTGTCCTGGTCGGTGGGGTTCGGGCCGCGCACCCGCGCGTTCCTGCTGCGCCCGCGCGACGCGGACGGGCCGCTGCCCGGGGTGGTGGCGCTGCACTGCCACGCCGGGATGAAATGGGCCGGCAAGGAGAAGATCGCCGACGGTCCCGAAGGGCCGTCGCCCGAGGTGAGCAGGGTGCGGCAGGACCTGTACGGCGGGCGCGCGTTCGCCAACGAGCTGGCCCGCCGGGGCTTCGCGGTGCTCGCGCACGACGTGTTCGTCTGGGGCAGCCGCCGCTTCCCGCTGGAGACCGGGGACGGCCCGGAGAGCGAGGCCGACCGCTACGACCGGGCCGCCGTCGCGCACGAGCACGTCGTGGCCAAACACTGCGCGATGCTCGGCACGTCGTTCGCGGGCGTGGTCGCGGGCGAGGACCTGGCCGCGGCGGCGTACCTGCGTTCCCGGCCGGACGTAGGGCCGGTCGGGTGCGCGGGACTGTCGGGCGGCGGGCTGCGCGCCGGGCTGCTCGGCGCCTTCGACCCGCAGGTGCGCGCGGTCGTCGTCGCCGCGATGATGTCCTCCTACC
This sequence comes from Nonomuraea sp. KM88, assembly GCF_052245635.1. Taxonomy (NCBI): domain Bacteria; kingdom Bacillati; phylum Actinomycetota; class Actinomycetes; order Streptosporangiales; family Streptosporangiaceae; genus Nonomuraea; species Nonomuraea sp. KM88. Next base: position 172,104 of record NZ_JBQQCC010000009.1, on the reverse strand, counting down.
GCGACATGCTCGGCGGGCACGTCGCCAGGCACACCTGGATGTTCTACCCGCCGGGCCTGCCCCGCCTGGGCGACTGGCCCGACCTGGTGGCCGCCCGCGCACCCGGACCCCTCATGGTCCAGTACGCCCTGCGCGACGACCTGTTCCCCGAGCCGGGGATGCGGCGCGCCCACGCCACGATCGGCGAACGTTACCGCGACGCCCAGGAAGCGTACGAGGCGGTGTTCGCCGACGTGCCGCACAGCTTCGACGTGCCCATGCAGGAGCGGGCCTTCGACTGGCTGGCCCGCCGGTTGGCGGGCTGACGGACGGCCGCCGCCCGGCCTGCCACGGGCGGCGGCGCTCCTGCCACGTGCGGTGCTAGTCGGACTTCTTCCAGGTGGCGATGAGCTTGTCGTAGTCGAGCGTCTCGGGCTTGCCGCGCTCGTCGGTCAGCTTCGGCGCCGGGGCGCCGGGCTGGTCGTACCAGTACTGGGCGTCACGCTCGGGGTTGAGCTTCGGCGCGCACTGGCCGCCGTAGCCCTCCCGCTCGCGCGAGAGCCGCTCCAGCCGGGACAGGATGTCGTCCTGCTGCTTGGCCAGGTTGTCCATCGACTGCTGCGGCGTGGTCTCGCCGGTCACGGCCGTGGCCACGTTCTGCCACCACAGCTGGGCCAGCTTGGGGTAGTCGGGCACGTTGGTGCCGGTCGGGGTCCACTGCTTGCGGGCCGGCGAGCCGTAGAACTCGATGAGCCCGCCGTACTTCTTGGAGTTCTCGGCGAAGTAGTCGCTCCTGATGTCGGAGTCGCGGATGAACGTCAGCCCGACGATCGACTTCTTCAGCGACACGGTCTTCGACGTGACGAACTGCGCGTACAGCCAGGCGGCGGCCCTGCGCTCCTCCGGCGTGCTCTTCAGCAGCGTCCACGAGCCCGCGTCCTGGTAGCCGAGCTTGTTGCCCTCCTTCCAGTACGCCCCGTGCGGGCTCGGCGCGATGCGCCACCTGGGCGTGCCGTCCTCGTTGACCACGGACAGCCCGGGCTTGGTCATGTCGGCGGTGAACGAGGTGTACCAGAAGATCTGCTGGGCGATGTGGCCCTGGGCGGGGACCGGGCCCGCCTCGCTGAAGTTCATGCCCGCCGCTTCCTTGGGGGCGTACTTCTTGAGCCAGTCGACGTACTTGGTGAGCGAGTAGACCGCCGCGGGCCCGTTGGTGTCGCCGCCGCGCGTGACGGACGAGCCGACCGGGCGGCAGTTCTCGACCCTGATGCCCCAGTCGTCCACCGGCAGGCCGTTGGGGATGCCGGGGTCGCCGTTGCCCGCCATCGACAACCACGAGTCGGTGAAGCGCCAGCCCAGCGACGGGTCCTTGCGGCCGTAGTCCATGTGGCCGTAGACCTTCTTGCCGTCGATGGTGCCGTCGCCGTTGACCTTGTTGGTGAAGAAGTCGGCGATGTCCTCGTAGGCCGCCCAGTTGACCGGAACGCCGAGGTCGTAGCCGTAGGCGTCCTTGAACTGCTTCTTGATGTCGGGGTCGGTGAACCAGTCGTAGCGGAACCAGTAGAGGTTGGCGAACTGCTGGTCGGGCAGCTGGTAGATCTTCTTGTCCGGGCCGGTGGTGAAGCTGATGCCGATGAAGTCGTCGAGGTCGAGAGTGGGCGAGGTGACGTTCTTGCCCTCGCCGGCCATGTAGTCCGACAGCGGGAGCACGTAGTCGCCGCGCGAGTGGGTGCCGATGAGGTCGGAGTCGTTGACGTAGGCGTCGTAGATGTTCTGGTCGCCCTGGATCTGGGTCTGCAGCTTCTCGATGACGTCACCCTCCTGGATCAGATCGTGCTTGATCTTGATCCCGGTGATCTCGGTGAACGCCTTGGCGAGCTGGCGCGACTCGTACTCGTGCGTGGTGATCGTCTCGGAGACCACGTTGATCTGCATGCCCCGGTACGGGGCCGCGGCCTTCATGAACCACTCCATCTCGGCGAGCTGCTCGTCCTTGCTCAGCGTGCTCGGGGTGAACTCCTCCGACACCCACCGCTGGGCGGCGGCCCGGCCGTCGGCCTCCTTGAAGTCGCTCGTGGGCTTGTCCGCGCCCTGCGTGCAGCCGGCCACCACCAGGATGAGCGCCGCCGCTCCCATGGTCGCGGACCTCGTCGTCCGTCGCCTCATCGTCTGACTCCCTTTCCGTTAGCCCCATATGCCGATCGCGACCGCCACGAGCAGCGCGCAGCCGAGCGCGAGCCACATGGACAGGTCGGTGATTGCGATCCAGCCCGCCAGCACGACGGCGGCGCTGATCAGGCCGATGTAGAGCCGGTCGCCCCGATCGGTCTCGATGCGCAGGAAGCCCCGCCTGACCACGGGAGGCGAGATGCGGCCCCAGACCGTCATGGCGATCAGCAGCACGGCGAGGCCGGCGAAGACCAGGGCCGTGGGGACGGTCCAGACCATCCAGTCGAGCACGGCTACACCCTCCCCATGGCGAAGCCCTTGGCGATGTAGTTGCGGACGAACCAGATGACGATCGCGCCCGGCACGATCGTCAGCACTCCAGCGGTCGCCAGCAGGCCCCAGTCGACGCCCGCCGCGCTCACCGTCCGCGTCATCGTCGCGGCGATGGGCTTGGCGTTCACCGAGGTGATGGTCCTGGCGATCAGGAGTTCGACCCAGCTGAACATGAAGCAGAAGAACGCGGTGACGCCGATGGCCGAGCGGATCATCGGCAGGAATATCCGGACGAAGAAGCGCGGCAGCGAATAGCCGTCGATCGCGGCGGTCTCGTCGATCTCCCGGGGAATTCCCGACATGAAACCCTCGAGAATCCAGACGGCGAGCGGCACGTTGAAGAGCATGTGAGCGATGGCCACGCCGAGGTGCGTGTCGAAGAGGCCGACGCTCTGGTAGATCTGGAAGAACGGGAGCAGGAACACCGCCGGCGGCGCCATCCGGTTCGTCAGCAGCCAGAAGAACAGGTGTTTGTCACCGGCGAACCGGAAACGCGAGAAGGCATAGGCCGCGGGCAACGCCACGATGAGCGACATCACGGCGTTGAGCGAGGTGTAGATGATGGAGTTGAGGTAACTCGAATACCACGACGTCTCCCCGAAGAACGTGGCGTAGTTGTCGAACGTCACCCGTTCGGGGATGAGCGAGAAACTGCCGAGGATGTCCTCGTTCGGCCGGATCGACATGCCGAACATCCACAGGATCGGCAACATGAGCGTGGCCACGTAGAGCCAGAAGACCGTGCGCGCCCACGGGAGCCGTCTCATCGGTTCACCTTCCCGACCTGGTCAGCACGGTGAAGAAGACGTAACAGAGGATCTGCACGAACAGGAAGTAGAGCAGCGAGAACGCGCCCGCCGGGCCCAGGTCGAACTGGCCGACCGCGATCTTCGACAGCAGGATGCTCAGGAACGACGTCGCGTTCCCCGGGCCGCCGCCCGTCACCACGAACGGCTCGGTGTAGATCATGAAGCTGTCCATGAACCTGAGCAGGATCGCGATCGTCAGCACCCCGCGCAGCCTGGGCAGCTGGATGTGCCGGAAGGTCGCCCACGCCGAGGCCCCGTCGATCTGCGCGGCCTGGAAATACGGCTGGGGGATCGAGCGCAGCCCCGCGTACGCCAGCAGCGCCACCAGCGGCGTCCAGTGCCACACGTCCATGACCAGCACGGTGAGCCAGGCGTCGGTGGAGTCGAGCGTGTAGTTGAAGTTGACGCCGAGCACGTTGTTGATCGCCCAGCCGCCCAGCCCGATGTCGCCGCGGGCGAAGATCTGCCAGATCGTGCCCACCACGTTCCACGGGATGAGCAGCGGCAGCGCGACCAGCACCAGCGCCACCGACACCGACACGCCGCGGCGCGGCATCGCCACGGCGATGGCCACCCCGAGCGGGATCTCGATGAGCAGCACCTGCGCCGAGAACAGCAGCGTGCGCACGAACGCGCCGCGCACCTCCGGGTCACGGGCGATCTCGCGGAACCACTCCAGGCCGACGAAGATGCGCTCGCTCGGGCTGAAGACGTCCTGCACGGAATAGTTGACCACGGTCATCAGCGGGATCACCGCCGTGAACGCCACGGACACGACCACCGGCAGGACCAGCCACCACGCGCGGTTGTTCTTGGGCCTCGGGTCCACCCGGGCGTCCCTCGCCTCCTCGGCCGGAGGGGGCGCGGGTTCGGCGGGGCCGGCCGGGTTCGGCGCGACGGTGGTCTGGTCGGTCATGCCGGCCCCCTTCCGTTCAGCGGCGCGAGGGAGCCGCACCTGACCTCGTCGCGGAACAGGAACGTCCGCTCCGCGGGGAAGTGGAGGAACACGGCCGCGCCCGGCTCGCAGGCGGAGCCCGCCTCGGTCTTGACGATCACCGGGTGCTCGCCGACCCGGGTGTGCACGAGGTCGTACGCGCCCATGCGGTCGGTCCCGGTGACCGTGGCGGACGCGCCGGGTGCGGCGTCAGGCCCGGCGATCCGGACGAACTCGGGCCGCACCCCGATCCTGACCGGTCCCGGCGGCAGCCCGTCGGGCGCGGCGCCCACGTCGGTGGCGCCGACGCGTACGACGCCGCCGTCGATCTCGGCGGGCACCATGTTCATGCCGGGCGAGCCGATGAAGTGCCCCACGAACTCGTGCGCCGGCGACAGGAACAGCTCGGCCGGCGGGCCGGCCTGGACGATCGCCCCGTCGTTGAGCACCACGACCTCGTCGGCGAAGGTCAGCGCCTCCGTCTGGTCGTGCGTGACGTAGATCAGCGTGTGGCCGGTGTCGCGGTGGATCTCCTTGAGCTTGCTGCGCAACGTCCACTTGAGCGCCGGGTCGACCACGGTCAGCGGCTCGTCCAGCAGGACCGCCGCCACCTGGGGGCGCACCAGGCCGCGGCCCAGGCTGACGATCTGCTGGCGGCCCGGGTCGAGCCGGCGCGACCTGCGGCGCAGGACCTGGTCGAGGCCGAGGAGCTGGGAGACCTGGCGGACGCGCTGGTCCACCTCTTTCTTGGGAAATTTCCGGTTGCGGAGGGGGAAGGCGAGGTTGTCGTAGACCGACATCTCCTCGTACAGGACCGGGAACTGGAAGACCTGCGCGATGTTGCGGCCCGCCGTCGGCACGCCGGTGACCTCGCGGTCGCCGAACCAGATCCGCCCCGCCGTGGGCGTGATCAGGCCGGAGATGATGTTCAGCAGCGTGGTCTTGCCGCAGCCGCTCGGCCCCAGCAGCGCGTACGCCCGGGAGCTCTGCCACGTCCAGGTCATCGGCTTGAGCGCCCACGTGCGGCCGCCGTCGTAGCTGTGTCCCACGCCTTCGAGGCGGATGTCAGCCATGCAGGTCGACCTCCGCGGCGCTGGTGGCGAGCAGGCGCCCTCCTGACTCGTCGAAGACGAAGACGTGCGCCGGGTCCACGTAGGCGACCGTGGACTCGCCCGGCGTGAAGAGCTGGGTGCCCTCCAGGTGGGCGACCAGGTGGAGGCCGCCTCGGAGCAGCAGGTGCAGGAACGTCGCGCTGCCGGTGACCTCGGCGAGCCGGATCTCGGCGGGCAGTTCGAGCGCGGCTTCGCCGTTGGGGGTGAGGCTGACCTGGTGGGGGCGCACGCCGAGCATGACCCGGTGGCCGTCGGCGTGGGCGCGGGGCGCGGGGAACGACGTGCCGAGGCATTCGATGCGGCCGTCGCGTACGACGCCGGGCAGCAGGTTGAGCGGCGGGTCGCTGAGCGTGGCCGCCACGTCCAGCGTGGGCGGGTGGGCGTACATCTCGGCCACCTCGCCGGTGTGCCGGACTTTGCCCTCGCCCAGGACCACGGTCGGCGCGGCGAACGTGAGCGCCTCGTTCGGGTCGGCGGTGGCGTAGAGGACGACGCCGGGGGAGTCCGCGAACATGGTCTTCAGGTCTGCGCGGAGTTGTTCGCGCAGCTTGAAGTCCAGGTTGGCCAGGGGCTCGTCGAGCAGCAGCACGTCGACGGGGCGGGCCAGGGCGCGGGCGATGGCGGTGCGCTGCTGCTGGCCGCCCGACAGCTCGGAGGGCCGGCGGTCGAGCAGCCCCGCGATGCCCATGAGCTCGGCCACCTCGCGGACCCGCCGGTCGATCCCGTCGCGGCGGAACTTCGGGTCGAGGCGGAGCGGCGAGGCGATGTTCTCGTAGACGGTCAGGGACGGGTAGTTGATGAATTGCTGATAGACGAAGGCGACCGAGCGTTTGCGCACGGAAATGCCGGTCACGTCCTTTCCGCCGACCACCACCCGGCCGGAGTCGGGCGGCAGCAAACCGGCTGCGACGCGCATTAATGTCGTCTTTCCCGCGGTCATGGGGCCGACGAGGGTGGTCATTCCATTCGGTAATTCCAGGTGAATGTCGTCGAGCCAGGTCTCCCCGCGCCGCCGCACGAAGACGCCATCGAGTATCAGCGTCACGGTGCCCGGTCCTCTCTGCCGGCGCATGATCAGTTCCTTTGCTCTCCATCTAACATGATCCGGTTGTGTGTGCAAAGAGGGCAGTTGCTAACACAGTTAATGGTGGGGCTGTTGGGCGTCACGATTCGAGTCCGAGATAGCGGTGAACGGCCGGGCCTATCGCCTCGACGACTTCTTCCCTGGTCAGCGCGACCATGGGAGGGATGGCCAGAACATAACGACATAGGGCCATTCCGAGTATCTGCGCGGAGACGAGTCCGGCCCGGACAGGAGCGCCCCCCGGGTCGCCGGTCAGAGCGGCCGCGACGGGAACGAGTTGTGCGACGAAGACGGTGCGCATGCGCTCGGCCGCCGCCGCGTTCGTGACGCCCGTGCGCAGCAGGATCTGCAGGGTCTCGTCGGACTCCCAGCGCTCCAGGAAGTGGCGTACGAGCGCGGTGGCGACCTCGCCGGAGGGCGTGCCGAGCAGGTCGGGCAGGTTCAGGTCGATGGCGCACGCCGCCGCGAACAACCGGTCCTTGCTGCCGAAGCAGCGCATGACCTGGCCCGGGTCGACGCCCGCGTCGGCGGCGATGGCCCTGATCGTGGCCCGCTCGTAGCCGTCGGCGGCGAACCGCTCGCGGGCCGCGGCCAGGACGATCGCCTTCGTCTCGCTGGATGATCTCCTCATGCCAACAACTGTAGGCCAACAATTGTTGACAAGCGTGCCGGCCTTCCTTAATGTCAACATGTGTTGGCCTACGAACGTTGGCTCTCCTGAGGAGGAGAAATGATCGACACAGAGGTGCTCGTCGTCGGCGCCGGCCCGGTGGGGCTGGCCACCGCCGTCGTCCTGACCCGGCTCGGCCACGACGTGGTGGTCGTCGACGGGCAGGCCGAAGGCGCCAACACCTCCAGGGCCGCCGTCGTGCACTCCCGCACGCTGGAGCTGCTGGAGCCGTACGGCGTCACGCCGGCGCTCGTCGAGCGCGGGGTGCACACGCCCCGCTTCACCATCCGCGACCGCGACCGGCTGCTGGTGCCGGTGCCCTTCGACGGGCTGCCCACGCCTTACCCGTACACGCTGATGATCTCCCAGGCGGACACGGAGGCGTACCTGCTGGCCCGGCTGAAGGAGCTGGGCGGCGAGGTGCTGCGGCCCGTGCGGGTGACCTCGTTCGCACAGGACGCCGGCGGTGTCACCGCCGCGCTCGACGACGGGCGCTCGGTGCGGGCCGCCTACCTGGTGGGCGCCGACGGCATGCACAGCCTCGTACGCGAGCAGTCGGGCATCGCCTTCGGCGGCGGCACCTACGCCGAGTCATTCACCCTCGCCGACGTGCGGCTGAGCGGCGGCGTGCCGCCCGACGACGTCATCCTGTACTTCTCGCCCGAAGGCCTCGTGGTGGTCGCGCCGCTGCCCGACGGGCTGCACCGGATCGTGGCCACCGTGGACGGGGCGCCGCACGAGCCCAGCGTGGAGTTCGTGCAGCGGCTGCTCGCCGCGCGCGGGCCCGAGGCCGTGCCCGCCGTGGTGGAGGAGGTGGTGTGGGGATCGCGCTTCCGCGTCCACCACCGCATCGCGCAGACGTACAGGAAGGGGCGGGTGCTGCTGGCCGGCGACGCCGCGCACGTGCACTCGCCCGCCGGCGGGCAGGGCATGAACCTCGGCATCGAGGACGCCGTCATGCTGGGCGAGACGCTGTCGGAAGTGCTCGGAGGCGGCTCGCCCGACCTGCTCGACGGCTACGCCGCGGCCCGCCGCCCCGTCGCCGAGAAGGTGGTGGGGCTGGCGAGCCGCCTGACGAGGCTGGCCACCATGAGCGCGGCCAGGCGGCCGCTGCGCAACCTCGTGTTGCGGCTGGCGGGCCGGCTGCCCGCCGTGCGGCGCCGGCTGGCCTGGCAGCTGTCCGGCCTGGACCGGCGCTGACCGCCGGCCTCCGCCGCACGGCGAGGACGTGGCCTTTCACGGCATCAGGCGGACTCAAGGACGAAGAACAGGAAACACACGAAGGAGTCCGAGGGCTTGTCCGCGAATACGTCGGGGAAGAGCTCGCGGGCGCCCGGCGCGGGGGGTGGCTCGCTCATGACCGCGATCCGGAAGCCCGCCGCGGTGAAGGCGTCGGTCATCGCGTGCAGCGGCCGGCCATAGAAGCGCATCAACGCGGTGTGCCCGCCGAGGGTCCATTCCTCACGAGCCTCGCGGATCCCGAAATAGCCGCCGCCGGAACGGGCCGCCTCCAGGAAGTCGACGAACGGGTGATTGACGGACACGATCAGCCGGCCGCCGGGCGCCAGCACCCGCCGCAACTCGGCCAGCGGCGCCGTCCAGTCCTCCAGGTAGTGCAGGACCAGGGACGCGGCCACATCGTCGAACGCGGCGTCGGGGAACGGCAGCGGCTCGCCCAGGTCGGCCAGGTGCAGGTCCGCATCGTCGCCGAGCCGCCGGCGGGCCAGCTCCAGCATCTTGGCGCTGGAGTCGAAGCCCGTCACGACGGCGCCCCGGTCGCGCAGCGCCGCGGACAGCGGGCCGGAGCCGCAACCGGCGTCGAGGATCCGCCGGCCGGCCACGTCACCGGCCAGGTCGAGCATCGCGGGCCGCTCGTAGTAGGCGTTGAGCAGGCTGGTCTCGTTCTCGGCCGAGTACGCCTCGGCGAAGCTGTCGTAGTCGTTGGGCGCCGCCCGCTCCGCGCCCTCGGAGACAGGACGGATCCACGACGGCTGCGTGGGAGCCGGGATGTCCGACGGCCCGGCGGAACTTCTGGAAGCGAAAGCCATACGGGCGATCCTGGCACGCCCGGCCCGTCCACCGCCTAAGGGAGGATGGAGTCCACGTAGCCGCCGTCCACCCGCACCGCCGCGCCCGTCGTGGCCGAGGCGAGCGGCGAGCTGAGATAGGCCACCATGTTGGCGATCTCCTCGGGCTCGATCAGGCGCTGCAGCAGCGACTGCGGCCGGTGCCGCAGCATGAACACCCGTTGCGCCTCGTCCCACGGCAGCTCCCTGCTCACCAGCTGGTAGACGAAGTCCTCCACGCCCTCGGTGTGCGTCGGCCCCGCGATCACGGAGTTGACGGTGACCCCGCTGCCCGCCGGCTCCTTGGCGAACCCCCTGGACACGGCCAGCAGCGCCGGCTGCGCGCCGAAGATGCCCAGGTTGTTGACCAGGATGTCGACCTGCGGCAGCACGCTCAGCACCCGCTCGCACCCGTCGTCCTTGGACACGTCGCCCGGCGCCGCGACCAGGTCGCCCTCCATCCGCTTGACGACCTTGGCGACCGAGCCCTCGCCCCGGCCGTTGATCCCGACCCGGGCGCCCGCCCGCGCCAGCACGGCGGCGATGGCCGCCCCGATTCCCTGCGTCGACCCGGTGACCAGCGCGGTCTTCCCGGTGAGATCGATGTGCACGATTCCGCACCCCCTTGCTGCCATTCTCGGCGATCGGTCTTCCGCGGGCACGCACCGGCTCCGGCGCCGGTGCGTAGGCTGTGGGGGCAGGCGTGGAAGGGGCGTGGGTGCACCGGATCCTCTGGTCGATCGTCGCGGTGGCTCTCGTCGTGGGCGCGTTCGTGCCCGGAGCCTCCGAGCCCGAAGGGTGCCCGCCGCGCGACACCCGGGTCACCGCCCCCTACGCGATCACCGGCTACTGGGTCATGCCGCGGGCCGACCGCTGCGTCACCCAGCGCATGGTGGAGGCGATCCACACCATCGGCGGCGACACGCTCATCACGTTCGGCCCGCGCTTCAACGCCCGCGAGGACCCCGGGTTCGCCGCCTGCCGCGTCGACGGCCGCCCGTGCGCGCAGGTGCCGGGCAAGCGGATCAGGCAGGTCTACACGTACACGACCAGCGAGGAGTTCGGGAAGGGCATGCTGCGCTGCCCAGGGCTCGAACGGCGGATCGAGAGCGAGGGCCGCGTCTTCTACCGGCTGTCGCTGGCCGATGACTGCCGCGAACCCGTGCACGACCTCGTGCTCGTCGCCACGGACGGCGACGGGCTGGGCAACCTGATGGCCGAGGCGGCGGCGTACGGCATGAGGGTCTTCCCCGGGCTGCCGGCGGCCGCGCAGCGGGAGGACAAGCCGTGGGAGCCCGACCACGACCACACCGGCGCGCTGAACGCCTTCACCGCTCGGGTGCTCGCCGACTACCGGGCGCGCTTCGGGGCGTCCGGCGCCTTCGGCGGGGTCTACCAGTCGTTCGAGCTGGCCATGCGGGACCGCGCGCCGAAGGACCCGATCATCGAGCTCTACACGGCCCAGCACGCCGTCGTCGCCGGCGCCCTGCCGGGCAAGCCGATCCTGGTCAGCCCGTACATCGACGCCCGCCGCGGGCGCGGGTTCCCGCCCGAGCAGGCGGGCGACGGCGTGGAGGACATCGCGGCGACGCGGGCCGGCGCGCCCATGGCCATCGCCGTCCAGGACGGGCGCGGCACGGGCAAGGTACCGGTCCACGGCCCGCACGAGGAGGGCGCCACGGTCGTGCCGCGGCTGGTGCCCGTGGTGGGCGAGGTCAGCAACGCCCAGGCCTACCACGGCGCCACGCGCGACTACGTCGAGGCGGCCGCCGGCGAGGTGCCCGACGGGGTGGAGCTGTGGGTGAACGTCGAAGGCTTCGAGCCCACCCCGGCCGCCGGCGAGTGCGGGCGGGTCGATCCGCTGCCGCTGCGCGGGCGGACCACGAAGAGCCGGCTCGACCAGCAGATCATGGCCTCGGGCCCGCACGCCACGAAGATCATCTCGTACGGGTGGGATCCGTTCTTCACCTGCCAGGCCCGCTACGACACGCCCTCGCTGGCCGACGACATCGCGAAGGGCTGGCGGCAGCCCGTCATCGTCCACGCCGTGCGGCAGGACAGGAACGGACGGGCCGGCATCCTGGTCCAGGGCCACAACCTGCGGGGCGGCTCCCTGCGCTTCGGCCCGGAGGGCACGGTGGTCCGGCAGGAGTGGCACTCCGGCGGCCGGCTGGAGTCGGCGTGGGCCCCGTACGTTCCCCAGGGTTCGTGGACCTCCGTCACGGCCACGAACGGCGCCGGCCACACCAGCACGAGCCCATACGTGATCGGCTAGGCCAGCGCCGCGACGAGGATGTCGGCGAGCAGCGCCGCCTGGCCGCCGTCCTCGTCCAGGTCGGGGTCGAGGATCGTGACCTCCAGACCGGCCGCGCCCGGCAGCGCGAGCAGGCCGCGCAGCAGTTCGGTGAGCCGGCCGGCGTCGAGCCCTCCGGGGGTGGGCGAGTCGACGGCGGGCAGGATCGACGGGTCGAGCACGTCCACGTCGAGGTGGATCCAGAAACCGTCGAGCTCGTCGCGGACGAGGACCTTCCCGGCGGCGTCCAGGGAGATGTCGGCGCCGGGGACGTATGCGATGCCGCTGCCTTCGATGTCCCGCAGATCCTCCTCGTCGCGGACGCCGAGCACGATCACGTCCTCGTCCCTGACGTAGGGGCTCAGCCCGTCGATGTCCGTCAGGTAGCCGTCGCCGCGGCCGGTCGCCAGGGCCAGGTCCTCCCCGGCCGCCGAGCCGACGTGCGGGGAGTTGCCGAGGTGCCGGAAGTCGGCGTGCGCGTCGAGGTACGCCAGCCCGTACCGGCCGCTCCTGCGCAGGGCCAGGGCAGGGCCGAGCAGGATCGAGCAGTCACCGCCGAGCAGGATGGGGAATCCGCCCGACGCCCTGATCGCGCTCACGCGGCCGGCGAGCCCGCGGGTGTAGGCGGCGATGGCGGGGCCGTTGCGCACGCCGTCGCCCGGCCGCCACGTGGCGACGTAGCGGGGCGGGACGAGGGCGCCCGCGTCGATGGCGCCGATCCGTTCGACCAGCCCGGCGTCACGCAGGGCCCAGGGGGCCTTGTAGCAGCCGGGGACGGCGCCGGCCGCGGGCGGGCGCAGGCCGAGGTTGGAGGGGGCGTCGAGGATCGTCGATCTTCTGTCAGGAGTTACTATGGTCATAGTCGTGACGGTAGCAAGGGGGACGCGGATGCGCCAGTTCGCCGAGACGGGTGTGGTGGCGATCGACCTGGCCAACACCTGGGACACCTATCTGGACGATCCCGAGCGGCTGCCGGACGTGGCGGCGCTGCGTCGCTTCTGCGCTGAGCTGGGCGAGCATGACGAGGCCGGGGCAGACCTCGACGCGGTGAGATCGGTGCGCGCCCGCCTGCGCGCCGTGCTGGCATGCGACCCGCCCGAGCGCACGCCCGCCCTGGCACGGTGGGCGGGTGAGCTGCCGGTCCGGGTGACGGTCGCCGACTCCGGCGGCACACCGCGCGCCCGGCTCACCGCGCCCGGCGGCGCCTCCATGGCGGAGCGGCTGGCCGTCCGCGCGGTGGCGGAGCTGCTCGACCTCGCCGCCTCGGGCGGCTGGGAGCGCCTGCGACTGTGCGCCGCCCAGCCCTGCCAGGACGCCTTCGTCGACCGCAGCCGCCCGGGCCGCCGGCAGTTCTGCTCGACCCGGTGCGCCAACCGCGCCCACGCCACCGCCTCGCGAGCCCGCCGCCGCTGAGCCGGGCGCTCCGGCAGGTGCGCTTTTGTCGAGGAATCTCCCTGGATTGGCGGTGAAGGTCAGGCCTGTGATGTTCTGATGGCCGGGGGAAGGCGCGTGAGGGCATGGCTGGGCCGGTCGTTGCGGGTGCGGCTGGCGATGTTCGCCGGCAGCGCGATGCTGCTGCTGATCATCGTCGTCAGCGCATTCGTGCTGCACGGCATCCGCGACGAGCTCGCCGACATCCAGGCGCAGGAGATGTCGGGCAGGGCCGTGTCCGTGCTGCTCAAGATCAAGGAGGACCGCCTGCCCCAGGTTCTGGAGAACGCCGGGCTCGACGGCGTCCAGGTCATCGACCCGTCGGGGCGCCCTGTCACCTCGACGCTCAACCTGGTCGGGCTGCCCAGGCAGACGACGGCGATCCCCCGTGACGGCCAGGCCAACGCCGTCGCCGAGCTCTGCGGGCTGAGCGGATTCCCCGGCGAGTGCAAACTCGTGGTCGCCGTGACCGCGTACCAGCCGGACGGTGAGTGGATCATCTACGCCTTCGAGCCGGCGATGCCCTGGTACGTCGGACCCCAGGTGATCCTCTCGCAGGTCGCTCTCGCGGCGGCGCTGGTCGCGCTGACCTGGTTCGTGGTGTGGCGCGCGACGACCAGGACGCTCGCCCCCGTCAGCGCCATCACGAAGCGGCTGGCCGAGCTCACCGCGTTCGGCGGCGGGATGCGCGTGCCCGTGCCGCAGAGCGACGACGAGATCGCGGCCCTGGCCGAGACCGCCAACCGCACCCTGGAGCGGCTGGAGACGGCGATGCGGGAGAAGGAGCTCGCGATGGAACGGCAGCGCAGGTTCGCCGCCGACGCCTCGCACGACCTGCGCAGCCCGATCACCGCCATGCGCGCCCAGATCGAGGAGGCCCGGCTCTACCCCGAGGAGACCGACTGGATGGAGACGAGCGACGAGGTGCTCGCCAGCCTGGACCGGTTGCAGGGGATCGTCTCCGACCTGCTCGTGCTGACCAGGCTGGACGCGGGCGCCCCGAGCCGCCGTGAGCCCGTGGACCTGGCCGAGTCGGTCGCCGCCGAGGTCATGCGGCGGCGTTCGAAGCGGGTCGTCACCGACGTGCGGCGGGACGTGGTCGTCACGGGTGACCGCCTGCAGCTGGCCCGCCTGCTGACGAACCTCATGGACAACGCCGACCGGCACGCCGAGAGCCAGATCACCGTGACGGTGCGGGAGGAGGACGGGCAGGCCGTGCTGGAGGTCCTCGACGACGGCGAGGGCATCGCGCCCGAGCAGCGCGAGGTCATCTTCGAACGGTTCGCCCGCCTGGACGCCGCGCGCAACCGCGACGCCGGTGGCAGCGGGCTCGGCCTGCCCATCGCCCGCGAGATCGCCACGGCCCACGGCGGCACGCTGACCGTCGAGGACTCCGAACGCGGCGCCCGGTTCGTCTTCAGGATGCCGCTCAGGGACGGGTGAACCCCGGGGTTCACCCGTACGCGGCCGTGCTCTCCCGGACGATCAGCTCCGTGGCCAGCTCCACCCGTTTCGTCTCCGGCACGTCACCGTGGCCCATGGCCAGCACCGTACGGGTGGCCAGGGCCGCCATCTCCTGCAGCGGTTGGCGTACCGTCGTCAGCGGCGGCCAGGCCGACTTGGCCAGTGGCAGGTCGTCGAAGCCCACCACGCTCAGGTCCTCGGGGACGCGCAGCCCGCGCTGCCTGGCCGCCTCGAAGACGCCGAACGCCATCAGGTCGCTGTGCGCGAAGATGGCCGTGGGCGGGTCGTCGAGGTCGAGCAGGGCGTGGGCCTGGTCGAAGCCGGAGTCGACCAGGAACGTGCCGCGCCTGATCAGCTCGGGCGCCACGGGCAGCCCGGCCGTCTCCAGCGCGGCGCGATAGCCGTCGATCCTGGCCTGGCTGCAGAGCATGTCGGACAGGCCGCTGATCATGCCGATCCTGCGGTGGCCCAGCTCCAGCAGGTGGCGGGTCGCGGACAGGCCGCCGTTCCAGTTGGTGGCGCCCACCGAGACCACGCCGGGGGCGGGCTCGCCCTCGGGGTCGACCACCGCGAACGGCAGCGAACGGGCGCTGAGCTGGGCCTGGATGCCGGTCGACAGCTGCGAGGCGACGATCACCACGCCGTCGGTCCTGCGCGCGGCCAGGCGTTCGAGCCAGTCGCGTCCCGGGCCGGCGTGCGTGTGCAGGACGGAGATGACCACGCTGGCCCCCGCCTCGTGGGCAGCGCCTTCCGCGCCCCGCACGATTTCCATGGCCCACGGCGACTCGATCTCGGCGAACACCAGGTCGACCAGGCCGGCCGGGGTGTCGTCCTGGCTGATGCGCCGTTGGTAGCCGTGTTCCTGCAACAGCCGCTCGACCCGGTGGCGGGTCGCGGGAGCGACTTCTGGACGTCCGTTGATGACCTTCGAGACCGTCGGGATGGAGACTCCGGCCTCCTCCGCGATCAGTGCGATCGTCACCCGCCTCTTCGCTGACACGTTCGGGAGTGTATCCGAAAGTTTCGGTTTGCCATCGCCCGGCCCCCAGGTGTTGACGCTTTACCTGGTGTTTACTTACGCTCCGAGCGTAGAAAGTATCGGGGGTTTGGCGAAATTTTCGATTCCTGAGGAAGGGACCCCTATGCGACGCAGTGTGGTGCTGATCGCGGCCCCCGTGCTGATCGCCGGGCTCGTGACCGGCTGCGGCGGCGGAGAGTCCGCGTCACCCCAGGGCGAGGGCGGCTCGCCCGGCAAGGTCACGATCGAGTGGTGGCACCTGTCGACCGCCGACCCGCTCAAGACGCTCTGGGCGCAGCGCGCCAAGGAGTTCATGGCCAAGAACCCGAACGTCACCATCAAGGCCACCGTCCTGGAGAACGACGCCTACAAGGCCAAGCTCACCACGGTGACGCAGTCGGGCAAGGCGCCCGACATCTTCGCGACGTGGGGCGGCGGGGTGCTCCAGCAGCAGATCGACGCGGGACTGGTCAAGGACCTCTCCGGCGACGTCGCCGACGTCCTGCCGAACTTCACGCCCGCCGCGCTGAGCGCGTACCAGTTCGACGGCAAGACGTACGGGCTGCCGACCGACATCGGGCTGGTGGGTTTCTGGTACAACAAGAAACTTTTCGAGAAGGCGGGCATCAGCGAACCCCCCGCCACCTGGTCGGCGTTCCTCGAAGACGTCAAGAAGCTCAAGGCCGCGGGCATCACCCCGATCGCCCTGGCCGGCAAGGAGAAGTGGCCGGGCCACTACTACTGGGCCTACCTCGCCATGCGCATCGCCGGCCTCGACGCGCTCAAGCAGGCCGCCACCGACCACGACTTCACCAAACCGGACTTCGTGGCCGCGGGACAGCAGGTCAAGGCGCTGGCCGACCTGCAGCCGTTCCAGAAGGGCTTCCTGGGCGCCGGCTACGGCACCCCTGACGGCCAGGCGGCCACGATGGGCAACGGCAAGGCGGCCATGGAGCTGATGGGCCAGTGGGCGCCGGTCACGCAGGAGGACGCGGGCGAGGGCCTCGGCGACGACCTCGGCTTCTTCCCCTTCCCCGCGGTCGAAGGCGGCAAGGGCTCGATCGGCGACGCCTTCGGCGGCGGCGGAGGCCTGGCCGTGGGCGCCGACGCGCCCAAGGAGGCCGTCGACTTCGTCAAGTACATGACGGAGATGGAGAACCACTCCAAGGCCGTCGAGGCGGGCGGCGTGCTGCCCGTGCTCAAGGGCGAGGAGAGCGCGGTCAAGGACGCCAACCTCAAGCAGGTGGCGGCCCTGCTCGCCGAGACCACCGGCTACCAGCTCTACCTCGACCAGGCCTACCCGCCGGCCGTCGGCCAGCAGGTCAACGACAGCGTGGCCGAGCTCATCGGCGGCACGAAGACGCCGGAAGAGGTCTCCCAGGACATCACGGAAGTGGCCAAGAGCGAAGAATGACGACACTCACCAGAGGGCCGGAGGCGGTCAAGCTTCCGGCCCCCGCCCCCGCCGCCAGGCGGCGCGGACGCTGGGTGACCATCACCCTGTTCCTGCTGCCGGCGCTCGTCCTGTTCCTCCTCCTCGTCGTGGCCCCCATGCTGGTGGCCGTCTACTCCAGCGCCTTCAAGTGGAACGGCTTCGGCGGGCTGCCGACCGACTTCATCGGCTTCGACAACTTCACCCGGCTGTTCAGCAGCGAGATCTTCGCGCAGGACCTGTGGCACCTGCTGGTGCTGGTCGTGTTCTCGATCTGCGTGCAACTGCCGTTCTCGCTGGCCCTCGCGATGCTGCTGAACCAGCGCATCCGCGGGCGGGCACTTTACCGGGTCGTGTTCTTCGCGCCGTACGTGCTCTCCGAGGTGATCACCGGCGTGCTGTTCTCGCTGATCCTGGCGCCGGACGCGGGCATGGCCAACCAGCTGCTGTCGGTGTTCGGGGTCGAGTCGGAGTGGCTGGCCGACCCCGACACGGTGATGCCGTCGCTCTTCCTGGTCATGACGTGGAAATACTTCGGCTTCCACATGATGATCTATCTGGCGGGACGGCAGAACATCCCCAACGAGCTCATCGAGGCGGCGCAGATCGACGGCGCCACGGGCTGGAAGACGTTCAGGCACGTCACGCTGCCGCTGCTCGGCCCGACCATCCGGATCAGCATCTTCCTGTCCGTCATCTACACGATCCAGCTGTTCGACCTCGTCTGGATCCTCACCGGGGGCGGGCCGTCGCACTCCTCCGAGACGATGGCCGTCACGATGATGGAGTGGGGCTTCAAACGCACCCAGGTCGGCTACGCCAGCGCGATCAGCGTCGTGATGTTCGTGCTCAGCCTCGTCTTCGCTCTCGTCTACCAGCGTTTCGTGATGCGCCGTGACCTCGAGGGCGCGTCCACCTCCATGGGAGGCCGCCGATGAACCACGGCAAGGCGACCCGTGTGCGCCGCACCACCCTGCCGCTCCACCTGATCGCGTGGATCGTCGGCGCCTTCATCCTGATCCCGGTCGTCTACGCGCTGCTCGGAGGGTTCAAGCGGAACAGCGAGCTGTCCTCGAACCCCTTCGGCCTGCCCAGGACCTGGGCGACCGGCAACTACACCGAGGTGCTGGCCTCCGGCTCGTTCTGGTTGCAGATGTGGAACAGCACGTTCATCGCCGTCACCACGACCGTGGTGACGGTCGCGCTGTCGGCGCTGGCGGCGTTCGTCTTCGCGAGGTTCGCCTTCCGCGGCAGGGAGCTGTACTTCACGCTCTTCACGGCCGGGCTGATGTTCCCGTTCGCGGTGGCCATCCTGCCGATCTTCGTGCTGCTGCGCACGCTCGGGCTGCTGGACAACCCGATGGGCGTGATCCTCACCCAGGCTGCCTTCGGCCTGCCGCTGACGATCATCATCCTGCGGGGCTTCTTCCGCAGCATCCCCGGCGAGCTCGAAGAGGCGGCCACCATCGACGGCTGCTCCCCGTTCGGCTTCTTCTGGCGGATCCTGCTGCCGATGGCCAGGCCCGCCATCGCCACCGTCTCCGTCCTCGCCATCGTGGGCAGCTGGAACAACTTCATGCTGCCGCTCGTGGTCTTCAGCGAAGAGGTGAGCTGGACGCTGCCGCTCGGCATCCAGCAGTTCCAGGGCCAGTACGCCTCGGACACCGCCCGCATCCTCGCCTACCTCGTCCTGGCCATGGTGCCGGCACTCGGGTTCTACGCCGTCGCAGAACGCCACCTTGTCGGTGGTCTCACCGCTGGTGCTACGAAAGGGTGAACATGCTTCACGTGTCCGGAACCCAGCTTGTCGCGGACGACCACACACCGGTACGACTACGCGGGGTGGGTCTCGGGGGCTGGATGAACATGGAGAACTTCATCACCGGCTATCCGGCCAACGAGAGCTCGATGCGGCGGGCCGTGCGCTCGGTGCTCGGCGAGGAGCGGGCGGAGCTCTTCTTCGACCGGCTGCTCGCGTCGTTCTTCACCGAGCAGGACGCCGACCTGCTGGCCGGGCTGGGGATGAACTGCGTGCGCATCCCGGTCAACTACCGCCACTGGGAGTCCGACGACCGGCCGTTCGAGATCGACCCGCAGGGCTTCCGCCACCTCGACCGGGTGATCGGGCTGCTCGGCGAGCGTGGCATCTACAGCGTCATCGACCTGCACGCCCTGCCCGGCTCCCAGAACCAGCACTGGCACTCCGACAACCCCACGCACGTGGCCGGGTTCTGGCAGCACCGCCACTTCCAGGACCGGGCGGTGCACCTGTGGGAGGTCATCGCCGACCACTACCGCGACCATCCCTGGGTGGCCGGCTACAACCCGGTCAACGAGCCGGGCGACCTCACCGGCAAGGTGATCGGGCCCTTCTACGATCGACTGGTCAAGGCCGTGCGCGCCGCGGACCCGGGACACATCCTGTTCCTGGACGGGAACACGTACGCCACCGACTTCTCCATATTTCGTGAAATGTACGAAAACACGGTTTTCGTCCTGCACGACTACGCGCTCGCCGGCTTCGCCCACGGCGGACCGTACCCCGGCTACACCCGGGGCGAGTGGTGCGACCGCGACGAGCTGGAACGCACCTTCGCCAAACGATCCCGCTTCCAGCGCGAGACCGGCACACCTCTGTGGGTGGGCGAGTTCGGCCCCGTCTACACCGGCGACCCCGGCGTGGACGCGCAGCGCTACCAGATCCTCCGCGACCAGCTGGACATCTACGACGGCCACGGCGCGGGCTGGTCGTTGTGGACCTACAAGGACGTGGGGCTGCAGGGCCTGGTGCACGCCGCGGGGCCGTACCTCGACAGGTTCGGCGACTTCATCGACAGGAAGCGGCGGCTCGGGGTGGACCGCTGGGGCTCCACCATGGAGGAGTCGGCCGATGTCCTGGCCCCGCTGCACGCGCTGATCCAGACGGAGTTCCCCGGCTGGGAGCCCTATCCGTGGGGCGCCCGCTACCAGACCGACGACCTCATCCGGCACATCCTCATGGCCCAGGCGCTGCTGCCGGAGTACGCGGAGCTCTTCCGCGGGCTCGACGACGGGGAGCTGACCGCCCTGGCCGACTCCTTCCTCCTCGACCGCTGCGTACGCCGCCGGCCCCTGCTCGACCTGCTCTCCGACAACCTCAAACCCCGCTGACCGCCATCGGCCGGCCCGCCGTGGACGCCCGGGTGATCCACCCCCGGGTGGTCCACCCCGGTGGTCCACCCCGGTGATCCACAGGGTGCGCTCCTCGTCGTCGATGGCATTCCACTCGGTAGTGTCCTGTTCCGTGACGACGGAGCTGGAGGACCTCGCCGTACGGTTGCGGGAGTTCGCGAAGGTCAGGGAGTGGGAGCAGTTCCACACGCCGAAGAACCTGGCGATGGCGCTCGCGGGCGAGGTGGGGGAGCTGGTGGCGGAGTTCCAGTGGCTCACCGCCGAGGAGTCGAGGAGCCCCGGCGACGAGGCGCTCGCGCGGATGCGCACCGAGCTCGGCGACGTGACCCTCTACCTGGTGCGCCTGGCGGACGTCCTGGGCGTCGACCTGGTGGAGGCGGCCAGGGCCAAGCTCGACGACAACGACCGCCGCTACGACCCCGACGCCTATCGCGGCTCGGCCAGGAAGGCGCCGCCGTCCGCCGGCACCACCTGAGGAGGGCTTCTTCTCGCGGTCACCTGGCCGCACATATGGTGACGAGCATGCGATTCGGGGTGTTGGGCCCGCTGACCGTGTGGACGGACGCCGGCGAGACCGTCACGATTCCCGGCCGGAAAGTCCGGGCGCTCCTCGTGGACCTGCTCGTCCACGAGGGCCATCCGGTGTCCGTGGACCGGCTGGTCGACGACCTCTGGGGCGAGGAGGCGCCGGCCAACCCCGCGGGCGCGCTGCAGGTCCGCGTGTCCCAGCTGCGCAAGGCGCTGGAGGACGCCGAGCCCGGCGGCAAGAACCTCGTCGTCTCCCGTGCCCCCGGCTACCTGCTGCGACCCGATGGCAGCCCTGATGGCAGGGCCGTGGACGCCGTCCGCTTCGCGGCCCTGCTGGCCCAGGCCGAGGCGGTGGGCAGCGCGCGGGCCAGGGCGCGGCTGCTGGGCGACGCGCTGGCGTTGTGGCGGGGTCCCGCGTACGCCGACTTCGCCGACGAGGAGTACACGAGGACGGCCGTGCTCCGGCTGGAGGAGCAGCGGCTGTCGGCGCTGGAGCAGCACGCCGAGGCCCGGTTGGAGCTGGGCGAGCACGGGCTGCTCGTCGGCGAGCTCGGCGACCTGGTGGCCAGGCATCCGCTCAGGGAGCGGCTGAGAGCCGTGCACATGCGGGCCCTCTACCGGGCCGGGCGGCAGAGCGAGGCGCTGGCCGGTTACGGCGAGCTGCGCGAGCGGCTGGCCGACGAGCTCGGCCTCGACCCCGGTCCCGAGCTGGTGGCGCTCCACCAGGCGATCCTCGGGCAGGCCCCCGAGCTCAACGTGCCCGCCACGCATCCCGTGACCAACCTGCCCGCCCCCGTCGGCAAGCTGATCGGCCGGGAGCAGGCGCTGGCCGAGGTGTGCGCGCTCGCAGGCGACGAGCGGCTGGTGACGCTCACCGGCAGCGGCGGGGTCGGCAAGACCCGGCTGGCGCTGGAGGCCGCGAACCGGCTCGTGGACGACTTCGCCGACGGCGCGTGGCTGGTCGCGCTCGACCAGGCGTCCCGCTCGCCCGCCGAGGCCGTCATGGCGGCCCTGGAGATCAGGGAGGACACCGGCGGCGACCCGGCGGGGCAGCTGACCGCCGCGCTCGGGCCCCGGCGGATGCTGCTCGTCCTGGACAACTGCGAGCACGTGGTCGAGCAGGTCGCCGAGCTGGCCGAGCGGCTCCTGCGGGCCTGCCCCGACCTGCGCGTCCTGGCCACCAGCAGGGAGCCGCTGGCGGTGGCGGGCGAGGTGTTGTGGAGCGTGCCGCCGCTGGACGTGCCCGCCGGCGCGGACCTTTCGACCATGGCCCGCTCCGACGCCGTCAGGCTGTTCGTGTCCAGGGCCGCCGCCTCCGCCCGCGGCTTCCGGCTCGACGCGGGCAACGCGCAGGCCGTCGCCCAGCTGTGCCGGCGGCTCGACGGCATCCCGCTGGCCCTCGAACTGGCCGCGACCCGGGTGCGGGCGCTCGGCGTGCACGGCGTGGTGGCCCGGCTCGACGACAGGTTCCGGCTGCTGGCCTCCGGGCAGCGCGGCGCCCCCGCCAGGCAGCAGACGCTCACCGCGGTGATCGACTGGAGCTGGGACCTGCTGTCCGACGGCGAACGTCGCGTCCTGCGCCGCCTGGCCGTGCACGCCGACGGCTGCACCATGGAGTCCGCGGAGGCGGTCTGCGCCGAGAGCGGCCTCGACGTGCTCGACCTGCTGGCCCGCCTCGTCGACCGCTCGCTCGTCGTCGTCACCGACGCTCCTGGCGGCGTCAGGTACCGGCTGCTGGAGTCGGTGTCCGCGTACTGCGTGGCCCGGCTGGCCGACGCCGCCGAGCTCGACCGGGTACGCCTCGCACACCTGCGCCACTACCTGGAGCTGGCCGAGCGGGCCGAGCCGGAGCTGTACGGGCCCGAGCAGCGCGACCGGCTGCTGCGCCTCGACACCGAGGCCGCGAACATGCGGGCGGCCCTGGACACGGCGGTCGCGCAGAAGGAGGGCGAGCGCGCGGCCCGGCTGGTCAACGCGCTGGCCTGGTACTGGTTCCTGCGCGGCAGGCTGGCCGAGGGCCGGCGGTCGTTCGCGGAGGCGCTGGCGATCGAAGGAAGGCCGTCCCCTGCCAGTGCCAGGGCCGCCGCCTGGCACGCCGGGTTCGCACTCATCCTGGGCGAGCAGGTCGCGTACGAGCCCGCGCTGGCGGCGATCGACGACCCGGGCGCGCGGGCCAGGGCCGAGCTGTTCGTCGGCCTGCACCTCAGGGACATGCCGACCGGGCAGGAGCTGACCAGCCGGGCGCTGGCCACGTTCCGGGCCCTCGGCGACAGGTGGGGCATCGCCGCGGCGCTGACCCGGCAGGCGAGAGACGCGTTCACCCAGCGCGACCTGGACGCGCTCGAACGCACCGCGGGGGAGAGCGCGCGGCTGTTCACCGAGCTGGGCGACCGCTGGGGGCTGCTGCGGGCCACCGAGTGGCTGGCCTCCCAGGCCGAGATGGCCCACGACGCCGAGCGCGCGAACCGGCTGTTCGGCGAGGGCCTGCGGATGGCCGAGGACCTCGGGTTGTGGACGGAGGCCGCCACGCAGACGGCGTGGCTGGGCTGGACCGCGTTCTCGAGCGGCGACTACGACGGCGCCGTCGAGATCTGCGAGCGCGCCATGAAACTGGCCATCGGGCAGGGCTACAAGGAGGGCGAGGTCATGGCCAGGATGGGCCTGGCCTTCGCCGCGCGCCGCGCCGGGCTCCCGGACCTGGCCGAGGTCCACCTGCGCCGCCTGCTCGAAGGCGTGCCGCGCGACCCGGACACCGAGCCCTCCCTGCACGTCCCTTCCACGCTGATCGAGCTGGGATTCCTCGCGGAAGGGCGCGGCGACCCGGCCACCGCCCTGGACCTGCAGCTGGAGGCGCTGGCCGGCGCCGCGAAGATCGGTGACCCCAGGACGATGGCGTGGGCCGTCGAGGGCGCGGCCGCCGCGACGGGGGCGCCCGGCGAGGCCGCCCTGCTGCTGGGGCTGGCGGCCGCGGCCAGGGAGCACAACCGGACCCCCGCGGGGCCGCCGGAGCAGGTTGAGATCGACCGGGTCACGGCCAGGGCACGCGAGGCGCTGGGGGAGGAGGGGTTCGCGGCGGCGTACGCGGAGGGCGCGGCGTACAAGCTGGTGGACGTGCACGACCTGCTTCGCGGTGGCGTACGGCGCTGACGATCCCCTTCTCGGCGCCCGAAGGACCATGACAGGGTGAGATCATGCGGATCATTCGCGCGGCCAGAGTGCTCACCGGACGTCCCGGAGAGGTGATCGCCGAGGGGGAGGTCCTCGTCGACGGGGCGACGATCGTCTCGGTCGGGCCGCGCGGCAGCGCCGGCGAGGCTGGCGAGGTCGTCGAGCTGCCCGGCCACACGGTGCTGCCCGGCCTGGTCGACGCGCACGTGCACCTGGGGTTCGACGCCGCGGTCGACCCGGTGACGCGGCGGAGCGCCGAGAGCGACCACCACCTGCTGCTGCGGATGGCGGAGAACGCGCGCAAGCTCGTGTCCGCCGGCGTCACCACCGCCCGCGACCTCGGCGGGCGCGACTTCCTCGACCTGGCGCTCCGGGACGCGATCGAGGAGGGGCTGGCCGTCGGCCCGCACATCGTGGCCGCCACCAGGCCCATCACGATCACCGGCGGCCACTGCTGGTACATGGGCGGCGAGGCCGACGACGAGGTCGCCATCCGCCGCGTGGCCAGGGAGAACCTGCGGGCCGGCGCCGACTGCCTCAAGGTGATGGCCTCGGGCGGCCAGATGACGCCGGGCGCGCCTCCGAGCTGGGTGCCCCAGTACACCACCGAGCAGCTCAGAGTGGTCGTGGAGGAGGCCGGCGCGCGCGGCAAGGGCGTCGCCGCGCACGCCCACGCCCACGCGGCGATCCGCAGCGCGCTCGAAGCCGGGGTCACCACGATCGAGCACTGCTCGTTCTTCACGCCCTCGGGCCATCGTTACGACTCCAAGCTCGCCGACCTCGTCGCGGCCGGCGGCACGTACGTCTGCCCGACCCTGCACGGCGTGTTCTGGCGCTCACGCGAGGTGCTCGGCGCCGAGATGCTCGACGACTGGCTGAGCGGCATCGTGGCCATGCGGGAGGCGGGCGTGCGGCTCATCGCGGGAACCGACGCCGGGTTCGCCTCCGGCGGCGTGGCCAACCGTACGGACGGATTCGTGGCGAGCCTGGAGGTGTTCGCGGAGGCCGGGTTCGGCAACGCGGAGATCATCGAGCTGGCCACCGTGCGCGCCGCCGACGCCTGCGGGGTGGGGGAGGTCGCCGGCAGCCTGGAGGCGGGCAAGCGGGCGGACCTGATCGCGGTCGCGGGCGACCCGCTCACCCGCCTGTCCGACCTTCGCAACCTCGCCCTCGTCCTGGTCTCGGGCCGATCCGTGGGGCAGGCGGACGTGGACACGGTGACGTCGTCGGCGGGCTGACGTGCTCGCGGACGGCTAGGCTCCTCCCATGAACTTGAAAGATCGCGTACGCGAGCTGCGCCTCCAGGGCCGCTCCCCGAAGGAGATCGCCCGCGCGCTCAAGGTCGCGCCGTCGGTCGTCGCGCCGCTCGTGCGGGCCATCGCCGCCGAGACCGCCCCCACGGGCGACCCCGAGGTGGTCGGGTGCTGGATCAACACCGGCTGGAGCGACGGCCTCGACGTCGACCCCGCGCGCGGCTGGGTGGACGAAGCCCCCGGCTCCGGCGCGGACGGCATGGTGTGCGTGCTCGTGGCCCGGCGGCACACGTGGGACCGGATGACGGTCTGCGGCTACCTCGCCGACGTCTACTGCCTGGGCGTGAAGAACGCCATCGGGCCCGACGTGCTCGACGACCTCGAGCTGCGGCGCTTTCGCGAATACTTCTTCGGCGAGTACGCGGGATGGCAGGAGGCGCCGATCGAGCTGGCCAGGCACCTCGTGCTCGGGTCGATCGACTACGCCCGCACGCTCGGGTTCGAGCCCGACGAGGAGTTCGAGCCGGCGGCCGGCGCTCTCGGCGCGTGGGACGAGAAGTCGGCGATCACGTTCGGCCGCGACGGCAGGCCCTTTTACGTGGAGGGGCCGCACGACGACGCGGCCAAGGTGCTGCGCACCCTGCGGCGCACGCTCTCCGACGACGACTTCGACTACGTCACCGCGGCCTCCTGACGGCCGGCCGCAGGGGACCTGGCCGGCACGGATCGCATGACGAGGGGGCGCACGAGCGAGCCCGGCCGGCCAGGCGCCGCCATCCTCCGGCTGCCGGAAAGGACCCGGGACAGTGCGAAAGTACATTCTCTTCGATCACGATGGCGTTCTGGTGGACACCGAATTCTGGTATTACGAAGCCGGGAGGCGAGCCCTGGCGGACCTTGGCTTGACCTTGGACAAGGATCAGTATCTCCGGGGGATGAGCCAGGGATCGGACACATGGGCCCAGGCCAGGGCGGCCGGTATTGATGAAAGGACCATCAGCAGGCAGCGTCAGATCCGTGATGATTTCTATCAAGAATATCTGAGGACAGAAGCCATCGAGATCGAAGGCGTCGCTGAGGCGCTGGCTGAACTGTCGAAATACGTTCGTATGGCCATCGTGACGACTGCGAAACGTGCGGATTTCGAGCTCATCCATGAAGAGCGTCAGATCAAGCACTTCATGGATTTCGTCGTCGTTCGTGAAGATTGCCAGCTCACCAAGCCGCATCCGGAACTACTCGCCGGCCGATCTGGTGAGGAAGACCCGCGACCTGCCCAGGACGGGGGAGCCGGGTGAGAAGTACCACTACTCCAACACCAACTTCATCCTCCTCGGAATGATCATCGAGGAGATCACCGGCAACCCTTCCACAGAGGAGTTCAAGCGGCGGATCTTCGACCCGCTCAAGATGACCCGCACCTACGGGACCGCCAGGTCCTCTGAGGGCATCAAGGGCCCGCACGGGCACGGTTACGCTCGTGATGACGAGGGCAAGCTCCACGACATGGACCGGCTCAACTCGAGCTACGGCGCGGGCACCGGAGGAGTGGTCTCCACCGCGCGTGACATGGGCAGGTTCTTCAGCGCGTTCGAGAAGGACAAGCTGTTGCCGGACGACCTGCAGCAGGTCTGGGACGAAAAGCCGCCCGGCAAGCCGGAAGCGCCGCCTCCCGCCGAGCGCCTATGCGGGAACGAGCCGCCGATGCGGGTTGCCGGAGGCGCAGCGGCAGGTTTCAACGCGACGACCTACAGCACGCTCGACGGGCGCGTGCAGTTCGCCGTCTCCACCACGCTGACCATCAATCCGCATGCCCCTAACCCGATCATCCAGCAGGCGGCCGAAGCGGTGCTCTGCCCGAAGCGGTAGCCGCCGCTCCGCGTTTACGCGCGTTCCCGCCGCGGCCCCGTGACGGCCGGCCGGGCGGAGGGACCCGGCCGGCACGGAACGCATGACGCCGGCGTCCGCGGCTCGTTCACTTGTCGATGATCACAAAGTGCTTTTCATCCCGCTTCGCGGAGCTGTAGCACGAGGATTACCTCTGTTGCTGCGGCGGTCAGGGGCCGCCGCAACCTCCGCCGTGGCCGCCACCACCGCAACCTGCGGCGCGTACGCTCCAGGGCGAGGTATATGAACACTGCGGCCGCAGGCCGAGCGCGGTTTTCAGCTCCTCGCGACGCGAATCGTACAGGGCGATCGCGACGGGGCCGTTGGCGGTGTCCCGGGGGTTATCCCGCTTGGCCGCCTCAAGAGTCTCCCTCACCGGCAGGTGTCGCGAGCCGCGACCACGGCCCGTAGTTGTAACGATTCCACGCGATCAGTGCGGTCAGCGTCACTGCCGCCAGGACGCACAGGGTGAGCACCGGTAGCGGTGTCGCGCCCGTGGCCAGCGCGGCCCATAACGCCCCGAGCGCCACCGCCGCCGCGGTCCATGCGACCCGCCGGTCGATCGGGTGGAAGCAAGCGGGCGGATGCAGCAGGTCAGGTGGACGGCCGGGCGGCTCCGGGCGTACGCTCGCCGCACTTTCGATCAAGGAGTGAGCGATGGCGCAGTCACGGGAGCACACCTTCTCCGGCACCAGGGGCCGCATCACGGTCCGCAGCTGGCCGAATGACCGGCCGCGCTATGCAGCCGTGCTGGTCCACGGGTACGGCGAGCACATCGGCCGCTACGAGTACGTGGCCGACCGGCTCGTCCGCCACGGCGCCGCCGTCTACGGGCCCGACCACATGGGCCACGGCAGATCCGAGGGCGACCGCGTGCTCATCGAGGACTTCGAAGACGTGGTCACTGACGTGCACACCGTCGAGGAGCGCGGCAGGGCCGAGCACCCGGACGTGCCCGTCGTGGTGGTCGGCCACTCGATGGGCGGCCTGATCGCGGCCCGCTACGCCCAGCGCTACGGAGCCGGGCTGGCCGCGCTCGTCCTGTCGGGGCCGGTGATCGGCAGCTGGGCGATCGTGCCGGAGCTGCTGGCCTACGAGGAGCCGCCGGACACCCCGATCGACCCGGCGACCCTCTCCCGCGACCTCACGGTCGGCACCGCGTACGCCGCCGACCCGCTGGTGTGGCACGGCCCTTTCAAGCGCGCCACCCTGGAGGCGTTCGCGACGACGCTGGCCACGATCACCAAGGGCGGCACGCTCGGACCGCTGCCGACGTTGTGGGTGCACGGGGAGGCGGACGAGCTCGTCCCGATCAGCGGCAGCCGCCCCGGCGTCGAGGCCGTGCGCGGCACCGATCTGACGGAGCACGTCTACCCGGAGGCCCGGCACGAGGTGTTCAACGAGACCAACAAGGACGCGGTGCTGGACGACGTCACGGCCTTCATCGACCGCGCCCTGCCCCAGACCTGACCCTCCCGACCCGGCCCCGGCGTGGCTCTCCTGGCCTCGGACGGTGGGTCCGGGCCTCCTGCTCCGGGCCTGGGCGTGGCTCTTCGGCGACGGGCGTGGTCTTTCGGCCTGGAACCGCCCTCGGCCGGGGCGGGCGCGGGGTCAGTCCACGGCCAGCCAGACGTGCCCCGAGCCCCGCGTACGGGTCAGCTCGACCTTCCAGCATCCCGGCTCGGGGAACACGAACCCGGTGCCCCACTCCTGACCGGGCCGCCGCCAGGTGGATCCGCCGTGTTCCTCGGGCCCCCAGACGAGCGTGGCGGCGGCGCCGCCGGGCAGCGTGGCCTTGACACGCAGCGGCCCCTCACCGGTCATCCGCCACACGATCTTGATCTCGTCGCCATGGTGGAGCGGGGTCTTCTTCACGAAGAGCAGCCCCCACAGTTCCGCGTCCTGAGCCGTCCCCTGGACCTCGGGGAACCCCCCGCCCGCCGGCGGCGCCACGGCGTCCGCACACCCGCCGCTCCGGCCGGTGTCCGGGGTGGCGCCGGCAGCGCCGCTCGGAGCCGGGGTCGTCACGCCGGTCGGGGTCGCGCTCGCCACCCCGCTCGGTACGCCGCCCGCGGTCGGGCTCGCCACGCCGCTCGGGGCGGGACCAGAAGCGGGCGCCGCGGTCGAACATCCGGCCAGGACGGCCGCCGCCAGCACGGCCGCCCCGCATGTCAGCCACCTCATGATCGAACCTCCTCACGTTGTCTACTTCCGATCAGCCAGGAAGGTTGCGATGAATTTCCCGCCGTGGCCGGGTCTTCCTGTCCGAGGAGGCGATGATGGGCGAGCAGAATCGGGCACTGGCCGCCGGTGTGGCGCTGCTGGAGCGGGCGATCGAGTATGCCGTGGGGAACCTGCGGGTCGTCACGCCGGACGTGCTCTGCCGCGGCACGCCCTGCTCCGGCTGGAGCCTGCAGCGGCTGCTCGACCACGTCGACGACTCGCTGCGGAGCCTGAACGAGGCGGCGGCGTCCCGTGCCGTCGAGCTCTGCGGGGCCGCCGCTCCCCGCCCGGCGGCCGCCAATCCGGCCCTGCATCTCAGGGACGACGCGACGGCGGTGCTCGGTCTCTGGACGGCCCTGCTCGCCGACGAGCCCGTCTCCATCGGCGGATGGCACGTGTCGAGCCCGATGGTGGCCGCGGTCGGCGCGATCGAGATCGCCGTGCACGGCTGGGACGTGGCCAGGTCGTGCGGGGAGCACCGCCCGATCCCGCCCGCGATGGCCGAGGAACTGCTGGAGCTGGCCCGGGTGTTCGTCACGCCCGCGGACCGCCCGGGCAGGTTCGCCGCGCGCGTGGTCGTTCCGCGCCAGGCGCCCGCGCAGGATCACCTTCTCGCCTTCCTGGGCCGCGACCCGGACTGGCGCGCGCACCTGGGGACGTGACCCCGGCCACGGACGTGCAGGCGCGGCGCGGTTTCGTCCATCAACAGGAGATCTTGGGTGTTCCGCATGGAACGACCCTTGGAGGGGGAAGCGTCGCGGGCGCCACCCGAGGTAATCGAGCGCGCCCATCCCACCAAATCCACACAAAACGCCGTACGATCGTGCTGTACAGAGCAGTCACCCGGACATGACTCTCCGCGAACCCCCAACGATCCATCCGATACGGTGGGAAGATCGTAAGTGGCCACCGGTCACCACCGGACCATCACACGGGGCATTCCGTGTCACAAGGGGGCGGATATCCGTCCGGCCCGGTCGGCGGGGCGACCCGGCGGATCGCCGCGGCCTGGGCCGAGCAACGTGGTGGCGACGACCGTTCTTCGTGCGGCCGTCGCCACCACCCGACCCGGCTGGTCGCCGCCCTCCGATCCCGATGGCGGGTGTCAGGGGTTGTCGTGCAACGCGGCCAGCACCTGCTCGCCGTATTTAGCCAGTTTGTTCTCGCCCACGCCGTTGACCTGGCTCAGCTCCGCCAGCGAGGACGGCGATCGGGTGGCGATCTCGCGCAGTGTCGCGTCGTGGAAGATGACGTAGGCGGGCACCCCCTGCTCCTTGGCGGTGGCGGCGCGCCAGGCGCGCAGGCGTTCGAAGACCGGCGCCGCCTCCTCGGGCAGCTCGGCCGCGACCTGGGCCTTCGCCGACGCGGTCCTGGCGCGGGCCGGGCGCAGCGTGTCACGGCGCAGCGGCACCTCGCGCCGGCCCCTGAGCACCTCCGCGCTGCCGTCGGTGAGCACCAGCGCGCCGTGGTTGGGCTCCACCGCCAGCAGCCCCTGGGCCAGCAACTGCCGCACGACCCCGTGCCACTCCGCGTTGCCCAGGTCGGCCCCGACCCCGAACACCGTCAGCGTCTCGTGGCCGTGCTGGAGCACCTTGGCGGTCTTCTTGCCGAGCAGGATGTCGACCGTCTGCCCCACGCCGAACTTCTGGCGCCGCTCCTTGTCGAGCCGCCACACGGTGGAGAGCACCTTCTGGGCCGCGGTCGTGCCGTCCCACGACTCGGGAGGCGTCTGGCAGGTGTCGCAGTTGCCGCAGGGCTCCGAGCTCTTCTGGCCGAAGTAGTCGAGCAGCATCATCCGCCGGCAGCCCACGGTCTCGCAGAGCGCGAGCATGGCGTCGAGGTGGTGCACCTGGCGGCGGCGGTGTGCTTCGTCGCCCTCCATGGCCATCCGCCGGTGTTGCACCACATCCTGCAGGCCGTAGGCCATCCACGCGGTGGCGGGCAGGCCGTCGCGCCCGGCTCGCCCGGTCTCCTGGTAGTAGCCCTCCACCGACTTGGGCAGGTCGAGGTGGGCGACGAAGCGCACGTCGGGTTTGTCGATGCCCATCCCGAACGCGATCGTGGCCACCACGACCAGCCCGTCCTCGCGCAGGAAGCGGGCCTGGTGGGCGGCGCGCGTGCGGGCGTCGAGGCCCGCGTGGTAGGGCACCGCGGCGATCCCGTTGGCGGCCAGGAACTCGGCGATCTTCTCCGCCGAGGAGCGGGACAGGCAGTAGACGATGCCCGAATCGCCCGGGTGCTCGGTGCGCAGGAAGTCGAGCAGCTGCCGCTTGGGCTCGCTCTTGGGGAGGATGCGGTAGTGGATGTTGGGCCGGTCGAAGCCGGCGACGAAGTGGCGGGCCTCGTCGAGACCGAGCCTGGCGGAGATCTCGGTGCGGGTGGCCGGGGTGGCGGTGGCGGTCAGGGCGATGCGCGGCACGTCGGGCCAGGACTCGCGCAGCTTGGACAGCTCGAGGTAGTCGGGGCGGAAGTCGTGGCCCCACTGCGCCACGCAGTGGGCCTCGTCGATGGCGAACATCGAGATGTCACCCTTGGCCAGCAGCCGCAGCGTGGCATCGACGCGCAGCCGCTCGGGGGCGAGATAGAGCAGGTCGAGCTCGCCCGCCAGGAACTCCGACTCCACCAGCCTGCGCTCGTCGAAATCCTGCGTGGAGTTGAGGAACCCCGCCCGCACGCCGAGCGCCCGCAGCGCGTCGACCTGGTCCTGCATCAGCGCGATGAGGGGCGAGACGACCACCCCCACACCGCGTCGCACCAGGGCGGGGATCTGATAGCACAGTGACTTGCCGCCGCCGGTGGGCATGAGGACGAGCGCGTCGCCGCCGGTCACGACATGGTCGATGATCTCTTGCTGACCCGCCCTGAACGAGTCGTAGCCGAACACGCGGTGGAGGACCTCGAGGGGTGTATCCATGCGGCTACCTTACGTGTTCGGGGGACGGCTTTTCGTGAGTTCGCCGACGGCGATCGGAAGATCGGGCGGGTGCCCCGCCGGTCGACTCGCTCCACGGTAAGCCACCTGATCCCGTGGGACGGTCGTCGCGGCTCCTCCCCGGAGCGGGGGACGCGGATCGCTCCCGCAGGGGAGTGTCCCAGGTCACGACCCGGTGAGGATGGCTGTCATGAGCACTGACACGCCCACGAGCCGGCTCACCGTCTGGGCCGGCCGCACCATGATCCTCATCGCGGCGCTGCACACCGCCGTGTTCGCCGGCCTCGCCCCCTGGTCGAGCTGGTTCGCCGGTGACCTGCGCAACCGGACGGGGAACACCGAATCGCTGACGACGTTCTGGGCCCTTCCGGGCGGGTTTGTCGTGGTCCTCTTGTTGCTGGGGCTGCTGGTGTCGCGGATGGGGAGACAGGGGCAGCAGGTCCCGGCTTACGTGGGCTGGACGATGCTCGGGTGGGTGGCGCTGGCCGTCTTCCTGATCGGGCCGAGCGGGTTCCTCGGCGGGCTCATTCCCGCCGGACTGCTGATCGCGGCGGGTCTCACCGCCAGGCAGCCGGCGTCCGCGAGCAGGCTCCCGTCGTAGGGCCGACCGCCACGGTCGACGCCGTTCGCCGCGATGACTTCGCGACCGGTCGGCGCGCTGCGCGGGCGGGCCCGGCGAAGGCGACCTCCCCGGCGGGGCGAATAGCCGCAACGCGTAATAGAGCACGCCGTATCCGGCGGTCCGGATGATCGCGCGTGCCCGATCATTCGTACGGCAGGCGACGCGTCTGTTGCCTCATGTGGCGGCAACTCGTGATAAAAGTCACGACGCCGGAAATTGCATTGTCCTATATGCGTGAACGGCTAATAGCGTTGTGTCATGGATCATTCTTATGTGGTAACCGGTGGCGGGCGCGGTATCGGCAAGGCCGTGGTCGAACGGCTGCTCGGCGAGCGGAACACCGTGGTCGCCGTCGAGCACGACCCCGACGCCCTGGCCTGGGCGGGCCCTCGGGTGATCCCGGTGATCGGTGACGCGGCGGACGAGGAGGTCGCCGCCTGGGCCGCGGACCTGGCCCAGGAGTCGGGCACGCTGCGCGGCTGGGTGAACAACGCCGCCGTGTTCCGGGACGCCTCGGTGCACTCCGCCCCGATCGCCGAGGTCAGAGCGTTGATCGCGGCCAATCTGGACCTGGCCGTGGTCGGCTGCGCCACCGCCGTACGCCATTTCCTCGGTGCCGGCACGCCGGGCGCCATCGTCAACGTCACCTCGCACCAGGCCGCCAGGGCGGTGCCCGGCGGCCTCCCGTACGCGACCGCGAAGGCCGCCACCGAGGGGCTGACCAGGTCGCTCGCGGTGGAGTACGGCAGGCACGGCATCAGGGTCAACGCCGTGGCACCCGGCACGGTGGCCACGGAGCGGCACGAGGCGTTCATGGCCGCCCAGGCCCCGGAGAGCGCGGCGGCCATCGAGGAGCAGCTGGCCACGCTCCATCCCCTGGGCCGCGTGGCGACCCCCGCCGAAGTGGCCTCCGTCGTGGCCCACCTCCTGTCGGACGACGCCTCCTTCGTCAACGGGGCCACGATCCCGGTGGACGGCGGACGCACCGTCCTCGGGCTCGACCCGGAGGCACGGTGAGCCCGGCCAGGAGGTACGGGAATGAGGACGCCCCGCCCCCGGGCGGGCGGCATGTCCGCCCCCACGGCGGGTAAGAGGTGGTCACCGGTGTGAGGTGATCGCGATGAGTCTCTCCCCAAGGGAGCGCCGCATCCTCGCCGAGATCGAGGGTGCCCTTGAGCAGGAGGACCCCGAGCTCGCCAGGCGCGTCGCTGAGATCAACAAGGACGCGCGCGGCGTGCGCAGGAGGGCGCCCCGCGCCTGGATGATCTATCTCGCCGCCGCCCTGGTGATCGTGTCACTGCTGGTCGCCGTGCTGGCGACCTGATCGGTGGCGCAGCACCACCAGGTCGATGGCGGCGACGACGGCCACCGCGGCGGCGATGGTCGCCTCCCAGCGCCATACCTCCTCGCCCGTGCTCATGGCGCGTACGAGGAAGAACACCCCCGCCACCACGGCGATCACGAGTGCCACCCACGACAGGATCCGGCGCGCGCGCAGAGGGCTGCGCGCGGTCACCGGCTCCGTTCCCGAGCGGTCGCGCAACCACATGACCCGATCTCCTCTCTGCAGCTGGAAGGGCTCAGGCCAGGCACCTCAGCGCCGCGACGACGCGCTGGTCGACGCCGCTCGAGGCGGGCAGCCGGCCCACCGTGGCCTCGACGAACTGCGCGGGCGACAGCGTCGCGGCGACTCCGTCGACGGACGCCCGGATCTGCCCGGCCGCCTGCTCGACCTGCACCTCGGCCTCCTGCTCCGCCAGCACGAACCGCCCCACGGCGACCCGCCACGCGGTCCTGCCCTCGGCCTCGCCGGCGGGCACGGGGGCGCCGACGTCGTCGGCGTGGGTGGCGTACTCGGAGTCGTAGTGGAAGGCCTGCAGGCCGTTGGGATAGGGGCCGGCCATCGTGTCGAGCAGGGCGTCGGGGCCGAGCTCCCGCATGCGCCTGCGCGTCTCGCCGTTCTTGACCCGCCACTCCTCCAGGACCTCTCCGACGGGCGACTCCCGGCGC
The DNA here is from genome assembly GCF_052245635.1 of Nonomuraea sp. KM88. Classification (NCBI taxonomy): domain Bacteria; kingdom Bacillati; phylum Actinomycetota; class Actinomycetes; order Streptosporangiales; family Streptosporangiaceae; genus Nonomuraea; species Nonomuraea sp. KM88. The sequence continues at coordinate 137,516 of NZ_JBQQCC010000009.1, read as the reverse complement.
CTTCGCACGGACCACTCGTTGAAGTCGTTGTAGCCGCTCACGCCTTCCGCGGACAGGCGGGTCAGCAGGTCCTGGACGGTCCCGTCGAGGCAGGCGTGGTTGTACAGCTCCTCGCCCGCCAGGTGGCCCAGCACGTCGCGGACGGACCAGCCGTCGCAGCGCGAGGGGCTCGACCAGCCGGCCTCGTCGAGCCCCGAGAAGAACCGGTCGAGCCGGGCCGCCTCGGCGTCGAGGATGTCGAACGGGTCGTGATCCTTGAGCAGGTCGTCAGCCATACCCCGGACGCTACCCGTCAGGTGCCGGCTTTCACCGCCATGGAGCCGAGGGCCGTCCTGACACGGGCGTATTCGTCGGCGCAGGAGGGCGCCCGCTCGGCGGGGACCCAGCCGCCCCTGGCGATCTCGGCGTGCTTGCCGGGGTCGGAGCCGTACAACAGGCAGGCGAACGTGGCCGACTGGGTCAGGCCTGACAGGTGGTCGACGCCGGTGTGCCCGGCCAGCAGGTGGCGGGCCTCGGCGGCGGACACCACGCGCTTGGGCGCGTCGGCCGCGAGCGTGAGCGCGGCGAACTGGTCGGCCTGGCCTTCGCTGTCCGGCATGCCGTTCAGCGTGGTCAGGGCGTGGCCGAGCTGGTGGTGGAAGAGCATGCTCAGCGCGCCGTCCATGCGGGCGGCCGCGTCTTTCGCGTCGACCTCCTCGGTCTCCGCGATGCCCTTCATCGTCGTGCGCACCTTGTCGACCAGCTGGTAGCAGATCGTCATGCGGCGCTCGGCGTGATCCCAGATGGCCCTGGGCGAGCCGCAGTCCTTGGCCACGACCTTGACGGGCCGGGGAACCCGGATCTTGGTCTTCAGCGCGCCGCTGTCCTTCAGGAGCTTCCTGGCCTGCTCGGCGCGCGGCGAGCCGGCGGGGTCGTAGCGTACGGACACTTCGGATGGAGGGGCCGTCCCGAGCGTGCTCGTCATGCTCAGGACGAGGGCGATCACGGGATGCGGCATCCGGCGGCTCCTTCGAGGTCGATCAACGCAATGGGGTACTCCATGCAACATTCGCGTGATCGATAAACCTCGGATCGTGCACGAATCCGGAAAGCCTGAGGCCCGGTCCCCCCGACAGGGGACCGGGCCTCAGGTGGATGAACTAGCGGCGCCAGCTGTAGACCCGCACGTAGTCCGTGCGGCTCGTGGTCGGCTGGAGCTCGCGGTCACCGCGGTAGACGGCCTTGAAGCTGCCGCTGCGGTAGGCGCGCGTCTTGCCGTAGAACTTGCCGTGCCGACCGGTCGTGGCGGAGTCGACCCACTTCCAGGCGCTGGAGCCGCTGGCGCGGTGGTAGATGCTGACCCGCTCGCCGCGGACGCCCTCCCACCGGCCGTCGTCGGCCTGGAGCTTGCCGGAGAAGTAGATCGACCGGCCCTTGCGCACCTTGTACGGGGACGCGTTGAACCGGGTGATCCTGGTGTCGGCCCGGCCCTTGCGGATGTCCACGTAGAAGTACGCGGAGTCGGTGGCGATCCGCCTGCCGTCCTCGTTGTAGGCGACGGCCGTGGCCTTCCACTTGCCCTCGGGGTCGTTCTTGTTGAAGGCGATGGCGTAGCGCCAGCCCTCGAGGTCGTCGACGCCCTTGGTGCGCATGGTGCGGAACTTGGAGCTGGCCGGCTCCACGCTGAGCACGACCTTCTCGACGTCGCGGCTGGCGCCGACGTCGAAGAACGCCTTGGTCTCGGAGTTGCCCTTGACCACGACGGGGTTCGGCGAGATGTCGCGGATCCGAAGCTCGGTGTCGTAGGTGGTGGCCGACGCCACGCCCGCGCCGGACACGAGCATGGTGCCGCCGGCGACGGCGGAAATGAGTCCTGCTGTGATCTTCTTCATGAGGGTGCTGATTCCTCTCCCCGTATTGACTTCAGAACCGGCCCGGGGCGCCGGCTCCTCTACTGCTTAGAGGCACCCGTTCGGGAAAAGGTTGGCCCAAGTTTCGAGAAAATTTTTGATCACGCTTTAACCTGCGCTTATGCGAGCAAAAAGGACTGTTTGGGTGACTTGAGCCACTACAGTTTGAGGTCATGACCGACGTCTACACCCTGGGCGAGCCGCTGGGCGTCGTCTCCAGCGGCCGCGTACGCCACGAGAGCGAGGCCAGGCTGGACGTCTGCGGGCCCGAGTTCACCCTGGCGATCGCCCTGGCCCGGCTCGGGCACCGGTCCGCGTACCTCGGCAAGGTGGGCGACGACGAGCTGGGCGCCAGGGCGCTCACCGTGCTCAGGGGCGAGGGCGTGGACGTGCTGGACATGCGCGTGTCCGAGGGGTTGCGCACGGGGCTGCTCCTCAGGGAGGCGCGCGTCGGCCGCGAGCCGAGGGCGGCCCAGTACCGCGCCGGCTCGGCGGGCTCGCGGCTGGCGCCGGGCAACGTGCCCATCGACCGGATCGCCGCGGCCAAGATGTTGCACGTCACCGGCCTGACGGCCGGCCTCGGCAGGGACACGCGCGAAGCCGTGCGGGTCGCCGTGAACGCCGCCAGGAACGCCGACGTGATGATCTCCTTCTCCGTCGAGTACGTCCCCGACCTGTGGGCGTCCGTACGCGAGGCCGAGGAGGTGCTCGGCGAGCTGGCCTGCCGCTCCCACCTGCTCTTCCTCCGCCAGGACGAGCTCGATCTGGTCAAGCCCGCGCTCACGCCCGAGCGCGAGGTCGTGGTGGACCGCGGGGCGAAGGGCGCGAGCGTACGGGCCGACCGCATGCGGTACGACGTGCCCGGCTGGCAGGTGCCCGTCGTGGACACGTCAGGGGCGGGGGAGGCCTTCACCGCGGGTTACATCAGCGCCGCGCTCGACGGCCTCATCCCCCAGGAACGCCTGCACCGCGGGGCGCTGCTGAGCGCCGCCGCGGTGACCAGCGCGAGCGACTGGCAGGGCCTGCCCACCAGATCCGACCTCACCTGACGGTGGAAGGCGCTGTCAGGGATCGATGTCCAGAGTGAAGGTCGAGGTCGTGTTCTTGACGTCCTGGGCGTTGCCGGAGAAGCGCAGGCCGTTGAACGTGGCCGACCCGACCGCCGGGCCCTGACCGGGCTCGGGCAGCTCGTTCACCCAGATGCCGAACCCGGACTTGGCGTCGAAGGCGTCACCGCTCTTCTTCGCCCCGCTGATGGACACGTTCGTGAAGACCGTGTCCTCGATCGGGTTGAGCGGCGCCGGACCCTGGTAGCCGGTCTGGAACATGATCCCGCTGTACGTCGGGTCCACGATGTCCAGGTTGCTGACGCGGATGCCCTGGAACTTCTTGGACGCGGAGAACAGCCACATCGCCGGGAACGTCTGCTGTCCCCAGAAGTGCCCGCCTGCCCTGACCAGCGAGATGTTCTCGAAGACCGTGGGCGGGTCGGCCCCGAACCCGTGCATCGGGATGCCGAAGTCCAGCGAGCTGATCGTGACGCCGGAGTACACCAGCGTGTCGGCCACGTGGATGTTCCTGAACGTGTTGCCGTAGCCGCCGTAGACGGCCACGCCCGCGGCCCGCCAGGTGAGCAGCGAGGTCAGGTTCTCGTAGACGTTGCCGTGCTGCTCGCCCGCGTTGTTGTCGGTCGCGGAGAACAGCGCGAAGCTGTCGTCGCCCGTGGACCGCGTCTCGACGTTGGTGACGTGGTTGCCGGTGCTGCCGTTGGTCATGTTCAGGCCGTCGGCGAACACGTTGCGGATGCGCGAGTTCCTGATCGTCATGTCGTCGGTGTTGGAGCCCCAGTACATGCAGATCTGGTGCTCGACCCAGATGTTGTCGATCGTCATGTTCGCCACGTTCGTGAAGTCGAACACCTTGCCGGGGCCGTCGATGCGCGAGGTGTAGTTGCCGAAGTAGGCGAAGTTCGCGAACGTCGTGCCGTTGGCCGTGGCGTCGGCCCGGAAGCCGATGTCGGTGTTGGACTGCCCCGAGGGCGCGTGGAACCTGGTGAACCACGGGCCGGCGCCGACGATCTCGATCGCCTTGCCGTACACCTGGAACTTGCCGGAGGTCTGGTAGTCGCCCGCGGGCAGGTAGACGCCGGTCAGGCCGGCGTCCATGCGGGCCTTGTCCAGCGCGTTCTGCACGTCCTGGTGGGAGAAGCCGGCCGGCACGGCGTACGCGTCCGGGTCGGGGTTGGCGACCGGGGCCACCCGCTCGAGGTCCACGAAGTCGATCGCGTACGTGGAGCCGTTGGCCGCATCCTTCTGCAGCCTGATCTTGCTGCCCGCCGGCACGGTGGCGCCGAGCATCAGGTTCGCCTCGTCGTAGATGTGCCGGGGCGGGCCCGAGCCGGGATCGTTGCCGGGACTCGCCTCGGGGCCGTAGAGCCAGGCGTAGCGGGAGGTCAGGTCGATGGCCTTGTGGAACGTCCCGTCGACGTAGACGTTGAGCGTCGAGTCGATGCCGCCGCCGCCCGGGGCGTCGGGGATGGAGAAGCGGGTGACGAGGGTGTTGGCCGGCGCCTTGGTGGTGAACTCGACGTAGGCGCCGGTCCTGTCCAGCGTCACCGCGCGCCGCCCCGACGCCTCGCCGGCGGTCGTGCCGATCTCCCTGCTCGGGCCGACGCGGGTGGCGCCGCCGCCGAGCACGGCGTCCTCGGCCTCGTAGGTGTCGTACGGCATGTTCGCGCCGCGGCCCACGAACAGCGGCAGCGTGCTGGTGTTGTTGTCGCGCCGGACCGGCAGTTCTTCGGGGTCGGCGGCGAGCACGGTCTTGACGGTGTACCTCCCGTCGGCCGCGGTCCAGGTGCCGAGGTTGACCGGGGCGGTGGTGGCGCCGGGGGCGATCACGCCGGTCACGGAGCCGGTCAGCGTCCTGACGACGTCGCCCGAGCCGTCGGCGACGGTGAGCGTGACGCCGTGGGAGCCGCCGCCGGAGGCGACCGTGCCCTGGTTCCTGATCGCCACGGTGAACGTCACGGTGGCGCCCGCGGGCGGGTTGCCCGGCGTCCAGGAGACGGGGGAGGCGACCAGGTCGGCCGTGTCGGCGGGTTTCACGGTCAACGTGCCGGTCGTGGCGTTGTTGCTTTCGTCCTGCTCGGTGACCTCGCCGTCCTCGTCCACCCTGGCGGACAGCTCGTGGGTGCCGGCCGTACGCGCCCCGATGTCCGCGGACACGGTGGCCGACGCCCCCGCGGCCAGCGCGGCCACGTCGGCGCTGCCGGCCTTGTCGTCGCCCACGTAGAAGTTGACCGTGGTCGCGGCGGAGCGTTCGGTGCCGGCGTTCCCGACCGTGGCCGAGAGCGTGACGTCGTCGGTCTCGACCGGCGACGCGGGCGAGGAGGTGAGACCCGACACGGTCAGGTCGGGGTTGGGCGCGGGCGCGCCGAAGATCTGGAACTCGGCGATCTGGCCGCCGGGCGCGCCGGAGTTGGCGGTGATCCTGAGCCGGACGTCGGCGGCCCTGCCGGTCATGGGGATGGTGACCTCGTTCCCGGTGGCCGGGTCGAAGGTGTAGGTGGCCTGGGGGACGAGGCTGGTGAAGCCGGTGGCGCCCTGCGCGCGGCCGAGGACCTGGATGGCCTGCGTACGCCTGGCCCACGCCTGGGCGGGGTCGAGCTTGAGCGTGACGGAGCTCAGGTCGGTGTCGGCGCCGAGCTTCACGGTGAGCGTGCCGGGGTAGGCGGCGCCCTCCCAGTACGTGCTCAGGTCGTCGTCGTTGGCGTTGGCGGCGACGTAGGTGTGGGTGTGGGAGGAGCCCTCGACGGGCTTTCCGAGGGCCAGGTTGGCGCCGTCGCCGGGGTCACCGGGCCCGTCGGGGCGGCTGCCCCAGATCTCGAACTCGGACAGTTGCCCGGCCGGCCAGCCGGTGTTGGCGGTGAACGCCAGCCGGACGTGGCGGGTTCTGGCCTCGGTGAGGGTGATCGTCGCGGTGGGCTCGAAGGTGTACGTGGCCGAGCCGGCGAGCGTGGTGAAGGTCGTGCCGTCGGCGCTGCCCTGGACGGTCAGCGTCTGGGTGCGGCGGGGCCAGCCGGCGGGCAGCTTGAGCACGAGCCTGCTGATGTCGGCGGCGGCGCCGAGATCGACCTGGATCCACTGCGGGAAGGCGTGGTTGGCCGACTCCCAGTAGGTGGCCTGGTCGCCGTCGGTCGCGTTGGCGGCGCGGTAGACGTCGGCGTGGCTGCTGGCGGTGGCGGTCTTCCCGGCGGCGAGGTCGGTGTCGGCCGCGGCGTGCGCGGGGGCGGCGAGGAGTCCGGTGAGTAACGTGAGGGCGGCGATGAGTGCTCTCATGGGGGTGGCCCTTCGGGTCAGGCGGTTGGCCGAACCATAGGATGACAAGCAGATAGCCGCAATATTCCGACGATATTTCGCAAGGAATTGACCGGGTCTCGCGATGGCTTCCAAGGCTCTCCTCGCTGGTCAGGGCTTGCCCCGGTCGTCGAAGGGCGCCGTGCGTCCACTGCAAGCGACCGCGCCGGATTCACGTAAGCCATTGCAAGCGCTTGCGTTCCAGGCCGTATAGTTTGCGCATGACACGACGACTCGCAGAGGTGGCCAAGAAGGTCGGGGTGAGCGAGGCGACCGTGAGCCGCGTGCTCAACGGCAAGCCGGGGGTGTCCGACGCGACCCGCGAGGCGGTGCTCACCGCCCTCGACGTCCTCGGCTACGAACGCCCCACCCAGCTGCGCGGCGACCGGGCCAGGCTGGTCGGCCTGGTGCTCCCCGAGCTGCAGAACCCGATCTTCCCCGCCTTCGCCGAGGTGGTCGGCGGCGCCCTGGCCCAGCAGGGCTTCACCTCGGTGTTGTGCACGCGCACGGTCGGCGGCGTCTCCGAGGCCGACTACGTCGACCTGCTGCTCCAGCAGCAGGTCAGCGGCGTGGTCTTCGCCGGCGGGCTCTACGCACAGGCCGACGCCGCGCACGGGCACTACGAGCTGCTGCACGAGCGCAAGCTGCCCACCGTGCTGGTGAACGCGGCCGTGGCCCGGCTCGACTTCCCGCAGGTGTCCTGCGACGACGTGGTGGCCGCCGGGATGGCCGTCGCCCACCTGCGCGCGCTCGGCCACGAGCGGATCGGCATGGTGCTCGGGCCGAAGGACCACATGCCGTCGCGGCGCAAGCTGGAGACGTTCCTGTCGGAGGGTGGCGATCCCGAGCTGGTCGAGCACACGATGTTCTCGCTGGAGGGCGGGCACGCCGCCGCGGCCCGGCTGGTCAGGCGCGGCGTCACCGGCGTGGTCTGCGCCAGCGACCTGCTCGCGCTCGGCACCGTCAGGGCGGCCCGCCGCGCCGGGCTCGCCGTGCCGGCGGACGTCTCGGTCATCGGCTTCGACGACTCAGCGCTGATGAACTGCACTGAGCCGCCGCTGACGACGGTCCGCCAGCCGATCGACGCCATGGGCAGGGCCGCGGTGGACCTGCTGGTCGCGCAGATCGACAAGGCGGTCGTGCCCGCGGACGAGCTGCTGTTCGAGCCCGAGCTCGTGGTCAGGGCCTCCACGGCCCGCGCTCCCGGCAAGGCGCCGTTGACGCGAGGTCGCTCGTGACGTAGTCGTTATCTTGCAATATTCCGTCGAAATATTGCGGACTTCGGTTGGCGATCCTATGGTGTGGGCACCTCGCATCAGAAGGGTCAGACCATGCAGAGATCCACCGGACTCCTGCTCGTAACCGTGCTCGGGCTCGCGGCCACGGCCTGCGGCTCGGGCGAGCCAGCCTCCCCTTCCGCCGCCGGCGCCGAGGCCGTGACGATCACGGTGGCCTGCCAGCCCGCCAAGTCGGCGCCGAAGGAGCGGCAGGCCTGGGATGACGACGTGGCCACGTTCATGAAGAACCACCCCGGGGTCACGGTCAAGAGCACGGACCAGCAGCCGTGCTTCGACCCCAAGACGTTCGGCCCCAAGATGGCCGGCGGCCAGATGGAGACCGTCTTCGTGGTGCCCGTGACCAACTACGCCGACGTCATCGGCAAGGGCCAGGCGCTCGACATCACCCCGTACACCAGCACGATCAAGAACTGGAACGACCTGCGCCCCGACGTCCGCGACCTGGTCACCAAGGACGGCAAGGTGTACGGCGTCCCGAACGTCCACTACGGCGTCGGACTCGTCTACAACCGCGCCCTGTTCGCCAAGGCGGGGCTCGACCCGAACAGCCCGCCCACGACGTGGGCCGAGGTCCGCGAGGCGGCCAAGAAGATCGCCGCCCTCGGCCAGGGCTACGTCGGCTACGGCGAATACTCCGGCGGCAACACCGGAGGCTGGCACTTCACCCAGGCGATCTACGGCCGCGGCGGCAGCATCCTGACCCCCGACAACACGAAGGCCGCCTTCAACTCCCCCGAGGGCAAGGCCGTGCTGCAGACCCTGCACGACATGCGCTGGGTGGACGACAGCATGGGCAACAAGCTCCTGGTCGGCTGGGAGTCGCTGATGATGGCGATGGGCAGCGGCAAGGTGGGCATGATGCTCGGGGCGCCCGACGTGGTCACCGACGTGGTCAACAAGTTCAAGGGCAACGTCGCCGACTACGGCATCACCGGCTTCCCCGAGGCCAAGGCGTCGCTCAGCGGCGGCGAAGCGTTCATGATCAACCCGAAGGCCAACCCTGAGGAGGCCAAGGCGGGCCTGGCCTGGCTCGACTTCCGCTTCAACACCGTCGGCAAGGGCCGCTTCGACTTCGCCCGGGGCAAGGCCCTCGGCAACCCGGTCGGCGTGCCCGACAACGACGTCTACGGCGACTCGCCCACCGGCAAGGCGATCCAGGCCGACCGCGTGAAGAACGCCTCGCTGCCGGTCGAGAACTACGACCCGTACGTGCGGGCCGCCGCCACGATCCCGCCGAAGGCCGAGCCGGTGCACGCGCAGGAGCTGTACGCCATCCTCGACGTGCCCATGTCGGGCGTGCTGAGCCGCGAGGACGCCGGCATCGACCAGCTCCTCGCCGACGCCGAGACCAAGGCGAACTCCCTGCTGGCGGCCAAGGGCTGACCCTGTGGGAATCGTGAGGCGCAATCTGACGGCCTACGGGTTCCTGTGCGCGGCGCTGGCCTGCTTCGCGGTGTTCGCCTGGTATCCGATGGTCAGGGAGTTCGTGCTGAGCTTCCAGAAGACCGACCTGATCAACCCGCCCGAATGGGTGGGCCTGGACAACTTCACCGCGGCCGTCCAGGACCCCGCCTTCGGCGAGGCCTGGCTGAACACCATGGAGTTCACCCTCCTCGCACTGTTGTGCGGCTATGCCGTGCCGTTCGTCGTCGCGCTCGTGCTGAACGAACTGCGCCACGCCCGTGCCTACCTGCGGTTCGTCGTCTACCTGCCGGTCATGTTGCCGCCCATCGTCGCGGTGCTGCTGTTCCGGTGGTTCTACGATCCGGGGCCCGGGCTGTTCAACCAGATCCTCGGCGCCGCCGGCCTGCCGCCGCTGGCCTGGCTCGACAGCTCGTCCACGGCGCTGATCTCGCTGGTCCTCGTCTCGACGTGGATGAACATGGGCAGCGCGACGCTGATCTATCTCGCCGCCCTGCAGAACATCCCGCCCGAGCTGTACGAGGCCGCCGAGCTCGACGGGGCCGGCATCCTCAAGCGCATCAGGCACGTCACCATCCCGCAGACCCGGCTGATCCTCCTCCTCATGCTGATGTTGCAGATCGTGGCCACCATGCAGGTCTTCATCGAGCCGTACATGCTCACCGGCGGCGGGCCGGAGAACGCCACGGTCTCGGTGGCGTACCTGATGTACCAGTTCGCCTTCTCGCAGATGAACTACGGCCAGGCGGGGGCGCTCGGCATGATGCTCATGCTCGCCCTCCTCGTCTTCGCGGCCTTCCAGCTCCGGACGACCAGGGAGGACCAGGCATGACCTCCGCAACGGACGTCCGGCCCGCCGCACGACGCCGGGCCAGGAAGGCGCGCGCGCCGAGACCCATCCACGTGCAGTTCCGCACGATCGTCTCGCCGCACCAGCTCAACAGCAGGTGGGGGCGGCGGATCTACTGGCTGGTGCTGGCCGCGGTCATCGTGCTGTTCACGCTGGCCTTCGTCTTCCCGCTCTACTGGATGGTCACCGGCGCCATGAAGACGCCGGAGGAGATCGCCGAGATGCCTCCGTCGCTCTTCCCCGCCCGCCCGACGACCGACGCGTTCGCCGAGGCGTGGGACCTGTTCGACATCGGCACGCTGCTGGCCAACACCGTCTACTATGCGCTGGGCGCCTGGTTGTTCTCCATGGCGGTGGACGTCACGGCCGCGTACGCGCTGTCGAAGCTGCGGCCGGTCCTCGGCAACGTGATCCTCGGCGCCATGCTGGCCACGCTGATGATCCCGCCGATGGTGATCCTCATCCCGCTCTACGTCACGATCGTGGACCTGGGGCTGCTCAACAACCCGTGGGGCCTGTGGTTCCCCGCGGCGGCCAACGGCTTCAACATCTTCCTGCTCAAACGGTTCTTCGACTCCATTCCCCGCGAGCTGATCGAGGCGGCGCAGATCGACGGCGCCGGCCCCTTGCGGGTGTTGTGGTCGGTCGTGCTGCCGGTCTCCAGGCCGATCCTCGGCGTGGTCTCCATCTTCACGATCGTCGCCGCGTTCAAGGACTTCGTCCTGCCGCTGCTGGTCATGACCGACAGCGACAAGATGACCATCAGCGTGGGCCTGTCACAGACGGCGGGAGCGGTGACGCAGAACCAGGTCATGGGAGGCCTGGTCATCGCCGGCATCCCCATGATCATCGTTTTCTTCATCTTCCAACGGCACATCATGGCGGGACTCACCGCCGGAAGCATCAAGGGATGAGCGCATGTCGCAAACGTGGTGGCGGGGAGCCGCGATCTACCAGGTCTACCTGCGTAGCTTCGCCGACGGCAACGGCGACGGCGTGGGTGACCTCGCCGGCCTGCGCGCCCGCCTGCCGTACCTGAAGGAGCTGGGGATCGACGCCATCTGGCTGAACCCGTGGTATCCGTCGCCGATGGCCGACGGCGGCTACGACGTGGCCGACTACCGGGACATCGAGCCGGACTTCGGCACGCTCGCCGAGGCGGAGCGGTTCATCGCCGAGGCGCACGAGCTGGACATCAAGGTCATCATCGACGTGGTGCCGAACCACAGCTCGACGCAGAGCGCCTGGTTCCAGGAGGCGCTGGCGAACCCGGCGGCCAGGGACCGGTTCTGGTTCAGCGACGAGCCCGTGAACGACTGGCAGTCCATCTTCGGCGGCTCCGCCTGGACCCAGGTGCCCGACGGGCAGTGGTACCTGCACCTGTTCGCCCCCGAGCAGCCCGACTTCAACTGGGCCAACCCGGAGGTGCACCGGGAGTTCGAGGACGTGCTGCGGTTCTGGTTCGAGCGCGGGGTCGACGGTTTCCGCATCGACTCGGCGGCCCTGCTGTACAAGTCGGACACCGGTTACGAGGACCTCGACGAGGTCCACGACGTCTACCGCCGGTGGCGCGAGGTGGCCGACGAGTACGGCGAGCGCGTCCTGATCGGCGAGGTCTGGCTGCAGGACCAGGAGCGGTTCGCCCGCTACCTGCGCCCCGACGAGCTGCACACGGCTTTCAACTTCGGCTTCCTGTCATGCCCGTGGGACCCGGCCGAGCTGCGCCGGGTCATCGATCTGACGCTGGCCACCCACACCCCGATCGGCGCTCCGCCCACGTGGGTGTTGTCCAACCACGACGTGACCAGGCCCGTCACCCGCTACGGCCGCGCCGACACCACGTTCGAGCACGGCGGACGCCTGCACGGAACCCCGTCGGACCCGGAGCTGGGCTACCGGCGGGCGCGGGCGGCGGCCCTGCTGTCGATGGCGCTGCCCGGGTCGGTCTACGTCTACCAGGGCGATGAGCTGGGCCTGCCGGAGGTGGAGAACCTTCCTGATGAGCTCCGCCAGGACCCGATGTTCGCCAGGTCGGGCGGCGCCAACCCGGGCCGCGACGGCTGCCGGGTGCCGCTGCCCTGGTCGGGCGACGAGCCGCCGTACGGCTTCGGGACCGGCACGCCCTGGTTGCCGCAGCCGGAGAGCTGGCGCAAGCTCACCGCGCACGCCCAGCGCACGGATCCGGGGTCGATGCTCACCCTCTACAGGGCGGCCCTGGCCATCCGGCGCGACCGGCTGGGCGACGGCACCATGACGTGGCTTCCGCTGGGGGAGAACGTGCTGGCCTTCACCCGCGAGTCGGGCCTGACCTGCGTCACCAACCTGGGCCCTGACCCGGTGCCGAGGCCCGCCGGCGAGGTCGTCCTGGCCAGCGGGCCGCTGGTAAACGGCGCGCTGCCCTCGGACACCACGGTCTGGCTGACCGCGAGCTGACCGCTCACGCGCTGTGCGCGGTGTGGACGGCCCGGCGGGTCCCGGCCGTCTCGGGTGCGGATCGCCCGCGCCTGAGGAGCCGCAACCCGCCGGCCGCCGCGAGCGCCAGGCACAACCAGGCGAACCAGTCGCCGAAACGGGCGTAGACGGTGGTGCCCGGCCCTTCGGGCACGCCGGCGGCGGCCATGACGAACGGGCTGCTGCTCGTTTCTGTGTCGGTCTCGGCGAGCACGCGTCCCCACGGGTCGGAGATCATCGGCGTGCCCTGCTGGGCCGCCCACGCCACCGAGAGCCCGTTCTCGACGCCGCGCAGCAACGCGTTGCGGCTGTGCTGCCGGCCGTTGCCGAACTCGTCGGCGGCCGGCGTCGCCAGCAGGCGCGCCCCCGCCAGGGCGTAGCCGCGGATCGGCGTGGGGAAGTTGAGGTCCATGCAGTTGGCCAGGCCGACGTCGCGCCCGTGACCGTGCGCGAAGACCAGCGCGTCACCGCGGCGGAAGGGCGCCCCGGGGGCGAAGTGCCACTTCGTGTAGGAGACCGGCGCGGACCCGTCGGCCGGGAGGTGCACGGAGTAGTTGTACTTGATCTCCGGGGTCGTGTGCACGATACCGACCACCACGTCGACGCCTCGCTCGCGGGCGACCGCGCGCAGCGGCTGGAGCGCGCCGGCCAGGCTGTCCTCGTCGGTGCCCAGAGCGCCCTCCGGCAGCACGGCCATCGTGCCCTCCGGCAGCGCCGCGATCCTGGCCGCGTAGTCCTTGATCAGGGCCTGGCCTCCCGGGCCGGCCGCGTCGGGGGCCCACTGGAAGCGGCTCGCCGACATGACCACCACCCGCTGCGCGACGGGTCCGCCCGCGTCGGCCAGGCGCAGCACCCCGAAGCCGAGCACGACGGCGCACGCCGCCACCCCTGCGACACCGGTGCGCAGCCGCGCCCCCGGGACCGCTCCCGGCCAGGCCACCGCCGCGATGGCGGCGGGCACCATGAGCACGAAGAACGTCACCCCCCACGTGCCCGTCACCGAGGCGATCTGGATCACGACGGGCACGTCGGCCACCGACGTGGCGAGCGGCCAGACGATGCCGGTCGGGTTGGCGAGAACGGTCACGTACATGAAAGCCACCCATACGGCGGGTGGCGCGCTCGCGGCGAGCAGCGGCAGCCCGCGCAGGAGGAGCGCCCGGAACAGCCAGGCCACCAGCCCGAACAGCAGGGAGGAGCCGATGACGATGGCGATCCCGATGGGCAGCGGCACCGACGGAGTCTTCAGGAAGAACTCGAACTGGTTGCCCAAGCCCAGCAGGTACGCCAGCAACGCGACGCAGAAGGTCGACCTCGCGCTCACCCGCGGCGCCAGCAGCAACACCGGCAGCGGGGCCAGCCAGGTCAGCGCCGGGATCGGCGCGAAGCCGGTGCCGAAGTAGAACAGCAGCGCCGAGGCCATCAGTGCGGCCGGCGCCCTGAGTCGTGCCATGAAGCTTGCCCCCGTCCGTTGGCGTGTATACACCGTAAACATCGACGTATACGGTGTCAACATGCCGCGGGCGACCCCGCCGCGCAGCGCTACCATCGCCTGATGGCCCGCCTGCGCAGAACGCCCCCGCACGACCTGGCGCCGCACGCCCGCGCCCTCCATGACAAGATCACCGCCGGCCCGCGCGGCACGTTCATGGTGGACCCCGAGGGCGGGCTGACCGGCCCGTTCAACGCGATGTTGCTCAGCCCGCCGGTCGGCGACGCGCTGCAGGAGCTGGGGGCGGCCGTCCGCTACCGTTCGGCGCTCACCGACCGGGCGCGGGAGCTGGCGATCCTGGTCGTCGCCGGCCACCACGACAGCGCGTTCGAGCGGGCCGCCCACGAGCCGATCGCCCGCGGCCTCGGCTTCACCGACGACCAGCTCCAGGCGTTGCGCGACGGCTCGCCCCTGTCACTGCCCGAGGACGAGCAGGCGGTCCTCGACGTCGCCCGCGCCCTGGTGACCAGAGGCGACCTCGACGACGACGAATACGCGAAGCTGGAGGAGAGCGTGGTGTTCGAGCTGACCACCCTGGTCGGCTACTACACGACGCTGGCGCTCCAGCTCCGCGTCTTCCGTGTCTAACTGGGCGGCGGGCCGCCGCAGGCTCCACGGATGCTCTTGAACCAGGCCTCGTACCGGTCGTGCAGGTCGCGGCCGGAGAGCCGCAGCCAGGCGTCGTCGGCGTTCTCCAGATACGTGAAGTTCGCGCTTCCGGTGTAGACGCGGGGCGTGATGTCGTCGTCGTAGAAGCCGTCCAGCAGCATGAGCTTGGTGTGCGGCACCACGCTGCGCGAGCCGACAGTGAACCGGCAGGGCGTGACCTGCATCTTCTTCCCGTTGGACGCCGTGGTGCCAAGGATCTTCCGGATCTCGCTGTCGACGTTCTCCATGGCGTTGCCGGCGTTCTCGTAGAAGACGATGTCGATCCAGCAGTTCTTGCCCCTGAGCCGCAGCAGCTCGTCGGCGATGGCCTTGCGGTTCTTGTTGAAGGCCGTGAGCGCCATGCGGATGTCGGTCTGCCGGGTGACGCCGTCGGGGGTCTGGTACGAGCACTCGACGAGCCGCAGGATGTTGACGACGGGGTCGCCGGACGACACCCGGCGCGGGAAGAACATCGCCCGGATGGGAGTGCCGGTCGGGGTGGTCCAGAAATAGCCGGGATTGACCGACGTGCGCCGGCCCGCGCGCAGGTCGTCGAAGTAGGTCAGGTAGCCGTCATAGACCGTGGCGTCGGTGAAGGTGTAGGCGTCGTTGTAGGAGTTGTACAGGTACCAGTCGGACAGGTTCGACGACGTCTGGAAGCCGACCTTGGGATGCAGGGTGCCGCCGACCAGCACGTTGGAGAAGAGCGCGAACTTGTTGTGCTGGTAGTTGCGCGCGATGCAGCCGCGGTTCTCGGCGGACGGGTCGGGATATTCGCAGCCCACCACCCACGAGCCTGCGCTCTCGGAGGTGCCGAGCGCGGCGGTGAGCTGGGCCTCGACGGCGTCGTTGGAGGCGTCCTCGCGGCTGTCGAGGATGACCTTCACCCGCACGCCGCGCTCGTGGGCGGCGACCAGCGCGTTCGCCACCTCGCTCGACCGCTGGCCGGTGGAGAACTGGTGCATCACGAACCGGATGTCGCCACCGGGCTGCACCGCCTGGATCAGCCTGATCAGCTGGTCCATGACGGCGGACTGGGCGGCGCTCGGCGTGCCGGGCACGTCCGAGTCGGCGGTGGGATCGTTGAAGACGGGCGCGTTGAGGACGGGCGGGCCGGTGACCGCCGTCGTCCGCGCGGGGTCGGCGGCGGCCGGATGGCCGGTGGCCAGGAGCGAGGCGGCCAGGCATAACGCCACGCTGACGTGGCGGCCGACGGATCTCGTGGTCATGGGGTCCCCTTCGGGAGTGGGGCATGATCGTCGAGACCGACTGTCGTGTCAGCGGTCGGAGCTGTCAAGGCCGCGGTCAGGCCGACTCGCGGATCACCAGCTCGGTGGGCAGGATCACCGGCTCGCTCACACCACCCTCGAAGAGGTTGAGCAGCAGCCTGACCATGGCCGCCGCCTGCTCGGCGACCGGATGGCGGAGCGTGGTCAGCGGCGGCTCGGTGTATTTCGCCGCCTCTATGTCGTCGAAGCCCACCACGGCGACGTCGTCGGGCACCCGCCGGCCGGCCTGGCGCAACGACTGCAGCGCGCCGACCGCCATCAGGTCGTTGGCCACGAACACGGCGTCGAGCTCGGGATCGTCGCGCAGGAGCTGGCGCATCGCCACCGCCCCCGACTCCCGCGTGAAGTCGCCGACGGCGACGATCGAGCGGTGGTCGGAGTCGCGCAGCACGTTGCGGTAGCCGGTCAGGCGGTCCTGGCCGCCGATCATGTCCTGCGGGCCGGCGATCGTGGCGATCCTGCGCCGCCCCGTCTCCACCAGGTGCCGAACCCCCGCCTCCGCGCCGCCGATGTTGTCGTTGTCGACGTAGGGGATCTCCACGGGGACGGCCGGCCGGCCGTAGGAGACCACGGGGACGCGCAACCGCGACAGGGCCGACGGCAGCGGGTCGGCGCCGTGCATGGAGATCAGCATGACGCCGTCGACGTGGCCGCCGGAGATGTAGCGCTCCACGCGGGCGTGGCTCTTGGCGGAGGAGGCCATCATGAGCACGACCTGCTTGTTGACCGCCTCCAGCTCCATGGAGGCCGACCTGATCGCCGTGGAGAACATCGGGTCTTCGGAGAAGACGCGGGTGCCGGGCTCGCTGACGACCAGGGCGATCGAGTCGGTGCGCTGGGTGACGAGGCTGCGCGCGGCGGAGTTGGGGACATAGCCCAGCTCGTCGATCGCGCGCAGCACGGCGTCACGGATGTGCGGCGCCACCGTCGTCTGCCCGTTGACGACCCGGGAAGCGGTGGCGCGCGACACGCCCGCCCGGGCGGCGACCGCTTCCAGCGTCGGACGTCTCATGGCTGGACCGGCAGGAGGGAGAGCATGGAAAAAATCTACAGGCCGTTTCGGCCGATCACGTCCCGGTACCAGAGGGCGCTGTCCTTGGGCGTCCTGGTTTGTGTCGCATAGTCCACATGGACGATGCCGAAACGCCGCCGGTAACCCTCCGCCCACTCGAAGTTGTCGAGCAGCGACCAGACCAGATACCCGCGCAGGTCCGCGCCCGCCTCGATGGCCCGGTGCACCTCGCGCAGGTGCCCGTCCAGGTACGCCACCCGCTCGTCGTCGCGCACGCGCCCGTCCTCCACGACGTCCTCGAAGGCCGCGCCGTTCTCCGTGACCATCAGGCCGACCTGCGGGTAGTCCCGCGAGAGGCGTACGAGCAGCCTGGACAGGCCGTCCGGCACGATGGGCCAGCCCATCGCGGTCGTCGGCGCGTCCGCCGCGGCGAACCTGACGTCCTCCGAACCCGGCCACGCGGCGTCCGCGGGCAACCCTGGGCCCGCCTCGACCACGCACGGGTTGTAGTAGTTGATGCCCACCAGGTCGATCGGCGCGTTGATGAGCGCGAGGTCGCCGTCCTCGATGTGGCCGGTACCGCCGTTGCGGGCCGCCGCGTCCAGCACCTCCCGGGGGTACGTCCCGTACACCGCCGGGTCCAGGAACTGCCGGGTCAGCAGCGTGTGGATGCGGTGGGTGACGGCCGCGTCCACCTCGTCCGGCACCGCGGAGGGGTTGTTGACCTGGGCGGGGGTGAGCACCGGCGCCGAGTTGACCACCAGCATGATGCTCTGCGCGCCTCCGGAGCGCAGCCGCCGCGCGGCCAGCCCGTGGCCGAGCAGCAGGTGGTGCGCGGCACGCATGGCGTCGGCCGGGAGACGGCGGCCCGGGGCGTGCAGGCCGTTGCCGTAGCCGAGGAACGCCGCCACCCAGGGCTCGTTCAGCGTCGCCCAGTCGCTGACGCGGTCGCCGAGCCGGTCGTGTACGGCCTGGGCGTAGTCGGCGAACCGGTAGGCCGTGTCGCGGTGGGTCCAGCCGCCGCGTTCTTCGAGGGCTTGGGGGAGATCCCAGTGATAAAGCGTGACGTAGGGCGAAATTTCGGCGGCTAGTAGTTCATCGACGAGCTTGTCGTAGAACGCCAGCCCGCGCGGGTTGATCGGCCCCGCGCCGTCGGGCTGGATGCGCGGCCAGGCGATCGAGAACCGGTAGGCCGCCAGCCGCAGCTCGCGCATCAGCCCGACGTCGTCCCGGTAGCGGTGATAGTGGTCGCACGCCACGTCGCCGGTGTCGCCGTCCGCCACGTTCCCGGGGGTGTGGGAGAAGGTGTCCCAGATCGACTGGCCCCGCCCGTCCTCCTTGACCGCCCCCTCGATCTGGTACGAGGCCGTGGCGGCTCCCCAGACGAAGTCCTCGGGAAAAATCATCCCTTCACAGCTCCTTGCATGATTCCGCCGATGATTTGCTTGCCGAACAGGGCGAAGACGGCAACGAGCGGCAACGTGCCGATCGCCGTTCCGGCCAGGCCCAGCACGTAGTCGTTGACGTATCCGCTGGCCAGCGTCGACAGGGCGACCTGGACCGTCGGGTTGTCCGGGCTCAGCACGACCAGCGGCCAGAAATAGTCGTTCCAGGCCGACATGAAGGTCAGCATGCCGAGCACGGCCGCCGCTGGCCGGGCCGCCGGCAACACGACGTGCCAGAACAGGCCCCACGTCGTGCACCCGTCCACCCGCCCGGCCTCCAGCAGGTCGGTGGGCAGGGCGCGCGAGAGGTACTGCGTCATGAAGAACACGCCGAACGCGTTGACCAGCGCCGGCACGATCAGCGCGTAGTTGGTGCCGGTCCACTCCAGCTTCACCATGAGCATGTAGAGCGGGATGATGCCGAGCTGCGCCGGGACCATCATGGTCGCCACGGTGATCACCAGCATGGCGGTTTTGCCCCGGAACCTGAGCTTGGCGAAGGCGAACCCGGCCAGCGTCGAGAAGAACATCACCGCGACGGAGATCGATCCGGCCACGATGATGGAGTTGAGCAGCGCGAGCCCGAAGGGGACGGTGTCGAAGACCCGGGCGACGTTGGCGAAGAAGTTGCCGCCGGGCAGCAGCGGCGGCGGCACCTCGGCCAGCGCCGAGTTGTGCCGGGAGGCCACCACGACGCTGTAGTAGAGCGGGAACGCCGAGAAGAAGGCGACCGCGGTCAGGGTCAGATAGCGCAGCCTCATACCAGCCCTCCCTTCGCCCTGCGGGTGATCAGGAAGTTGATGCCGGCCACGATCACCACGGCGAGGAACATCAGCCAGGACGCGGCCGAGGCGTAGCCGAAGTCGAACGTCGAGTTCGCGAAGCCCTGCTCGTAGACGAACAACGCCAGGGTCTGGAACTGCCGGTCGGGCCCGCCGGTGGCGATGCCGCCCCCGCCGCCGCTGCTCTGTCCGAACAGCATGGGCTCGGCGATGATCTGCATGGCGCCGATCGTGGAGACGATGACCACGAAGATCATCGTTGGCCGGATCATCGGGATGGTGATCTTGCGCAGCTGCGTGAGGTTGCTCGCCCCGTCGAGGGTGGCGGCCTCGTACAGCTCGCGCGGCACGGCCTGCATGGCGGCCAGGAAGATCAGCGCGTTGTAGCCGGTCCAGCGCCACATGATCATCACCGAGAGGGCGACGTGCGAGCTCGCGGTGCCCGCCGCCCAGTCGATGCTGCCGACCCCGAACCACGACAGGACCCAGTTGATCATGCCGAAGTCGCGGCCGAAAAGCTGGCTGAAGATCACCACCACCGCCACCACGCTCGTGACGTTGGGCAGCAGCAACGAGACCCGGAACAACGTCTGGAACCGCAGCCGCCGGTTGAGCAGGTGCGCCAGCCAGATGGCCAGCGCGAGTTGCGGCACCGTCGACAACACGCCGATGGAGAGCGTGTTGAACGTGGCGTTCCAGAAGTAGTCGTCGGCGAGCAGCGTCGCGAAGTTGTCCAGCCCGACGAACGTCTGGGTCTCCGACAACAACGTCCACTCGTGCAGGCTCACCCAGGCCGTGTAGATGAGCGGGAACAGCCCGAACGCGCAGAACAGCAGGAAGAACGGCGCCACGTAGGCGTACGGCGACACCCTCACGTCGAGGGTGTGCCGCACGCCCTTCCCGCGCCGTCGCGTGACCGCGAGGGGGAGAGTGCTCATTTGATCTTCTTGACGTCCTCGAGCACCTGCGCCCACGCCTCGTCCGGCGTCTGCTTGCCCTGCTCGACCCGGCCGAGCCCGTTGCCGATGGCGACCCGGACGTCAGCCTCCTTGGGGCCGAGGTGCTGCGGCTTGAGCGCCTTGGCCGCGTCGGAGTAGATCTTGCCGATGGGGGCGTCGCCGAAGAACGGCTTGGTGAAGTTCTGGATCTCCTCGTCGTCGTAGAGCGCCGGGATCGAGGGGAACGTGCCCTCCTCCTTGAACACCTTGGCCTGGTTCTCCTTGGAGGTGAGGAAGTCGATCAGCTCCGCCGCCTCCTTCGGGTGGTCGCTCTGCTTCGGCACCATCAGGTGCGAGCCGCCGCTGTTGCCCGAGCCGCCGGGCACGGCCGCGATGTCCCACTTGCCGGAGGCGTCCTTGGCCTGCTCCTGGATGAAGCCCGTCATCCAGGCCGGGCAGATGATCGTGGCGAACGAGCCCTTGGCGAAACCGGTGTTCCACGGCGGGGAGAAGGCCGCCAGCTTCGCGGTCAGGCCCTCCTGGGTGAGCTGGTTCGACAGGTCCCAGGCCTTCTTCACGTCGGGGTTCGACTCCACGATGATCTGGTCCTGGGCGTCGTACAGACCGACGGGGGCCTGGTTGACCATGGCGCGGAAGATCTCGCCGGGGGAGTCGACGAACTTCGCGCCGGCCACGTCGGCCGCGGCGAACTTCTTGCCGGTCGCGATGTACTCGTCCCACGTCGGCCAGAGCGCCGCGACCTCCTCGCGGTCGCTCGGCAGGCCCGCCTTCTCGAACAGGTCCTTGCGGTAGCACATGGCCAGGCCGCCCACGTCGGTGCCGAGCCCGAGCACCTGCGAGCCGTCCTTGCTCAGGCCCTGCTGCCACTTCCAGTCGAGGTAGTCGGCCTGCCGCTTGTCGAGCCCGAACTGCTTGAGGTCGGTGAACTTGGCGGGCTGCGCGGTGAACGTGCTGATGTAGCCGACCTCGACGGCCGTGACGTCGCCCGCGCCCGAGTTCGTGGCGAGCCGCTTGACCAGGTTGTTGTGGTGGTCGTTGAACTGCGTGACGTTCTCGACGATCTCGATGTCGGGATGGGTCTTCTTGTATTCCTCGTAGAGAGGTTTGAACCCGAAGTCGCCGAAGAGGTCGACGGTCAGTTTGATCTTTTCGCCGGGGTTGGCGCTCGCCTCTGCGGCGGAGTCCCCGCCACCGCCGCCGCCGCACGCGGCCGCCAGGGTGAGTGCGGACGCGGCGAGCAAGGACAGGCCGATCCGCCGGATACGAGGGGTCATCGGAAACCCTCCTGGGTAGGTGCTGAAGGGTGGAGAGAGCGCTCTCTCAAGAGATTCCAGGCGTTCGTACGGCTCTGTCAACGGGCTCTGTGTAACAATCGGGGTTATGAAGAGAGCGTTCTCACGAACCGGACAGGTGCCCGGCAGGCGTCGTGCGGGCTCTGATCAGTCGCTGAGCACCCGCCCGGCCATCCGGGCGTACATCCGGCCAGGGCTCGGCGCCCTCGTCAGGAAGCCGGGCAACATGGGCAGGCTGACGGCGAACGGGTCGAGCCGCTCGTACAGCTCTTCGGCGTCCGCGGGCCGGTCATCCGGCTTCTTCTCCAGCAACTGCGCCAGCAGCGCGCCCAGCTCTCCCGGCAGCCCGGGCAGGGCGGGCGGACGCTCCTTGACCTGCTTCTCGAAGACCACGTAGTCGGTGGGACCGGTGAAGAGCTGGCGTCCGGCCAGCATCTCGTGCAGGACGCAGCCGAGCGAGTAGAGGTCGCTGCGCGGCTCGGCGACGCCGTGCTGGATCTGCTCGGGCGCCATGTACGCCGGCGTGCCCAGGATCTGGCCGATCCTCGTGAACGTGGTGACGTCCGCGTCGCGGAGCATGGCCAGCCCGAAGTCCAGCACCTTCACGCTGCCGTCGGGGCAGAGCATGAGGTTCGTCGGCTTGAGGTCGCGATGGCAGATCGACAGCGCGTGGGCCGCCGACAACACCGCGCACGCCTGGGCCGCGATCGCCGCCGCCCACGGCACGGGCAGCGGGCCGTGCTCGCTGACCACGTCGGCCACCGTGACGCCCTCGATGAACTGCATCACCTGGTAGAGCCGCTGATCGTGGGCGCCGAAGTCGTACAGCACGGGGGCGCCGGGGTGCTCCAGCCTGGCCAGGATGCGGGCCTCTCGGATGAACCTGCGCTCCAGCTCCTCGTCGGGCCCGCTGGGCAACCTGAGCAGCTTCACCGCGACCCGGCGATCGAGGTGGCGGTCGTGGCCCGCGTAGACCGCACCCATGCCGCCCTGCCCTAGAGGCAGGTCGTCGAGCTCATAGCGGTCGCCGATGACCATTCGCCCTCCTGCCGCCTTATCGGGAAAAAACTACACCGTCAGGACGGCGAGGAGTGCCGTACGCCTGGAGGAGCGGCGGGAGCGGAGCGATCAGAACAGGGCCGCGAGGGAGTGCCGTCGCCTGGAGGAGTGGCGGGAGCGGAGCGACCAGAACGGGGGAAGGCGGCGGCGTCTGGCGACCGAGCCGCCGAACGGAGTGAGGCCATGAACTCGTGAGGAGTGCCGTCGCCTGCCGGAGCGGCGGGAGCGGAGCGAGGCCATGAGCAGGCGGCGACATGGGGTGATCGAGCCCGTCTCACGAAGTGGGGCCATGAGCAGGTGGGTGCAGGTGGCCGTCGGCGAGCCCGTCGAGGCCCAGCCTGATGAGCGTCTGTCCCAGGGCGGCGGTCTCGCGCAGGGTGTCCTCCAGCACGGCGAGCTGCCGGAACGCCGCGCCGTAGGCCTGCTGCTCCCGCAGCGACAGGCGCGGCAGCCGGGTGCGGCGCACGTCGAATCTGCTGGAGCCGGTCGTCACCCGGCCGCCCGCGGCCCGCAGGAAACCGGCCAGGAAGTCGGGGTCGAGCCGCCCGGCGTCGACGCGGTAGAGGGTCAGGTGGGGCCCCAGCACCGCGCCGTCGTCGGCCATCACCCGCACCGCCGAATAGGAGGCCACCACGTCGCCGGGGCGGATCGCGACCAGCCCCTGCTGCGTGCTGGTGAGGCCGGACGGCGAGGTGCCGTTGAGCACGTCGTCGGTGGTCAGCACCGGGATGTCGCCGCCGTCCGCGGCCATCTTGGGCGGGGCCTGCGCGGAGGTCACCAGGCCCTCCTTGATCAGGTCGCCCAGCGTGGTGGCGGGCTGGTCGAGCGGCTGCTCCAGGACCTTGAGGTCGGGCGGCACGGCGGCGGCCGCCAGGAACCGGTCGCGGGCCTCGGCGAACGCCCGTCCGACGTCGTCACGCCGCTGGTGGCGGGCCGGGGTCATGTCGACCTCGTCGGCCAGCAGGTCGATGATGCGTACGGTCTGGTCGGAACGGTCCTCCAGGTAGGCATGCCAGGCCGGCTCGACCAGCGACAGGTCGGCCGTGGCGTCGAGGATCAGCACGTCGGACGGCGGCCGCTCGCCCGCCGCGGGGCGACGCAGCAGCCACAGGTCGGAGCCGGGCAGCGCCACGACAGCCCGCAGCGCGCCCGCGCGCAGCAGGTTGGCGCGGATGCGGCGGCCGGCCTTGCGGCTGGCGGCCGCCGGGGGCATGAGGATGGCGACCAGGCCGCGCGGTTTGACATGGGTGAGGCAGTGCTGCACCCATGCCAGCTCGGGCTCGCCGCGCGGCGGCAGGCCGTGCTCCCAGCGCGGGTCGCCGGTCAGCTCCTCGTAGCCCCAGGCGCGTTCGTTGAACGGCGGGCTGCACACCACCGCGTCGGCTCGCTCTCCGGCGAACCCGTCGTGGCGCATGGAGTCGCCCGCCACGACCGTGGCCTCGATGCCGCGCAGCCGGAGCCGGGAGGCGGTGATGGCCGCCGACGTCTCGCTCAGCTCCTGGCCCAGCATCCTGGCGGGCATCCTGCGCTCGTCGCCGTCCTGGCCATGAACCGATCGTGCGGGGGCGAGCAGCAGCGTCCCGACGCCGCAGGCAGGGTCGAGGATGGTGGCGCCGTCCGGTTCGACGAGCCGGAGCATCAGCTCGGCCACGTCGTCGCGGGTGACGGAGAGCTGCCTGGAATGCGCTTCGAGGTAGCGCTCGCACAGGAACTCGTACGCGGTCAGCGGGCCGTGCTGCCCGGCCAGCTCCAGGATCAGCTCGGCCAGCTCGGGGTCGAGCCCGGCCGGTTCGTCCACCGTTCTGGCGCTCTCAACGGGGTCGTCTCCGGCTTGGGGGCGAGGTCGCTCACCGTCCCGGCCGGGTCCGTCGCCGGCGTGGGTTCCGGGGGCGGGAGAGGAGGTGGTGGCCTGCGCATGGCGGGTCAGGAGCACCCCGGCCTGGGCCACCAGCTCGCCCAGTCGCAAATCGCCGGCGGCTTTCAGGCGTTGCCACACCCGATCACCCAGGGAGACCTGGTAGGACTTCCCGTAGCGACGCAGCCAGGACTCGACCTGCCGTAGCGAGAACAGCGGCTGGTTGGCGGTGCCCCCGACGGGGTGGGGGAAGTCGTCGTGGCGGCGGCGCCAGTTGCTCACCGCGGCACGCCCGACACCGGCGAGCCGGGCGATGTCCCCGGCGTTGACGGTCGGGTCGTGGCTCATGGGGCCCACATTAGTTCACAAGGGTCTTCAGCGCATCTGCTTGTGAAGTCTTTCAACCAATGATTTACTGCTGGGTATGAAGCACAACATCCGCTATGCCGCCGGATCAGACGTGGGCCGCCGCAGGGAGCAGAACGAAGATTCCGGCTATGCGAGTGGCCGGTTGCTCGTGGTGGCTGACGGGATGGGCGGCCATGCCGCCGGTGAGCTGGCGAGTTCGGCGGCGATCGCCGTCATGCGGGAGCTGGATGCCACGCTTCCCGAGAGCGGCGCCGACCTGGAGGCGGCGCTGGAAGGCGCCGTGCACGAGGCGGCCCGCAGGCTGGTCGAGCTGGCCGACATCGACCCCGCGCGCAGAGGGATGGGGACCACGGTGACCGCCATGTTGTGGGACGGCTACCGGTTCGCCCTGGCTCATCTTGGTGACTCCCGCGGATATCTGCTTCGCGACGGCGCTCTCTACCAGATGACCAAGGATCACACACTTGTGCAGTCGATGGTGGACGAAGGGCGGATAACGGAGGACCAGGCGGCCGTGCACCCCAGGCGCTCGATGGTGCTGCGGGTGCTGGGCAGCGAGGGCAGGGCGGAGCCGGACATGGCGCTGCGCGAAGCCGAGCCTGACGATCGCTACCTCCTCTGCTCCGACGGTCTCACGACCGTGCTCGGGCCCGAGGTCCTGCACGAGGTGCTGACCACGGTGGCAGACCCGGGCGCGGCCGTCCAGCGGTTGATAGATCTGGCCAACGAGGGCGGCTCTCCCGACAACGTGACCGTGATCGTGGCCGACGTCGTCGCGCCGGGCGCCGGAGAGGTGAGCGTCTACCGCGTCGGCGCAGGTTCCTGATCTTCGCAGCACAGGCCGGATCCCAGGAGTCTCAGAATTCTCCTCAGCCTCGTCGGTGTGCTTATGCCCCGAGGACCGCATAGCCGGTATTTCGCCTCATAGCGAGACACTTTCGCAGTGACGCACGCGTATGCGCGATGGCGCTATTACAGTCCATCGTGATTTGTCGGTTATCTGGGAGGTGTCACCCTGGACCCGATCGCGGACGAGCTGCTGAAGACGGTGCGGCAGGAACTCGGCTACAGGGAGAAGAGCGGCCAGGTCACCAAATTCGGCCAGTGGTATGCGGATCGCGTCCAAGACACCCAGTATCGCAACGCGCCATGGTGCGACATGTTCCTCGCCTGGGCCGCGGACAAGGCCGGCCTCACCGAATACGTCGGCGAATTCGCGTGGACACCCTCCCACGCGGCCTGGTTCATCAAGCAGGACGCGTGGACGCGGAAGCCCGAGCCGGGAGCGCTGGTCTTCTTCGACTGGCGCGGCGGCGAGAGTTACAAAGGTGTCGACCATGTGGGCGTCGTGGAGCGCGTCGCCGGCAAGAAGATCCACACGATCGAGGCCAACGTCGACCGGGAGTGGCTCAAGCGCAAGACCCGCGAGACGGACAAAGTCGTCGGCTACGGCGTCCCGCGATTAGTCAAGGCGAACGCCGAGCGGCTCGACGAGATCCGGTCGACCGAGCGGCCGTTCGTGTCCGCGCCTCGACCGGAAACGGGCAACGGCTCGCCGCTGGACGTCTTAGGCACCCCGCCCGCGCTGCTCGCCGCGATGGTGATCACCACGATCGTGCTCACGCTGCGCGTGACCGGCCGCCGCCGAGGCACCCACCGCCGCTTCGCCCGCCGTTTCGGCTGGCCCTGGAACGCGCCAACCACTCGCCGTCCCGCCAAGACCTCCTCCGGTACGCGGCCTCCCAAGGTGCGCGAGAAGGCACGGGCCGCTGCCCACCCCGGCCCCGCCCCGCGCCATCCGGCCCCCGAGCAGCCCGCCCGCCCCGCCAGGATCCGCGTTCCCGCCGGCCCGGCGCATCAGGCCGCCAAACAGGCCGCGCCCACCCGGCGCCGCCCGTACGAACCCCGCTGAGTTCGCCCCGCGCATGCCCGTCCGGCAACGGCACGGCGCGCCGCCCGGTCGGTCCGACCCCGTGCACGGCCTTCCGGTAAGGGTGCGGTGCGGGAGCCCGGCGGGCGCTAGGACGGGAGATCGATGACGGCCTTGACGTCGTGGCTCGGCTCGAAGGCCTCCAGGGCGCGCTCCAGCGGCAGCCGCCGGGTGATCAGCCGCTCCAGCCACGTGATGTCCGCCTGGGCCAGTGCCGCCGCCGCGTCCCTGAAATGGCGCAGGTTGCCGTTGACCGTGCCGAAGATCACGTCGTTCTCCAGGACGATGTCCCGGTTGATCACCCCGGCGTCCACCCGATGGGAACGCCCTCCAGGGGCGAGGCCGCACAGGCAGACGATGCCCGCGGCGGCGGTGGTGCGCATGGCGTCGATGACGAGTTGCCCCACGCCCGTGCACTCCATGATGATGTCCGGCTTCGCGTCGGCGAACGGCTCCAGCCCTGTGCCCGAGTGGTAGGTGGCGCCCAGATCCTCCACCAGGCCGGACTTGAGCCCTTTGGGGGCGCGGTCGAGCACGTGCACGTCGAGCCCCCGCTGCCGGCCGAGGAGCGCGGCCAGCAGCCCGATCGGCCCCGCGCCGATCACGAGCAGCGTGCGTGGCTCGAACCAGGATCGCGACCCGATGCGCTCGATCTGCTCCCACGCCTTGGCGACCACGGAGGTGGGCTCGACCAGCATGCCGACGCTCTCCAGCGAGGGGTCGAGGCGGACGGCGTAGCCGGCTTCGACGACCCAGCGCTCGCTGGCGTACCCGTCGAGGTCTTTGATGCCCCGTTCGGTGTAGCGGCCGTTGCGGCACATGTCGAACTCGCCCCGCTCGCAGGCCCCGCAGGGCACGGGGTCGGGGCGGCGGACCACGCCCACCACCAGGTCTCCGGGTGAGAAGGCGGATCCTTGGGGCGATTCGAGCACCCGGCCCAGCGACTCGTGCCCGATGACCATGCGTTCCCTGCCGGGCGGCGGCCAGCCGTATTCGGCGGCGGCCAGTTCGCGGTCCGTCCCGCAGATGCCCAGGGCCAGCCCTTGGACGAGCAGCTCGCCCTGGCCGGGCTGGGGTTCGGGTAGTTCCTCGACGCCGAGTGTCCCCTGTTTGCCCGGTGCGAACGTCAGTGCACGCATCGCGCTCACCCCCTCCAGCGGGACCCTACCCCGGACGGGCTTGGGAAATAGTAGGACGTCCTAGTATCTTCGGAGATGACACCCTCACGAAGGAGTGAACAGGCGTGCACGTCCCGGTACACCCAGTCCGTTTCGTGACCGCCGCGGCCCTGTTCGACGGCCATGACGCGGCGATCAACATCATGCGACGCATCCTCCAGTCACAGGGGGCCGAGGTCATCCATCTCGGGCACAACCGTTCGGTTGACGAGATCGTCACGGCCGCCATCCAGGAGGACGCCCAGGGGGTGGCGATCAGCTCGTACCAGGGCGGGCACGTGGAGTTCTTCTCCTACCTGGTGCAACTGCTGCGCGAGCGGGGCGCCGGCCACGTCAGGGTGTACGGAGGCGGCGGGGGAGTGATCGTCCCCGAGGAGATCGAGCTGCTGCACTCGCGCGGCGTCGCCCGCATCTTCTCGCCCGAGGACGGCCAGCGCTACGGACTGCCCGGGATGATCAACAAGCTGGTCGAGGAGTGCGACGTCGAGCTGGACGACCCGCCCTCGGTGGAGGCCGTGGTCTCCGGCGACCAGGCGGCCCTGGCCCGGGCGATCACGTTCGTGGAGTCCGGGCGCGCCCCCGCCGACCTGATGGAGGGCCTGCGGGCCGCGGGGCCGAAGGAGGGCGACGCGAGGGCGCCGGTGCTCGGCATCACGGGCACGGGCGGCTCGGGGAAGTCGTCGCTGACCGACGAGATCGTCCGCAGGTTCCGCGTCGACAACGACGACAAGCTGCGTATCGCGATCATCGCCATCGACCCCACCCGCAGGCGAGGCGGTGGCGCGCTGCTCGGCGACCGCATCAGGATGAACAGCCTGGGACCCCAGACCTACTTCCGCTCCCTGGCCACCCGCGGCGCCGCCAACGAGGTGCCCGCCTGCCTCGACGACGTGATCACCGCCTGCCGCGCGGCCGGCCACGACCTGGTCATCGTGGAGACGCCCGGCATCGGACAGGGCGACGCCGGCATCGTCCCGCACGTCGACGTGCCCATCTACGTGATGACGCCCGAGTTCGGCGCGGCCTCCCAGCTGGAGAAGATCGACATGCTCGACTTCGCCGAGGCCGTCGTGATCAACAAGTACGAGCGGCGCGGCGCGGAGGACGCCCTGCGTGACGTGCGCCGCCAGCTCGTACGCAACCGCGAGGCGTTCGGGGTGTCCCCGGACGAGATGCCGGTCTTCGGCACCATCGCCGCCCGCTACAACGACAGCGGCGTGACGGCCCTCTACCAGCACCTCAAGCCCCTCCTGCTGCCCGGCGCCGGCCCCGGGCTGCTGCCCCGGGTGTCCGAGCGCACCTCCAGGGCCTCGGCCGCCATCGTCCCGCCCGCCAGGGCGCGCTACCTGGCCGAGATCGCCGAGACGGTCCGCGCGTACCACGCCGAGACCCTCGCCCAGGCGGAGGTGGCCCGCCGCCGCCAGCAGCTCGCCGCCGTACGGTCGCTGCTGGAGGAGGGCGACGGGCGGCTGGCCGAGCTCGAAGCCCAGGCCGAGCGGGAGCTCGGCGACGAGAGCCGGGCGCTGCTCGACGCCTGGCCGGCGCTCAAGGAGCGCTACACCGCCGACGAGCTGGTGGTGAAGATCCGCGATCGCGAGATCCACACCCCGCTCTGGCGCGAGACGCTCTCCGGCAACCGCGTCCCCAGAGTCGCCCTGCCCCGCTACACCGACCACGGCGACCTGCTGCGGTTCCTGCGCGGCGAGAACCTGCCGGGCATGTTCCCCTTCACCGCCGGGGTGTTCCCGTTCAAGCGCGCGGACGAGGATCCGACCAGGATGTTCGCCGGCGAGGGCGACCCGTTCCGCACCAACAGGCGCTTCAAGCTGCTGTCGGAGGGCCAGCCCGCGACCCGGCTGTCCACCGCGTTCGACTCGGTCACGTTGTACGGCCACGACCCCGACCTGCGGCCCGACATCTACGGAAAGGTCGGCACGTCGGGCGTCTCCATCGCGACGCTCGACGACATGAAGGTGCTCTACGACGGTTTCGACCTGGCGGCGCCCAACACGTCGGTGTCGATGACGATCAACGGGCCGGCTCCCACGATCCTGGCCTTCTACCTCAACGCCGCCATCGACCAGGCTCGCGACCGGTTCCGGGCCGAGCACGGCCGCGACCCCGAGGAGCAGGAGGACCGCGACCTGCGCGCCCGCACCCTGGCCACGGTCAGGGGCACCGTCCAGGCCGACATCCTCAAGGAGGACCAGGGACAGAACACCTGCATCTTCTCCACGGAGTTCTCGCTGCGGATGATGGCCGACATCCAGGAGTGGTTCATCCGCAACGGCGTGCGCAACTTCTACTCGGTCTCGATCTCCGGCTACCACATCGCCGAGGCCGGGGCCAACCCCATCAGCCAACTGGCCTTCACCCTGGCCAACGGCTTCACGTACGTGGAGGCGTACCTGGCCAGGGGCATGAAGATCGACGACTTCGCCCCCAACCTGTCGTTCTTCTTCTCCAACGGCATGGACCCCGAGTACAGCGTGCTCGGGCGGGTGGCCCGCCGCATCTGGGCGGTGGCCATGCGGGAGAGGTACGGCGCCGGCGAGCGCTCGCAGAAGCTGAAGTACCACATCCAGACCTCGGGGCGGTCCCTGCACGCGCAGGAGATGAACTTCAACGACATCCGCACCACGCTCCAGGCGCTGATCGCCGTCTACGACAACTGCAACAGCCTGCACACCAACGCCTTCGACGAGGCCGTGACCACGCCGTCGGCCGACTCGGTGCGCCGGGCCATGGCGATCCAGCTCATCATCAACAAGGAGTGGGGCCTGGCCAGGAACGAGAACCCCCTGCAGGGTTCGTTCATCATCGAGGAGCTCACCGACCTGGTGGAGGAGGCGGTGCTCGGCGAGTTCGAGCGCCTGTCGGACCGGGGCGGGGTGCTGGGCGCGATGGAGACCGGCTACCAGCGCGGCAAGATCCAGGACGAGTCGATGCTGTACGAGATGCGCAAGCATGACGGCTCGTTGCCCATCGTCGGCGTCAACACCTTCCGCAACGGCGCCCACGGCGAGGACTCCGACCCGCACAAGCTGGAGCTGGCCAGGGGCACGGAGGAGGAGAAGCAGTCGCAGCTCGACCGCCTGCGCGCCTTCCACGAGCGCAACCGCTCGGAGGCGCCCGCCCAGCTGGCCCGGCTCCGTGAGGCGGCGATGTCGGAGGAGAACGCGTTCGAGGTGCTGATGGACGCGGCCCGCGCCTGCTCGCTCGGCCAGATCACCGACGCGCTGTTCGAGGCCGGAGGCCAGTACCGCCGCAACGTCTGAAAGGTCCGCTGGCGGGATTCCGTCAGGGCGGGTTCTCGCCAGCGGATGGCCTACCCGCGGGCATGGCGGAAACGGTGAAATCCTCACCGTCTACCGCTTCCTGATCGACGGCCCCCGCGCCGCCACCGAGCTCGCCGAGTCCCTCGACCGGTCGCGCTCCTCGATCGAGGAGGACCTCGTCGCGCTGATCGGGCGCGGCCTGGTCTCGCGGCTCGCGGGCACCCCCGTCCGGCACGTGGCCGCGCCGCCCTCGGTCGCGCTCGGCGGCCTGCTCACCGCGCGCAGGGAGGAGCTGCGCACCGCGGAGCTGGCCCTCGTCGCGCTGGCCGAGCAGCACAGGATGGCGGCCACCGACCGTGCCCGCCGGAGACCTCATCGAGGTCGTGACCGGCATGGAGCCGGTACGGCAACGTTTCCTGCAGATCCAGTGGGCGGCGGGCAGGCAGGTGCGCTCGTTCTCCACGGCGCCCTTCGTGGCGGTGCCGCCCGGCGACAACACCGCCGAGGACCAGGCCGTCGACCGCGGCGTGGAATATCTCGTCGTGCTGGAGCGCGAGGTGCTGGCCACCCCCGGCGTCGCCGCGATGACCCTCGACTCCGTCCGCAGGGGCGTGCAGGTCAGGGTGGTGGACAAGCTGCCCATCAAGCTGATCATGGCGGACGGCGAGCTGGCCCTGGTCCCGCTGACCACCGAGCCGGGCGGCGAGCCCGCGGCCGTGCTGCTGCACCGCAGCGGCCTGCTGAGCGCCGTGGAGGCGCTGTTCGACGCGGTGTGGCAGCGGGCCTACCCCCTTCGCATGGACGCCTCCGGCGCGCTCGACGAGCAGCCCGAGCCGGCGATCACCGAGCTCGACAGGAAGATCCTCGGCCTGCTGCTGTCAGGGCTGACCGACGAGTCCGTGGCCGGCCAGCTCGACCTGTCGCTACGCACGCTCCAGCGGCGGCTGCGCGCTCTGATGGACCTCGCGGGCGTGCGCACGCGCGCGCAACTCGGCTGGCACGCCGCCCGCCACGGGTGGGCCTGACCCCCTGGTTCGTGGATCCCCGGCCCAACCTGATATCCAGTGAATCGAACATCGCTACCAGGAGGCACTCATGTCCGACGTCACGTTCAAGGGCAACCCCATCACCGTAGGCGGCTCCTTCCCCGAGCCGGGCGACAGCGCGCCCGCGTTCCGCCTGGTCGGCGACGACCTGAGTGAGCGTACGCTCGCCGACTTCGGCGGGCAGACCAAGGTGCTCAACATCTTCCCGAGCCTCGACACCGGCGTCTGCGCGGCCTCGGTGCGCCGCTTCAACCAGGTGGCGGCCGAGCACCCCGGCGTGGCCGTGCTCTGCATCTCCGCCGACCTGCCGTTCGCGCAGAAGCGGTTCTGCGGTTCCGAAGGGCTCGACAAGGTGACCACGCTCTCGCTCATGCGGGGCCGCGAGTTCCTGGCCGACTACGGTGTCGCGCAGGAGTCGGGGCCGCTGGCCGGGCTGGCCGCGCGCGCGGTCGTCGTGCTCGACGGCGACAACAAGGTGGTCTACTCCCAGCTGGTGCCGGAGATCACGCAGGAGCCCGACTACGAGGGCGCGCTGGCCGCTCTCAAGTGACCCCCGAACTCCGCGGCCAGCTCCAGTAGGTGCTCGTCGCCCGTGGCGGTGTGCTGGAGGTCGATGATCACCGCGTGGACCCCGGCCTCCGCCGCGGCGGCGAGATAGTCGCAGATCTGGGCGACCGTGCCGCTCCACGGAGGCCTGCCGGTCTCCGCGATCTCGGGGTTGGTCCGCAGCACCATGCGGAGCGCGCCGGGGTCGCGCCCGGCCCGCTCCGCCGTCTCGCGCACCGTCCGCCACATCGCGGTGAGCATCGGGATCGGCAGCGAGGCCGTCAGCCAGCCGTCGGCCCTGCGGCCGATGCGGCGCAGCGCGGGTGCGGCGAAACCACCCAGATAGATCGGCGGGCGGCGGGCCGGCTTGGGCTCGATGTGGCTGGGCACGATCGTCCACGGCTCGTGCTCGAACGAGACGGGATCGTCGCGCCAGATCGCCTCCAGGGCGTCGAGCGTGGCGTCATAGCGGCTCGCCCGGTCCCGCCAGGGCACGCCGGCGGCGGCGTACTCGTCGGACGACCAGCCGAGCCCCAGGCCGACGTCCAGCCGGCCGCCGCTGAGATGGTCGATCGTGGTGAGCGAGCGGGCCAGCACCACCGGGGGATACCAGCAGGCGTTGAGCGCGCTGGTGCCCAGCCGGATGGCGGAGGTCGCCGAGGCCGCCACCGAGAGCACCGCGAACGGGTCGAGGAACACCCGGTGCGCCTCGGGGATCCGGCCGTCGCCCCCCGGGTAGCGGTCTCTGGGCCGCAGCGGCGTCAGCAGCCGGTCGCCCGCCCACAGGCCGGCGAACCCCATCGACTCGGCCTCCCGAGCCACCCGCAACACGCTGGACAGCGCGGCGAACCTGCCGTATTGCGGCACGGCCAGCCCAACGTCCATCATTCAGGTCGTCTCCCAGCGCATGGCGTGGATTCTACGGGTCCGCATCGCTTTAGGCTCGTGTTGTGGAAGACGACACCGGGGTGCAGGTGAGGGTTCCGGAGACCGTGCGACGGATCGTGTCGCTGGTGCCGTCGCTGACCGAGTCGGTGGCGGCCACCATGCCCAAGGCGCTGGCAGGGGCGACCGACTGGTGCACGCATCCGGCCGACCTCGACGTGGCCAGGGTCAGGGGCACGAAGAACCCCGACCTCGACGCGATCAGAGCGCTGCGGCCCGACGTGGTGCTGGCCAACGCCGAGGAGAACCGCCCGCCCGACATCGAGGCGCTGCGCGGGGCGGGCATCCCCGTCTGGGTGACGAGGATCGAGACCCTGGACGAGGCCTTCGCGTCCCTGGGCCGGATGTTCGCGTACGCGTGCCGTACCGACCGGCCCGGCTGGCTGGACGCGGCGGAGCGGGCGTGGCGCGTGCCCGCCGGGGGCCCGCGGCGCACGGCGATCGTGCCGATCTGGCGGCGGCCGTGGATGGTGGTGGGACGCGACACGTTCACCGGCGACGTGCTGCGGCGCCTCGGCGTGGACAACCTCTACGCGGGCCACGCCGAGCGCTACCCCAGGATCCCGCTGACCGAGCTGGCCGGGCTCGGGCCCGATCTGGTGGTGCTGCCGGACGAGCCGTACGCGTTCTCCGCGACCGACGGGCCCGAGGCCTTCCCCGGGCTCTCCTGCGCCCTGGTCAGCGGCCGCCTGCTCACGTGGTACGGCCCGTCGCTCGTGCAGGCGCCCGACCTGCTCCGCCGCGCCCTGGGCTGACCGGTCAGCCCGTCGTTCGCCCCCGCCCGGCGGGCCCGTGGACGCCGAGCGCGGCGTCTACGGCGGAGGGGGAGAGCACGTGCTCCATGACGACGACCGCCATCCCGACGATCCCGGCCCGCTCGCCCAGCGACGTGGTGACGATCTCCAGGTTCGCGGTCGTGTACGGCAGGCTGCGCAGGTGGACGACCTCCCTGATGCCCGTCAGGTAGTGCTGCCCGGTGTCGGCCATGTCGCCGGCCAGCACCAGCACGCCCGGGTTGAGCAGGCTGACCGCCGTGGCCAGCACGAGGCCCAGGGTGCGCCCGGCCTCCTGGGTGCGCGCGATGGCCGTGGGATGGCCGGCCTGGACGAGGCGGACGACGTCGCGGCTCGACCCGTGGCCCAGGCCGGCGGCCACGGCGTTGCCGCTGGCCAGCGAGGCCACGCAGCCGCGCGAGCCGCAGGTGCAGACGCGGTCGTCGCTCTCGTGCAGCCGCACGTGCCCAAGATTGCCCGCGGCGTCCCCGACGCCGCGATAGATCGACCCGTCGAGTACGATGCCGGTGCCTATCCCGGTCGACACCTTGACGAGGAGCAGGGATTCCGTGTCCCGCCACGTCGACCACCACTCGCCCAGCGCCATCGCGTCGGCGTCGTTCTCGACCATGACCGGCACGTCGTAGGCCGCGGCGAAGGCCTCCCCGACCGGGTGATCGTCCCATCCCGGCATCAGGAACGACCTGATCGGCCGGCCGGTGCCGTGGTCCACCGAGCCCGGCACGTCCAGGCCGATCCCGCACACCTCGCCCGGCGCCCGTCCGGCCCTGTCGAGCAGGCGCTGGAACGCCTGCCGCACCCACGACAGCACGGCCTCGGGCCCGAGCTCGATGCGCATCGCGGTGCGCTCCTCTGCCAGCGGCCTGGCCGCCAGGTCGGTCAGCGCCACCCTCGCGTGGGCGGCGCCCAGATCGGCCACCAGCACCAGCCGCCTGGTGGCGTCCACGGCGAGCACCGAGGGCGGCCGCCCGCCCCCCGAGACGGTCACCCCCGACTCGTGGATGTAGCCGGCGTCGATGAGCCGGTCGACCCGGTCGGTGATCGTCGAGCGGGACAGGCCGGTGTGCTCGATCAGTTCTTTGCGCGTGCGGCAGGTGCCCTGGCGGATGAGCTGGAGGATCTGCCCTGCCGTCAGCATGGGCCGCGGCGCCGGGCGTTCACCTGCGCCCCTTGCGGAGGGCGCGGATTGTCCTCGCGGCAGGCGATTGTGGAAAGCGTCGGTCCGGTATCCGCGAAGACACGCCTGACACGATCACATTCGGCGGCATCGAAACGATCTACTCTGATGTTATTTCGGTCATCAGAAGACCGCCGGCCCGCCACGTCGGGAGCCTCGAAGCCTTGCGCTGTCGCTGATCGAGCGATGTCGGTAAGGTCGCTTTCCGGAAGACACGTTGTCAGGGACCCCGATTTCATCAGCCACCTCCCAGGTCGGAGTCGTAGACTTACGACTGTTACGAGCGCAACTAGGGTGTGCAAACAACGACTAAATCTTTGACTTTTGTCTGATCAAAAAGCGTAAGTGTGGGGAATGCGCGTCATCACCTTTGAAAAGCCAGGCCAAGTCAGCGTCAACCTTGAGCCGCCCGCCGATCTCGTGCCGGGCTCCGTGCGCGTGCGCACGATCTACTCCGGGGTTTCGGCGGGCACCGAACTCACCGCCTATCGAGGCACCAACCCTTACCTCAGCCGCAAGTGGGACACCGAGCGACGGCTCTTCGTCGACGGCCGCACTCATGCCTACCCGCTGTCCGGCTGGGGCTACCAGGAGGTCGGCGAGGTGGTGGAGGCGGCGCCCGACGTCGCCGATCCCCCTGTCGGCAGCATCGTCTGGGGCATCTGGGGCCACCGCGCCGAAGCCGTCGTCCCGGCCGGCAAGCTCGTCGGCCACGCGCTGCCGCCCGGCGCCGACCCGCTGAGCGCCGTGCTCGCCCGGGTCGGGGCCATCGCGCTCAACGCCGTGCACGCCGCCGACGTGCACCTCGGCGACCAGATCGCGATCTTCGGTCAGGGCGTCATCGGGCTGCTCGCCACCCGCCTGGCCGTGCTGAGCGGCGCCAGGGTGGTGGCCGCCGACGCCATCGCCGACCGGCTCGAACTGGCCAGGGCGTTCGGCGCGGCCGAGACGTTCGACGTCACCTCGGGGTCGGTCGCCGAGTTCATGCGCAAGCGCGTCGCGGGCGCCGACACCGCTATCGAGCTCAGCGGCACCCACCAGGGCCTGCAGGAGGCGATCAGGACCGTGCGCAAGGGCGGCCGGGTCGTGGCCGCGGGCTTCTACCAGGGCGACGGCATGGGGCTGCGCCTGGGCGAGGAGTTCCACCACAACCAGGTGCAGCTCGTCTCCTCCCAGATCGGCGGTGTCGCCTCGTGGCTGGCGCACCGGTGGGACGTCGAACGCCTACAGCGCACGTTCATGGAGCTCGTGCACCGCGGCGAGGTCGAGGCGCGTGGCCTCGTCACGCACGTCGTCCCCGCCGAGCGGGCCGCCGAGGCCTACGACCTGCTCGACAAGCACCCGTCAGAGGTGCTCCAGCTCGTCTTCGACTTTGAGGAGGCACAGTGAAGCTCGCCGTACAGGAGCAGCTTCTTCCCGGCCGCACGCTGCAGGAGAAGTACGCGTTCGCGGTCGACGCCGGGTTCGACGCCATCGAGCTGCGCGGCAAGGGCGACTTCCACTTCGCGGGCCGTCTGACCGAGCTCAAGCGGGCGCTGGCCGACGGCGTGGTCATGCCGACCGTGTGCGTGGACATGCCGCACTTCATCGGCGACTTCGACCCGGCCAAGCGCAAGGACGCCATCCAGCAGCTCAGGTCGCAGCTCACGGTGATCGGCGAGCTGGGCGGCATCGGCGTCATGACCCCCGCCTCCTGGGGCCAGTTCTCGCGCAGGCTGCCGCCCTTCGAGCCGCCGCGCAGCGCCGCTGAGGACCGCGAGGTGCTGACCGAGGCGCTCGGCATCCTCGGCGAGCACGCGCAGCGCAACGGCGTGCTGATCATGCTGGAGCCGCTCAACCGCTACGAGAACCACATGGTCAACACCCTGGCCGAGGCGGTCTCCTACTGCTCGATGGACACGATCAGGATCGTCGGCGACACGTACCACATGAACATCGAGGAGGACGACCCCTGCCGCTCGCTGGCCGAGGCCTCCCCCTACATCGCGCACATGCAGATCAGCGAGTCCAACAGGAACCAGCCCGGCACCGGCCACATCGACTGGGGCGCGCAGCTGGCCTCGCTCGACGCCGTCGGCTACGACGGCTATCTCGCGCTCGAATGCCGGCTGCGCGGCGAGCCCGAGATCGTCCTTCCCCAGACCGCGGCCTTCATCAGGAAATACCTGTGATGCGCGCGGCCGTGCGCGTCCTGGTGAGCAACTGGGACGGCAGCTACACGATCCCCTCCCGCCGCCTCTACCCGCACCAGTGGAGCTGGGACTCCGCCTTCGTCGCCATCGGCAACGCCCGCTGGTCGCCGCGCAGGGCCCGCTCGGAGCTGCTGTCGCTGTTCGGCGCGCAGTGGCGTGACGGCAGGGTGCCGCACATCGTGTTCAACCCCGTGGTGCCCGAGGGCGCCTACTTCCCCGGCCCCGAGTTCTGGGGGCGCGGGCTCCGTCAGGCTCCGCGACCTCCGGCCTCGTCCAGCCGCCGGTCCACGCGCTGGCGGCGTGGAAGGCGCACCTGGCCGAGCCCGACGTGGCGTTCCTGCGCCGAATCTACCCGCGGCTCGTGGCGCAGCAGGAGTTCCTGCGCGCCGCCAGGCGGTCGCCCGAGGGCCTGATCTCGATCGTGCATCCCTGGGAGTCGGGCATGGACAACAGCCCGGCCTGGGACCTGCCGCTCCAGGCGGTCGAGCCGGGCACCGCCGGTTTCGTCCGCAGGGACCTCGACGCCGTCAGCGCCGACGAGCGGCCCACCGACCGCGACTACGAGCGGTACGTCGCGCTGGCCCGCGCCTACCGCGACTCCGGCTACCGCGACCCCGGCGCGTTCCAGGTCGAGGATCCGCTGTTCAACGCCGCGTACGGCGTCGCCGAGTCCACCCTCGCCAAGATCGCCGAGGCGTGCGGGCTCGACGCCGCGCCCCACGAGCGCGAGGCGGCCGACGTCACCGCCGCCATGGTCGAGCACCTCTACGACGACGGCCTCTTCCACGCCCGCGACGTGCGGACGGGCTGCCTGATCCGCTCCAGCAGCGCCGCCGGGCTGACCCCGCTCCTGCTGCCCGAGCTGCCGCGCGAGATCGTCAACGCGCTGATCGGCACCGCACTCGACCGGTTCGCGCTGAAGGACGGGGTGCTGCCCAGCTATTCACCGGCCGCGCCCGAGTTCGACGCCGCCCGCTACTGGCGCGGCCCGAGCTGGATCAACCTGGCCTGGCTCGTCTGGCAGGGTCTCAAGGACCGCCGCCCCGACCTGGCGGCGCCGCTCGCCGAAGGGATGATCGGCGCGGTGTCCACCGCCGGGTTCCGCGAATACTTCGACCCGTTCACGCTGCGCGGCCACGGCTGCAGCGACTTCAGCTGGTCAGCGGCTCTCATCCTCGACGTCGTGGCGGAGCACGGCCTGGAGGGCCCGCCTGCGGCGGGCGGCGAGGTCGGAGAGCAGCCGGGGAGCCTCGGCGAAGCCGGCGACATCAGTGATCACGTGGTCCTCTAGCAACCTGCCGCGCTCCCTGAGCAGGAGGATCGTCTCGTGCGAGAGGCGTTCCCTGTCCCAGGCGTGCGCCAGGCCGCGCGGCACCCGGCCGATCTGGGCGCAGCGGAGCGACAGCCCGTTGTGGTGGAACTCCTCGCCGAGCCGCACCTCGTGCGCCCCCTGCGTGTAGAAGGCCAGGTCCACCAGCGTGCCCTGCGGGCGCAGCAGCCTGAGCCCCGCAGCCAGCGCCCGGGGCTGGCCGCGGCACTGGAACACCACGTCGGCGCCGCGGTCGTTCTGGCCGTGCCGCCAGCGGCGTTTCAGCACCACCGCCGGGTCGTCGCCGGCGGACAGCACGTTCGCGCCGAGCGCCTCCGCGACCGCCAGCCGCTCCGGGGTCTCGTCCACGACCACGACCTCGGCCGCGCCGGCGGACAGGGCGAAACTCGCGGTCAGCAGCCCGACCACGCCGGCGCCCACCACCGCGATCCGCCGCCCGCGCACGCCGTCGCCGAGCTCTCTGACGGCCGGGCCGTGCAGGTCGTGGGCCGCGTGCAGAAGGCCGTTGGCGCAGATCGGGCCCATGTGGGCGACGTAGATGCCGAGCAGCGGGTCCAGGTCGTCCGGCACCGGCACGAACCTGTCGGTCATCGGGTCGGCCACGTACGCGGTGCGGTGCCCGTAACACATCGCGACCAGCGTCCCCGGGGTCACCGCCCGGGTGCGCGCCTCGACCACGCGTCCGACCTGCATGTAGCCGATGCCGCGCACCGGATAGGCCACCGACGGCACGCCCTCCGTGAACAGCCCGAGCGCCGGGTCCCAGCTGGAGTGCAGGTAGGGGTTGGTGCCCTTGACGTAGGTCAACTCGGTGCCGGCGGACACGCCGCTGTACACGGTCTCCACCATGAACCCGCCCTCAGGCACGTCGGGCAGCTTCTCCTCGACCAGGCGAACCTCGCCCGGCGCCTCGATGCTGACGAGGGTGCTGCTCATGGCGTCACCTCGAGGATGTCGCTCGGTTCGAGGAACACGGGAGCGCGCTCGGCGGCCGAGCGGGCGAGGGCGAGGGCGAGGCGATGCGTGCGCAGGGCCTCGTGGTACGGCACCCGCACATCCGCCTGCCCGCCCCGGACGGCGTTGACGAACTCCCGGTCGACCCGTGTCTTCGCCTGCCCGTCGTCCTCGATGACGCGCCGGCCGTCGACCAGCAGCCGGGTCTCGCTGACCTCCAGGGCGATGCCCTCGGCGCACACCTCCAGCCCGACCCGGTGCTTGTGGGCGAGCAGGCAGGAGGTGGCCAGCAGCCCGGCCGCGCCGCCGGCGAACCGCATCACCGCCGCGGTGGCCCGGTCGACCTCGCCGTCCTCCGCCGCCCCGTCGCTCTCGGAGGGCACGGCGTGCACCATCGTCACCTCGCCCACCAGGAGGCGGGCCAGGTCGAGCACGTGCACGGCCTGCTCGACGATCTGGCCGCCGGACATGCCGGCCTTCAGCCACCAGCCGACCGGGGGGACCTTGTCCAGCCAGTGGCCGAGCGCGAGGCGTACGGGCCGGCCGGCCAGCAGGTCGCGCGCCTGCTCGACGATGCCGAGGTAACGCCAGTGGTGCCCGACGGCCGACGGCAGGGATCGTCTGTCGATTTCTGAGGAGATGTTCTCCGCGGTGCGGAGATCCAAGGAGAGCGGCTTCTCCACAAAAATTGGGATATTGCACGACAAAACATCGAATTCTGGGTTTCCGTGCGCGAAAGGTGGCACGCAGACGTAGACGGCGTCCAAACCGCCGGCTGCGAGCAGGGCCTCATGGCCGCCATAGGCGGGGGCGCCGTGCCGCGCGGCCAGGGCCTCGGCCCGGCCGAGATCGGTGTCGGCGATTCCGGCGATCGTCACATCGGGGAATCCGGACAGCACGTCTGCGTGGCGAGCGGCGACATTTCCGGCGCCTATGATGCCGATGCGAGTCATTGGGGACACAATCTCGCATATGCCACATCAGGCAGCCATCAAACAAACATGTTCATAGGCGCTTGTATCGGGCAGATGCCGTGACCTCATGAGATCGGGGCTGACGGCATGGAGACAGATTTGCGCGCCTTGTCCAAGGTCCAGAAATGGTACGGCCCGCACTCGAGCACCGCGGCCGACTGGCCGGTCGACGCCTTAATCCCGGCCAAGGGAAACACGACGGTGAGCGTCGTCCTGCCCGCTCGCAACGAGGAGAGCACCGTCGGGGACATCGTCACCGCGATCCGCCGCGACCTGGTCGAGCGGGCGCCGCTCGTCGACGAGATCCTCGTCGTCGACTCCCGATCCACCGACGCGACCGCCGAGCGCGCGCGCCGGGCGGGCGCCCGGGTGGTGGCGCAGGACGAGGTGCTCGCCCACCTGCCGCCGCTGACCGGCAAGGGGGAGGCACTGTGGAAGGGGCTGGCCGCCTCCCGCGGCGACCTCGTCGTGTTCGTGGACGCCGACCTGCGCAGTTTCGGCGCGCACTACGTGACGGGACTGCTCGGGCCGCTGCTGGCCGACCGCGGCATCCAGTTCGTCAAGGCGGCCTACGAGCGGCCGTACACGGGGGAGGACGGGGTCGTGCGGCGTGGCGCCGGCGGCCGCGTGACCGAGCTGGTGGCCAGACCGCTGCTCAACATGTTCTGGCCGGAACTCGCCGGATTCGCCCAGCCGCTCGGCGGCGAGTACGCCGCGCGGCGCCAGGTGCTCGAACGGGTGCCCTTCGTCACCGAGTACGGCGTGGAGTTCGGGCTCCTCGTCGATCTGCTCCAGCTCGTCGGGCTCGACGCGATGGCCCAGGTGGACCTGGGTCACCGTACGCACACCCACCAGCCGATCGACGCGCTCGGCCGCATGGCCGGGCAGATCCTGCAGACCGCCTGGTCCCGCCTGGAACGGCAGGACCGCGTGCTGGCGCCGGAGCCTCCGGCGCGCACGCTGTTGCAGTTCGGGCTCGAAGGGCGGGCCGATCTGGTGGACGTGGCCGTGGCGGAGCGACCTCCGCTCGCCTCCCTTGTCCTGGAGGAAGATGTGGCATGAAAGTCCTCATGAACGCGGGGCCGTGGCTCTCCATCCCGCCCCCTGGATACGGAGGCATCGAGAACGTCGTCGCCACGCTGGTGCCGGCGCTGCGCGAGCGCGGCGTCAGCGTCGTCCTGGCCGCCGCGGGATCGAGCACGCTCGAGGTGGACGAGCTGGTCCGCGTCTACGACGAGGGCCGGTTCCCGGAGTTGCAGAAGCCGTACAACCAGGTCGTGGGCATCGCCCACGCGCACCAGGCCAGGGTGGTGGCCGAGCTGCGCGTCCGCGACGACATCGACCTCGTCCACGACCACCTGGAGGTGGTGGGGCCCGCGGTGCTGTCCGCGTTCGGCGGGCCGCCCGTCCTGCACACCCTCCACTGGGACCTGCGCAAACATCCGGCCTTCTACGGCTCGTTCCCGCCGTCGATCGCGGTCAACGGCGTGTCCGAGTCGCAGCTCGCCCGCGCCCCCGAGGCCCTGCGCGCGGCCTCGCTCGGCGCGATCCACCTGGCAACGCCGCTCGCCGACGGCGACGTGCGGGCCGAACGCGGCGAGCACCTGATCGTCATGGGCCGCATCTGCGGGCTCAAGGGCCAGCACGTGGCGGCCAGAATCTGCCAGAAGCTCGGGCTGCCGCTGGTGCTGGCCGGCCCGGTGTGCGGCCGTGACTCCGCGGCCGAGCTGGACGTGGTGGCCCAGAACCCGGACCACCCGCTGCACCACCACCCAGACGTGCGCTACCACCTCGACCAGGTGTCCCGCTATCTCGACGAGGAGATGGTCCGGTGGGTCGGGGCGGTGGGCGGCCAGGCCAGGGACCACCTGTACGCCTCCGCCAGGGCCGCCCTCTTCCCCCTCCAGTGGGACGAACCCGGCGGCACGGCCGTCGTCGAGGCGCTGGCGCTCGGGGTGCCGCCGGTGGGCCTGCGCCGCGGCTGCCTGCCGGAGATCATCGACCACGGCCGTACGGGCTTCCTGGCCGACACCGAGGAGGAACTGGCCGAGTGGGTCCTGCGGGTGGACGAGCTGGACCCGGAGGAGTGCCGCCGCGAGGCCGCCCGCCGCTTCT
The DNA here is from genome assembly GCF_052245635.1 of Nonomuraea sp. KM88. Taxonomy (NCBI): domain Bacteria; kingdom Bacillati; phylum Actinomycetota; class Actinomycetes; order Streptosporangiales; family Streptosporangiaceae; genus Nonomuraea; species Nonomuraea sp. KM88. Next base: position 94,590 of record NZ_JBQQCC010000009.1, on the reverse strand, counting down.
CTCCGTCCGTCATGGCCGAGCGCTACCTGGAGCTGTACGAGCAGGTCACGCGCCCCTAGGAGAAACCGCGGGGGAGCACGGTGACGGGGCAGGGGGCGGCCCGCAGCACCTTCATGGCCAGCTCGCCGAGGAACACCCGGTGCGGCTGCGCGTCCTCGCCGGCCGCGCAGACCAGCAGCTCGCCGGGCAGCCAGGCGACGCCTTCCATCGCGGCGGCCACGTCGTGGCCCTCGGCGACCTCCGACTCGGCCTCGATGCCCGTGGTCTCCCAGGCCAGCCGGACGGCCAGCGCGAGGTCGTCCCTGAGCTTGCCCTGGTCGTCCGTCCGCAGGTCGAGGGTGATCAGGCGGAGCGGCACCCCGAGCCGCAGCGCCGCCTGGGCCACCCGCTCGACGGCCTCGTCGCACTGCGGCCGGTGCACGTAGGCCAGCGTGAGCCGGGCTAGCTCGCCGGCGGGCTCGTGCCCGGCGGGCGCCAGCATGACCGCCTCGGGCGACAGGTGGAGCAGGTGGTTGGAGGTCGAGCCGATCGTGATGCGGCCCTGCCGGCCGCCCGACCCCGAGCCGACCACGATCAGGTCACTTCGGATCCTGCTGGCCACCACCGACAGCCCGCGCCCCGTGCCCCGGCTCTCGAACGTGATGTACTCGGCCTGCGCCTCGCCCAGCTCGTCCGCCGCGTGCGCCAGGTTGGCCTGCGCCTCCACCGCCAGCCCGGGGCTGGCCGGCGGGTAGATCGTGGCGACCGTGAGCTCGCCGCCGGTGAGGTGGGTGATCGCGGCGCCGAGCGCGAGCGCGTCGCGCCCGCCCGCGTCGTTCGTGTATCCGACGATCACGTGCTCACCGATCACGACTGCCTCCCTACCCGCTCCCACCAGGGAGTACGCGGCACTCCCCACACCATGATCCGCCGGCTGCCCGTCCGGACGAAGAATCTCGGTCTTTCGACCGAGGCTTTTCCGGATTTTCCACCTCATGATGGAGGCATCTGATGATCTCTGTTCGTAAGGTCGTGTCCATCGCTCATTCACCGATTGGACGCCTGTGTACGACGAGATTGTCGACTTCGCCATGGCCACGCCCGCGTGGCTGCACGTGCTCGCCGAGGTGGGCACGGACGCCGGGTTATTCGTGTTCGTGGCGCTGTTCGGGGTGGCGGCCTGGCGCGCGTGGCGAGGGCCCGCACGTGACCTGGCGCTCGTGATCGCCGGCCCGGCCGGGGTGGTGCTGGCGTACATCGTCAGCGAGATGGTCAAGCTCATCGTGCGGGAGGACCGGCCGTGCAGGGGCGGGGTCGCGACGATCGCCGCCTGCCCGCCCCTGGACGACTGGTCGTTCCCCAGCAACCACTCCGCGATCGCGGCGGGCGCGGCGGCCACGCTCGTGCTGGTCTGGCGCGCGCTGGCCTGGGTGGTGTTCCCGCTGGCGGCCGTCATGGCGTTCTCGCGGGTGTTCGTCGGCGTGCACTATCCGCACGACGTCGCCGCGGGCTTCGTGCTCGGGATGGTGCTCGCGCCGTTGTTCGCGCTGCTGGCGGTGGGCGCCGTCACCCCCGCGGTCAGGCTCGCGCGAAGCCGTCTGTCGCCGCGATGAGCCGGTCCAGGATGCCCGGCTCGGAGTAGGCGTGCCCCGCGTCGGGCACCACGTGGAACTCGGCCTCGGGCCAGGCCTTGTGCAGGTCCCAGGCGGTGGCCATGGGCGTGCAGGCGTCGTAGCGGCCCTGCACGATCACCGCCGGGATGTGCCGGATCTTGCCGACGTCCCTGATGAGCTGCTCGGGCTCGAACCAGCCGCCGTGGTGGAAGTAGTGGTTCTCGATCCTGGCGAAGGCGACGGCCATCTCCTCCTCGCCGAACTCCGCCACCCGCTCGGGATCCGGCAGCAGCGAGACCGTGGCCCCCTCCCACTGCGCCCACGCCCTGGCCGCCGCCAGCCGCACCTGCGCGTCGTCGCCCTCCAGCCGGGCCCGGAACGCCGCGATCAGGTCGCCGCGTTCCTCGGCGGGGATCGGCGCGACGTAGCGCTCCCACAGGTCGGGGAACAACTGGCCGGCGCCCTCCTGGTAGAACCACCTCAGCTCCTGGGGGCGCAGGGTGAAGATCCCGCGCAGCACCAGCTCGGTCGTCCGCTCAGGATGCGTCTGGGCGTACGCCAGCGCCAGCGCGCTGCCCCACGAGCCGCCGAACACCTGCCAGGCGTCGATGCCCAGGTGCTCGCGCAGCCGCTCCATGTCGGCCACCAGGTGCCACGTCGTGTTGGCGGCGAGGCCGGTGGCGGGGTCGGAGGCGTGCGGCCGGCTGCGGCCGCAGTTGCGCTGGTCGAACAGGACGATCCGGTACAGCTCGGGATTCCACTGCCGCCGGTGCTTCGCACTGCACCCGCCGCCGGGGCCACCGTGCAGCATGACGGCGGGTCTGCCCTCCGGGTTGCCGCAGACCTCCCAGTAGATCTGGTTGCCGTCGCCGACGTCGAGCAGGCCGGAGTCGTACGGTTCGATGGGCGGGTACAGAGTTCTCATGCCACCCGATCCTGCCATTTCACGCCCAGGTGTGGCGGGTCAGGAACGACCGGTCGCCGGTGGCGTACTCGTGGAACGCCTGCCGCACCTGCGCCAGGTCCGGCACCGTCGTGCTGACGAGCGTGCCCTCTTTGTACTCCAGCTCGTAGCCGGGGGAGACCTGCAGGAAGTGCCGGCCGAAGTTCACCAGGGCGGCGAACGGGTTCTGCGGGGAGAGCGTGCCCAGCACGTCGTGCACCAACGCCAGGTCGGGGTCGTGGACGACCAGGCCGTCGCCCGAGTGCAGCTGCATGCCCTCGTAGACGCCCAGCGGCGCTACGTTGTGCACGAGGTCGCGCTGGGGGTCGTAGCAGACCAGCCCGTGCGCCCGCGCGACCGTGAACACCTTGGCGGACAGCTCGTCCATCGTGTCGAGGTCCATCGTCACCAGCACGTGCCCCGGATAGGGCGTGACCCGCCCCGGCAGCTCGTCGGCCACGGCCGGCACGTCACCGCCGCCGGGCTCGCTCCGCTTGACCGCCAGGTAGGTGGCGCGCGCCTGGTCCCTGCTGATCGGCTCAGGCTCGTCCCAGACCATCAACTCAACGCTCATCCGTCCATCTTGTCGGACCGCCGCCGCGCCCACGCATCGGGTGGGCGGGCGCGGCGCACCCTTTTGACCTGGGTGAACGTTCAGCGGAGTAATGAAGAGGCGATGGGGGGAAGGTACAAGGTCATCACTGGGGTCCGGGCTTGTCCGGGGGAGCAGGGGAACAGAACATGGGGAGAGACCGCAAGGGAGCCTCGATGATCGAGATCTGGCCGGGAGACCCCTATCCACTCGGGGCGACCTATGACGGCGCGGGCACCAACTTCTCGCTCTACACCGAGGTCGCCGACAAGGTCGAACTGTGCCTGTTCGACGAGGACAACACCGAGTCCAGGGTGCCGCTCACCGAGGTGGACGGGTTCATCTGGCACGGCTACCTGCCGGGGATCGGCCCGGGTCAACGCTACGGTTACCGCGTCCACGGCCCTTACGATCCGGCGCACGGGCTGCGGTGCAACCCGGCCAAGCTGCTGCTCGACCCGTACGCGATGGCCATCGAGGGCGGGGTGCGCTGGCACGAGGCGGTGTACGGCTACCGCTTCGGCCAGCCGGACACCAGGAACGACCTCGACTCGGCCCCCTACGTGCCACGGTCCATCGTGATCAACCCGTTCTTCGGGTGGGGGCACGACCGGCCGCCCGCGAGGCCGTACCACGACACCGTGATCTACGAGGCTCACGTGCGGGGGCTGACGATCTGCCACCCGAAGATCCCCAGGCATCTGCGCGGCACGTACGCGGCCCTGCACCACCCGGAGATCCTCGACCATCTGACGAAGCTGGGCGTGACGGCCCTTGAGCTGATGCCGGTGCACCAGTTCGTCACCGACCACATCCTTGAGCAGCGGGGCCTGTCCAACTACTGGGGTTACAACTCGATCGGGTTCTTCGCGCCGCACAACCGCTATTCCAGCCAGGGGCAGCGCGGCGGGCAGGTGCTGGAGTTCAAGGCGATGGTGCGGGGCCTGCACGAGGCGGGCATCGAGGTCATCCTGGACGTCGTCTACAACCACACCGCCGAGGGCAACCACCTCGGGCCGACGCTGGGGTTCAGGGGCATCGACAACCCCGACTACTACCGGCTGGTCGAGAACGACAAGCGCTACTACGTCGACACCACCGGCACGGGCAACAGCCTGCTCATGCGCTCGCCGCACGTCCTTCAAATGATCATGGATTCGCTGCGCTACTGGGTCATCGAGATGCACGTCGACGGGTTCCGCTTCGACCTGGCCTCGACGCTGGCTCGGGAGCTGCACGAGGTCGACCGGCTGAGCTCGTTCTTCGACCTGGTGCAGCAGGACCCGGTGCTGTCGCAGGTCAAGCTGATCGCCGAGCCGTGGGACGTGGGTCCAGGCGGCTATCAGGTGGGCAACTTCCCGTCGCGGTGGACGGAGTGGAACGGGCGCTACCGCGACACGATCCGCGACCTGTGGCGCGGGCAGCCGGCCACGATGCCGGAGTTCGCCTCCCGCTTCACCGGGTCGAGCGACCTCTACCAGGCCGACAGCCGCCGCCCGGCGGCCTCGATCAACTTCGTCACCTGCCACGACGGCTTCACCCTGCAGGACCTCGTCTCGTACGACGGCAAGCACAACGAGGCCAACAAGGAGGGCAACCGCGACGGCACCGACGACAACCGCTCGTGGAACTGCGGCGCGGAGGGGCCGGCGGACGACGCCGTCGAGACGCTGCGCGAGCAGCAGAAGCGGAACTTCCTCACCACGCTCTTCCTCTCCCAGGGCGTGCCGATGCTCTCGCACGGCGACGAGCTGGGCCGCACGCAGCAGGGCAACAACAACGGCTACTGCCAGGACAACGCGCTGACCTGGGTCGACTGGTCGGACATCAGGGAGAACTGGCTGATGCTGGAGTTCACCCAGAGCCTGGCCGAGCTGCGCAAGAGACATCCCGTCTTCCGGCGCAGGAGGTTCTTCTACGGCAAGCCGGTACGCGGGCTGAGCGACATCGCCTGGCTCACCCCCTCGGGGGAGGAGATGACCGACAGCGACTGGAACGTGGGGTACGCGAAGTCGCTGGCGGTCTTCCTCAACGGCGAGGCCATCACCGAGCCCGACCGGCGCGGCCGTCCGATCAGGGACGACTCGTTCCTGCTGCTGTTCAACGCGCACCACGACACGATCCAGTTCACGATCCCCAAGGACTACGGCGAGATGTGGCACACAGAGATCGACACGGCCATGCCCATCGACGTGGGCGCGCGGATGTGCCGGGCGGGCGAGGCGGTCGCGGTGCCGGGCCGCAGCGTGCAGGTGCTGCGCCGTGTCTAGGCCCACGTCGACCTACCGGTTGCAGCTGACGCCCGACTTCGGGTTCGCCCAGGTGGCGGAGATCGCCGGCTACCTGCGCGACCTCGGCGTGAGCCACGTCTACCTGTCGCCGATCCTGCAGTCGACCCCGGAGTCGCGCCACGGCTACGACGTCACCGACCATTCCAGGATCAGGGACGAGTTCGGCGGGGCGGGCGGGTTCAGGGAGATGGCCCAGCACCTGGCCGCGCACGACCTGGGCGTGGTCGTGGACATCGTGCCCAACCACATGAACACGGTGAACGCGCAGTTCTGGTCGGTGCTGAAGGACGGACCCGCCTCGCCGTACGCGCGGTGGTTCGACATCGACTGGATCGACGGGACGGTGGCGCTGCCCGTCCTGGGGGACGACGTCGAGCCCGTCGTGGACGGCGACGTGCTGCGCTACCACGAGCACGCCTTCCCCCACCCCGGCCACTACCGGCTGGCCGGCTGGCGCGAGGGCCCCGGCTACCGGCGCTTCTTCGACGTGTCGTCATTAATAGGGCTGCGGGTCGAGGACCCGGCGGTGTTGTTCGCCACGCACGAGGTGATCTTCTGGCTGCTCGACGAGGGGCTGGTGGACGGCCTGCGGGTCGATCACCCCGACGGGCTCACCGACCCGCGCGGCTATCTCGAACGGCTGCGCAGGCGCGCGGGCAGCGCGTGGACGGTCGTGGAGAAGATCCTCATCGGTCCCGAGCAGCTGCCGGACGACTGGGCCTGCGACGGCACCACCGGCTACGACGTGCTCAACCGCGTCAACGGCCTGTTCGTCGACCCGGCGGGCAAGGAGCCGCTCGTCCGGCTCTTCAGCGAGCGGACCGGGCAGCCGGCGGACTACCGCCCGGTGATGGCGCGGGCCAAGCGCGAGGTGCTCGACCTGTTCTTCGGCTCCGAGGTGGACCGGCTGGCCAGGGCCGCCTCCTGCGACCCCGCCGCCGTGCGCGAGCTGCTCGCCGCGATGCCGGTCTACCGCGCGTACATCGTGCCGGGGGAGGAGCCCCCGCCCGAGTCCGTCGAGATCGTCGAGCTGGCCGCCGAGGCGTGCTCTCCTGCCGTGCGCCCCCTCGTCCGCGAGGTCCTGTACGGCTCCGCCGAGGCGATCATCCGCTTCCAGCAGGCGTGCGGCCCGGTCATGGCCAAGGGCGTCGAGGACACGGCGCTCTACCGGTGGTACCCGCTGGCCTGCCTCAACGAGGTCGGCGGCGAGCCCGACGTGTTCGGCGTCCCGGTGGAGGACTTCCACGAGTTCTGCGCGGGGCTGCGCCCGTACACGATGACCACCCTGTCCACGCACGACACGAAACGGTCGGAGGATGTGCGGGCCCGGCTGTCGGTGGTGTCGGAACTGCCGGACGAGTGGGCCGAGGCCGTGTCGGAGTGGTCGTCGGCGCTGAGCTTCGACCCGTGCCTCGACTACCTGGCCTGGCAGAACCTGATGGCGGCGTGGCCGATCTCGGCCGAGCGGTTCACGGACTACCTGCTGAAGGCCGCTCGCGAGGCGAAAACCGCTATTTCCTGGAAAAATCCGGATCCGTCTTATGAGCGGAAGTTGCGGGACTTCGCTGAGGCGGCCGTGCGGCTGCCGGTGGGGGAGTTCACCGCGCGCATCGAGCCGTACGCGATGTCCAACTCCCTCGGGGCCAAGCTCGTCCAGCTCATGATGCCCGGCGTGCCTGACGTCTACCAGGGCAACGAGATCACCGACTTCTCGCTGGTCGACCCGGACAACCGGCGTCCGGTGTCCTTCCCGCCCAAGCCCGTGACCGCATGGGACACGGCCAAACAGCTGGTGACCACCCAGGCGCTGCGGCTGCGCCGGCGGCTCGGCGGCGCGGGGGCGTACCTGCCGCTGCCGGCGGAAGGGCAGGCGGCGGAGCACGTGATCGCCTTCGCCAGGGGCGGCGAGGGCTCCGGCGAGCGGCCGCGCGCGGTCGCCGTCGCCACCAGGCTCCCCGTACGCCTGGCCGCGACGGGCTGGGGCGCCACGACGCTGACGCTGCCCGCGGGGGCCTGGCGCGACCTGCTCACCGGCGTCCGGCACACCGGGCGCGTCCCGCTCGCACACGTGCTCGGTCAGTATCCGGTCGCACTCCTGGAGAGACATGATCTTTGAGGTCTGGGCGCCCAAGGCCACGGCAGTCGAGGTGGACGTCATGGACGGGCGCCGGGCGATGACCCCCGGTGAGGGAGGATGGTGGTCGGCCGACGTGGCCGAGGCGGGCCACGGCACGACGTACGCCTTCCTGGTGGACGGCGGCGGGCCCTACCCCGACCCGCGCTCCCGCCGCCAGCCCGAGGGCGTCTTCGGGCCGAGCGCCGTCTACGACCACGACCGCTTCCTCTGGTCCGACCACGACTGGAAGGGCCGCGACCTGCGCGGGGCGGTGATCTACGAGCTGCACGTCGGCACGTTCACGCCTGAGGGCACGTTCGCGGCGGCCGTGGAGAAGCTGGAACACCTGGTCGAGCTCGGCGTCGACTTCGTGGAGATCATGCCGGTCGCTCCCGTGCCGGGCGGGCGCAACTGGGGCTACGACGGGGTCGACCTGTACGCGGTCAACGAGACGTACGGAGGGCCTGACGGGCTCAAGACGTTCGTGGACGCGTGCCACCGGGCGGGGATCGCGGTCATCCTCGACGTCGTCTACAACCACCTCGGGCCGTCGGGGAACTTCCTGCGGCCCTTCGGCCCGTACTTTGCCGGATTTGAGGGGAGCTACTGGGGCGAAGCGGTCAATCTGGACGGGCCAGGCTCCGACGAGGTGCGGCGCTACCTCATCGGCAACGCGGTGCAGTGGCTGCGCGACTTCCACATCGACGGGCTGCGCCTGGACGCCGTGCACGCGCTGCACGACAAGCGCGCCGAACACCTGCTGGCCGAGCTGTCGGAGGAGGTGGACGCGCTGGCGTGCTTCGTCGGCAGGCCGCTGACGCTGATCGCCGAGTCCGACCTCAACGACCCCCGCATGGTGCGCCCGCCGGAGGCCGGCGGGCTCGGCATGACGGCGCAGTGGGACGACGACGTCCACCACGCCCTGCACTGCGCGGTGAGCGGCGAGTCCCACGGCTACTACCAGGACTTCGCGCGGCTGCCCGCGCTGGCCAAGGCGCTGACGTCGGGGGTGGTGCACGACGGGTCCCGCTCCAGCTTCCGCGGGCGCTCCCACGGGCGCTCCTACGCGGGCGTCCCCGGACACCGGCTGGTCGCCTGCCTGCAGAACCACGACCAGATCGGCAACCGGCCGCAGGGAGACCGGCTGCCGATGCCCGCGCTCAAGCTGGGCGCCGGGCTGCTGCTGACCTCGCCGTTCACGCCGATGTTGTTCATGGGCGAGGAGTGGGGGGCGCGCTCGCCGTTCCTGTTCTTCTCCGACCACGTCGAGCCCCGGCTGCGCGAAACCGAGGCGGCGCGGCGCGAGCGGGAGTTCGAGGGGTTCGGGTACGCGTGGAACGCGCCGGACCCCTCCGAGGAGGAGACGTTCCTGCGCTGCAAACTCGACTGGGGCGAGGTCAAGGAGGAGGCGCACTGGTCGCTGCTGTGCTGGTACCGCGACCTGATCGCGCTGCGCAGGGCCCTGCCCGAGCTGTCGGACCCCCGGCTCGAGCGGGTGCGCGTGGAGACGGACCCGCACGGCAACTGGCTGGTCATGTGGCGGGGGTCGCTGGCCGTGCTGGTGAACTTCGCCACGGACTCGGTGACGCTGCCGCTGACGCCGGGAACGGTCGTGCTGGCCTCGGACGAACCGGTGGCGGCCGATGGAGAGGGGGTGCGCCTGCCGGGCCAGTCACTGCTGATCTGCCGCCCGCCCGCCTCATCGCAGGCATGAAGGTCGCACGTCAACGGGCGACGGCAGGCCCGTAAGGCGGTCGAACAGCGTGGTCAGGTGTCGAATTCGCCCAGCTTGACGCCGCCGAGGAAGGCGTCCCACTCGGCTGGTGTGAAGATGAGCGCGGGGCCATTGGGGTTCTTGCTGTCGCGCACGGCGACGAGGCCAGGGAGATTGCTGGCGACCTCGACACAATTCCCGCCGTTGCCGCCGCTGTAGGAACTTTTCCGCCATGCCGCCTGGGAGAGGTCTGCACGAATCAGGTCTTGTCGTTCCATTGGGCTCGGGTTTCCTCGATTATTTTGAGCGAATATCCGGGACGATACGCTTCTGCGCGTATTCTGTCATATCTGTCCCAGATGAGCGCAACGAAGTCGTGCTCTGCTGACACCTCGCCTTGACCTGCGGAGTCTACCGATACGGCTGTGGGGGCGTCGGGCAGTTCGGCGATGATGAAGCTCGACAGAAAACCGGCGGTGCAGGGCGTCTCGAAGGGGACGAGTTGCACGGTCAAGTAGGGGCGGTTGGCGGCTGCGACGAGGTGGTCAAGTTGTGCGGCCATGACTTGAGGGTCTCCGACAGGGCGGCGAAGGACCATCTCGTCAAGGAGGACCCACATGGTCGGGGGCGCGTCGCTGTCAAGGATCAGTTGGCGTCGCATGCGCGCGCTGACGCCGTTCTCCACCTCCTGGGGGGAGGCTCCGGCCAGATCGCCTCGGAAGACCGCCTGTGCGTAGTCCTCCGTCTGGAGCAAGCCGGGGATCAGGAGCGGGTCCCAGCTCCTGAGTACGCGGGCGGAGGGTTCGATCTCGTCGGTCCAGCGCAGATACCAACCGGGACCGGAGGGGGATGTGATGCTGCGGCAGAGGCGGGAGAAGCGGTCTCCTGTGCCGAATGCCTGATCACATGCGGCCGCGAGGTCGGGCTTGGGGGTGCGGTCCCCCTTCTCGATGTGGGCGACGAGGGATGACGAACAGCCCAATCGCCTGCCGAGGGCGACCTGGGTCAGTCCGTGATCTCTGCGGGTTCGCGCCAGCTCCCTGCCGAAGCGCTGAACTGGTGTCAGACGCGGATCAAGGCCGTTCGCCATAACTGTCCTTACCTGTCGTCCCCAGTGACTTGACGGAAATTGACTTCAATTGACAGTCGGCCCCAATGGAGGTGTCCTTTGGGCCTCGATTGTGCACCCGTCTCGCCTGCACGCTAAGCATCTTCAAGGGCAAACTGAATGTCAAAGGTTTCCGCTCTCTCGCTGGTCATGACGGGGAATCCACAGGCGGGCGATTTGCGTGGATGCTTTGTGACGAACCCTAGATCTGGGTGAATCAACAAAATCTGCTTATTCGGGTGAAGGCGAGATGAAGGTCGCGACGTTGGGTCAATGGGACTCGGGCAACGTCAGGCACCGGCGAGAACGTACGGCATCTCCGTGTCTAGGAGGGAAAGTGAGCGCTCCATGTCAGTTCATGCTGTTTCCGGGCAGCCGCACGCAGGGATCAAGGTCTGGTTGATCAGGGAGCTTGACGACAGTGCCTTGCTTCCCGGGAGGGCACGTCGAGAGCTTGGACGCTGGATGGGTGAGCATCCGGCCCTCGAGGACCTTCAGCTCATCGCCTCCGAGCTGGTGACCAACGCGCTGATCCACGGGGGAGGGCCGTGGGTGCGAATGAGCCTGCTGCCGGTGGAGGAGGGGCAGAGGTGCTACTGGCGACTGTCGGTCGCAGATCCTGGCCTGTCGAGGACCGTTCCGCTACCCCGTACTCCTGGCCCTGGAGATACGCGAGGCAGGGGCCTATGGGTCGTGGACGACCTCACTCGTGGCTCCTGGGGGACGCACTGCACGCGGGTCGGAGAGCGGGTGGTGTGGGCTCTGCTTCCACGCTGACGCGGGGCTGCCGTGCGCCCGTTGTGGATATCTCGACGTCATCCACAGAATGTCGCTCCACTTACTTTCGCTCACCCGCCGTCCCCGATTCTGAGCGCCGCACCATTTCGATACGTCCGGAGGTCGCTCATGAAGATCACCCTGCCCCTGCCCCGCACGCTGACGTCCCGGTTCGTCGTGGCCATGGAGCACCTGCGGTTCGACGTCGACGCGTTCCTGCCCTGGCGTGTCGCCGGCCCCCACAGGAAGGCCGTGGTCAGCGCCATGCGCAACCGGGCCCTGACCGCGACGTACCATCCGACCCCGTGGAAACCGACCGGCGCCAACCTCGGCGACGAGGAGAGGCGTCGCCTTCGGCGGGCGAAACATCATGTCGTGGTGTCCGCCACGGCGCCCCCGCACCTGCTGCCCGCGAGTGCGCAGGCGGCCAGGGCCGCGGCCAGAGCCCTGGCGCGCGAGTGCGACGGACCGCTGATCGACCCCTTGACCGGTGCGGCCATCCTCACCTGCGGGCAGTGCGCCGGCGAGCCCGCGGCGTTCCACCTCGACGACGACTGGCTGGCCTGGGACGTCCGCACGCACGAAGTCGCCGCCTGCGCACCCTGGGATCCCGGTGACACCTCCTGCCTCCGGGTGACCTCGCGCGGCCTGCGCCGCTTCGCCCTGCCCGAGATCACCCTCGACGGCGCCGCCTGCGCGCACAACCTGTGCGCCACCAACCTCCTGCGCACGGTGGCCAGCCGCCTGGTCGCCGACCACCTGGCCCACCTCACCGCCCACCCGGAGGCAACCGAGCGCCGGATCGACGACTTCCTCCAGATCCAGCCAGGCGACCAGCCCGACGGTGGTTGCCCCTTCGGCGTCCGGCTGACCCCTTACGAGGCCGACGCCGTGGGCCCCGCGGGTTTCCGGCGGTTGAAGGTCGGTCCCGCGCCCGGCACCGGCCAGATCACCTGCCTCAAGGTCGGGCCGCCCCTGGGCTTCACCGGCTCCACCAACGACTGGCTCTGCGCCACCCAGGGTCCCGCCCACGCCTCCCTGGCGAGCATGCACCCCCCGTCCTCCACCCTCGCCGCGTGACGACCCCTTGCCGGGTGGCCCGGGTGCTCCTCGCGTGACGGACTCTTCTGGGTCGGCCCGGGTGCTCGTCGTGTGACGGACTCTTCTGGCTCGGCCCGGGTGCTCGTCGTGTGACGGGCCCCTTCGCGGCAGGAGCCAGGTTGCCGCCGCCGACGTGGCCGGTCGCCTCGGGTTCCGTGATGGATCAGCGGCTGAGGATCTGTCTCATGACCCCTTCCAGGGTGGCCGCCGGGTCCTCGACGGGGCCGGGCGAGCGCCAGGCCACATAGCCGTCGGGCCGGACGAGCACGGCGCCGCCCCTGTTGACGCCGTACACCTCCTGGAACCGTCCCGTCACGTCCATGAGCTCGGCATCGAGGAGCAGCCGCGTGAGCTGCACGCCGAGCCGTTCCTTGACCTGGCGGCCGGCGTCCACCCAGGCCTGGCCACCCTCCTTGGCGGCCAGCAGCACGAAGCCGGAGCCGAACAGGTCGATGGTGGAGATGCGCTGCCCCTCCCAGTCGAGCACCACGTGCGGGGCCCGGCTGCCGGGGCGCCCGTGCGGGACACGGGGGTCCTCCAGGATCGAGCCGTCGTCGCCGGGTTCGTTCAGGATCGCCGTGGAGTGGTAGCGGTGTCCGATCAGCCAGGCCGCGGTGTCCTCGAAGGGCTCCGGATAGCCCTCGCGGGCGCCGGGAGGCATGCGGACGCCCAGGTTGGCGAGCTGGGCGTCGGCGGTCATGGCGCCGATGGGGCGGCGTTCGGCGTCGTACGTGTCGAGGAAGTCCGGACCTGCCTGGCCCGTGACGACGAGCCACAGCCGCCAGGCCAGGTCGCAGCCGTCCTGGAGCGCCGTGCTGCCGCCCTGCCCGCCGGTGGGCGGCATGGTGTGGGCCGCGTCGCCGGCGAGGAACACCCGGCCGGCGCGATAGGTGTCGGCGAGCACGTGCCCCAGGTCGAACGTCGTCCTGTCCAGGATGCGCACGTCGAGATCCGGTCGCCCGGTCGCGATCCGCACCAGCTCGGCGCAGCGCGCGCCGGTGAAGTCGGCCGCGCTCTCGCCTTCGGCGTGGTTGACGCCCAGCACGTGCGCCCCCACTCCGGTGCCGGTGAGGATGGCGCCGGTGAAGACGTCGTTCTGCAGATACCAGAGCGTGACCATACGATCCTCGACGAGCCCGGTCAGGTCGGCATCGAACATGATCGAGCACATGGTGCCCAGCACGCCCTTGCCCGAGGTGGGCACGCCGAGCATCCGGCGTACGGGGCTGCGACAGCCGTCGGCGGCCACCACGTAGTCCGCCCGCACGACGCGCTCCCCGTCCTCGCCGCGGATCAGCGCCGTGACGCCGTCCTCGTCCTGGTCGAGCGAGACCAGCTCGGTGGAGAAGCGCAGGTCGGCGCCGAGCGCTTCGGCCCTGCGCCGCAACACCCGCTCGATCTCGGCCTGGGGTGCGCCGACGTTCGCCACGGGGGTGATGTCGGTCAGGAAGGCCAGCTCCTCGACCTCGTCCTCCATGATCATGTGCGGATCCGGGTCGCGGAGGTCCCTGGCGATGGCGATGCGCAGGTTGTCGCCGATGCCCGCCCAGATGTCGCTCAGTTCCTGCTCGATGCCCGGCACGGGGCGGAGCAGCTCGATCGCCCGCGGTCCTACGCCGAAGGCCTTGGGCTGGATGGAGGTGTCCGGGTGCCGTTCGACCAGGATGACCGGCACGCCCCGCCAGGCCAGGAGCGCCGCCGCGCTCAGCCCTGCATACCCGCCGCCGACCACGAGGATCGGCACCCGCTCCTGCTCCATTGCCTGCCACCTCCATAACACGTACTGTCGCGTTGACGAGCAACACGATATGTCGCGTCTGTGGAGTGGTCAAGATATATCTCGAATGTGGTTGAAGCTCCGCACATGAGCGGTCCTGGTAGCAAGCGGAAACCTCCAGCGAACACCTCCTGACCCGCGGCCCGCGTTCGTGGCCCGACCCGGCGATCCCCGACGATGGGGTGGGGATGTCGCGCGAGCGGATCAGCGTGCAGTGGCGCGGCGCGCGTCAGCCCTGCTTGCTGTAAAGGTGAAGGGCGAGCGGCGCACACACCGCGGTGATGGCGGCAGTCGCGATGAGCGCCCAGACGACAGATCCGCCGGTGCCGCCGGCGTTGTTCATCAGGGCCCTGGCCGCGGTCGCGACGTGGCTGAGCGGGTTGACCTCGACGAGGGCTTGGAGCCAGCCCGGCATGGTCTGGGGCTGGACGAAGATGTTGCTGGCGAACGAGAGTGGCATCAGCACGACGTTGGCGATGCTGATGACGACGGCGGGGTCGGGCACGAGCAGGGCGACCGTGGCCCACAGCAGGGAGAGGGAGAGCCCGAAGGCGACAACGAGGGCGACCGCGGCGAGCACACCCCATGCGCCACCGCCGGGGCGATAGCCCATGATCAGTCCGAGGACGACCACGATGGCGGAGGCGAACAGGTAACGGGCGGCATCGCTGAGCAGGCCGCCGAGCACGAGGGCGCCGCGCCAGACGGACAGGGAGCGGAAGCGGTCGAAGGCCCCGGTTGTCACGTCCTTGGCGAGGCGGGCACCACCGTACATGGTGACGATGGCGATGCTCATGCTCAGCGTGCCGGGCAGGAGCACCTTGAGGTAGTCACCGGGTGAGCCGCTGATGGCGCCGCCGAAGAGGTAGGTGAACAGCACGGTGATCAGGATCGGGATGGCGACCGAGTCCACGAGCTGTTTGGGGTCGTGCTTGATCTTGAGTATGGCGCGCCGGCCGAAGGTCGCCGAGGCGGCGAGTGCGCCGGCTCGGCGGCGTGCCGGGCTGGTGGTGAGGAGGATTCCGATCCGGTCGGTCTCCGCGGCGGCGGGGCGGGTGACGGCGGCGGGGGTGTTCATGGGTTCACGCCCTCCTGGTCGATGGTGGCTGGGCTGGTCGTGTGACCGGTCAGGGCGAGGAAGGCCTCGTCCAGGCTGGGCTGGCCGAGAGTGATCTCGGCGATGCCCACCTGGGCTTCGGCGAGCCGGGTCAGGGCGTGCCCGACCAGCCGGCCCACGTCTGTCGCGTCGGCCGGGGCGGTGAGAAGCATGGACAGGGCGAGCGGGTCGGCGGCGGGATGGACCGTCCCTTCCAGAGCGCCGGCCAGGACCTGTCGCGCTCGCGGGCGCTGCTCGCCGTCAAGGAGCCGGACATGGAGGGTGCCCGAGCCGACTCGGGATTTGAGCTGGGCGCTGGTGCCTTCGGCCACGATCCGGCCTTGGTCGATGACGGCGATCTGCTCAGCGAGTTGGTCGGCTTCCTCAAGGTACTGGGTGGTGAGCAGCACCGTGGCGCCGGCCGCGGCGATCCGGCGGACCAGCTCCCAGACCTGGCTACGGCTGCGGGGGTCGAGCCCCGTGCTCGGCTCGTCGAGGAACAGCAGGTCGGGGGTCACGATCAGGCCGGCCGCGATGTCCAGCCGGCGGCGCATCCCGCCCGAGTACCCACCCACAGGGCGACCGGCCACGTGGGTCAGTTCGAAGGCCGCGAGTAGGTCATCGGCTCGCTGTTTGCCGGCGGCGCGGGACAGACCGTGGAGACGGCCGAGGATGATCAGGTTCTCATACGCGGTCAGGTCCTCATCCAGGGCCGCGAACTGGCCGGTCACGGCGACCCGGGCTCGGATCGCATCTCGCTCGCTGATCACGTCGTGACCGAGGACACGGGCGGTGCCGCTGTCGAACCGGGTCAAGGTGGCCAGGATGCGGATCGTGGTGGTCTTGCCCGCCCCGTTGGGGCCGAGAAACCCGAACACCTGACCGCGCCGGACCGTGAGGTCGATCCCGTCCAGCGCTCGGTTCTCGCCGAAGACCTTGACCAGGCTGTGCGCCTCGATCGCCGGCTGGTCACCATCCATGCTGCTCTTTGACATGCGGTGAGACTTGTCCATCTCTCACGACTTGTCTTGGAAAAATGTTCCGCCCTCGTGGTCAGCGCGATGGGCGTCCGCAGCAGCCGTAGCGCTCGCCCACATCACACGCCGGATCCAGGCTCGGGAGGCCACGCGACATCGTCGATCGCGAGAAATGGCGAGACCGCGACCGTAGCCGGCGTCACCCCGGCGAAGGCCATGACGTCTCTGTGAAGGTGGGACTGGTCGGTGTAGCCGCTTTCTGCTGCTACCAGGGCGGCGCCATGGCCGGCGGCGAGACGGTGGGCAGCGTGGTCGAAGCGGATGAGCTGCGCGACCCGCTTGGGGGTGAGGCCGACCTGGGCGCGGAACCGAGACCAAAGGCGTTTGCGGCTCCATCCGATCTCGGCGACCAGTCGTTCGATGCGTACCCGCCCTCTGCTGGCCACCATCTGTTCCCAGCAGAAGGTGACTTCCGGGGCGACAGCCCGGCCCGCGTCGTATCGCCGGGCCAGCGCGGCCTCCGCGATCGCGAATCGCTCCTCCCACGACCCGGCGGCACGCAATCGCTCGTGGGTTCGCACGGCCTCTCGTCCCCAAAGATCATCGAGCGCGGCCACCGTCCCGCCCAGTTCCGAGGAGGCGCCCAGGACCGCGTGCGCGACCATCGGCGAAATCCGTAATTGGAGGCACTCGGAACTTCTGGACAGCCCCCGCCCGCGGGCCCTATGGGGCGCGAGTCCGGCGACGACGCGTTCCCGCTGCTGCGCACCACAACCGTCTTCGAAGACGAATGGCTGGTCGCCGAGGTCGAAGAGCACCGTAACGGCGGGATGCGGGACCAGCGCAACGTCGCGGAACTCATTCGCTTGATCGCTGAACCCTGCCATCACGACCCCTGGCAGCCGTCCGGGACGCGACGGAACCGTGATCTCCCATCGAGGCACACCGGCTCGAACCGGCTCGGAGGATCCCACGCAGACATGTTAGGAGCCGCTTCGCGGTGGCGCGCATAGCGGCCTTTCCGGGCAGGGTGCGGGCGCGCGGCCATGCGCACCCCGGTACCCGTAAGGATCCGCTGACAACTCCCGATCAGTGTCGGCCGGCCCTCGGCCCTCCTTCGGCGCCACCGGAGTCGTGGACGACGGTGATCCCCTCGTCGATCAGCGCGGTCGACCGGTCGGCCAGGTCGTATCGGGGCCAGCCCGGGTCGCCGTCGGCGACGAAGCGAACCCAGGCCCCGTGGGCCGTATCGGCCACGACCTGCGATCGTACGTCGCCGATGAGGGCCCGGCTGGACTTCTCGTCGAGGAGGTCGAACACGTACGGGATCTCCACCCCATGGGCGGCGCCGAGGCGGCCGCCGAAGCTCGGCGACTCGTGGTCGAAGCGGTACATCCAGGTGTCGGCCCCGCCGGCCGCGCACCGTGCCTCGGCGACCTGGATCGCCGGAATCCGAACGAAGCTGTCGGTGGTCACGGCAGCGAGCAGGTCCCCGTTGCTTGCTCCCGGCCGGGCCGCCCGGTAGCGCTCGACCGCCCCATCGGGCGTGCCGAGGGCGCTCACGGCCGCGGAGAGGAGGGACTCGTCGACGATGTCGATCATGCCAGTAGGGACGAGGCCGATCCGGGTGTCATCGCGGTTCCACCCGGCCAGGAGCCGCACGTCGCTGCCATCACCCCTTCTCAGCGCGTCGAGCGGGTGATCGGGGAGGGTGTCGCCGTCGATGACCGGGGCGAAGGGGAGGATCTCCCACGTGGCCGGATCGGCGGCGGTCTGGACCTCCCTGAGGAGGGCGAACGCCGCCCGTGTGAGCCGTTCGACCGGCACCTGGCTGAAGGCCTCCCGGGTCGGGGCAACCCCGAGAGACTCGGCCAGCCTTGAGGCGACGTCCGCGGCGGCCTCAGTCGTGAGCGTCCGGGTCACCGCCCCGCTCTGGGAGATCGCTTGGCGGAACAGGCCTCGGGCACGGGGCATGGCCATGAGGGTGATGACGCTCATGGCCCCGGCGGACTGGCCGGCGACGGTCACCTTCCCCGGGTCGCCGCCGAAGGCGGCGATGTTGCCCTGGACCCACTCCAGCGCGGCGATCTGATCCAGCAACCCCAGGTTGACGGTGCTGTCATCGAGGTGGACAAAGCCCTCGGCACCGAGCCGGTAGTTGATCGTGACGCACACGACCCCGTCACGGGCGAAGGAGGTGCCGCGGTAGCCGGAGACGGATCCGGACCCCTTCGTGAACATCCCGCCGTGAATCCAGACCAGTACTGGCAAGCCGGATCGCCGGGGATCGGGGGTCCACACGTTGAGGTTGAGGCATTCCTCGCCAGGGATCACGACCTCCGGAAACAGCGCTGAACTGGCCGGATCGTCGTTGCCCTTCGGGCAGGTCGGCCCGTAATCGATGGCGCTGCGTTCGCCTTCCCACCGTACGGGCGGCTCGGGAGGCCGCATGCGGCGCGGCCCGAAGGGCGGGGCGGCGTACGGGATCCCGAGGAACGCTGCCGCTCCCCGGTCCATCCGGCCCCGGAGGCGGCCACCGGCCACCTGAACCTCTGGTGCGCTGTCATCGGTCTTCGTCATCACCTCTCCTGTCGCTTGGAGCTCCGCGGCCTCCGCACGGGAAGCCGTGCCGGACACGAGATCGAGCATCACAAGCTCAGGGTGAGGGCGTCTTGGACAAATGTTCCGCTGCGTGATCAGCACCGTGGGGCACCGGCGGCTTGGCAAGTGATCGGCGCGACGCCCGCGAGCCCCCGGCTACGGGTGTGCCGTTCATCGCGCTGTCCTAAGGGGCGCGGTGGGCCTGGGCGTCAGGGACGAATGCGGAGCCGGTTCTTCCGCTGCCGCGGTGAGGGGTGGTGGCCGGTCAGGAGAGGTGGTGTTCCAGGGACTCCAGTTTCGACGTCATGCCGTCCGTGACACCCTCTCTGAGGTCGGCCTTCAGCACCAGGCTCACGCGGGGCGCGACCTCCGCCACCGCGTCAACCGCGCGCTTGACGACGTCCATCACCTCGTCCCACTCGCCCTCGATGGTGGTGAACATCGCGTCGGTGCGGTTGGGCAGCCCGCTGGAGCGGACCACCTGGACGGCGCGGGCGACGGGCTCGGCGACCCCTTCGCCGACGCCCAGCGGGGTGATGGAGAATGCGACGATCACTGCGTGCCTCCTGCGGTGCATCCGGGTTTCCGACGGACCTGGTCAGGAGCCGCTCCAGCCGCTCCCGCTCCTCTGCGCTCGGCACGCCGGACCTGCCGGCGCCGCCTGAGTCTGGAGGCCTCGATCGTAACGGTCGCTTCGCGAAGAGCCACGACGCCGTCGAACGCCGTGGCTGCCGCTGACCGTGCCGCCGGACGTCACCCGTGGTCGTGCTCTTCTTCCTCTTCCTCGCTCGGCCCCTCGGACGGCTCCACGCCGAGCACGGCCTCGCGCGGCTCGATCTCGGTGATGTGGTCGACGAGCTGCAGCACGTGGTCGGGCTCGATCAGCCACTGCAGCGCGGAGGCGCCGGAGTCGTCGGAGGAGACGAGCTCGGCCTGCTCGGTGCGCTCCTCCTCGGTGAGATCGGCGTCGGGGTGCCGGACCTCGGCCAGCGCCGCCGCCTGCAACGCGTCCACATCGAGCACCTCGACGGTCAGCTCGACCGTGAGACGCAGAAATTTCGGTTCATCACTCATGGCGATGATGTTAGGGGAGCTTCCACTCCACAGGTGCCGCACCTTGCTGAACCAGCGACTCGTTGGCGCGGCTGAACGGCCGCGAGCCAAAGAAACCGCTGCGGGCCGACAGAGGCGAGGGATGGGCGGACTCGACGCGCGGCACGTCGCCGAGCATCGGCGCCAGGTTGCGCGCGTCGCGGCCCCACAGGATGGCGACCATCGGCTTGTCGCGCGCGACCAGGGCGCGGATGGCCTGCTCGGTGACCTGCTCCCAGCCCTTGCCCCGGTGGGAGGCGGGCTTGCCGGGCATCACGGTCAGCACCCTGTTGAGCAGCAGCACGCCCTGCTCCGCCCACGGCGTGAGGTCGCCGTTGGCCGGCCGGGGCAGGCCGAGGTCGCTCTCCATCTCCTTGTAGATGTTGACCAGACTGCCCGGCAGCGGCCGGACGTCGGGGGCGACGGAGAACGACAGCCCGACGGGGTGGCCGGGCGTGGGGTAGGGGTCCTGGCCGACGATCAGCACCTTGACGTCGTCGAAAGGCTGGCTGAAAGCACGCAGCACGTGCGCGCCGGCCGGGAGATAATGCCGGCCCTCCGCGATCTCCTTGCGCAGGAACTCGCCCATCTGGGCGATCTGCGCGGCGACGGGCTCAAGCGCCCGCGCCCATCCGGCATCGACGATTTCATGAAGAGGACGACCAGCCATGGGCGTGAAGCTTAGCCATGTCTGGTACGGCTTGCGGGCAAAACACGGTCGCCCGCCGTACCGGAATGATCACATCGGTACGGCGGGCGCCCGCGAGGTCACTTGACCGAGCCGGCCATCATGCCCTGGACGAAGTACCGCTGGAACGCGAAGAACAGCACCAGCGGGATGATCAGCGACAGGAACGCGCCGGACGAGAGGATGTCGACGTTCGACCCGAACTGCCGCATCTGCGACTGCAGATATTTGGTCATCGGCTGGTTCCCGGTGTCGGCGAAGACCAGCGCGATGAGCATGTCGTTCCACACCCACAGGAACTGGAAGATGCCCAGCGAGGCGATGGCGGGCTTGCCCAGCGGGAAGACCACCGACGCGAAGATCTTCCACTCCGACGCGCCGTCCATCCGCGCCGCCTCCAGCAGCGAGCTGGGGATGCCGACGAAGAAGTTGCGGAGCAGGAAGATCGCGAACGGCAGCCCGAACGCCACGTGGAACAGCACCACGCCGGCGATCGAGCCGAACATGTCGGCGGCGCCGTAGAGGGACGCGACGGGGATCAGCGCGATCTGGATCGGTACGATCAGCAGCCCGACGACGACGAGGAACGCGGTGTCACGGCCGCGGAAGTCCATCCACGCGAACGCGTACGCCGCCATCGCCGCGATGCCGATCACCAGGACCGTGGTCGGCACCGTGATCAGCACGGTGTTCCAGAAGGACGCCGTGAAGCCGCTGCCCAGCAGGTTGGCGTAGTTGTCGACGGTCAGCTCGGCCGGCTTGGTGAAGATCGTCCACCAGCCCTCGGCGTTGTTGACCTCCGAGGTCCGCATGGAGACGACGAGCAGGCCCAGCGTCGGCACCAGCCAGAAGAGGCCGAGCAGCACCATCACGACCTGGACCGCCCCGCCGCCGAGACGGTCCGCGAGCCTGCCGGCGAGGCTCCTGCGCGGCGCTCCCGCGTACGTCTCGGCCGGCGCCGTGACCGTCGCCGTGGTCATGTGCCCCTCCCCGTCGGATCCCGAGGCGTCCGGCGTGCCGGGCCTGTCGATGGGCTCGCTCATGTGTCCTCCCTCCTGAACCTGCGGATGTTCATGATCATGAAGGGGAGGACCAGGATGAGCAGGAAGATGGCCAGCGCGCTGCCCAGGCCCTGGTTGTTGCCGCCGCCGAACGACACGCGCCACATCTCCAGCGCGACCACGTTCGCCTGTGGCTGGACCGAGGCCGGCGCGATGATGAAGACCAGGTCGAACACCTTCAGCGTATTGATGATCATTGTCACGAAGACGACGAGCAGCACCGGCGAGAGCAGCGGCACCGTGATCTTGCGGAACACCTGCCACTCGCTCGCGCCGTCGATGCGGGCCGCCTCCAGCGCGTCGCGCGGGATCGCCGCCAGCCCGGCCGCGATCAGCACCATGGCGAAGCCGGCCCACACCCAGACGAACGCGCCGATGATCGCCGGGGTGATGAGCGTCGGGCCGAGCCAGCTCAGCCCGCCGTAGGCGGCCTCGAAGTTCGACGCGGGCAGCCGTACGACGTAGGAGCCGGCGGGCAGCCCCTCGAAGCGGAAGGACCCGTCGCCGGCCGTGGTCGCGGTCGCGGCGACCTGGCCGTCGCGCACCGCCTCGACGGTCATGCCGGGCAGGCCCTTCTCGGCGGCGTCGACCGCGTTGTTCGTGCCTCCGCCTCCGGGGGTGAAGTCGAACCACACGGTGCCCGAGAGCCCGTCGCCGGCCGCGGGGGCCCTGGCGGGCTGGGCGTCGCCCGGCACCAGCTCCGGCTTGACGCCGACGATCGGCACCAGCACGGGCTGACCCGCCTGCGCGGGCTGCTTGGTGACGACCGCGCCGTCCTGCTCGGCGACCGGGGACTCGTCGCCCCCGCGCGGGCGGGCCTCCGGGTAGCCCTGCGAGGAGGAGAACGTGTCGTGCACCGTGGTGAGCACGGCGTTGGCCAGGCCCTTGTCGGGGCTCTCCTCGTAGACGAGCCGGAAGATCACGCCGGCCGCCATCAGAGAGACGGCCATCGGCATGAACACGATCAGCTTGAACGCCGTCGCCCACCTGATCCGCTCGGTCAGCACCGCGAAGATCAGGCCGATCGTGGTGACCACGATGGGCGCGACCACCACCCAGATCAGGTTGTTGCGGATGGTGGTGAGGGTGCCGGCGTCGGTGAAGATCGTGGTGTAGTTGCCCAGCGCCACGAATCCGGTGCCCGTCGAGTCGAACAGGCTCCTGAAGATGGAGTAGGCGATCGGATAGATCACCCAGATGCCCAGCAGCAGCGCCGCCGGGAGGAGGAAGGCGATGGCGACCGCCGGGGAGGGGCCGAGGCGTCGCTTGCGTTGGGGGGTTTCAGCCGGTCCGGTGGAGGGCCCGCCCGCGGCGTTCGCGGGCGGGTCCTGCGGGCCGTCCAACCGTTCGGTCACGGCCTTACCTCTTTACTTCCAGGCCTTCTTGGCCTCGGCTTCGAGCGCCTCCTGGGCGCCCTTGACGTCGGACGGGTCGCGCAGGAAGTCCTGCAGCACCTTCCACTCGCCCTTGCCGTCGGTGCCGCCGAACGCGCTCGGCGCCAGGTCGGACATGTCGTAGCGGACGGTGTCGCCGGCCGAGACGATGGTCTGGCCGAGCTGCTTGGTCAGCTCGTCGGGGTAGTTGTCGGGGGAGACGTTCTTGTTGGGCGACAGGTAGCCGGGCAGCTTGGCCCAGACCTCGCCGCCCTCCTTGGAGGCCAGGAACTGCAGCAGGGCCATGGCGCCGGGGGAGTCCTTCATGGCCACCGCGACGTCGCCGCCGAGCACGACCGGGGCGGTGTCACCGACCTTGGGGAACGGGAAGTATTTCGCCTCCTCGCCGACCTTGGCGCCCGACTGGTCGGCCTCGACGGCCACGAAGTCGGCCTCGATGACCATGGCGGCCTTCTTGGTGCCGTAGACCTTGCTCACGCAGGTGGGGAAGTCGGTCTGCATGGTGCCGGAGACGCCGTCGACCAGGAACTCCTGCTTGCTCACGATCTGTTGGATCTTCTCCAGCGCGGTGGCCACGGTGGGGTCGGTCCACGGGATCTCGTGCTTGGAGAGCTTGTCGTAGTTCTCCGGGCCCGCGGTGGAGAGGTAGACGTTCTCGAACAGGTCGGTCAGCGTCCAGCCGGAGGCGCCGCAGAAGGAGAACGGCGGCGTGCCGGAGTCGGCGACGGTCTGCGCGGCCTTGACCAGCTCGTCCCAGTTGGTCGGCGCCTGTACGCCCGCGTCGTCGAACGCCTGCGAGCGATACCAGACCAGCGACTTGTGCGCCGCCTTGATCAGCACGCCGTAGACCTTGTCGTCGGCGGAGCCGAGCTCCTTCCAGTAGGGGGTGTAGTTGGTGTCGATCTCCTTGATGACGGCGTCGTTCAGCGGCTTGAGCGCGTCCTGTTCGGCGTACTGCTGGACCAGGCCGGGCTGCGGCAGGATCGCCACGTCGGGCGGGTTGCCGCCCTGGATGCGGGGGCCGAGGTAGGCGCCGGTGTCCTCGCCGGTGGAGGCGTAGGTGACCTTGGCCCCCGTCTTGTCGGTGAAGGCCTTGAGCACCTGCTCGAAGTTCTTCTGCTCGGCCCCGGTCCACTTGGCCGCGACCTCGAGCGTCACGCCTTCGAGCGTCTTGTCGCCGCCGGTGGCCGGCGCCGACCCCGAGGCGGTGGGCTCCGTCGTCGTCGGCGCGTTGCCGCAGGCGGCGACCGCTACCGCGAGCCCGGCCAGGATCGCTGCTGCTCTGCTTCTTCGCATGGCTGCCTCACTGGGTTCTGATGATCTCTTCGAGTTCGGACTTCATGGAGGCCGCGACGTCGTCGGCGGACTCGGTGGCAGGGTTGGTGAGGGCCTTGGCGACCGAACTGGCGATCACCAGGCTCAGCTGGTTGTAGTTGGCGCTGACCGGCCGTGGCTTGGCGGCGAGGATGCTCTCCTTGAGCACCGGCAGGTAGGGGAAGCGCTTGATCAGGGCAGGGTCGTCGTAGAGCTCGGTCCACACGGGCGGGAACGAGCCCTCGGTGAGCACCCGGCGTTCGTTCTCCAGGCTCGTGAAATAGCGGATGAACTCCTGCGCGGTGTGCTGGTGCTTGGAGAAGGCGCTGACGGCCAGGTTGGCGCCGCCCAGCGCGCTCGACCCCGGCCCGTCGAGCCCAGGCAGCCTGGTCACCGCGACCTTGTCGCCCAGCTCGGCCTTCGCGGGGCCGTACGCGTGGGGCCAGTTGCGGGCGAAGGCCAGCCTGCCCTCCTGGAAGGCCAGGCGCGACTCCTCCTCCTTGTAGCTCAGCGACTCTTCGGGGATCCAGCCCTCGCGCAGCCCCTGGAGCAGGAAGCCCAGGGCGGTCCCGCCCTGGGCGGGGTCGAGGGTCACCTCTTTGCCGTCGCGGCTGACGATCTGGCCGCCGGCTGATTGCACGGCCTCGCTGAAGTTGACCGTGAGCCCTTCGTACGCCAGGAACTGCCCCGCATACCCATCTATGTCATGCTTTTTCGTGATCTTTCGTGCTTGGTCGCGAAGCTCGGCCCACGTCCTCGGCGGCTTGTCGACCAGGTCGGTCCGGTAGTAGAGCAGCCCCGCGTTGCTCGTGTAGGGGACCGCCCAGAGCTTGCCCTTGTAGACAGCCGTCTCCACGACCGGCGGCAGGAACCTGTCGAGCGGGAACAACCCGCGCTCCAGGGGGATGATCCAGCCGTTCTCCGCGAATTCGGCGGTCCACACCACGTCGAGCCCGAGCACGTCGTATCGGCTGCTCTGGGCCTGGAGGTTGGCCACCATCTGGGCGCGCTGCTCGTCGGCGGCCTCGGGCAGCTCCAGCAGCGTCACCTTCTCGGCCGGATGGGCCTGGTTCCAGCGGTCCAGCAAGGGC
This sequence comes from Nonomuraea sp. KM88, assembly GCF_052245635.1. NCBI lineage: Bacteria > Bacillati > Actinomycetota > Actinomycetes > Streptosporangiales > Streptosporangiaceae > Nonomuraea > Nonomuraea sp. KM88. Next base: position 69,265 of record NZ_JBQQCC010000009.1, on the reverse strand, counting down.
TGCAGGTATGTCGTGGTGTCGCGTCCGGTGGCGAACGTGATGGGCCCGGTGCCGCCCGTCCTCGTCGCGCCGCCGCTCTCGTCGCCCGCCGCCGCGCATCCGGCCGCGAGAGCCACGGCCAGCAGGAGCACGAGCGGGCGGAGCACTGTTTCCTCCGTGTGTTCAGAGGGTTTACATACGTGTTAGGTAGATGCATTCATGTTATGCACAGCGGTAATCTGTAGGTCAACGGATATCTTCGTAACGCATGCGTAACACAGCGGGGAGGTGGGGCGGTGCGGCTTCACCTGCTGGCGCTCCTGGCCAAAGAGCCGGCTCACGGCTACGAGCTCAAACAAGCTCTCGAGCAGACCTTCGGCGGCGCCTACCCCTCCCCCAACATCGGCCAGATATACGTGACGCTCGGCAGGCTGGAGAAGGACGGCCTGGTCAGGGCGGTGGATGTCGAGCAGTCCAACCGGCCCAACAAGAAGGTCTACTACCTGACGGCCAAGGGCCGCGAGCACCTCACCACCTGGGTCGACGAGCCCACCGAGGGTCCGAGGGTGCGCGACGAGTTCTTCATGAAGCTCGTCCTCGCCCCGCTGACCGGCATCGCCGACCGCATGGCGCTGATCAACAGGCAGCGCCGCCACTACCTGTCGCTGATGCGTGACCTCAACGACCTCCTCGACCGCACGTCCCCGTCCGACCGGGTGGCGATGCTGCTCATCGAGGGCGCCATGCTCCACCTCCAGGCGGATCTTGACTGGCTCGAACGTTGCCAGGAGGATCTGGCATGAGCGCCGTGCTGAAAACGGTCAATCTGGTCAAAATCTACCAGGATGGTGCCATCCCCGTGCCCGCCGTGCGCGGGGTGGATCTGCAGGTCGAGCCGGGCGAGTTCGTCGCGATCATGGGTCCGTCCGGCTCGGGCAAGTCCACGCTCGTCCACATGCTGGGCGGGCTCGACGCCAGGACCAGCGGCGAGATCTGGCTCGACGGCAAGCGCGTCGACACCCTCTCCGAGAGCGCGTGGGCGCTGTTGCGGCGCAAGAAGGTCGGGTTCGTCTTCCAGTTCTTCAACCTCGTCGCCAACATGACCGTCGGCGACAACGTCGAGCTGCCCGCCCTGCTGGCCGGCGTCTCACCCAAGGTGGCCCGCGAGCGCAGGGAGAGCCTGCTCGGCGCGCTCGACCTGACCGACAGGGCCGACGCCGCGCCGGCCCAGCTCTCCGGCGGCGAGCAGCAGCGGGTGGCGCTGGCCAGGGCGCTGGCCAACCAGCCCACCCTGCTGCTGGCCGACGAGCCCACGGGCAACCTCGACAGCCGCAACACGCGCGACGTGCTCCGCCTGCTCGGCAAGGTGCACAAGGAGGGCCAGAGCATCGTCATGGTCACCCACGACGCCCGCGTGGCCGCCCTGGCCGACCGGGTGGTCTCGTTGTTCGACGGGGAGATCGTCGACGACGGCCGCATCGCCCGCAGGCGCACGGGCACCGCCGGTGAAGTGATCGACCTCCGGTGAGCGACCTATGAGCACCGCGCTGGCGGGCAGGCGGTGGATCAAGGCCGACCTGCGGGCCAGGAAGGGCCAGGCGGTGCTGACGGTGCTGGCCGTGGCGGGCATCGTGGCCGCGCTGATCACCGCGGTGACCCTGCTGGAGGACGGCACCAACCCGTGGCGGAGCCTGTCGGCCCAGACCGACGGCGCCCATGTGTGGTTCTACACCGGTGACAGCCCAGAGGTCGCTCTTGGGGGCATCGACGGCGTGACGCAGATCGCGGGCCCGTACCGCTCGGCGCCCGTGACCGTGGGCCAGGACGGCAGGCGAGAGCCCGCGGCGCTGCGCGCGATGCCGGCCCGGCCGGCGGGGGTGGCGCACCCGCTGGTGGCGGAGGGCGACTGGCTGGACCCCGCCCAGCCGGACGGCGTGGTCGTCGAGCGGTCCTTCGCGTCGTCGCTGCGGCTGGAGGCCGGCGCGCCCTTCACGATCATCGCGCTCAGCGGCGAGCGCCACACCCTGTACGTACGCGGCATCGCCGACACCGCCGAGCACGGCTTCTACCCCGAGTGGACGCCGGGCCTGGCCTACGTGCTGCCCGGGACGCTCGACCGGATCGAGCCCATGATGGGCCGCAGCGAGTGGGTGACCGGGCTGCGCCTGGCCGATCCCGACGCCGCGCAGGTCGTCTCCCAGCGCGTGGTCGTCATGCTGGAGGACCAGCTCCAGCGCGTCTACACCTGGCGCGAGGTCAGGGGCGCCATGGAGCTGGACAACCGGCTGCTCGGCACGCTGCTGGCGTTGTTCGGGGTGGTCGGGCTGGTGGCGGCCGCGCTCGCGCTGGCCAACGCGGCCGGCGGCCGGGTGCTCGGCCAGTTGCGTGACCTGGCCACGCTCAAGTCGATGGGTTTCACCAGAGGCCAGATCACGCTGCTGCTGGTGGTCGAGCACGGCGCGCTCGGCCTGCTCGGGGTCGCGCTCGGCGCGCTGGCGGGCTGGGGGGTGATGGCGGCGGTGCTCGGCCCGACCTCCGTGGCGCCGGTGCCGGTGCTGGCCATCGTCGCGGGCACCGCGCTGGTGGTGCTGGCCGCGGTGGGGTTGCCCGCGTGGCGCGGCGGCCGCACTCCGCCGATCCCCGCGGCGCCCGCCTCGCCGCCGCGCGGCCACCTGTCCAGGCTGGCCAGGCTCGCCCTCCTCGTACGCCTCCCGCCCGCCCTCGTCCTCGGCACCAGGGACGCCTTCACGAGGCGGGTGCCGGCGTTCCTGACGGCGTTCGGGCTGGCTGTGCCGATGATGATGATCACGATCGGCCTCGGCGTGTGGGCCACGCTCGACAACTTTCTCAGCCATCCCGAACAGGTCGGCCAGCACGCCGGCCTGTACGTCAGGCCGGGCAAGCTGGAGGCGTCGGAGGCCGGGCGCATCGCCGGGCGCGACAAGGACGTGGCCGCGGTCTATCCGGGCACCGACGTGAACGCCCTGGCGCCGGGGGAGGCCCGCTCGGTGCGGGTGCGGGCCGTCGGCAGTTCCACGGACCCCTACCCGTACCCCGTGGTCGAGGGCCGCGGATATGCCCGTCAGGGCGAGGCCGTCGCCGGGCAGGGCCTGCTCGACCTGCTCGGGATCAAGATCGGCGACCGGGTGCGGCTGACGGTGGGCGGCTCGCCGCTGATCGTCAGGATCGTCGGCAGGACCGTCGAGCCCGACCAGGACGGCGTGGTGCTCTCGGTGGGGCTGGACAGCCTGGCCGCGAAAGACTCCGTGCCGCCGGAATACTACGCGCTCGCGCTCAGGCCGGGCGCCGACCGGGCGGAGGTGCGCGGCCGGCTGCTGGCCGAGTCGGCCGAGGGCCTGGACGTGCAGGCCGCGGTCAACCCCGCGGACCGCCTGTCGATCATCAGGGTCGTGATCGTGGCGCTGATCGCCGTGCTGGCCCTGATCGGCCTGGCCAACCTGCTCACCGCGAGCGCGCTCGGCCTGCGTGACCACGCCTTCGACCTGGCCGTGCTGAAGGCCATGGGCCTGACGCCCCGGCAGGTCATGGCCACGCTCGTGACCGGCACCGGGCTGCTGGTCGTGCTCGGCGTCGGCGCGGGCGCCGCCGCCGGCGCCTCCGTCGTCACGGGACTGATCGACCTGCAGGGTCACACCAGTGGCGTGGGCGCCGGCATCGGCCGGCCGCCCTCGCCACTGACGCTGGCCGTCGCCGTGGTGATCGCCGTGGGCACGGCCCTCGCGGTCGCGCTGATCCCGGCCCGCCGCGCGGCCCGCGCCCAGGTGCCCGTCACCGCGCGCTGACGGGTCCGCTCACCGCGCCCGGCCGCGCGGTCTCCTCCCGCTTCAGCGCGAACCAGTAGAACCCGTGCCCCGGCAGCGTCAGCAGGTAGGGCAGCTCGCCGATCGGCGGGAACCGCACCCCGCCGCGCGCCTCGACGGGGACCATGCCCTCGAAACGGCGCAGGTCGAGCTCGACCGGCTGCGGGAACTTCGACAGGTTGTTGACGCACAACATCGCGTCGTCGCGGTCCTCGCGCACGTAGGTGAGCACCGAGGGGTTCGACGACCACATCTCGGTGTACGCCCCGACGCCGAACACCGGGTGCCTGCGCCGGATCTCCAGCATCTTGCGGGTGAAGTGCAGCAGTGAGCCCTCATGGCGCTGCTGGGCCTCCACGTTGACCGCCTGGAAGCCGTAGATCGGGTCCATGACCGCGGGCAGGTAGAGGCGTCCGGGGTCGGCGTTGGAGAACCCGGCGTTGCGGTCGGGGCTCCACTGCATCGGTGTGCGGACCGAGTCGCGGTCCTCCAGCCAGATGTTGTCGCCCATGCCGATCTCGTCACCGTAGTAGATGACCGGCGAGCCCGGCAGGCTCAGCAGCAGCGCCGTGAACAGCTCGATCCGGTCCCTGTCGTTGTCGAGCAGTGGGGCGAGCCGGCGCCGGATGCCGAGGTAGGCCCGCATGCGCGGGTCCTTGGCATATTCGCTGTGCATGTAGTCGCGTTCTTCCTCGGTCACCGTCTCGAGCGTGAGCTCGTCGTGGTTGCGCAGGAAGATGCCCCACTGGGCCGAATCGGGGAGCTTCGGGGTGCGCGACATGATCTCGGAGATCGGCTCGCGGGTCTCCTTCTTCACCGCCATGTAGATGCGCGGCATCAGCGGGAAGTGGAAGGCCATGTGGCACTCGTCGCCGCCCGTGGTGGGGTCGCCGAAGTATTCCACGACGTCCTCGGGCCAGCCGTTGGCCTCGGCCAGCAGCACCCGGTCGGGGTAGAGCCGGTCGACCTCGGCGCGGATCTTCTTCAGGTAGGCGTGCGTCTCCGGCAGCCCGGCGCAGGCCGTGCCCTCGCGCTCGAACAGGTAGGGGACCGCGTCCAGCCGGAACCCGTCGATGCCCAGGTCGAGCCAGAAGCGCAGCACCTCCAGCATCGCCTCCTGCACGGCAGGATTGTCATAGTTCAGGTCCGGCTGGTGGTGGAAGAACCGGTGCCAGTAGTACTGCTTGCGCACCGGGTCGTAGGTCCAGTTGGACTCCTCGGCGCCGATGAAGATGATCGGCGCGTCCGGATAGGCGCCGGGGTGGTCGGACCACACGTAGAAGTCGCCGTACGGCCCTTCGGGGTCGTGCCGGGACGCCTGGAACCAGGGGTGCCGATCGCTGGTGTGGTTCATCACGAGGTCGGTGATGATTCGCAGGCCGCGCTCGTGCGCCCGCTCGATCAGCTGGACGAAATCGCCCAGATCCCCAAAGTCCGGCAGGATCTTCATATAGTCCGAAATATCGTAACCGCCGTCGCGCAGCGGCGACTCGTACAGCGGCAGCAGCCACAGGCAGTCCACACCGAGCCACTCGAGATAGCCCAACTTCTCGATGAGACCGCGCAGGTCGCCGGTGCCGTCGCCGTTGGAGTCCTTGAACCCCCGGACGAGGATCTCGTAGAACACCGCCCGCTTGTACCAGGCTGGATCTTCCGAGACGAACGCCTCGGAGATCGGCTCCGGTGTTGGGGATGCGTTGATCATATGTCGCTCACAGGAAGAGATGTGGGCAGGACGAAGTCACCGGTTACCCCGGCGTTCTTATCTGGTGACCGCGCCGCCTGGAGTCGTCATCCCTGCGAACCCCATGCCCATGAACGAGACCGGATTTGTGATCTGGTGCCCGTTTGTGCGGCGCTTACGGGCCGAACACTACCAGCCCGTTGGCTTTCCGGAACCCGCTTCTGCTGTGCCGGGTTGATACCCGAGAGATCGGTATGTAATCACCCTGTTACCCAGAGTTCACTAAAAAGGTGGAGCGACGTCCGAGAGGTCGTTCTCGAAGTCGCTCAGCCAGAGCCCGAACAGCACCAAACCGCGCACCCAGAAACGATCGTTCCACCCGTTGAACCTGGTCAGCGCGTCAGGGCCGCCCGCGATCACCTCGTGCAGCTCATCCGACAGCAGGCTCGGGACCCGGCTCACGAGGGTCTCCAGCATCCGGTGCGAATAATTTCGGGCAGGAACGGCCGTCGACCGCAGCGGCACCCGCCGCAGCGGCTGCTTGACGACGTTGGTCGACGGCAGCGCGGCGACCCGCGGGTTGGCGGCGTGCAGCACCTCGCGGTAGAAGCGCCCCTTGTCCTTACGGGCCACGCCGACCGACAGCGCCGCGTCGAAGAAGCCCGGATGGATGAACGGCGCCGCGAACGACGCCTCGGGGCCCACCAGGTTGACCACCGAGCGCGCGATGCCCCGCACGGTCCTGGTGTGCAGCACCGACAGCGGCAGCTCGGCCCGGTGCCCGTGGAGCATGGACGTGGCCGCCAGGAACTGCTCGCGGACGGTCTCCTCCATCCATTCCGCCGCCGCCTTGGACAGGAACGGCTGCGACGGCGCGCCCAGCGACAGCGACCTCAGCACGGCGGCCGAGCGCTCGGCCTGGGTCCTGGCCTCCAGGGCCGCCCCGCTGACCATGAAGTTCTTCAGCAGCGGCCCGCCCGCCAGCCCGTCGATCAGCATGCGGCCGGAGCCGTGCACCTCCTTGGCGAAGGGGGCGTACCAGGCGTGGTGAGGCGTCAGGTATTCGAGCCTGCGGGCCACGTCGACCGCGTCGGCGGGATAGTCGGCGGCGTCCTGGGTGATCACCCGGTGCGGGATGCCCAGCTCCCTGGTGATCGACTGGGCGAACGCGATGTCGGTGTCGGTGCCGTCGTCGGGGCTGGTGGTCCACGACTCGACGTCGGCACCGCGAGCCTTGGCCACGCTCGCCAGCAGGCGCGAGTCGTAGCCACCGCTGACCGGCACGAGCAGCTTGCGCCCTTCGTAGCCGGCGTACACGTCGTGCAGCAGCTCCACGATCTCGTGCGGGCTGATCCACGCCTCGTAGGGCTCGGTACGCAGCCAGCGCGGCAGCCTGCGCTCGATCATCGGCCTGTCGTGCTCGAACACCAGCGCGCTCGACCCCGGCAGGCGCTTGACCTCGGTGTACGGGGTCGCCTCGCCCATCGGGAACGTCGCCTGGATGATCGAGGCCCACGCCGCCCAGTCGATCTCGATCGGCACCAGGCTGAGCAGCGGCTGGATCAGGGACGAGAAGTAGACCGCGTCGCCGTGGCGCACGTAGTAGACGTCGACCAGCCCCAGCGCCCCCGTATGGAGGGTCACCCGGCGGCCGTCGCCGATCAGGCCGGGGGTCTCGTACGTCTCCGCGACCGCCATCCAGTCGTCCGGCCCGGCGGGCTTGCGCTCGCCCCAGGAGAACGCGAACCCCCCGCCGGCGCGATGGTAGGGCGGCAGCGGCGTGGAGCTGAACAGTGCGGCCTCGGGCGTCTGGAGCGCCGGCCGGACCTTCGGGCCCGCGGCGGTCAGCTTGCCGAGCATGGCGGTGTCGATCCGGCCGAGAGCGCCGCATACGTAGGGCCGCACGTTGAACTGCACCGGATCTCATCCCTTCGAGACGCTTGCTGCAAAAGAGTATCCTTTGCCGGGCCGAGAGAGCGGAGGGCCGGTTGTCTACTGAGCTGGAAAGCACGCGGAGGGCGTTGCGTGATGCCGTGGCGCAGGCCGAGCGCGCCGCCGAGCTGGCGAGGCTGCTGGGCGCCGCCCAGGCCAAGCTGGCGGCGGCGGAGCAGAGCGCCGAGGAGGCCAGGGCGCTGGCCGAGCAGCTGGGCGAGGCCGAGGAACGGCTGGAGATCGAGCGGGCGGCGGCCGACAAGCTCCGCAAGGAGCTGGCCGAGCAGCGCTTCCAGGCCGAGGTGGCCAACTGGAAACTCTCCTCGATCAAGGTCGCGCGATGGAACCGGCTCGGCGACGCCATCAAGAGCGGCAGGAACAACCCCATGCGGCTGGCCAAGGGGCTGAGGGGCGCCGCCAAGCCGGTCAAGCGGCCGTCCGCGCCCAAGCGCAAGCCCGTCGCCGGCGCGGGCAAGGCCAAGGACGAGCGCCCTGGAGCGGCGTTCCAGGCCACCAGCACCACCAGGACGCTCGGCGGCGCCTCGTTCAAGCTCAAGCCGTTCCGGGTGCCGACCGGCCCCAACACGCGACCCCACCTCACGGCGGCGGTGATCGCCGACCCGCACGCCGAGGCGCTGCTGCGCTACGAGTGGCGGCAGACGACCGGCTTCACGCCGCGCGACTTCGCCAGGGTGCTCCCGCTGGAGGTGCCCCACCTGCTCGTGGTCGAGTCCGTCACGCAGGGCCCGTGGGCCGAGGAGATCACCGGCGAGCCCGGAGAGGGGCTCAAGGCGCTGCTGGCCTGGTGTGCCGAGCGCGGCATCCGCACGGTCTTCTGGCACACCGGGGGAGACGTGGCCGCCTACGCCGCGGCGGCCGAGCTGTTCGAGCACCGCTTCACGACCGACCTGACCGTGGCGTGGCCGCGGCTGCAGTTCGGGGTGCAGCCCCGGGTGCACAACCCGCTGCCGCTGGCGGGCGGGCGCATCGACCGGGTGCTCACGCTCGACCAGCTCCTGCCCGGCCACCTGGCCTACCCCGACGTGCTGACCTCCTACCGCTGGCCGGCCGCGGCCGACTGCCCGTCGGGGACGCCCCAGTGGCGGCTGGCCGAGATCGCCGCCTGCGGCACGGCCATCGGCACCGAACCCGACGCGCGGCGGGCGCACGTGGCGCTGCGCAGGGCGTACCAGATGGGCACGATGACCGAGCGGATCGACGAGATGCTCGACGCGATCGGCCTGCCCAGCGCCCGCGCCACGCTCAACACCTCCGTCCTGCTGCCCATCCTCGACCCCTTCCTGATGGAGCACGCGCTGGCGCAGGTCGCCAAGCAGTCGGGCGTCGACCAGCTCATCGTCATCGGTCCGCCGGAGGCCGAGCTGCGGGCCCGCGACGTGCTGCCCGACGTGGACGTGATCTACCGCAGGCCGCAGCCGTCGATGACCGGGGGCGCGATGCTCAACGCCGGCATCGACCTGTGCGAGGCCGACCTGGTGGCGGTCATGGACCCGCGCGACGTCTACGGCGCCCACTACCTGTCCGACCTGCGGCGGGCGTTCCTGTTCAGCACCGCCGACATCGTCGGCAAGGCCGCCTACTACGCCCACCTGCGCAAGCCGCAGGCCACGCTGCTCAAGCAGCCGGACGCCGAATACTCCTACCTTCCCGAGATCGCCGGCGCGACCCTGCTCGCGCGTAGGAACACGCTGCGCGAGCTGCGTTTCGCCGACCTCACCGACGGGTGGGACGAGGTGCTGATGCGGCAGTGCCGCACCGACGGGATCAAGGTGTTCTCGGCCGACCGGTTCGGTTACGTGCGCGTGCGCGACGAGGACCGCTGGCTGCTGGGCGCCGCCCTCCTGGTCGAGTACGGCTCCGCCGAGCCGCACGCCCTCATCTGAGGCCGTCGCCATGACGCCCGGCGAGCTGGCCGAGGTGCTGGGGGAGCCGCCGGCGCCCGAGGGGACGTGGGAGCGGGAGGCCGCGTACGTCTCGGCGGCCGCGCTGCGGCGGCGCGTACCGCCCGCGGCGCTCGCCGCCCGGGTGCGCGAGGTCGGCGGGGTGTCCTGCGTGGACGTGCGCGAGGACGGGTTCCTGCGGATCGTCGTGAGCGTGCCGGGCGAGCTGGTCGAGGCTGTGGAGCCGCTGGACATCCCCGATCCCGGGTGGCCCGACTTCCCGCGCACCTGGGACAACCCCGGTTTCGTGGTGCGCTACGGCCACGCGCGGACCTGCGCCGTCCGGCGGTGGGCCCGCGAGCTGGGGGTGCCGTCCGGCGGCTATCCCGCCGGGCTGCCGGCCGACCCGTACGATCGGAGGGTGCTGCGGGTGCTGGCCGAGCTGCCGGGGCGGCTGGCGAGCAGGGATCCGCGGTGGGAGGCGTACCTCGTGCGGCTGGCGCTGGCCTATCACGACGCGCACGAGCGCGCGCCCGCCGTGCCGGTGGGGGACGCCCCGGCGGAGCCGGTGCACACGGCGCGGGTGCGGCTGGCGGAGGCGGTCGGCAGGGTGCTCGTCGGGCCTGATCGGTTCTGATGGCTCACAAAATATCCGGCCAAACGGCGAAATGGCGTAAAAATATCCCTTCTAGGGCGTGATCGCGTCTCGATCCGTGGTCACGAGTCCTGGGAGGGGTGGCGGTTCCGATAGCCTCGATCGGGTGAGTCGATACGCCCATCCCGCCGGGGACCGCCACGCCGAGATGATGCCCCACGAGCGCCCGCCGCTGGCGCCCGCCGACATCAACCGCATCAATCCCGCGATCTGGTCCCGAACGTCGACGCGCGCCGAGCAGGGCGCGCTCACCGTCGGCGGCGTGGACGTCCGCGACCTGGCCCGCGATCACGGCACCCCGCTGTACGTCCTCGACGAGGACGACGTGCGCTCGCGCATGCGCGACTACGCCACGGCGTTCGCCGACTCCGACGTCCACTACGCCGGCAAGGCGTTCCTGTGCAAGGAGATCGTGCGCTGGCTGCGCGACGAGGGTCTCGGGCTCGACGTCGCCAGCGGCGGCGAGCTGGCCGTCGCGCTGAGCGTCGGGTTCCCCCCGGAGCGCATCACGATGCACGGCAACAACAAGTCCGCCGCCGAGCTGACCAGGGCGCTGGAGGCCGGGGTCGGGCACATCGTGGTCGACTCGTTCGAGGAGATCGCCCGCCTCGGCTACCACGCCGAGCGGCTCGGCAAGCGGCCCAAGGTGATGGTCAGGGTGACCACCGGGGTCGAGGCGCACACCCACGAGTTCATCGCGACGGCCCACGACGACCAGAAGTTCGGGCTGTCGCTCAACTCCGGCGCCGCCGCGGAGGCCGTACGCCGCATCCTCGCCTTGCCGCAGCTCGAGCTCGTCGGGCTGCACTCGCACATCGGCTCCCAGATCGTCGACACCGCCGGTTTCGAGGTGGCCGCGCGCCGGCTGACCACCCTCCTCGTGCAGATCAAGGACGAGCACGGCGTGGTGCTGCCCGAGCTCGACCTGGGCGGCGGCTACGGCATCGCCTACGTCGACGGCGACGAGGCGCCCGACATCAAGGAGCTGGCCGACGGCCTGCGAGAGATCGTCACCAAGGTCTGCGTCGACGCGGGCCTGCCCGTGCCCCGCCTCACGGTCGAGCCCGGCCGCACGATCGTCGGCCCGGGCGGCATCACCCTCTACGAGGTCGGCACCGTCAAGGACGTCGAGGGCCTGCGCACCTACGTGAGCATCGACGGCGGCATGAGCGACAACGTGCGCACGGCACTCTACGGCGCCGAATACACCGCCGTGCTGGCCAGCCGGGAGAGCCAGGCCCAGCCCGTGCTCAGCCGCCTGGTCGGCAAGCACTGCGAGAGCGGCGACATCATCGTGCGCGACTGCCACCTGCCCGCCGACCTCGCCCCCGGCGACCTGATCGCGGTGGCCGCGACCGGCGCCTACTGCCGCTCGCTGGCCAGCAACTACAACTACCTGCCCCGACCCGCCGTGGTGGCGGTGTCGCGCGGCGAGTCCCGTGTGATCGTGCAGGGTGAGACCGAGGACGACCTGTTGAGGGGGCAGCTGTGAAACCGCTGAAAGTGGCGCTGCTGGGCTGCGGCGTCGTCGGCACCCAGGTCATCCGGCTCATGCACGAGCAGGCCGACGACCTGGCCGCTCGCATCGGCGCCCCGCTCGAGCTGGCCGGCGTCGCCGTGCGGCGGCTGGGCCGCAAGCGCGACGTCGAGATCGGCCCCGAGCTGTTCACCACCGACGCCGAGGCGCTGGTGACCCGCGACGACGTCGACATCGTGATCGAGGTCATCGGCGGCATCGAGCCGGCCCGCTCGCTGATCGTCGCCGCCCTGTCGGGCGGCAAGTCGGTGGTGACCGCCAACAAGGCGCTGCTGGCCGAGGACGGCGCGAGCCTGTACGAAGCCGCCCGCCAGGGCAACGGCGACCTCTACTTCGAGGCCAGTGTGGCCGGCGCCATCCCGCTGCTGCGCCCCCTGCGCGAGTCGCTTGCGGGCGACCACGTCAAGCGGGTGCTGGGCATCGTCAACGGCACCACCAACTACATCCTCGACAAGATGGACACCACGGGCGCGTCCTTCACCGACGCCCTGGAGGAGGCGCAGACCCTCGGCTACGCCGAGGCCGACCCGACGGCCGACGTCGAGGGCTTCGACGCCGCCGCCAAGGCCGCCATCCTGGCCGGGCTCGCCTACCACAGCCGCGTCACGGCCGCCGAGGTGCACCGCGAGGGCATCACCGAGATCACCGCCACCGACGTCGCCTCCGCCAAGGACATGGGCTACGTCATCAAGCTGCTGGCCATCTGCGCCCGCTCCGACGACGGCCGCTCCTTCGGGGTGCGGGTGCACCCGGCGATGATCCCGAGGTCGCATCCGCTGGCCGGGGTGCGCGAGGCGTACAACGCGGTCTTCGTCGAAGCCGAGTCGGCGGGGCAGCTCATGTTCTACGGCAAGGGCGCCGGTGGCGCGCCGACGGCCTCCGCCGTGCTCGGCGACCTCGTGGCCGTGGCCCGCAACCGCCTGGCCGGCACCCGCGGGCCCGACGAGTCCACCTACGCCGACCTGGCGGTGCACCCGATGGGGGAGACCGTCACGCGCTGCCACGTGGCGCTCGACGTGGCCGACAAGCCCGGCGTGCTGGCGCGGGTGGCGGAGCTGTTCGCCAAGCACGACGTGTCCATCCAGACGGTGCGCCAGGAGGGCCACGGCGACGACGCCCAGCTCGTCATTGTCACCCATCGCGCCACCGACGCCGCGCTGTCGGCGACCATGGAGGGGCTGCGCGAGCTCGACATCGTCCGCGCGGTGGCCAGCGTCATGCGGGTGGAAGGCGACGACTAGCGCACTTCTGTGCCAGATTGTGGCTGGCGGTCAGCGCATCGGGCGTAAGGTAGGCGCCGACCGAGTCCCGAGCGTTCGAGGAGCGCCCTTCATGTCCGCCGCCCCGGTCTCCATCGGGTCATCCATCGGGCCCGCCACCCCCAGCGGCTTCGTGCGCACGCCGGAGCAAGGGCTGGGCCGCCTTCACTGGGCCGACGGGAGCTGGGCGGTCGACGGGCAGCCGCCCGACGTTCCCGTGCTACGCCCGCTGCGCGGCCTGGAGGTCGAGTGGCCCGCCGCCGAGGTGCCGCTCGACGGCCTGCTGAGCCTGGCCGCCGCCGGCGTCCCGCTGACGGCCGGACGCGCGGAGCCCTGGGTGCCGGCCGGCCTCGCCGAGCTGCTCACCGACCGCGACTGGCTCGGCCACGCCGCCGACGGCGGCGCGCGCTCCCTGGCCGACCTCCGGCGCGAGGAGCACAGCGTACGCCTGCGCCGGCTGGCGCACCCGCTCGCGATCCACCCGAAGATCAGCATCGTCATGGCGAGCAAACGGGCAGGCCTGATCGGCGCGGCGCTGGCGCAGATGGAACGCCAGCGTGAGGTCGAGGCCGAGGTGCTGCTCGGGTTGCACGGGGTGGGGTTCGAGCAGGTGCGCGAGGCGGCCGAGTCCTGCTCGCTGCCGGTGAGGTGGATCGAGGCGGAGGCGTCGGTGCCGTTCGGCGAGGTGCTCAACCGCACGGCCGCGCTGGCGAGCGGCGACCACCTGGCCAAGTGGGACGACGACGACTGGTACGGACCCCGCCACCTGGCCGACCTGTTCATGGCGATGTCGTACACCGGCGCCGACGTGGTGGGCACGACCGCGGAGTTCTTCTACCTGGAGCCGCTCAAGGCGACGATCAGGCGTACGACGTTCGCGAGCGGGGCGCGGTATCCGAGCGAGGTGTGGTCCGATCACGTGGCCGGAGGAACCATCATGGTTTCTCGTTCAAAATTTGAGGAAATAGGGGGATTTCCTGCTGTGCCTCGGGCTGTCGATCTCGAATTTCTGAAAGCCGCGCAAAAGGCCGGCGCGCGAATCTACCGCACCCACGGGCTGGGCTACGTCCTGCGCAGAGGGCTCAGCGCCGACCACACCTGGCAACTGCCTCTCGCCCACTTCCTCAAGGTCGCCGCCAACCAGTGGCGCGGCTTCCGGCCGAGCCTGCTGCTGGAAGCCGCATGACGCCACCCGGGGGCGCCGCCGGCGCGTCCGCCCAGCCCACGCCCCGGCCCACGCCCCGGCACACGGCTGCCGGTCACGTCAGGGTGCGCGGCAACGACTACCGGGTTCTCGGCCCTCCTGAGCACGTCACCCCGGAGCTCACGGTCAGCGTCGTCATCCCCGCCTACGGCGGCCAGGACAAGCTCGACCTGGTGCTGCAGGGCCTGTCGCGGCAGACGTACCCGGCCGCGCTGACGGAGATCATCGTCGTCGACAACGGCACCTCGCCCCCGCTGCGCCTGCCCGGGGGCACGGCCGCCCGGCTGGTCGTATGCGACAAGCCCGGCCGGGCCACCGCCCGCAACGCCGGGCTCGCCGAGGCCACCGGCGACGTGATCTTCTGGCTCGACTCCGACGTGGTGCTCACGCGGGGAGCGATCGAGGCCCACATGCGCTGGCATCACGCGGCCCCCTACGCCGTCGTGACCGGCTACATCAGGTTCACCGAGGCCCCGCTGCCCGAGGTGCTGCCCGACGACCTGGAGGCGGCGTTCGAGCCGGCCGAGCCGCACGCCTGGATCGTCGACCTGGTCGAGCGCACCGACGGGCTCACCGCCAACCCGCAGCGCCCGTTCAGCCTGCACGTCGGTGGCGCGACCTCCGTCAACGCCCGCCTGATCGCGGCGACGGGCCCGATGGACGACGACCTGATCCTCGGCCAGGACACCGAGCTGGGCTACCGCCTCGCCCAGGCCGGAGCCGTGTTCGTCCCCGAGCCGCAGGCCCGCGCCTACCACCTCGGGCCCACCATGCGGATGCGCGACAAACAGCCGATCGACCGGGTGAGCCACGCCTTCGTCGCCGACCGCATCCCGGCCTACCGCTGGTTGCGCGGCCATCCGGCGCGGCGGTGGAAGATCCCGTACGTGACCGTGGTGATGGACGGCACCGTGGGTTACGACACCGTGCGGCCGGCGGTGGACGCCCTGCTCGCCGGCACCGTCCCCGACCTCTCCGTGCTCCTCACCGGCCCCTGGGAGCGGCTCGGCGGCGAGCGCCGCGCGCCGCTGAAGGACCCCGACCTCGAACTCGTGCTGGTCCACGGCCACTACGAGCACGAACACCGGGTGCGCCTGGCGTCCGCGGAAGAGATCGACCCGGCCGTGCCCTTCGTGCTGCGCCTGCCGCCCGGCTGGGCGCCCGGCGAGGACACCCTCGCCCGCCTGCTCGACCTGGCCCGCGACGAGGGCCTCGGCCTGGTGAACGTGCTGCTGCGAGAGTCGGCGGACGGCGTCGTCGCGGCGCGGCTGGAACGCGCGTCGGCCTTCGCCAGGGCCCGCATCGTGGCGGCACCGGACGAGGAGCTCGACGACGCGGTGGACGCGGTGTCGGGGGTCGCCTGGGTCGACGGCGAGACCTACGGGTTCACCGCCGAGCCCGAGCCGCCGGCCGGGCGGCGGGCGGCGTACAAGGCCCGCGTCGAGGCGCAGACGGAGGCGGCCAGGCGGGCCGGCGAGAACGAGCGGCTGCGGGCACAGGTGGAGAAGTGGAAAGAGGAGGCGGGGCGCTGGCGCAAGAGCACCGTCGAGCTGCGCCGCGAGGTCGGCACCCTGCGCCGCCAGATCGCCGCGGCCAACCGCGCCCAGCAGAGCCTGCGCGCGATGGTGTCCACCACTATGAGACGCGCCCTCCGCAAACGCCTGCGCGGCTGACCGCCCCGCGCGGCCGGAGCCGAGCCTGCGCGAACGGTCACCGCGGTGCCGGCGCCCAGCGCGCGGTCAGCTGGGGCGAAGGGCCGACTTCAGGCGTCTGAGCAGGGTCTTCTCGGACGGCTCCGCGGGCGCCGGCACCTGGGCGGGAATGGTGACCGGCTCCGGCGCGGGCGCGGGCGGCGCGGGCCAGTAGCGGTCTGAGGGCTCGTGGCGTACCCCATGGGTGGTGTCGATCACGTCGTCCAGGTCCGCGCCCGCCCAGCCCGTCGAAGGCGACAGGAGCACGGCGCGGCCGAGCGCCGAGGTGCGTTCGAGCCGGGCGGAGCGCCCGTCGGGCAGGTCCACGATCAGGATGCCCGCCAGATCCTTCTGCACCGATTCGATCATGCGCTCCAGCGTCGCCCGGTGCAGCGGCACGTCCGCCGGCCCTCGATAGCGGAACGGCGCCGGCGCGGGCGTCGGGGCGGCCTCGTCGATGAGGCGCACGCGTTCGTCGTGCGCGAACAGATCACGCATCAGCCGCAGCTCGAAACACGGGTCGGACAGCGTCACGCGCCGCTCGTCGTCCAGCCGCGACCACGGCCCGACCAGCGTCACCACGACGTCCTGCAGCTTGCCGTCCAGCGCCGCCGCCACCGCCCGCCGCACCACGGACTCGGACGTGTCGGTCACGTCGAGCACGATCTCGACGTACGGCACCAGCCACCGCCGCGCGCGGTCCTTCCGCAGATCCCTGCGGAGCGGGATCCGGTGCGCCAGGTACGGCTCGACCGCCCGCACGGCGCGTTCCCTGTCACGGTGTTGCGAGGGCAGCCCCAGGTGCACGGCCTGCGCCTCCATCTCGGGCACGAACACCACGCCGTGCATCGCCAGCCGGTAGGAGAACTCGGTGTCCTCGCCTCGCACCACGTTCGGGTCGAGACCGCCCACGGCGTGGAAGATCTCCCTGGGCAGGGCGAAGGTCGGGCCCGTACACACGTGGTAGGGGTTGCGGCTCTTGCGCAGCCCGTGGGTCTTGGCGATCGTCGCCTCGGTGGAGCTCGGCACGGCCTCGGCCAGGTCGAACACCTCGTCCAGGCGCTGCGCCGCGAAGACCTGGCGTGGCGTGACGGGCGGCGTGTCGACGAACTTCTTCATGCCGATGCTGACCAGATAGTCGGTCACGTGGTGCCAGCGGGCCATGGCCTCGATGTGCTCGCGGCAGGCCACCATGTCGGCGTCGAGGCGCTGGATGATCTCGCCGTCGGCGGCCTTGACGCCCGTGTTGACGGCGTTGGAGATGCCCCAGCCGTCGCGCACGCGGACGACGCGGGTGTTGACCGGCCTGATCTCGGGCAGCCGGATCGGCGGATCGCTGCCGTCGTCGACGACCAGGACTTCCATGAGATGGTCCGGGTACGTCTGCGCGGCCAGAGCGGCCAGCGTCAGATCGAGCCCCTGCCCGCCGTGAGCCGGTATCACCACGCTCACGGACAGATCCGGTGACCAGGCGCCTAGCTGCGGAACCGCTACTGGTGAATAGTCGTTCTGCCTCAAAGCAGGACGCGCGTTCATGGTGGTGACCCCCTGGCCGAGACCTTATCGGGAGATGCTGAGAATTTCCTGAATAGTGCCCCTGTCCAACGACTGTCCGGGGCAGGGGTACGTGGTCTGCGTCCGTCCCCGTGCCCGTTCCCGTGCCCGTTCCCGTGTCCGGCCCGTGGACGCGGCTCCGCGACGGTCGTCCGCACCCCGTACACTCTGTGCCGAACACCGCAGGTAGGGAGTCCATCATGAGCAGGTCGTGGCGTGGCCTCATCGAGGAATACCGAGAGCGTCTTCCCGTGACCACGAAGACGCCCGTCGTCACGCTGCTCGAAGGCGGCACGCCGCTGGTGCCCGCGCACCGCGTCTCCGCCCTGACGGGGTGCGACGTCTACCTCAAGGTCGAGGGCGCCAACCCGACCGGCAGCTTCAAGGACCGTGGCATGACCATGGCCATCAGCAAGGCGGTCGAAGAGGGCGCCAAGGCGGTCATCTGCGCCTCCACCGGCAACACCTCGGCCTCGGCCGCGGCCTACGCCGTCCGCGCCGGGCTGACCTGCGCCGTGCTGGTGCCACGGGGGAAGATCGCCATGGGCAAGCTGGCCCAGGCGCTCGTGCACGGCGCCACGCTGCTGCAGGTCGAGGGGTCGTTCGACGACTGTCTCGAGATGACCCGCAAGCTGTCGTCCAACTACCCGATCGCGCTGGTCAACTCGGTCAACCCGTACCGGCTGCAGGGGCAGAAGACGGCGGCGTTCGAGATCGTCGACACGCTGGGCGACGCGCCCGACATCCACTGCATCCCGGTGGGCAACGCCGGCAACATCTCGGCCTACTGGATGGGTTATCGCGAATACGCCGACGACGGGGTGGCGACGAAGCGGCCGCGCATGCTCGGCTTCCAGGCCAGTGGGGCCGCGCCCATCGTGGCGGGAGCGCCCGTCGCCCACCCGCACACGATCGCCACCGCGATCCGCATCGGCAACCCGGCCTCCTGGTCGCTGGCCACCTCGGCCCGTGACGAGTCGGGCGGGGCCATCCAGGCGGTGACCGACCGGCAGATCGCGGCGGCGTACAAACTGCTGGCGCAGGAAGAGGGCGTGTTCGTCGAACTCGCGTCGGCGGCCAGCGTGGCGGGCCTGCTGCAGGCTCACGCGCAGGGCATGGTCGAGCCAGGGCGGCGTGTCGTCTGCACGGTCACGGGCAACGGCCTGAAAGACCCCGACTGGGCCATCTCGGGTGCGCCGGCGCCTGTGGTGATCCCCATCGACGTCCACGCCGCGGCGGCGGCGCTCAACCTCGCCTGACGCCACACCAGGGCGCGGGGGCCACGGGGGAAGTGAGGAATCATGAGGCAAACGTGAGCACTGTTCAGATCCGCGTGCCCGCCACATCGGCCAACCTGGGGCCGGGCTACGACACGCTCGGGTTGGCACTGAGCCTGCACGACGAGGTCGAGGCCGCGCTCACCGGGGAGCCGGGGGCCGCCGTCACCGTCGAGGGAGAGGGCGCGGGTGAGGTCGATCTCGGCGAGGGCCATCTGATCGTCAAAGCCATGCGCACGACGTTCGCCCGCATGGGCGTGCCCCAACCGGCCGGGATCCGCCTGCGGTGCCGTAACAGGATTCCGCACGCCCGCGGGCTCGGGTCGTCGTCGGCGGCCGTGTGCGCGGGCATCCTCGCCGCGCGGGCGCTGGCCGGCCTGACAAATTTCTCCGACGACCAGGTTTTCGCGCTGGCCGCCGAGATGGAGGGCCATCCGGACAATGTCGCCCCCTGCCTGGCCGGCGGGCTGACCGTGGCCTGGTGCGACCACACGGGGGTGCCGCGTATGGTGAAACTGACTCCCGACGAGCGCATCCGTCCGGTGGTCGTGGTCCCGTCGACCCGGCTGTCCACGGAGGCCGCAAGGGGGTTGCTGCCGAAGGATGTGCCCCACAAGGACGCCTCCTTCAACGCCGGCAGGGCCGCGTTGCTGATCGCCGCGCTGACCCGACGGCCCGAGCGAGAGGTTCTGCTCGCCGCGACAGAAGATCGGCTCCACCAGCCTTACCGCGCGCCTGCGATGCCGGAGAGCGCGGATCTGGTAGAACGTCTGCGTGCGGTGGGTGTGCCCGCGGTCGTTTCGGGAGCGGGTCCCGCGGTTCTTGCGTTCCTTACATCGGATTCGCAGGATTTGATCGCGCCAGAAGTGGGTAATGACTGGCACATCCAGCAAATGGACGTCGACCCGGTTGGTGCGAACGTTCAGTTCCCCGAGACACGCTGATGCCTCTTTAGACCTTCAGGGAATAGCCGTGTGCGCTGGTGATGTTAGGCTGATAGCCGCACCAGATGCCCCCTTGGTGGGTGCGTGCTTGTCAGCCACACATCGCTGCATCATGCTTCACGTCGCGAGGCGTGAGCAGCGCGGCTGTCTCCCCGGAATCCGTTGCCTCCGGTTGGCCCACACCCGGTTGGCTCAACGCGAGGTGGCGACGACGGGGATCTGTGCGTTCGAATCATCTCGACATCTGGTTGGCGACAGCAATCTGGGGGGTGTCAGCCACGCGCCACGGTCCTGTGGCGGCCTGGACGAGCCCCTCCCCAAGAGTGGCGGCCGTCTCCAGCGACAGCCGAAGATCGCAGAGTGCACCCCGACCCGGTCTGTCCCGCCGGATCGCAAGCACCTCCGGGACGCCCGGCAGAACAAAACCGGCGCCCGACCCCTGGGAAGGACCTTTTAGTTGAGCGACACCACCGAACTCCTCTCCGACGCATCAGGCGCTGAGCCCGCGTCCGGCGACACCCCCACCCGCGCCCCGGCCAAGCCGCGTGCGCGTCGCTCCGGCACCGGCCTGTCCGCCAAGGTGCTGCCCGAGCTGCAGAAGATGGCGGCCGAGCTGGGCATCAGCGGGACCGGGCGCATGCGGAAGAGCCAGCTCATCGCGGCCATCCAGGAGAAGCAGGGTGGCGGTTCCGGCGAAGGCGCTTCGGCTCCCGCAGCCGCGTCCGAGGCGTCCGCTTCGGCCCCGGCGGAGGCGACGCCCGCCGCGGAGCGGCCCACCCGGACGCGCAGAGAGCGGTCGCGCAAGACCGCGGAGGAGCCCGCACCGCAGGCCGCCCAGCAGCCCGCCGCCGCCGAGCCCGTGGCCGCGAACTCCGCGAGCCCCGTGACCTCCGCCGCGCCCGAGCCTGTCGCCGCCCCGGCCGAGCCGGTCGTCGAGCAGCAGCAGGCGCAGCCCGCGGAGAATGGCCAGAACGACACCCGCCCCGAGCGTTCCGAGCGCGGCGAGAGCCGCCGCGAGCGCCGCAGCCGCGGCGAGCGGCGTGACAGGGGAGACCGCGGCGACCGGGGAGACCGCTCCGGCGGCGACCGGTCGGAGAGCAGCCGTGACGGCGGTCGTGACGGTCGTGACGGTGGTCGTGACGGCCGCGACGGCCGTGACGGCGGCCGGGGCGACCAGCGCGGCACCGACTCGGGCAACCGCGGCGACCAGCGCAACGACCAGCGCGGCGGCGATGACGACGAGCGTGGCGGGCGCGGGCGCAGGGGCCGCTTCAGGGAGCGCAACCGTGGCCGTGGCCGCGACCGCTTCGACAGCGGCGAGCCGGTCATCGGCGACGACGACGTGCTCATCCCGATCGCCGGCATCCTCGACATCCTCGACAACTACGCGTTCGTCAGGACCAGCGGCTACCTGCCCGGCAGCAACGACGTCTACGTCTCGCTCGCCCAGATCCGCCGCAACGGCCTGCGCAAGGGCGACGTCATCACCGGCGCCGTGCGCCAGCCCCGCGAGGGTGAGCGGCGCGAGAAGTTCAACGCTCTGGTCCGCCTCGACACCGTCAACGGCATGGACCCCGAGCAGGCCCGCAACCGGCCCGACTTCAACAAGCTGACGCCGCTCTACCCGCAGGAGCGCCTGCGCCTCGAGACCGAGCACAACATCCTGACCACGCGGATCATCGACCTCGTGTCGCCGATCGGCAAGGGCCAGCGCGGTCTCATCGTCTCGCCGCCGAAGGCCGGTAAGACGATGGTGCTGCAGTCCATCGCCAACGCGATCACCCGCAACAACCCCGAGTGCCACCTGATGGTCGTGCTCGTGGACGAGCGGCCAGAAGAGGTCACCGACATGCAGCGGTCGGTCAAGGGCGAGGTCATCCACTCGACCTTCGACCGGCCCGCGGAAGACCACACCACGGTCGCCGAGCTCGCCATCGAGCGGGCCAAGCGCCTGGTGGAGCTGGGCCACGACGTGGTCGTCCTGCTCGACTCGATCACCCGCCTCGGCCGCGCCTACAACCTGGCGGCCCCGGCGTCCGGTCGCATCCTGTCGGGCGGTGTCGACTCCACCGCCCTTTACCCGCCCAAGCGCTTCTTCGGCGCCGCCCGCAACATCGAGAACGGCGGCTCGCTGACGATCCTCGCCACGGCCCTGGTCGAGACCGGGTCCAAGATGGACGAGGTCATCTTCGAGGAGTTCAAGGGCACCGGCAACATGGAGCTCAAGCTCAACCGCTCCCTGGCCGACAAGCGCATCTTCCCCGCGGTCGACGTCGACGCGTCCGGCACGCGCAAGGAAGAGATCCTCATGGCCAAGGAAGAGCTCCAGATCGTCTGGAAGCTGCGCAGGGTGCTCCACGCGCTCGACATGCAGCAGGCGCTCGAGCTGCTCCTGGAGAAGATGAAGGAGACCAAGTCCAACGCGGAGTTCCTCCTGCAGGTCCAGAAGACCACGGTGAGCAACGACCGCGACTGACGGCCTTCTGCCGGCGGTGCGTCACGCGAGAGGCGGACGGGGTGTCCCCGCCGCCTCTCGCGGCGTTCACGAGGGGGGCCGTACGAGCGAGGGCCCGGCCTGACGGTCACCGGCCGCGCCCGCCGAGCTTGATCGGGAATCCCTGATGGCCTGGGATGGTTGCACGATCTGGCACACTGGTAGCTGACCATTTTGCGGTTCCGGTTCACGCCCTGCGATCAGGGCGACCCGGCGGCCGCAGCCCGAAAGGACAGCGATGAAGCGCGACATCCACCCCGAATACCACGTGACGCAGGTGACCTGCTCCTGCGGCAACACGTTCACCACGCGGAGCACCGCGAAGAACGGCGTGATCCACGCCGACGTGTGCTCGGCCTGCCACCCGTTCTACACGGGCAAGCAGAAGATCCTCGACACCGGCGGCCGAGTGGCTCGCTTCGAGAAGCGCTTCGGCAAGAAGCCCGCGGGCAAATAGCTCCACCGACGCCGGCCCGGACGCACCCCGGTGCGCCGGGTCGGCGTTGTCGGTTGCGACGCCCCAAACCACGACGAAGGACGCACGGTGAATCTCGACGAGTTGCTCAAGGAGTATTCCGAGCTGGAGCTGCAGCTCGGAGATCCCGCCGTGCACGCTGACCAGCACAAGGCCCGCACCCTCGGCAGGCGCTACGCCCAGCTCACGCCGATCATCGGCACCTACCGCGAGCTCGAGTCGGTCCGCGAAGACCTGGCCGCCGCCAAAGAGCTGGCCGGTGAGGACGAGACGTTCGCCTCCGAAGCGGCCGAGCTCGAGGAGCGCGTCCCCCAGCTGGAGGAGCGGCTCAGGCACCTGCTCATCCCGCGCGATCCCAACGATGACAAGGACATCATCATGGAGATCAAGGCGGGCGAGGGCGGCGAGGAGTCCGCGCTGTTCGCGGGCGACCTGCTGCGCATGTATCTGCGCTACGCCGAGCGGCTCGGCTGGAAGACCGAGATCATCGACAACCAGCCCTCCGACCTCGGGGGCTACAAAGACGTGACCGTCGGCATCAGGGCCAAGGGCGACGAGGGGGTGTGGTCGAGGCTCAAATACGAGGGCGGCGTGCACCGCGTGCAGCGGGTGCCCGTCACCGAGTCCCAGGGCCGCATCCACACCAGCGCCGCAGGCGTGCTCGTCTACCCCGAGGCGGAGGAGGTCGACGTCCAGATCGACCCCAACGACCTGCGCGTCGACGTCTATCGCTCCAGCGGCCCAGGCGGCCAGAGCGTCAACACCACCGACTCCGCGGTCCGCATCACCCACCTGCCCACCGGCGTCGTCGTCTCGTGCCAGAACGAGAAGAGCCAGCTCCAGAACAAGGAGTCGGCCCTGCGCATCCTGCGCGCGCGGCTGCTGGCCATCGCGCAGGAGGAGGCCGACGCCGCCGCTCAGGCCGAGCGCAAGTCGCAGGTCCGCACCGTCGACCGCTCCGAGCGCGTACGCACCTACAACTTCCCGGAAAACCGCATCTCCGACCACCGGGTCGGCTTCAAGGCGTATAACCTCGACCAGGTTCTCGACGGCGAGCTCACCGCCGTCACCCAAGCCCTTATTGACGCCGAAATGGCGGAGAAGCTCGCACAACACTCATGACATTTCTGCTGGACGAGATCGCCCTGGCCACTGCCCGGCTGGCCGAGGCAGGTGTCCCCTCACCGCGCACCGACGCTGAGGAGATCGCGGCGTTCGTCCACGGCGTGCGCAGAAGCGAGCTCCACACGGTCAGGGACGCTGACTTCGACGCGCTGTTCTGGGAGGGCGTGGCGAGGCGCGAGGCCCGCGAGCCGCTGCAGCACATCACCGGCCACGCCTACTTCCGCTACCTCGAGCTGGCGGTCGGGCCCGGCGTGTTCGTGCCGCGGCCGGAGACCGAGGTGATGGCCGGCTGGGCCATAGAGACGCTGCGCGCGATGGACGTCACCGCCCCCCTGGTGGTCGACCTCGGCACCGGCTCGGGCGCGATCGCGCTCTCCATCGCCCAGGAGGTGGCGCTGGCCGAGGTCCACGCCGTGGAGGTCGACCCCGGCGCGTACACCTGGGCCAAGCGCAACATCTCCGAGCACGGCCAGGGCCGCACCCACCTGCACCCGGAAGACCTCGCGGAGGCGCTGCCCGAGCTCAACGGCAAGGTCGACCTGGTCATCTCCAACCCTCCCTACATCCCGCCCGGCGCGATCCCGCGCGACCCCGAGGTGCGCGACTACGACCCCACCCGGGCCCTCTTCGGCTCCGGCGACGACGGGCTGGGAGAGGTGCGCGCGGTGGAGCGCACGGCCCGCCGCCTGTTGCGCCCAGGCGGCTGGGTGGCCGTCGAGCACGCCGACGAGCAGGGCAGGGCCGTCTACCTGACGTTCCCCGAGGACAACGGCTGGCGTGACGTACGCCTGCGCCAGGATCTCACCAGACGGGACCGCTTCGTCACGGCCCGCCTGGGCCAGGACTAAGATGCACGCCAGCGGCCCGGCCTTCTCTCGCGCGACGAGAGGGAGCGAAGCCACCGAACGAGTTGAGGGGAGGAGGCCTCGAGAGCGCCGCTCGTAGCCGAGCGGAGCGAGGCAACGAAACCGTGGGAAGACGCTTTGACTGCTCCGACCTCGAGCAGCGGACCGAAGGCCTGACGGAGGCGGCGGCCGCCGTACGCCGTGGCGAGCTCGTGGTGCTGCCGACCGACACCGTCTACGGCCTCGGCGCCGACGCATTCACCCCGGCGGCGGTCACCGCACTGCTCGACGCCAAGGGCCGGGGCCGTGACATGCCGCCGCCGGTGCTGGTGGGCACCGTCAGGGCCGCCACAGCGCTCATAGACGACCTGGGGCCCTATGGGCAGGACCTGATAGACGCGTTCTGGCCGGGGCCGCTCACGCTCGTCTGCAAGGCCAACAGGGCCCTTTCCTGGGACCTGGGCGACACCAAGGGCACGGTGGCCGTCCGCATGCCGCTCCACCCCGTCGCCCTCGACCTGCTCAAGGAGACCGGGCCGATGGCCGTCTCCAGCGCCAACCGCTCCGGCGCGCCCGCCGCCACCACGGCAGAGGAGGCGGAGGAGCAGCTCGGAGAGTCGGTCGCCGTCTATCTCGACGCAGGCAAGACCACCGACCAGACGCCCTCCACCATCCTCGACCTCACCACGGCCGTGCCCAGGATGTTGCGGCGAGGGGCGATCCCGGTGGAGAAACTGCGCGGCATCATCGGCTACGTCGCCACCGACGACTGACGTATACCGGCTGCTTATTCCGGCTGCGGTCGCGCTCGCGCCGAATTACGGTGAGGCGCGGAGCGGCTGCCATCGAGAAACCTGCTCGCCCGACTGCCGCCCCGCTGTCGTCCCCGGCCACCGCCGTCGCGGCAGTCCACGTGGCGGGTTTCTCATCGGACGTCGGGAGTGGCCCATGGGCAAGTTCGACGGCATGGATCCCAAGCTGGTCCGTGACCTGCTGGCCGAGGCGAAACACGCGGCCGCGGAGATGCGCAAGGTCGAGGACCAGGTCCGGCTCACCATGAACCGGGCCGGGCTCTCCACCCAGACCACCCACCGTCCCGCCCAGATCGCCGACGCGGTCGACACCATGATCAAAGACGTCAACGTCCGGCTCGGGGTGCTGGAGAAGCGCGCCGATCCGCCTGGGACGGGGGCGGGGGCCGCCGACGAATCCAAGGGGGTCCGCGGGGATCGGGAGCGGTACGAGAATCCGCGCGCCGGTGACAAGACCGACGAGACCCCTCCGAAGAGGGCCGACGATCCGCCGAAGACCGGTGATGCTCCTCCGAAGTCCGCCGACGATCCGCCCAGGAGCGGTGACGCTCCTCCCAAGACGGGTGACGCCCCGAAGACCGACCAGGACAGGGGGGTCGGTAAGGGCGACACCGACGTTCCGAAGGGCGGGGATGCCCCGAAGAGCGACGACGTTCCCAAGGGTGATGACGGGAAGACCTGCGAGGAGCCCCGCACAGGCGACCAGCCCGGGACAGGCGGCAGCGCGAGAGCCGGTGACGAACCCGGGACGGGTGACCAGCCGGGGACCGGTGATGACTCCCGGACGGATGACCAGCCCCGAGGGGACGGCCGGTCCGGGACCGACCCCGGCGGGAACGGCTGCGACGACGACAAAGGCACGGGCACAGGTCGGGACACGGGCACAGGTCAGGACACCGGCACAGGTCAGGACACCGGCACGGATCGGGACGCCGGGACCGATCAGGACGCCCGGAGCGGTGATCAGCCTGTCGGCATGCCCAAGGACGACGAGCTGGACAGCAGACGTGACCGCGGTGCCGAGGCCGAGACCGGCACGAGGGACGACCCGTCCGACACTCCGGCCCAGAACGCGCAGGGCGTGAACCAACCGCAGGTCGTGGTGGTCGACGGGGTCAAGGTGTTGCAGGTGCCGCTCGACCCGCCCACCGCCGAGCAACTCGAAGACCTGCTGGAGAACACCGACAAGGTGGTCCCGGCCGAGATGCCCCGGGTGCCGGCCGACAACACCACCGCCGCCTCCGACGTCAGCGCCTGGGCGAACGACGGCGGCGACGTGGTCTCCGCCGGCACGACCCCGCCCGGCCAGGACGCGCTCAACACCGTGGTGGAGCAGCACCGCGACATCCGGCCGCTGGACATGCCGCGGGTCGAGGTTCCGGCGGGCGAATACGGCAAGGGCGAGTGGGCCGAACGCGACATCCGCCCTGACGGCCCCGCAGGCTCCGTCGACCCCGGCCGTCCGAGCACCGGCGACGCGACCCCCCCGCCGTCGGGTGACTCCGCAGGGGGCAAGGACGGCACCTGCGCCCCTGGCCCCGGCGAGCAGCCGGATGGCACGGGCAGGACACCAGGCGACACGGCTCCTGGCGACGGTGGGACGACGCCCAGCAGACCAGCGGGGGACGAACCAGGCCAAGGTACGCGTGACGGTCAGGACACGGGTGGTCGTGAGGCCGGAAACCAGGGCGACCGTAGAGCCGGTGACCCCGGTGAGCGTGAGGGTGGCGACCGAGGAACCGGTGACGAGGAGACGGGAGGCCAGGGAACCGGCAGGGGTGAGCAGGGCGAACCCGTCAGGATCCCGCCGACGAATCCCTCGGCCGACCCGCCCACCGGCACCCCGGCCGTCGCCGACTCCGACCCCGGCCGCGCAACGGGACGGGGTGACGGGGCGGCGACCGTGTACGCCGCGGAACCACGTCAAGCGGGTGCTACGGGCCCGGCCTACACGGTGCAGATCGCCTACGGCACCGAGCCCGCCTGGAGCGACCCCGCCGACGGGTCCGGACGGCGGGACGGCGGCGACGGCGGCGCTGTGGTCTCCGTGAACGTCACCCCGCCCGACCTGGACGCGCTCAGGACGGTCATCGAGCACCACAGGGACATCCAGCCCGCCGACATGCCCTCCGTCGCGGTCCCGCCGGGTGAGTACGGCGAGGGCCGGTGGACGCCCGAGGACATCAGGCCGGACGGCCCGAGCGGGTCGGTCGATCCCGGGACTCCGGAGAGGAGCGCGTGATGTACGTGGACCCGCCCGCCCCCAAGGCCAGGCAGCGCGACGAGACCCCGCCCATCAGCTCCACGGGCCCCCTGGACAACCCGCAGCGGGCCTGGGAGTTCAATCCCGACTACCAGCGCCTGGTCGTCGCATGGAACACCGTCCTGCCCCAGCTGGAGGCGCTCAGAACGATTCTGGACAAGGCGTACGCCCTGGCCAAGAGCCCGCAGACGTGGGACGCCCCGGTGGGCGAGCGCTACGTCAAGGACATCCGTGAGTGGCGCACCAGGCTGTCGGTCTACCGGCATGCCGTGCTGACGGCGATCAGCGACGAGGCCGCCGACACGCCGAGGTGGATCCAGACGACGGCCAGCGCCCCGCACGCGTTCCAGTGACGGGGTGCGCGTCCGGTCGTTCGTCTGCCGCGGCATGCGGCCGGCGCGGACGAGCGGGCGCGCAGGACGGCTCGCTGCCCGGATCGAAGGGGCCCTCCGCCCGTGGCGGGCGCATCCCTGAAGTTCCGGGCATCACCTCTCTATGGGAGAGACGGACACCAGGTCGTACAGTGGGGAAATGGGTGCGGAACCCTACTACGGTCCCGACTTCGGGCTGCTGCGCCGGCAGGATCCCGAGCTCGCGCAGGTTCTGCTCGACGAGCTCGAACGTGTGCGCGGCGGGATCCAGCTGATCGCGAGCGAGAACTTCACCTCGCCCGCCGTCCTGGCCGCGCTGGGCTCCACGCTGACGAACAAGTACGCCGAGGGCTACCCGGGCAGGCGCTATTACGGCGGTTGCGAGGTCGTCGACCGGGCCGAGCGGCTGGCGATCGAGCGGGCGTGCCGGTTGTTCGGGGCGGAGCACGCCAATGTCCAGCCCCACTCGGGCGCCTCGGCGAACCTGGCCGCCTACGCGGCGCTCCTCCAGCCGGGTGACACCATGCTGGCCATGGCCCTGCCGCACGGCGGCCATCTCACGCATGGTTCCAAGGTGAACTTCTCGGGAAAATGGTTCGACGTCGTGTCGTACGGGGTGCGTCGTGACAGCGAACTCATCGACTACGACGAGGTGCGGGATCTGGCGCTGCGGCACCAGCCGAAGCTCATCGTGTGCGGCGCGACGGCGTACCCGAGGTTGATCGACTTCGCGGCGTTCCGCGGTATCGCGGACGAGGTGGGGGCGTGGTTGCTGGCGGACGTGGCGCATCCGATCGGGTTGATGGCGGGCGGTGCGATCCCGTCGGCGGTGCCGTACGCGGACGTCGTGACCTTCACCACGCACAAGGCGCTGCGCGGGCCGCGCGGCGGCGCCATCCTGTGCACGGGGGAGCTGGCCGCCAGGATCGACCGGGCGGTGTTCCCGTTCGTCCAGGGCGGGCCGCTCATGCACGTGGTGGCGGCCAAGGCCGTGGCGTTCGGTGAGGCGATGCGGCCGGAGTTCGCCGGCTACGCCAGAAAGGTGATCGCGAACGCGCGGGCGCTGGCGGCGTCGCTGGACGCGGAGGGCATGCGGGCCGTGTCCGGAGGCACCGACACGCACCTGGCGCTGATCGACCTGCGCGGGGCGGGGGTGTCGGGTGTCGAGGCGGAGCGGAGGTGCGCGGCCGCGGGCATCACACTCAACCGCAACGTGATCCCGTACGATCCCGAGCCGGCGGCCGTGACCTCGGGGATCCGCGTCGGTACGCCGTGCGTGACGACGCAGGGCATGGAGCCGGAAGATCTGAAGGAGCTGGGGTCCCTGGTCGCCAGGGTCGTGCGCGATCCGGGCGGCGCGGAG
This sequence comes from Nonomuraea sp. KM88, assembly GCF_052245635.1. Classification (NCBI taxonomy): domain Bacteria; kingdom Bacillati; phylum Actinomycetota; class Actinomycetes; order Streptosporangiales; family Streptosporangiaceae; genus Nonomuraea; species Nonomuraea sp. KM88. The sequence goes on along the minus strand of NZ_JBQQCC010000009.1, from coordinate 40,079 downwards.
GAGGTCAGGGCAAGGGTGACGGCCCTTCTCGCCATCCATCAGCCATATCTCAGCGAATTTTGAGCCGGTCTGTGTCGTTTTCCGGTCACAGCGGGCCGGAGCATCCGGGAAACTAGGTTCGTGCGCGAATACCTCTTCATGGCGCTCATCTCGGCAGCGGTGACCTACCTGCTGGTGCCTCTGGTGCGCCGCTTCGCCATCGCCATCGGCGCCATGCCCGAGGTTCGCGAGCGCGACGTGCACACCACGCCCACGCCCAGGCTTGGCGGCCTGGCGATGTACGGCGGCCTGGTCGTGGGGCTGCTGGTGGCCAGCAGGCTCACCCACACGGGCGCGGCCCTGGCGGAGTCCGACGGCGACGCCGTCATCGCGCTGATCGTCGCGGGCGGGCTCATCACGGTCACGGGCTTCCTCGACGACTGGTGGGGCATGGACGCCTTCGTCAAGCTCGCCGGGCAGATCGCGGCGGCCGGTGTGCTGGTCTTCTTCGACCTGCGGCTCCTCTACATCCCGCTGCCGCAGGACTGGGGCGGCTCCACCAGCCTCGACTACACGCTCAGCACCGTCATCACGATCATGGTCGTGGTCGTGACGATCAACGCGGTCAACTTCGTCGACGGGCTCGACGGCCTGGCGGCGGGGGTCGTGTGCATCGCGGGCATGGCCACCTGGGCCTACTCGATCTTCCTGGCCGAGGAGATCAGCGGGGGGCGCATCACGACGACGGCCGCCATCGCCGCCGTGCTCATCGGCGCGTGCCTGGGCTTCCTGCCGCACAACTTCCATCCGGCGAAGATCTTCATGGGCGACACGGGGGCCATGCTCATCGGCCTCGTGCTCGCCTCGTCGATCGTCACCGTGACGCCGCTCGACCCGGCGATCATCGAGGGCATGAACAAGGTGCCGGTGCTGCTGCCGCTGCTCCTGCCGGCCGCGGTGCTGGTGCTGCCGCTGGTCGACCTGATCACCGCGGTGGTGCGGCGCACCTCGCGCGGCCTGTCGCCGTTCGCGCCCGACCGCGGCCACCTGCACCACCGGCTGATGGACATCGGCCACTCGCACCGCAGGTCCGTGCTGATCATGTACGCGTGGGCGTTCCTGTTCGCCTTCGGCATTGTGGGCATGTCCACGATCGGCGTGCCGGTCCTGCTGTTCCCCGTGGTCATCGTGCTGGCGCTGGCCGTGCTGGTGCTGATGGCCCTGCCGCGCTGGCGGGGCAGGGGCGGGGCGCACTCGGTGTCGCGCGACGACCCCGACGACGACGGTCCGCCCACGGGGCCGATGCCGCCGATCCCGCCGGAGCCCGAGGTCAGGCGGCGGATGCCGCCGCCGGGAGACGGCTCGCCGCAGGGCCGCTCGACGGCCGAGGGCAATCCGGTCATTCCTGCCCATCCAGGGCGTTCGTGATCGCGAACTAGAAACGGCAGGTAAAAGCGGTCTTCCGTGAGCTTGTGATATCTTTCACGAGCAGGGACTCCAGACGCACCGGTTCTGGAGGTAGCAAACGCTCGCTTGACAACAGGCTGATGGAGCACCGATGCAGGCCAATGACGTGCGCGTCCTCAAAAGCGCCGCGATTCCGACCTTCGTGGTTGGGGTGGTCGCCGTGCTGATCGCCTTCCTGGCGGCGGGCGGCAAGGGCGCGCTCGGCGCGGCCATGGGCGCCCTGCTCGTCGGGATCTTCTTCAGCGTCAGCGTCGTCGTGGTGTCCTACGCCGCCCGGGTCTCCCCGCAGATGATGGCGATAGCCGCGATGGTGAGCTATCTCGTCAAGGTCCTGGCCATCATGGCCGTGCTGTCGGCCTTCCGCGACACCACGGCCTGGAACACCCAGGCATTCGCGTGGTCCGTGGTTGTCTGCACCCTCGTGTGGACGGGCTTCGAGGTCCGCGCCTTCATGAAGACCAAGATGCTTTACGTCGACCCCGAGGCCGGAGTTCCAGGAAAGGGCGACGCATGACGCTCTTGCCTGGACGGGGTCCGATATGACTAGTCCGCTGTTCGCCTGCTATCGTCGGGCCCGCGATGAGCGCACAGGAACGCCGACCCGAAGAAGACGGTCGCGACTTCGCCGACGCCATGTGGTCAGTCCCCAGTTCTCTACTCGCCGGGATGGCCATCTACGGTGGCCTCGGATGGTTGCTGGACCGGTGGTTGGACATGTCCGCGTTCTTCCCCATAGGCGTTGTCCTGGGGGTTGTGCTCGGCGGCTACCTGGTCTACCGGAAGTTCGGTCGCTAGCCCGGAGCAGCAACCGCTTCGCTGAGGAAACTCTTGTGATCCACTACGACGTTGAAGGGAACGCCGCGTGAATGCGCTGACGGTCCTCGCTCCCGCTGGCGATCAATTCGGGGCGCCGACGCCAGACGAATTGTTCAACCTGCCTCCCATCATCCCCGGGGTCTACTGGTTCACCAAGCCGGTGCTGCTGGCCGCCATCAGCGCCATCCTCGTGGTCGGCGTGTGCTGGGCGGCCTTCGCCAAGCCCAAGCTCGTGCCGAGGGGCGTCCAGAACGCCGTCGAGCTCGGCTACATGTTCGTCCGCGACCAGGTCGCCCGGCCCTTCCTGGGCAAGGACGCAGACCGGTGGATGGGCCTGCTGGTCAGCGTGTTCTTCCTGGTGCTGGTCTGGAACCTCATGGGCGTCGTCCCGGTGCTCCAGTTCCCCGTCGCCTCGCACATCGCGTTCCCGGCCGTGCTGGCCCTCCTGATCTACGGCCTCAAGGTCTACCTGGGCATCAAGCACCAGGGCGGCATCGGTTACTTCAAGAACATGATGTTCCCGCCCGGCCTGCCGAAGCCGATCTACTTCCTGCTGGCCCCGATCGAGTTCCTGTCGAACATGATCATCGCGCCCTTCACGCACGCGGTGCGACTGTTCGCGAACATGTTCGCGGGCCACATGCTGCTGGCCTTCTTCAGCATGGTGGGCTTCTGGTTCCTGTTCGAGAATCTGACCCCGCTCGGCGCGCCCGTCGGCGTCGTGGGTGTGGTGATGACCATCCTGCTCACGGGACTGGAGATCTTCATCCAGTATCTGCAGGCGTTCCTCTTCGCGATGCTGGCCGCGATGTACATCGGCGGCTCCCTGCACCCCGATCACTGAGAACCACAGACCGGATTTGTCCAGACCGGTGAGACTCCGCTTCACCGGCCGTCCAGTAAAGGAAAACAGCAATGAGCGTTCTCGCTGAGGTCTCCGGCAACGTCACCGCCATCGGTTACGGTCTCGCCGCCATCGGCCCCGGCATCGGCGTCGGCATCATCTTCGGTCAGGGCGTGCAGGCCATCGCGCGCCAGCCCGAGGCCTACGGCCTGATCCGCCAGAACATGCTCCTCGGCTTCGTCCTCACCGAGGCCCTCGCCCTGATCGGCCTGGTCGCACCGTTCATCTTCCAGGCCATCTGACGGTCCCCACCTGACGAAAGGCTGCATCCATGACTATGGCAGCTACGCTCCTCGCGCAGGAGGAGGGCGCCAACCCCCTCATCCCGCACACGTACGAGCTCGTCGTCGGCATCTTCTCCTTCCTCGTCGTCCTCGTCGTCGTCGGCCGGATCCTCGTCCCGCGCATCCAGAAGACGCTGGCCGAGCGCACGGACGCGATCGAGGGCGGCATCAAGAGGGCGGAAGAAGCGCAGGCCCAGGCGCAGGTCCTGCAGCAGGAATACCGCGACCAGCTGGCCGAGGCCAGGCAGGAGGCGGCCAGGCTGCGCGAGGAGGCTCGCGAGCAGGCCGCGCAGATCAAGGCGGAGCTCCGCGAGGAGGCCCAGGCCGAGGCCCGGCGTCTCGTCGAGGCCGCGCACGCGCAGATCGAGGCGGACCGCCAGGCGGCCTTCGCCCAGCTCCGCGCTGAGATCGGCCGCCTGTCGACCGACCTGGCCGGCCGCATCGTCGGCGAGTCCCTCGAGGACGAAGCCCGGCAGAGCCGCATCGTCGACCGGTTCCTCGACGAGCTGGAAAGCTCCAACGCGCAGGCGGTGCGTTAATGAGGGGCCTGAGCAGGGCGTCGCTGGCCGAGGTCGAGGAGCGGTTCAACGCGGTCGCCGGCAGTGCCGACCTCGGCACGCTCTCCGACGAGTTGTTCGCGGTCGCGGATCTGCTCGACCGCGAACACGGCCTGCGGCGTGCCCTGTCCGACCCGTCCAGGCCGGGCGAGCAGAAGGCGGCCACGATCCGCTCGCTGCTCGACGGCAAGATCAGCGAGGCGGCGCTCGCCACCGCCGAGACCGCGGTCTCGGCACGGTGGTCGCGCGCCGGCGACCTGGCCGACGTGCTCGAACGGCTCGGCGTCGCCGCCGCGGCCGCGGAGGCGGAGGGCCAGTCACGGCTCGACGAGGTGGAGGACGAGCTCTTCCGCTTCGGCCGCATCGTCGCCGCCAACCCGGAGCTGCGCCGGGCACTCACCGACGCGGGAGCGCCGGAGGCCGGCAAGCAGGAGCTGCTGAGCCGGCTGCTCGACGGCAAGGTCGCCCCCACGAGCCTGCGCCTGATCAGCCAGCTGGTGCTGCACCCGCGTGGGCGTAGCCTGGAGTCGGGCCTGGAAGAGGTCGGTCACCTCGTGGCTGAGCAGCGCCGGCGCCTCGTGGCGGTGGTGCGCACGGCGGTCGAGCTGACCGACGCGCAGCGCGAGCGCCTCATGGCGTGGCTGCGCACCTCCTACGGCCGTGACGTGCACCTGAACGTCGAGGTGGACAAGCGAGTGCTCGGTGGGTTCTCGGTCCGCATCGGCGACGAGATCATCGACACCACCATTGTGGGACGAATCGAAGAAGTCCGCCGCCGGTTGGCCGGCTAAGGCGAATAGGGAGACAGAGTAGAGATGGCGGAGCTTACGATCCGGCCGGACGAGATCCGGGACGCGCTTGAGCGCTTCGTCCAGGCGTACGAACCGGAAGGCGCCGCGCGCGAGGAGATCGGGACCGTCGTCGACGCCGGCGACGGCATTGCCCATGTCTCCGGCCTTCCCTCGGCGATGGCGAACGAGCTGCTCGAGTTCGAGGGTGGCACGCGCGGTCTGGCACTTAACCTCGACACCCGCGAGATCGGTGCCGTTATTCTGGGCGACTTCAGCGGCATCGAGGAGGGCCAGACGGTCCGCAGGACGGGCGAGGTCCTGTCCGTGCCCGTCGGCGACGACTTCCTCGGCCGCGTGGTCGACCCCCTGGGCAACCCGCTCGACGGCAAGGGCGCCATCCAGGCCGAGGGCACCCGTGCCCTCGAGCTGCAGGCCCCCTCGGTCGTCCAGCGGCAGCCGGTGAAGCAGCCGCTGCAGACCGGCATCAAGGCGATCGACGCCATGACGCCGATCGGCCGCGGCCAGCGCCAGCTGATCATCGGCGACCGCGGCACCGGCAAGACGGCGATCGCGGTCGACACGATCCTCAACCAGCGCGAGGCCTGGGCGTCGGGCGACCCTGAGAAGCAGGTTCGCTGCGTCTACGTCGCGGTCGGCCAGAAGGGCTCGACGATCGCGCAGGTCAAGGCCCGCCTGGAGGAGGCCGGCGCGCTCGAGTACACCACGATCGTGGCCGCCCCCGCCTCCGACCCGGCCGGCTACAAATACCTTGCCCCCTACACCGGCTCGGCCATCGGCCAGCACTGGATGTACCAGGGCAAGCACGTTCTGATCGTCTTCGACGACCTGACCAAGCAGGCCGACGCCTACCGCGCCGTGTCCCTGCTGCTGCGTCGCCCTCCGGGCCGCGAGGCCTTCCCCGGCGACGTCTTCTACCTGCACTCCAGGCTCCTGGAGCGCTGCGCCAAGCTCTCCGACGACATGGGCGGCGGCTCGATGACGGGTCTGCCGGTCATCGAGACCAAGGGCAACGACGTGTCGGCGTTCATCCCGACCAACGTCATCTCCATCACCGACGGCCAGTGCTTCCTCGAGACGGACCTGTTCAACGCGGGTGTGCGCCCAGCCATCAACGTCGGCATCTCGGTTTCCCGAGTCGGTGGTTCCGCGCAGGTCAAGGCCATGCGCAAGGTCGCGGGCACGCTGAAGCTGTCGCTGTCGCAGTATCGCGACCTGGAGGCCTTCGCGGCGTTCGCGTCCGACCTCGACGCGGCTTCCAAGGCCCAGCTCGAACGCGGCCAGCGCCTGGTGGAGCTGCTCAAGCAGCCCCAGTACGAACCGTTCCCCGTCGAGCGCCAGGTCGTGTCGGTGTGGGGTGGCACCACCGGCGAGCTCGACGAGGTGCCGGTCGACGACGTGCGGCGTTTCGAGACGGAGTTCCTCGACTTCCTGCAGTCCTCGCACAAGGGCATCCTCGACACCATCCGCGAGACCAACGAGCTCACCGACGACACGGTGACCTCGCTCAAGGACGCCATCACGGAGTTCAAGAAGGGCTTCACCACCTCCTCGGGCGAGCTGCTGGTCAAGGACGAGCCGGTGGCGCCGCTGGAGGCCGAAGAGGTCGGCCAGGAGAAGATCAAGAAGGTCGTCCGTCGGGCGGAGAAGTAGGTCATGGGTGCCCAGCTAAGGCTGCTGCGGCGGCGGATCACCTCGGTCAAGTCGACCGCGAAGATCACGCGTGCCCAGGAGCTCATCGCCTCTTCACGGATCGTGAGGGCGCAGCAGCGGATGCAGGCGGCGCTGCCGTACGAGCGCGAGATCACTCGCGCCGTCACCGGCGTCGTCAGCAACGCGGCCAGCGTCGACCATCCGCTGACCGTGGCGAAGGACAACCCCGAGAGGGCGGGTGTCCTCATCGTCACCAGCGACAGCGGGTTCTGCGGCGGCTTCAACGCCAACGTCCTGCGCGAGGCCGAGGCCCTGCGCGGGTTGCTGGAGGGCCGCGGCCTCGACGTCGTGCCGTTCGTCACCGGGCGCAAGGGTGTCACCTGGCACACCTTCCGCCAGCGCGAGATGGGCGGCCAGTGGGTCGGCTTCTCCAGGAAGCCGGCCTACGCCGACGCCAAGGAGATCGCGCAGACGCTGATCGACTCGTTCAAGGACGACAACGGGATCGACGAGATCCACATCGTCTCGACCGAGTTCGTCTCCATGCTGACCCAGAACGTCGTGGTCAAGCGGATCCTGCCGCTCGAGGTCGAGGAGACCGAGGCGACCGAGTCCACCGCGATCCCGCCCTACTTCGAGTTCGAGCCGACTGCGGGTGACGTTCTCGAGTCGCTGCTGCCGCGTTACGTCGAGTCCCGGATCTTCACGGCGCTGCTGCAGTCGGCGGCCTCCGAGGAGGCAGCGCGGCGGCGCGCGATGAAGTCCGCGACCGACAACGCCAACGAGCTGATGCGGCTGCTCACCCAGGAGATGAACCAGGCTCGCCAGGCGGAGATCACCCAGGAAATCAGCGAGATCGTCGGTGGCGCCAACGCGCTCGCTGACGCCGCAGCGGGGAAAGAGTGAAATGACTGCAGAGGCTGTTGAAACTGTGGAAGCCGCGGCGGCCGGCACAGGCCGCGTGGCACGTGTCACCGGCGCGGTCGTCGACGTGGAGTTCCCCGTCGACGCGATGCCCGAGATCTACAACGCGCTCAAGGTCGAGGTGACCCTCGGCGGCGAGACCAGGACCCTGACCCTCGAGGTGGCCCAGCACCTGGGCGACAACCTCGTGCGCGCCATCTCCATGCAGCCCACCGACGGCATGGTCCGCGGCCAGGCGGTGCAGGACACCGGCGGCCCGATCTCGGTGCCGGTCGGCGACGTCGTCAAGGGCCACGTGTGGAACGCGCTGGGCGAGACGCTCGACGTGCCCACCGCGTCGCTCAAGGTCGAGGAGCGGTGGGGCATCCACCGTCCCTCCCCGGCGTTCGACCAGCTCGAGTCCCGCACCGAGCTGCTCGTCACCGGCATCAAGGTCATCGACCTGCTCACCCCCTACGTGCAGGGTGGGAAGATCGGCCTGTTCGGCGGCGCCGGCGTGGGCAAGACGGTGCTCATCCAGGAGATGATCCGCCGCGTCGCCCGTAACTTCGGCGGCACCTCGTGCTTCGCCGGTGTCGGCGAGCGCACCCGTGAGGGCAACGACCTCTGGCTGGAGATGGAGGAGGCGGACGTCCTCAAGGACACCGCGCTCGTCTTCGGCCAGATGGACGAGCCGCCGGGCACCCGTCTGCGCGTGGCTCTGTCGGCGCTGACCATGGCCGAATACTTCCGTGACGTGCAGAAGCAGGACGTGTTGCTCTTCATCGACAACATCTTCCGCTTCACGCAGGCCGGTTCGGAGGTCTCGACCCTGCTCGGCCGTATGCCGTCCGCCGTGGGTTACCAGCCCACACTGGCCGACGAGATGGGTGTGCTCCAGGAGCGCATCACCTCGACGCGCGGTCACTCGATCACCTCCATGCAGGCGATCTACGTGCCCGCCGACGACATCACCGACCCTGCCCCGCACAACGCGTTCGCGCACCTCGACGCGCAGACCGTGCTCTCCCGGCCGATCTCGGAGAAGGGCATCTACCCCGCGGTGGACCCGCTCGACTCCTCCTCCCGGATCCTCGACCCGCAGATCCTGGGCGAGGAGCACTACCGGGTCGCCCAGGAGACCAAGCGGATCCTGCAGAAGTACCGCGAGCTCCAGGACATCATCGCGATCCTCGGTATCGATGAGCTGTCCGAGGAGGACAAGGTCACCGTGCAGCGGGCCCGCCGCATCGAGCGGTTCCTGTCGCACCCGATGTACGCCGCCGAGGCGTTCACCGGCCAGCCGGGCGAGACCGTCCCGCTGGACGAGACCATCGCCTCCTTCAAGGGCCTGTGCGCGGGTGAGTACGACCACCTCCCCGAGCAGGCGTTCTTCATGGTCGGTGGCATCGAGCAGGCCGTGGCCAAGGCCAAGGAACTCGAGCGCCGCTAAATCGCCCCAGTCGAAGGGCTTCGAGCCCGGACCTACCTAAAGGGCGAGTTCTGCGAGCCCGGACCTACGGTGGTGGTACGGCCGCCCGCCGTGCCACCACCTGATCGGAAAGGAACCTACACAAGTGGCGAAGCTACGCGTAGGGGTTGTCTCACCCGAGCGTGAGATCTGGTCGGGCGAGGCCGACATGGTGATTGCCAAGACCGTGGACGGCGAGATCGGTATCATGCCGCAACACGCACCTGTGCTCGGCGTCCTCGTCGAGGGCGGCGTGCTGCGCATCAAACGGGAAGGCGAGGGCGATCTCGCGGCGGCCGTGCACGGAGGCTTCATCTCCGTGGCCGACGACGAGGTGTCCGTGCTCGCCGAGGTGGCCGAGCTCGGTTCCGAGGTCGACGTCGCGGCTGCCCGTGACGCTCTCGACCGGGCCCAGGCCTCGATCGAGGCCAACCAGGAAGACGCCGACGCGGCGATCGAGGCCAAGCGCGCCAGGGCTCGGCTCCGCGCGGCGGGCGAAGAGGTTTAATATTCCCAACGGGGCGCAGGGGGCGGCATGATGGCGACGGTTGTGATTGTCCTGGTGCTGTTCGCCGCCCTCGTGGTCCTGCGCTGGGTCATGCTGACCCGCTCGCGCGGGAGCGTGCCCTGTCGTCTGCGGGTGGGGGAGCGGGCCTGGCAGAGCGGCGTAGCCCGCTACGCCGACGGGGAGCTCCACTGGATCCCGCTTCTGGGTGTGCGACTGAGGCCGCGCCACGCTATCGCGAGGCGCGGCCTCGTCGTTTCTCCCCGCCGCGAGATCGAGGGCGGGATGTTCGCGGTGGATCTCAGCGGGAGCACGCGCGGAGTGTCCATCGCGATGAGCGCCGACGCGCTGACGGGCTTCCTCGCCTGGCTGGAGTCGGCGCCGCCGAGCGCCTACCTCGACGTCGCCTGACCTCGGCTCGGCGCCCCAGCGCCTCTCAACGCCGCGGCGGCCGACGGTCGCGTTCAGCGGGTGCCGCCGGGTTTCCAGAGAATCTCGTTGCCGGCGTGGGCGACCCGGCAGGCGATGAAGAGCAGGTCGGACAGCCGGTTGAGGTATTTCGCCGTCAGCACGTTCATGTCGTCGTGCGCCTGGAGCGCGGCCCAGGCCGTACGCTCGGCTCTGCGCACCGTGACCCTGGCGACGTGCAGGGCCGCCGTGGCGGGATCGCCGCCGGGCAGGATGAAGCTGCGCAGCGGCTTGAGTCCGGCGTTGAAGCGGTCGCACTGCGTCTCCAGCCAGTCGATGTACGACTGCTCCACCCGCAGCGGCGGGAAGTCGGGTTTCGCCACGACCGGCGTGGCCAGGTCGGCCCCCAGGTCGAAGAGTTCGTTCTGGACGCGTACGAGCACCTCCACCAGGTCGGCGGTCAGGGTGCCGTGCGAGAGCGCGACCCCGAGGTGGGCGTTGGCCTCCTCCACGTCGGCGTAGGCCGCGAGCCGCAGGTCGGTCTTCGGGGCGGGGCTCATGTCGCTCAGCGTGGTGGTGCCGTCGTCGCCCGTGCGGGTGTAGATGCGGGAGAGGACGACCGGCTTGTCCTTGTCGGCGCGCGTCATGTCCCCAGCGTACTCGTGACAAATGTCATCGGAATGGGCCGCGAAGTCCATATGGCGCCTGTGATTTCGGCGACTGGCTCGATGAAACGGGTGAAAGCCATGATTGACCCATGATGAAGGAGATGACCTGATGCTCGAGATCAACGAGCTGCGCAAACGTTTCGCGGGCGGCCCCGGCTCCCCAGCGACCAAGATCGCCTTGGACGGGATCAGCTTCACCGTACGGCCGGGCGAGATGTTCGGGTTCGTCGGTGCGAACGGCGCGGGCAAGACCACGACGATGCGCATCGTGATGGGCGTGCTCCAGGCGGACTCCGGCTCGGTGGCCCTGAGGGGCGCGCCGCTCTCGCCAGACGACCGCCGGCGCTTCGGCTACATGCCGGAGGAGCGCGGTCTGTACCAGAAGATGCGGGTCGCCGAACAGATCGAATACTTCGGCCGCCTGCACGGGATGAGCACGACGGTCGCCACGAAGGCCACCGACGACCTGCTGGAGCAGCTCGGGCTGACCGAGCGCAGGAACGACGCGGTGCAGGCCCTGTCATTGGGCAACCAGCAGCGGGTGCAACTCGCCGTGGCCCTGGTGCACGACCCCGAACTGCTCATCCTGGACGAGCCGTTCTCCGGGCTCGACCCGATCGCGGTCGACGCGCTGGCCACGGTGCTGCAGGAGCGGTGCAGGGGAGGCGTGCCGGTGATCTTCTCCAGCCACCAGTTGGAGCTGGTGGAGCGGCTGTGCGACTCCGTGGGCATCGTCTCGGCCGGGCGGATGGTCGCCGCGGGCGCGGTGGCCGACCTGCGGGCGGCGGAGCGGAACGAGCTGCGCGTGGTCGTCAGGAACCCCGCGCCGGGCTGGGCGGACGGTCTGCCGGGCACGGTCACCGTCGACGGCGACCGGCACACCCTGCGCACCTCCGGCGGCGACGACCAGGAGATCCTGCGTCGCGCCGTGAAGGCGGGGCGGGTCGAACACTTCGGGGCCGAGCAGCCGAGCCTCACCGAGATCTTCAAGGAGGCCGTGGCGTGAACGGACTGATGCTGGTCGCCCGCAGGGAGGTCGCGACGCAGGTGCGGACGAAGGGGTTCATCATCGGCCTGCTCATCACGGCGGTGCTGGTGGCGGCGGCCTCGTTCGCTCCCAAGGTGCTGGGCGGTGAGGACTCCTACACGCTGGGCACCGTCAACTCCCAGCAGCTCCCGCTGCAGGCCGCCGCGCCCGACACGAAGTTCGAGTGGCGGGCGTTCCCCGACGAGGGCGCGGCGAGGCAGGCGGTGCTCGACGGCGACGTGGACGCGGTGCTGGTCAACGGGTCGAAGGTGCTGACGGACGGGGAGATCGACGGGCAGCTCGGCGTGCTGCTGCAGAGCGTGAACCGTGAGGTCAAGCTCGGCGCCGCAGGCGTGTCCATCCCGCCGCTGCAGATGCAGTCGGTGGGCGCCGACACGCGCTACGAAGGCGCGCGCACCGGCATCGCCGTGGTGCTCGTCCTCGTGCTCTTCACCCTCGTCATAGGCCAGGTCATGATGGTCGCCATGGGCGTGGTGGAGGAGAAGGGCAGCAGGATCGTGGAGATCCTGCTCTCCGCCGTACGGCCGTGGCAGCTGCTCGGCGGCAAGATCGTGGGGCTGGGCGTGCTCGGCCTGATCAACCTGGTCACCATCCTGGTCGTCGGGCTCGGCGCGGCGATGGCCTCGGGCATCGCCACCGACTTCCCGCCCGGCATCCCCGGCCTGGTGGCCGGCGTGCTGGTCTGGTTCGTGCTCGGCTACGCCTTCTTCGCGGCGCTGGCGGCGGCCTTCGGGTCGCTGGTCTCGCGGCAGGAGGAGGTGGGCTCGGTCCTGACGCCGCTGACCATGCTCATCATGATCACGTACTTCGTCGCCTTCTACGCCACCAACGATGCGACGGGCACGCTGGCCACGGTCGTGTCGTACATCCCGCCGTTCTCGTCCATGGTCATGCCGGTGCGGATGGCCGCGACCGAGGTGCCGCTGTGGCAGGTGGGCGCGTCCACGGCGGCGATGATCCTGGCCGTGCTCGCGGTGCTGGCCTTCGGGGCCAAGATCTACGAGCGCGCGGTGCTCCGGACGGGTGCCCGGCTCAAACTCGGCGACGTGCTGCGCACGAAGTAGATGGATCCGATCAGGCGGGCGCGGCGCCTCACCTGGGTGATGATCACCTCGGGCCTGCTGACGATGTGGGTCCTCATCGTCGCCTCGTCCGTGGCCGCGCACATGGAGGGTACGTTCTCGTGGTGGCGGGCCGTTCCGGCGCTGATCGCCGCCGGCGGCCTCACCTGGCTCTACCCGCGCATGGCCGACGCGATCCTGGACCGCCGCTACCCCACCAGGCAGGTGGTGGTGGCGGCGGTTCTCGCGTTGGTCGCGGCGGGAGCGGGCGGGGCGGACCCGGCCGGATGGGGCTTCGTACTCGTGGCCTGGCTGGGGATCGCCATGCTCGGCGTCTCCATCCGCACGCTCGTCCTGCAGATGCTCGGGACCTGGGCCGCAGGCGTCACGCTGGGTCTGGCGCCGGGAGCCATGGCCCTCGACGTGCCCACCGATCGGGAATTCTTCTATTGCGCCCTGCTCTACGGCCTCTGGTGCGTCGTCCTGCCGCCGTCCGGCCGGGTCTGGCTGCTGATCTGGAGGCTGGCCGTGGAGGCCCACGAGGGCCGTGACGCGCACACGCGGCTGGTTGTGGCCGAGGAGCGCCTGCGCTTCTCCAGGGACCTGCACGACCTCGTGGGGCACCAGCTGTCCGCCATCGCGGTCAAGACCGAACTGGCCGTACGGCTCTCGGACAAGGACGCCGGCGCGGCGAAGGCCGAGATGGCGGAGGTCAACACGCTGACCAGGAAGGCGCTCAAGGAGCTGCGCCAGGCGGTGCGCGGCTACCGCGAGCTCGATCTGGCCGCCGAGCTGAACAGCGTCGAAGGCGTACTCGAAGCGGCGGGGGTCCGCTCCGAGACGCGCCTGCCCTACCGCGAGCTGCCGGAAGGGGTGGCGCCGGTGTTCGCCTACGCGGTCCGCGAGGCGGTGACCAACGTGCTCAAGCACAGCGCCGCGACATTCTGCCGCATCACGATCCGCTTCACCGATGAGGAGGCGGAGCTGGAGGTGCGCAACGACGGGGCGGTCGAGCGCCAGAGCGAGGACCTGGGGAGCGGCCTGGCGGGCCTGAGGGAGCGGCTGGCCGCCGCAGGTGGGAAGGTGAGCGCCCAGCCGACAGGTGATGGCGAGTTCGTGCTGAACGCAGTCGTGTCACTTCCGATACGTGGGTAGGAGAGTTTTGCGGGGAGTTTCATCCGGCGAGGTTCGCGCTGGCCGGTGACCTGCTCGCAGGCGTGATTGAGGAGGTGACATGCGCGTCCGGGGGAATCCGAGAGCCCAGGTGGTGCGGATAGGGACCCGGCTTGACGCCGGGACGTCGGCCGGGGTGCGCGAGCGCCTGCACAAAGCTCTCGACACCGGAGAAGGCGACCTGATCCTCGATCTCTCCAAGCTGGAGATGATCGACGCGACCGGTCTCGGGGTGCTCGTGGGAGCGCATCGGCGCGCGTTGAGCGTGCAACGTCGCCTCGTTCTTCGGGGGGTGCCCCCGCGGATCATGCGGATACTCGCGGTGACCCGGCTGAATCGGGTGCTGCACGTGGAGGTTCCCGCCGCCGCGGTGGCCTGAGGTGACATATCGGAGCGGGCGACGATCAGCCGTCGCCCGCTCTTTCTTGGCTTAGACAAAAAGCCGATTACGGCTGTCCGTGATACCGCTCCGAATCCTCGTTGAAAAGCGGTGGTTATGCGGAGTCAGCCGGAGCCGAGGCTGCGGTAGAAGATGTGCACGGCGACGGCGACGAGTTCGTCGATCCCCGGTTGATCCTCGGAGAGCAGCCATTCGATGAGCAACTCTTGGAGCGCGCCAATGACACCCAGCGCCACCAAGCGCCGATTGGACGGGGCGGCCTGCGGGAAATCGGCGGACGCCTCCTCCACGAGCAGGGCGAACGACTCGATCGCGCGCTGGCGCGACATGGCCAGCACATCCCCTGACCTGCGCACCTCGACGTGCATGATGCGGGCCCGGCGCCAGTCGGCGGTGGCGAACTCGACATACGCGCGGATCCCCGCCTCCACCCGGCCCGCCAGCGTGCCGGGCGCCTCCTGTAACGCCTTGGCCACGATGGCCAGAGTTTCCTCCACGCAGCGTTCGTGCAACGCCTGAAGGAGCTCTTCGCGGCCGCCGAAACATTCGTAGAAGGCCCGGTTGGAGATCCTCGCCTCCGAGCACAACCTTTCGATGGTCGTCGCCGCGAAACCCGGTTTCGCGTATAGCGTGTACGCGGCCGTCATCAGCCGCTCTCGTCTGTCCGCCAGCCTTTGCTCAGCCGACATTCCCCGGTAAGACCGGTTCACATTCCACCCGTCCAACATGATCGTGGCCCCCAGAGCACACAATTATGGACGGATGATCGGTTCTGGGAAAGAGCACGGCGATTATCTCTTACGTCGCCCGTGCAAGAACGTGACAAGCCTGATCAGCCGCTCAAGTTCCGCGGGCCCCCGGGAGAACGACGTCAGGTTCATCCCGGGCATCGCGAAGCGCTGCCGGGAGATCGCCTTGGGCCTGGCGAACTCGCGCAGGCCGTCGGCTCCGTGGATCCGGCCGAACCCCGAATCGCCCATCCCGCCGAACGGCAGCGCCGGAACCCCGGCGAACGAGATCACCGAGTTGATGGCGGTCATCCCCGTGCGCATCCTCCTGGCCAGGTCCGTCGCCCGCCGCGCGTTCCTGGAGAACACCGTGCCGCCCAGCCCGTAGGCCGAGGCGTTGGCCAGTTCCAGCGCCTCGTGCGCGTCACGGGTGCGCCGCACGGTGATGGTCGGCCCGAACGTCTCCTCCCGCACCGCGGGGGAGTCCTCCGGCACGTCCTCCACGATCACCGGATCGACGTACGGCGCCCGCACCGAGCCGGTGCCGCCGGCCACCACGCGCCCCGCCTTGGCGGCGTCGTCGATGTGCCGCTTGATGATGTCCACCTGACCGGGCATCGTGATCGGGCCGTAGTGCTCGCCCGCCCGCACCCCGGCCACCCGCTCGGACAACTCGCGCATGAAGCCGTCATAGACGGCGTCGACGACGTAGACACGTTCGACGCCCACGCACGTCTGGCCCGCGTTGGACATCGCGCCCCACAGGCAGGCATCCGCCGCCGCCCGCAGGTCGGCGTCGGCGTCCACGATGAACGCGTCCTTGCCGCCGCACTCGGCCACGATCGGCGTGAGGTTCTCGGCGCAGGCCGCCATGACGCGCTTCGCCGTGGCGGTCGAGCCGGTGAACGCCACCTTCTTCACCCTCGGGTCAGCGGCCAGCGCCGCCCCCGTCTCGCCCAGCCCCGTCACGGTCTGCAGCACCGGGTGCTCAGGAACGGACTCCTCGAACAGCTCCGCCAGCCGCACGCCGATGCCGGGAGTGAGCTCGCTCGGCTTGAACACGACCGCGTTGCCGGCGGCGAGCGCGTAGGCGATGGAACCCATCGGGGTGAAGACCGGGTAGTTCCACGGGCCGATCACGCCGACCACGCCCAGCGGCAGGTATTCGAGGGTGGCGGTCAGGTTGAGGCCGATCATGCCGGTGGCGACCCGGCGGCGGCCCAGCACCTTCGCCGCGTTGCGGGCGGCCCAGTCGAGGTGCGTGACGGCGAGGACGAGCTCCAGCGTGGCGTCGCCGACCGGCTTGCCCGTCTCCTCGTGGACCAGCTTGGCGAGAGCCCTGAGCTCCCGGGTCACGACCGCCTTGTAGTCGAGCAGCCGCCGCCTCCGCTCGGCCGCCCCGATCGCGGCCCACCACCGCGCGGCTTCCTCTGCCCGCCCCACCGCCTGGTGCACGGCCTCGGGGGCCTGGTTGGGGTGACTGCCGACGATCTCGCCGGTCGCCGGATTGAGTGAGTCGAACGTCAGCGTCGCCATGGCGTCACCATAAACCGCCCACCCTCCGCTTACCACGGCCCTCACCCACGCCGGAATGCTCTTGAGGGGAATGCCGGTGAGAAGATCACCACTTACCGGGCCCACAGGGCGCGCCGTAGCGGCGGGTCACCACTGAAGGGTCAGAAGCCGTTCCCCTGGAAGGCCGTCAGCCGGAGTGTGGCGGGTGGCTGGCCTCCGCGGAGCCGTAAAGGATCAAAAAAGGGTCGGATTCTCGGGTTGGATGCCGCGCAGGGCGTCGTAGTCGAGGGTGACGCAGGCGATGCCGCGGTCGGAGGCGAGGACGCGGGCCTGGGGTTTGATCTCCTGGGCGGCGAAGACACCGCGCACGGGCGACAGCAGCGGGTCGCGGTTGAGCAGCTCGAGGTAGCGGGTGAGCTGCTCGACGCCGTCGATCTCCCCCCGGCGCTTGATCTCGACGGCCACCGTCGCTCCGTGCCCGTCGCGGCACAGGATGTCGACGGGGCCGATCGCCGTCATGTATTCGCGCCGGATCAGCGAATAGCCGTCGCCCAGCGTGGTGATGTGCTCGGCGAGCAGCTCCTGCAGGTGGGCCTCAACGCCGTCTTTGATCAGCCCGGGGTCGACGCCCAGCTCGTGGCTGGAGTCGTGGAGGATCTCCGCCATGGTGAGGACGAGCTTCTCGCCGGTCTTGCCGTGCGTGACCGTCCAGGTCTCGCCGTCCTCTTTGAGCTTGCACGGCGGGTTCATCCAGTTGAGCGGCTTGAACGCGCGGTCGTCGGCGTGAATGCTCACGCTGCCGTCCGCTTTGATCAGCACAAGTCTCGGCGCCATCGGCAGGTGCGCCGTGAGCCGTCCGACATAATCCACGCTGCACCGCGCGATGACCAACCGCATGACGCCCCACCTTAGCGGCTCTGGAAAACTGGTCGCATGGCGTTCGAACGGGTGGGAGCGGCGCGGATGGCGGATGTGGGTGTGATGGGTCTCGGGAGCCGATGAGCCCGCGTCGCGCCCGCCGCAGGGAGTCCTCCCGCCCCTTCGGCTTCCCGACCGGCCTGGACAAGGTGGAGGAGTGGCCTGACGGCTCGTGGAAAGTGCGCATGCTGACCGGCTCGTCGTCCACGAAGAACTACCGGTGCCCGGGTTGCGACCAGGAGATCCGCGTCGGGCTGCCGCACATCGTGGCCTGGCCCGCCTGGCCGGGCGGCGACGAGGAGCGCCGTCACTGGCACCAGGCCTGCTGGCGTAAGAGACTCGACCGCGGCCCAGGCCGCAGCCGTTACTGAGAGGACCCATGGTGGAGATTCGCGCGGCCACGGTGCTGCCCGCCCGGCGAGAGCCCATCGAGCTGCACACCGGCGACGGCCTGACCCTGGTCGGCGAGCTGGCCCTGCCCTTAGACCGGCCTCCCGTGGCCACGCTGGTCACGCTGCACCCGCTGCCCACCCATGGCGGCTTCATGGACAGCCACGTCTACAAGAAGGCCGCCAACCGCCTGCCCGCCCTCGCCGACCTGGCCGTGCTGCGCTTCAACACGCGCGGCACCTCGTCGGAGCGCGGCACCTCGGAGGGCACGTTCGACGGTGGCCAGGGTGAGCGGTTCGACGTGGCCGCGGCCCTCGAGTACGCCGACTTCCACGATCTGCCGCACGTGTGGGTGGTCGGCTGGTCGTTCGGCACCGAGCTGACGCTGAAATGGGCGCACGATCCGCTCGTGGAGGGCGCGATCCTGCTCTCGCCCCCGCTCCACCGGGCCACCGACGACGACCTGGACGCCTGGGCGCGGTTCGGGCGGCCGCTGGTCGCGCTGGTGCCCGAGTTCGACGACTATCTGCGGCCCGAGGAGGCCCGCGAGCGGTTCGCCCGGGTGCCGCAGGCCGAGGTCGTCGGGGTCGACGGCGCCAAGCACCTGTGGGTGGGGGAGCCGTACGTGCGCGTCGCGCTGGACGAGATCGTCAAGCGGGTGAATCCGGAGGCGTGGCCTCTCCCTACGGAGGTCTGAGCCCGCCTTGGCGAATAGTTCCGTGTGCCCAAGATCACTGAAAGTTTTTTTGAGCAGAATGAGCAGAACTCTGGACCAAGTGAATTAACCGGGGTGAGAATCCGATCGTCAAGCGAAGATCGTGGAGACGCCGGGTGCTTGATCCCCGCGCGTAACCCCTGCTCAGCGTGGGCGAGGAACGTATGCGGGCGATGCGTGGAGTGGCTGCGGCGGCGTTATCGGCGACGATCTTAGTGGTTCCGCAGCCGGTGTCCGCACAGGAACGATCGCAGCGGGTGGCCGGGCCGCCTGCGCACGTCCCGGCGGAGACCGAAGGGGCGGCGCTGGCGATGGCCCGGCGCGCGGGCAGGCCGGTCGAGGTCGGGTCGATGCGCAGCGAGACCCGCCAGGTGTTCGCCCAGCCCGACGGCAGGCTCACCATGGAGATGCACGTGCGGCCCGTACGCGTGCGCAAGGGGGATCGCTGGGTCCCCGTCGACACCACGCTCCGCCTGCGCCCCGACGGCGCGGTCGAGCCGGTCGCCACCGCGGTCGGCCTGACGTTCTCCGGCGGCGGCAGCGGTCTGCTGGCTGCCATGTCGCGCGGGGGCAAGTCGATGCGGCTGGGGTGGACGGGCGCCTTGCCCAGGCCGGAGCTGAAGGGCGACACCGCCACCTACCCCGAGGTCATGCCGGGCGTGGACCTCCAGGTCACCGCGGACGTGGACGGCTTCTCGCACCTCCTGGTGGTCAAGTCGCGGGCCGCCGCGGCCGGGCTGACCGAGCTGGCGTTCCCGCTGTCCGTCTCCGGCCTGTCGGTGAAGGCGGACGGCGCGGGCAATCTGGAGGCCGTCGACGACAACGACGGCACGATCTTCGTCGCGCCCACCCCGAAGATGTGGGACTCCGAGGGCATGACGAGCCCGCAGGCGCTCAAGGAGGGCCGCTCGCCGGAGGCCAGGGAGACCACCATGGGCGTGCGGCTGGCGGACGGCCGGCTGCGGCTCAGGCCCGACAGGAAGATGCTGACGGACCCGGGGACCCGCTTCCCCGTCTACCTCGACCCGTACTTCTCGGCCGCCCGCAACGCCTGGACCGCCGTCTGGAGCAACTGGCCCAACTCGAACTACCTCAACTCCAGCGACGTCGCCAGGGTGGGCCACGTCAACTCGCAGAAGAACCGCTCGTTCTTCCAGATGAACACCGGCTCGGCCATCCACGGCAAGCAGATCCTCAAGGCCACGCTGCGCACGTACGAGACGTGGTCGTACTCGTGCAGCGCCCGCAAGGTGGAGGCCTGGGCGACCAACACCATCAGCAAGAGCACCACCTGGAACAAGCAGCCCGCATGGGTCACCAAGCTGGACACGAAGAACGTCGCCAAGGGCTGGGGACCGAGCTGCCTGCCCGGCGGGGTCGAGTTCGACGTCACCCCGCAGGTGGTCAACGCCGCCGCCAACCAGTGGTCCAACGTCACCATCGGCCTCCGCGCGACCAGCGAGACCGACCAGTACGCCTGGAAGAAGTTCAGGAACAACCCGAGCCTGGTCATCGAGTACAACTCGGTGCCCGCCGACCCCGTGGCCGCGGACCTGTGGTCGGACCCGGGCGGCGCCTGCGTCTCCGGCGACGGCAGGCCGGTCATCGGCACCGACACGCCCAAGCTGTGGGCCAAGCTGGCGGACGCCGACAACTCGGTCAGGGGTCGGTTCGAGTGGTACGACGCCGGCGGGGTCAAGTCGGGCGAGTACGTCACCCCGCTGGGTTCGTCGGGCGGCGCGTTCTCCGCGACCATCCCGAACAGCCTGTTCGCCGACGGCGCGATGATCCGCTGGCGGGTGCGCGCCGAGGACGGCACGGCCACCGGCGCGTGGAGCCCGTGGTGCGAGGCCACCGTGGACGCGACGGCCCCGGGCAGGGAACCGCAGGTCTCCTCGCCCGACTACACGGAGAACGGCTGGAGCGACGGCGTCGGCCTGCCCGGCACGTTCGCGTTCGCCCCGAACGGCGTCGCTGACGTCGCCGCCTACCTCTGGGGCCTCGACACGACACCCAAGGCGGAGGCCGTGCCCGGCGCGGACGGCACGGCCTCCATCGTGCTCACCCCGCGCCACAGCGGCCCCAACGTGCTGGCGGTGCGCAGCAGGGACCGCGCCGGCCACCTCGGTCCGATCCGCACCTACGTCTTCAACGTCAACACCGGCAAGCCGCCGAGCGGGCACTGGACGATGGACGACGGCGAGGGGACCGTGGCGGCCGACGCCACCGGCGCTCACCCGGCGACGCTGCACGGGGCCACCTGGACGGCCGGCAGGACCGGGTCCGCGCTGGGGCTGGCCGGCGCGTACGCCCAGACGTCCGGCCCTGTCGTCGACACCAGCCGTACCTTCACCGTCAGCGCCTGGGTCCGCCTGACCGGCACGGCCGCCTCCGCGACGGCCGTCACCCAGGAGGGCGGCAGGACGGGCGCGTTCGCGCTGCAGTACGCCAAGGCCGACGACCGCTGGGCGCTGAGCCTGCCGGGCGCGGACGCGGACGGCGCGCCGGTCGCCCGGGCCCTGTCGCAGGCGGCGCCCAGGATCGGCGAATGGACCCACCTGACCGGCGTCTACGACTCGGCGGCCGGCCAGATCTCGCTCTACGTGAACGGCCGGCTGGAGTCCACGGTCGCCGTCTCACCACCATGGAACGCCACAGGCCCCCTGACGATCGGCCGCGGAAGGGTCGGCGGGGCGGCTTCGGACCACTGGCAAGGGGACGTCGACGAGGTGCGGGTGTACGCCCGCGCCATGTTCGCCGACGAGGTCGCCGATCTGGTCAACAGCGCTGCCACGCTGGTCGGCCACTGGAGGCTGGACGAGGAGTCCGGCTCGTCGGCTGCCGATTCCTCGGGCCGCGCGACCGCCGCGTCGTTGTCCGGAGCCGCCTCGTGGACGGGCGGGTGGCTGGACGGCGCGCTCGCGCTGGACGGCGTCGACGGGCACGCGCAGACGAGCGCGCCGGCCGTCAACACGAGGACGGGTTTCACCGTCGCCGCCTGGACCCAGCTCGACTACCTCCCCACCGGCGCCACCGCGGCCGTGGCCCAGACCGGCAGCCGCGCCGCCGGTTTCCAGCTCGGCTTCGACCAGGGGCGGTGGGCTCTCGGCATGGCCGCCGCCGACACCGACGCCGCCGCCCTCGTCAGCACCCGCTCCGACGCCGTTCCTGTCCCCCTGGAGTGGACGCACGTGGCCGGCGTGTACGACCCCCTGGCCGGAGAGCTGCGTATCTACGTCAACGGCCGCCTGTCCACGACCACCGTGACCGACCACATCAGCGCCTGGAACGCCACCGGCCCGTTGCACCTGGGCCGGACCAGGACCGCAGGCGTCCTCACCGGCTACTGGCCGGGTGCCCTCGACGATGTCCGCACGTACGACGGTGTGCTCAGCGCCGAGCAGATCGCTCAGTTGGCTGCCCAATAGTCCCCGACCGACCCAGTAAGTCCCCCTAGCAGCACCTCACTGGGAGAGAGCCATGGACCCGCAGAGCGAGTTAGACCTGCCCGAATCCCGCTGGAATCGTTTTCAGCCATCCCGGGAACCGGGCCACCCAGACATCGCAGACCCCTCCTGGAACAGGCTCGTCGAGCCCAAGCCGGAGCCCCGCTGGCCACGCCGGCTGGCCACAGTCCTCTCGATCGTCCTCGTCGTGCCCATGGCGTACGCCATGCCCGCCCACGCCGCGCCCCGCCAGGCCCCGTCCGTGCAGAAGGAGACGCCGGTCAAGGGCGAGAAGGTCCCGGTGATCCCGCCGATGGCGGACCCGGCGGAGAAGCAGGCGTGGCAGGCGCCACCGGGCGTCTCCTGGCCCGAGCCGCGGACGGCCGAGCTCGGAGGCGCCGGAACGAAGACCCGGGCGGCCGGATTCCCGGTACGGCTGGCCGCGCGGAAAGGCGTGACCGCGGCGGCCCCGGTGAAGGTCGAGATCCTCGACGCCGAGGCCACCGGCAGGCTGGGCCTCGCACTGCGCGTCTCCCCCGGCGGAGGGGCCACGGCGAAGGCGGCCGAGGGCAAGACCCGCCTGGAGATCGACTACTCCGGCTTCCGCCACGCGTACGGCGGCGACTACGGCGCCCGGCTGCGGGTCGTCGAGCTGGCGGAGTGCGCCCTCGACGTCAAGGCCACCGGCTGCGCCCAGCCGCAGCCCGTCAAGAGCGTGAACGACGCCGAGGCGGGCACGCTGACCGCCGAGGTGGCGACGACCGGCCTGTACGCCGTGACCGCCGCCCCGTCGGGCCAGTCGGGCGACCACTCCGCCACCGGCCTGGCCCCCTCTGCCGACTGGAGCGTCGGCACCCAGTCGGGCGACTTCAGCTGGACGTACGAGCTGCGCACGCCTCCGGCGCTGGGCGGCGAGGAGCCGGAGGTGTCGCTCGTCTACTCCTCCCAGAGCGTGGACGGCCGCACCGCCTCCACCAACAACCAGCCGTCCTGGGCCGGTGAGGGCTTCGAGCTGAACCCCGCCGGCTACGTCGAGCGCCGTTTCAAGTCCTGCATGGTCGACGGCAAGAAGACCGGTGACCTGTGCTGGGACCAGGACAACGCCACCCTGTCGCTCGGCAACTCCTCCATGGAACTGGTCAAGGACGCCACGACGAAGCAGTGGCGGCCCAAGCGCGACGACGGCACCAGGATCGAGCAGCTCACGGGCGCGACCAACGGCGACAACGACGGCGAGTACTGGCGCGTCACCACCGCCGACGGCACGCAGTACACGTTCGGGCTGAACCGCCTGCCCGGCTGGGCCTCAGGCAAGCCGGAGACGAAGTCGGTGCAGACGGTGCCGGTGTTCGGCAACAACAAGGGTGAGCCCTGCTACTCCAGCACCCCGGCCAACGCCTGGTGCCGGCAGGCGTACCGGTGGAACCTGGACTCGGCGGTGGACCCCCACGGCAACGCCACCACCTACTGGTACGCCCAGGAGAGCAACTACTACGGCCGCAACATGAAGCCCGAACAGGGCACCCAGTACGTGCGCGGCGCCTACCTGACCCGCATCGACTACGGCTACCTGAAGGGCGAGCTGTTCACCAGGGCGCCCGCCGGCCGCGTGGTCTTCGACGTGGTCGAGCGCTGCCTGCCCAGCGGCACCGTCACCTGCGCCCCCGACCAGCTCAAGAAGGACACCGCCAAGCACTGGCCGGACGTGCCGTTCGACCAGATCTGCGACTCGGGGCAGAAGTGCACCGACCGCCTGGCGCCGACGTTCTTCAGCCGCAAGCGGCTGGCCAAGGTCACCACGCAGATCCTCAACGGCGAAGGACAGTACGCGGTGGTGGACTCCTGGGCGCTGGACCACCAGTTCCCCGCCACCGGCGACGGCATGAGCCCGTCGTTGTGGCTGGCCTCGATCCAGCAGACCGGCCACGTGGGCGGCACGATCACCCTGCCCAAGACGACGTTCACCGGCGTTCAGCTGCCCAACCGGGTCGACGCGGACGAGGGCCGCGCCCCGCTGGTCAAGTGGCGCGTGCAGGCCGTCGACAACGAGTCCGGCGGCGAGCTGCGCGTCCACTACTCGGCCGCCGAGTGCGAGCCAGGCAAGCTGCCCGCCGCCGACAAGAACGACAAACGCTGCTACCCGCAGCGCTGGGCCCCGCCGGACGAGGCCCAGGTCACCGACTGGTTCCACAAGTACGTGGTGACGCAGACGGTCGAGGTGGACCGCGTCGCGGGCTCGCCGAGCGTGGTCACCGACTACGAGTATCTCGGCGGCGCCGGCTGGCGCTACGCCGACAACATCCTCGTCAAGCCCGAGCACCGCACGTGGGCGGACTACCGGGGGTTCGGCCGGGTGCGCGTCCGCCAGGGCGACGGCCAGGACACCGAGCGCACGCTCACGGAGTTCCGCTACTTCCGCGGGCTGCACGGTGACAAGCAGGCCGACGGCTCCAAGCGCAGCGCGCAGGTCGAGGACACCGAGGGCGTCAAGCTCGACGACCTCGACCAGCTGGCCGGTTTCGAGCGGGAGGAGATCCTGTACGACGGCGACGGCGGGCCAATCGTGACCTCGACCGTCGAGAAGCCGTGGTCGCTCAAGACCGCGGAGTCCACGCACGACGGCGTCACCAAGGCCGCGTACGTGGTCGAGCCGGAGTCCATGGTCACCCGCACCGCCCTGGGCGGCGGCACGTGGCGGCGGACCGGCGAGGAGCGCACGTACGACGCCAAGGGCCTGCTCACGCAGGTGGAGGAGAAGGGCGACCTGGCCGCCGCGGACGACGACCAGTGCACCCGCTACACCTACGCCCGCAACGACGCGGCCTGGATGCTCGACTACACCAGCAGGATCCAGAAGGTCGCGGCGAGCTGCGCCACCGCCGTGTCCACGCTCTCCGCCGGAGAGGTGATCTCCGACGAGCGGGTGCAGTACGACGGCAAGGCCTTCGGCCAGGCCCCGAGCAAGGGCGACGTGACCCAGGTCCAGCAGCTCGTGTCCGGGGACGGCGCGACGATCACCGACCGCGTCCACACCTACGACGCCTACGGCCGCGAGACCAGCGAGACCGACGCAGCCGGCACCAGGTCCGTCACCGCCTACGTCCCGGCCGCGGGCACCCCGGCGACCGAGGTCAGGCAGACCAACCAGCTCGGCCACGTCGAGCGCACCCTGCTCGAACCGGCGTGGGGCGAGCCCGTCGCCGAGATCGACGCCAACAACCGCCGCGTCGACATGGAGCACGACGCGCTCGGCCGCCTGGTCAAGGTCTGGCAGCCCGACCGCAGCAAGGCCGCCGGGCAGTCGCCCAGCACGGAGTACTCCTACCTGATGCGCAACGACGGCCCCAGCGTCGTCACCACGAAGACGTTGCGCGCCGACGGCGGCTACACCGCCAGCCACGAGCTGTACGACGGCCTGCTGCGCGAGCGGCAGACGCAGGAGCCCGCCCCCCGCGACGACCAGACGGACGACCCCGCGCTGCGCGAGGGGCGCACGATCACCGACACCTTCCACAACTCGCTCGGCGAGCAGTACAAGTCGAACACCGGCTACTTCGCCACCGGGACGCCCTCCACGGAGCTGCTGGCGGTGGCGGACGCCGACGTGCCGGCGCAGATCGTGTCGTCCTTCGACGGCTCGGGTGACGTGACCGCCCAGGTGCTGAAGGCGAAGGGCGTGGAGAAGCAGCGGGTGAGCGCCGAGCAGGAGGGCGACAGGATCCACGTGACCCCGCCGCCGGGCGGCACGGCGACCACCCGCATCGGCGACGCCGAGGACCGCCTGATCGAGCTGCGCCAGTACAAGGGCGCGACCCCGACGGGCGACTACGAGTCCACCAGGTATACCTACGACCACGCGGGCCGGCTGGCCACGGTGACCGATCCCGCGGGCAACGTGTGGCGTCACCACTACGACATGCGCGGACGGGAGATCAGGACCGAGGACCCCGACAAGGGCGTCACCACGATGACGTACAACGACGCCGACGAGGTCGTCAGCACCACCGACGCCCGCGGCAGGACGCTCTGGTACGTCTACGACGAGCTGGGCCGCAAGAAGGAACTGCGCGACGGCTCGGCGACCGGCCCGCTGCTGGCCGAGTGGAAGTACGACGGCCTGGCCAAGGGCCACATGAACGCCACCATCCGCTACGCGGGCGGGCAGGCGTACAAGGCGGAGATCAACGCCATCGACGCCGACTACCGCACGCTGCGCCAGACGGTCACCATCCCCGAACGCGAGGGCAAGCTGGCCGGCGCGTACGTGCTCAACACCCGCTACACGCTCGACGACCAGGTGCAGTCGATCAGCTTCCCGGCCGCCGGCGGCCTGGCGGAGGAGTCGGTCGTCTACAGCTACGACGAGCTCGGACAGCCGGTCAGGCTCGCCGGCGCGTCGACGTACGTGAACACGACCCGCTACTCCAAGCTGGGCGAGACCCTGCAGTACGAGCTGGGCTCGGGAAGCAAGAAGACCTGGCTCACCTACACCCACGACGAGTCCACCCGCAGGCTGACGAGCATGCGGCTGGACCGGGAGGGCGCTGCCGACACCGATCTCGACCTGCACTACTCCTACGACGCCGTCGGCAACATCACCAAGATCGCCGAGCGGGCGGGCGGCCAGGACACGCAGTGCTTCACCTACGACCACCTGCGCCGCATGACGTCGGCGTGGACGGCCACCGACGACTGCGCCTCCGGCTCCCCGCGGTCCGGCACGATCGGCGGCGCGGCCCCGTACGCGGTCAGCTACGCCTACGACGTCACCGGCAACCGCGTCAAGGAGACCAGGCACGCCTGGGGCGGCGCGCCCGAGACCGTGCGCACCTCCACCTACCCGAAGCCGGGCGAGCAGCGGCCGCACGCGCTGCTGAGCGCCGGATCCGACCTCTTCGAGTACGACGCGACAGGCAACACCACCAGGCGCAAGGTCGGAGCCTCCGACCAGACCCTCGTCTGGGACGCCGAGGGCAACCTGGAGTCAGTGACGGAGGCCGGCAAGACGACGTCGTTCGTCTACGACGCGGACGGCGAGCGGCTGATCCGCAGGACGCCGGCCGACGCCACGCTCTACGTCGACGACATGGAGCTGCGCTTCGACTTCGCCAAGGACGCCGTCGAGCAGACCCGCTACTACACCGTCAACGACCAGCCCATCGCGGTGCGCACGCCGGACGACCAGGTCTATTTCCTGGCCAACGACCATCAGGGCACCGCGCAGGCGGCCGTGAACGCCGGCAACGGCGAGCTGGCGATCCGCAGGCAGACGCCGTTCGGCGAGGACCGGGGCTCGCCACCGCCATGGTGGCCGGGCCAGCGCGCCTTCGTCGGCGGCACCAAGGATCCGACGACCGGGCTCATCCACCTCGGAGCCCGCGAGTACGACGCGCGCAACGGCCGCTTCCTGTCGGTCGACCCGGTCATCGACGATCTCGACCCGCAGCAGCTCAACGCCTACGCCTACGCCAACAACAGCCCTGTCACCATGAGCGACCCCGACGGTCAGCTGTTCTGGTTCGCGGCCGGCATCGCGGCCCGGATCGCGATCCGGTGGGCGGCCAGGCGGGCCGCCCAGGCGGCGGCCAGGCGGGCGGCGCTGGCCGCGGCCAGGCGGGCGGCGGCCAGGCGCGCGGCGATCGCGGCGGCCCGGCGCCGTGCCGCGGCGCTCGCCAGGAAGAAGGCCGCCGAGGCGGCCAGGAGGAGAGCGGCAGCCGCGGCGCGCAAGCGGGCGCTGGCGGCGGCCAGGAAACGAGCGGCCGCCAAGGCCAGGAAGGCGCGGGAGGCGGCGGCGCGGCGCAGGGCCGCGGCTGCGGCACGGAGGAAGGCGAGGAAGGAGGCTCGCGAGGCGGCGGCCAGGCGGCGCGCCGCGGCGGCGGCCAGGGCGCGCAACCGGCGGGCAGGCAGGCTGCCGCGCGGCATCCAGCGGGCGCGGTCGCGCCCGGCGAGCCGGCCGACCAGCCACAGGTCGACGCAGCGGCAGTCGCCGCCGAAAGTGAACCGGCAGCCGGCCCAGCCACGGCCGAGCCACATCTGGCGCAACGACGGCACGAGGCAGCCGACCCAGTCCTACACCATCTACGGCAACGGCCGGATGTACCCCCAGGGCCGGCCGCCGTCGAACCTGGGCCGGGGCAGCGGCAGCGGCCAGGGTGAGAAGCAGCTGTTCAAGCCGGAGCGGATCGAGCCGGAGAGCACGCGGGCCGGCACCATCGCCGAGACCGGCGGACGGTTCACCCGCTGGATCGACAAGGGCGGCCTGGGAGACGCCCTGGACATCCTCTTCGGCGGCTTCTGACGGGTGGTCCGGTGCGAGGGCGCGCCCCCTGCTCAGGGGGCGGGCCCTCGCTTCTGCCGCGGTGCGGGTCGACCCCGCGCGCTGCCTGACCGCGACGCGCGGGAGGGCCTCCGGCCGCGACCTGCAGCCGGGAGGAGTTCAGGACATGGAGTGATTGTCGCCGTGAACCGGGTTACCGTGGGGCCTGTGCAGCTCTATAAGAGATCGGCCGGGACGGGGATCCCGGTTGTGCTGCTCCACGCGTTCCCCCTGTCGTCGGCCATGTGGCTGGCGCAGCGGGAGGGGCTGGCCACAGCCTGCCGGGTCATCACACCTGACCTGCGGGGCTTCGGCGGTTCGCGGCTGGGCGACGACGAGCCGTCACTCGACCTGATGGCCGACGACGTCGCCAGGCTGCTCGACGAAGAGGGCATCGACAGGGCGGTGGTCGGCGGGTTGTCCATGGGCGGCTACGTGACCATGGCCTTCTGCCGCCGGCATCCCGACCGGGTGCTCGGCGTGATCCTGGCCGACACGAAGGCGGGCGAGGACCCGCCCGCGGCCAGGGACAACAGGGAGCGCATCGCCAGGGCCGTCCTGTCGGAAGGCAGCGAGGTGCTGGTCAGCGAGGTGCTTCCGGCGCTCATCGGGCCGACCACGAAGGAGCGGCGGGCCATGGTGTTCGGACGGGTCAAGGGGCTGGTGCAGTCGGCTCCGCCGGGCGCCGTCGCCTGGGCGCAGCGGGCGATGGCCGCGCGGGCCGGCTCGTTCGAGACGCTGCGGGCGCTGAAGGTGCCGCTGCTCGTCGTGGTGGGGGAGGAGGACGAGCTGTCACCGCCCGCCGACGCCGAGGAGATGGTACGCGCCGTGCCCGAAGGGCGGCTGGAGGTCATCCCGAAGGCCGGCCACCTGAGCGCGGTCGAGCAGCCTGAGGCGTTCAACGCCGCGGTGACCGAGTTCCTCAGGTCGGAGCTCGGCGGGGTAGGAGCCCGGGGCTCAGGCCCGGGCCTGGCGTGGTAGCACGACCTCACGGATGATCAGCGAGATCGCCGCCGCGACCGGGATGGCCAGCAGCGCGCCGACGATGCCGAGCAGCGCGCCCCCGAACAGCGCGGCGATCACCGTCACGGCCGGCGTCACGTCCACCGAGCGTTTCATCACCTTGGGATAGATGAAGTAGTTCTCGACCTGCTGGTAGAGCACGAAGAAGATCGCGCAGGCGATCCCCGCGGGCAGCGACTGCAGCAGCGCGACAAGGCTCACGAACACCGCGCCGATCGTGGCGCCCACCAGCGGCACGAGGTCCAGCAACGCCACGACCAGAGCGAGCGCGAGCGCGTAGCGCACGTCCACGATCGACAGGAAGATCCAGGCCACCACGCCCGCGATGACCGAGATCAGCACGTTGCCCGCCACGTAACCGCCGATGCCGGTGAGGATCTCCTCGCTGATCGCGCTCGTGCGCTCCCTGCGCGAGGCGGGCACCAGCTTGAGCAGGTAGTCCTTGATCGTGTGCAGCGAGCCGAGGAAGTAGAGCATGAGCACCAGCAGCGTCACCGTGGTGAACACGCCGTTCAGCACCACCAGGCCCGCCCCCATGATCCCGGTGGCCAGCGACGGCCCCAGCGTGCTCGTCACGAACGTGCGCAGCTGCGGCAGGACCTGATAGTCGGCGTCGATCTGGCGCAGCGTCGGATGGTTGCTCAGCTCCGTGATGTAGCCCGGCACCGCCTCGATGAACTCCGACAGCTGCTTGCTCACCGGCGGCACCACGGCCAGGCCGAACAGCACGAACGCCACGATCACCCCGGTGAAGACGATCGAGATCGCCGCGCGCCTGGCCAGCCCCCAGCGCTGCAGGGCCTCCACGGCCGGGTTGAGCCCGACGGCCAGGAACATCGCCACGACGACCAGGATGATCGTGCTCAGCGAGTTGACGACCATCTGGGCGATCGCGATCGCCGTCAGCACCCCCAGCCCGCCGACCAGCCCGAACAGGAACGGCCCCCGGGCCAGCGGCTTGCCGGGCAGCCCGTACGGCTGGGCGCCCGCCTCGCCGCCCCCACCCGCGGCCCGCTCCCCGGTCGCGGCCTCTAGTCCGCCGTCCTCAGGTCGTTCTCCGGCCGGGGCCATGGTCCTGCCGCCCTCAGGCCGTTCCTCGGGTGCGGCCACGAGCCCGGCGGCGGGCTCGGCGTTGGCGGGCTCGGCATCTGTGGACATGGGAACTCCATGGGGGATCGTCGACGTGCCACGCCGAGCCCGCACGGGAGCATGTCGGCCCGGCAACAAAGAGAGAGCCTAGCGACGATCAGGTCGCCAGGCTCTCTCAGCCGTCACTCAGCCCCCGTGCGAACTTCGGCTATTCCTGCCACCACTCCGCGTCGTCCTCCGCCTTGGCCTGAGCCTTGGCGGCGGGCGCCGGCTCCGCGGGCGAGGCCTCGACCACGGGCGCGGCGATCGCCGGCTTGGCCGGGGCGGCCGCGACCGCGACCTCCGGCGACTCCTGACCCGGCAGAGCGGCGCCGCCGAGCAGCTGGCGCAGCTGGGCCAGGTGGCTGGTGATGCTGTCACGCTGGCGGGTCAGCTCGTCGACCTGGCGCTGCATCGCCGTGCGGGTGCGCTCGGCTTCGTTCTTCGCCTCGGTGACGATCGTCTCGGCGCTCGACTTGGCGTCGGAAACGATGGTCTCGGCGCTCTTGCGGGCGTTGGCGACGAGCTGCTTGGCGTGCAGGTCGGCCTCGCGGCGGGTCTGGTCGGCCTGCTGGGTCGCCTTCGTGGCCCTCGACTCGGCCGTGGCGGCGCGCTGCTCGGCCTCGGCGACCAGCTTCTGCGTGGCGGCCTGGGCGGAGGCGTGGCGCTCGGCCTCCTGGCGCTCGGCGTCCTCGCGGCGGGCGGCGAGCTGGATCTCGAACTCGGCCTCGTCCTGGGCGCGCTTGGCCTCCGACTCCTCCAGCACCCGCTGGGCCTGCGCGCGCATCTCGTCGGCCTGCCGCTTGGCGGTGGTCAGCACCTCGTCGCGCTCGCGCTTGGTCGAGGCCCGCAGCTGGGCGACCTCGCGCTCGGTGGTGGTGCGGAGCTTGGCGATCTCGCGCTCGGCGTCGGCCCGCTTCTCTGCCACCTCGTGGTCGGCCGTGGCCCGCAGCTTGGCGGCCTCGCGCTCGGTGGTGTTGGTCAGCTCGTCGGCCTCGCGGCGCGCCGTCGAGCGGATCTCCTCGGCATCCCGCTCAGCGGAGGTGCGCATCTCGTCGGACTCGCGCGTGGCCTGGGCCCGCTTCTCGGCCGCCTCGGCCTCCGCGGCGGCCCGCAGGTCGGCGGCCTCGACCTTGGCGGCGGCCTTGATCTCGTTGGCCTCGGACCTGGCGGCCTGCACGAGCTCGGTGGCCTGCTCCTCGGCCAGGCGGAGCAACTGCTCGATGCGGGCGCCGAGTCCGGAGTAGGTGGGGCGCTCCTGCTCCTGCAGCTGGCGCTGGGAGTCGGACAGATCGCGCTGCAGGCCGGCGACCTGCTCACGCGCCTGGCGTAGCTCTCCGTCGAGCTGCTTCAAGTGATCATGGACCTGATGCCGGTCGTAACCACGGAGCACCACGTCGAACTCGCGCGCTGGGGCGTCCTCGAAAAAGTTGTTGAGCTGGGCGTCGATGTCGGACTGCATGGAGGCTCGATCCTGGGTTGTCGAGACGGCTACACGGGCCGGACGGGGGGTTCGGGGCATCCGATCCAGGAGCCTGTGCCTCGCGGCAGGCTCCATGTCCGGTGGGAGGTCAAGCGTACTCCGCTGGTGCCACCTGCGAAGCCCCGTCCAACTTTCTGCGTGACTAGTTACATATGCGCGTTATATGGCTTTTTCTAGCGTCTGGCCGCCTGGACCAACTCGGTCAGCATTCCCCCCACGTCTTTGGGATGCAGGAACGCGATCCGTGAGTCCATCGACCCGTGTCTGGGACGCTCGTCCAGGAGCCTCACCCCTCTCTCGTTGATCTTACCCATGGCGTCCGCCACATCTCGTACGCCGAATGCCACGTGATGGACGCCCTCGCCACGCTTGGTGAGGAATTTTCCCACAGGGGAGTCCTCGGAGAGAGGCTCCAGGAGCTGAATGTAGGAGCCCCCGCCTTCGCCGTCGGAGATGTGCAACATGGCCTCCTTGACACCTTGCTCCTCGTTGACCTCCCGGGCAACTACTGTCAGGTCGAACGTGTCAGAAAAGAGACGAATCTTCTCTTCGAGGTCCCGGCACGCGATACCGATGTGGTCGATCCGCAGGAACATATGTGGCCCACCTCCATAGCGAACGGTCACCTACTCGTGGGTATGGTGTCAAAGAACCAGATGGCGAGCACAGGAGGCCCGTGTCCATGTCCAGTTCCGTCATCGTCGCCGGAGCTCGCACCCCGATCGGCAAGCTGCTCGGCGCCCTGTCCGGACTGACCGCCGTCGACCTGGGAGGCATCGCCATCAAGGCGGCCCTCGAGCGGGCCGGCGTGGCGCCCGAATCCGTCGAGTACGTCATCATGGGCCAGGTCCTCCAGGCCGGCGCGGGCCAGATCCCCTCCCGCCAGGCCGCCGTCAAGGCCGGCATCCCGATGACCGTCCCCTCGGTCACCGTCAACAAGGTCTGCCTGTCGGGCCTCGACGCCATCGCCCTGGCCGACCAGCTCATCCGGGCAGGCGAGTTCGACATCGTGGTGGCCGGCGGCATGGAGTCGATGACCAACGCCCCCCACCTGCTGCCCGGCCTGCGCAAGGGAGTCAAGTACGGCGGG
Organism: Nonomuraea sp. KM88; assembly: GCF_052245635.1. Classification (NCBI taxonomy): domain Bacteria; kingdom Bacillati; phylum Actinomycetota; class Actinomycetes; order Streptosporangiales; family Streptosporangiaceae; genus Nonomuraea; species Nonomuraea sp. KM88. Next base: position 7,221 of record NZ_JBQQCC010000009.1, on the reverse strand, counting down.
GCCGACGTGGTCGACTCGATGGCCCACGACGGCCTGTTCTGCGCGTTCGACCAGTGCGCGATGGGCGAGTCCACCGAGCGCCACAACACCAGGCTGGGCATCGGCCGCGAGGAGCAGGACGCCCTGTCGGCCCGCTCCCACCAGCTGGCCGCCGCCGCCATCAAGAACGGCGTCTTCGAGGACGAGATCGTCCCGGTGCCGATCCCGCAGCGGCGCGGCGAGCCGGTCGTCGTCAAGGAGGACGAGGGCGTACGCGGCGACACGACGGTGGAGACGCTGGCCAAGCTGCGCCCGGCCTTCGCCGCCGACGGCACCATCACCGCCGGCTCCGCCTCCCAGATCTCCGACGGCGCCTGCGCCGTGGTGGTCATGTCGAAGTCCAAAGCCGAGGAGCTGGGCCTGCCGTGGCTGGCCGAGATCGGCAGGCACGGCAACGTGGCGGGCCCCGACGCCTCGCTCCAGTCCCAGCCCGCCAACGCCATCAAGCACGCCATGGCCAAGCAGGGCGTGTCGGCGGGCGACCTGGACCTGGTGGAGATCAACGAGGCCTTCGCCAGCGTGGTGCTCCAGTCGGCGCAGGAGCTGGGCGTCCCGCTGGACAAGGTGAACGTCAACGGCGGCGGCATCGCCCTGGGCCATCCGATCGGGGCGTCGGGCGCCCGGATCGTGCTCACGCTGGCGTACGAGCTGAAGCGGCGGGGCGGCGGCCTGGGAGCGGCGGGCCTGTGCGGCGGTGGCGGCCAGGGCGACGCGCTGCTCATCCGCGTCCCCTGAGCCCGCGTCACGCCGGACCCGCGGACGCCGGGCGTAGCCTCGAACCATGTCGAAGGTGCTGATCACCGGGACGTCGGGCACGGGCAAGTCGTCCGCGCCGCGGGCGCTGCTCGCCCGCGTCCGGGCTCGGACCGGCGCAAGCGCCCGGAGGAGTGGGCCGCGGTCCTGCATGACCTGGAGACCGTCGAGCCGCTGCTCAGGGCGACCGCGACTGCCGAGGTCGACGCCACCGCGGCGCTCGGCCACGTCGTACGGCGGCTGGAGGAGCTCGTGACGCGCCCGGATCGGGCTACCCGGTCATGACAGCCGAGGAATACCGGCGGTTCGCGGCCATGGAGGCCCGTGGGCGGTCACCGCTCTACGAGCGACTCGCCGACGGGGTGGCCGGTGATCGCGAACTGCTGGACCTGCTGGCCGGCTTGCCGCCGGCCAAACGCCAGCCCAACCTGCTCTTCGCCGCCACCCGGTACGTCGCGGGCACGCCGGCCGGCTACGCGGAGTTCCGGCGGTCCGTCCTGGACCACCGGGACGCGGTCGTCGCCGCGATGCTCGCCCGCCGTACGCAGACCAACGAGCCCGCCCGGTGCGCCGCGCTGTATCCCCTGCTCGCCTCGCTCCCGCAGCCGTTGGCGTTGCTGGAGGTCGGCGCGTCGGCGGGGTTGTGCCTCCTGCCGGACCGCTACGGCTACGACTACGACGGGAGGCTCGCCGGAGACCTCGGCAGCCCGGTGCGGCTGCGCTGCCACGTCGAGGGGGAGCCGTTCGCCGAGTGGCCGGGGCCGGGCGCGGTGACCGTCGCGTGGCGGGCCGGCATCGACCTCAACCCGCTCGACGTGACCGACCCCGACGACGTCAGGTGGCTGCGCACGCTGGTCTGGCCGGAGCACCATGACCGGCTCGACCGCCTGGACGCCGCGATCGCCGTGGCGCGCGACGATCCGCCCCGCGTCGTGCGGGGAGACCTCAACGCCCGTCTCGGAGAGGTGGCTGCCCAGGCGCCCCCGCACGCCACCCTCGTGGTCGTCGACACCGCGGTGCTGTTCTACGTGCCCGAGGACGACAGGGCGGCGTTCGTGGCCCAGGTCGAAGGGCTCGGCTGCCACTGGATCTCCCAGGAGGCGCCGGACGTGCTCCCCGGGATCGCGGCCTGCCTCGACCGGCGGCCCCCGGAACACACCACGGTCTACGTCGTCGCGCTCGACGGGCGTCCCGCCGCGTTCAGCGCACTCCACGGTGGATGGCTGCGCCGGCTCGCCTCATAGGATCCCGCCACGGACGCCCGACGGCCCAGGACAGCGCGATGCCCCGGTCCGACCAGGAATTGGACCGGGGCCCCGTAACGCACTGCTCAGGCCCTCACCAGGAATTCAGGGCCCGAGCGCCCCTCAAGGGGGCTGTTCAGCCCGGCCGCGAGGGAGGTTGCGGCCGGGCTGCTTGTGGGCGGTCATGAGGCCAGGAACCTGGCGACGAGCGAGCGGTGGCGGCGCTCGCCGCGCGAGCCCCTGCGCGCCTCCATGACCCGCCGCTGCTCGGCGGCGGCGCGGCGCAGCTCCGACGCGCGGTGCTGCATCACGGTGTATTCGAGTTCGGCGTTCATCCAAGTGCTCCTCTGCTCTGTTGCCTGCACTCTCAAGACTCGTCCTAAGGCCCTCCCCGCCACATCGGGCGGATGCCTTATCTCTGGACGCGGGCAGGTACTTAAGCGGGGGCACGGGCGGCTAAGGCCGCTGAGGCGCGGCTAGGGCTCGCCGGTGAACTCGACCGTCACCTTCGTGAACCCGAGCGACTTGAGCATGCCCGACAACATCGCCTTGGTGTTGGCGTCGGCCCTGGCGCGCAGGTCACTGGCCACCGCCGCTTCCGTGATCTTCTTCTCGGCCAGCAGGTACAGCTCCCGCTGGTCACCCGGCGAGCCCGACAGGAAATCCTGCACCCGGTCGAACAGCCCCCGCTGGTGCGCGAACACGTAAGAGCGGCTGTTGTCCAGGTTGGGCTTCTCGAGCTGGGCGTGCGGCAGGCGGATGGTCGCCTCCGTGCGGTCCGGCGAGACGGTGACCGCGTTGGTGCCCATGGCGGAGAAGTCGACGTACGCGTCCACGCCGCCCGCCCCGACGAACAACGTCCGCGTGCCCTTGACGGCGTCGGGCAGGAAGTTGGCGTCCTTCTCCAGGTCGACGACCACCTGGAAGGTGCCGGTCGCCGCCTCGTAGCGGCTCATGTCCTTGATCGACTGCAGCAGCGCCGGCTGGCTGCGGTCGATGGTCCGCCCGCCGAACGGGTCGAGCCAGGACCAGGCCAGGCGGCCGCCCACCACGAGCAGGACCGCCAGGACCAGGAACGCCGCGAGATATCGCCACCTGCGGCGCCGCCCTGGCGTCACCTCGGGCGGCGTCGTACGGGAAGTCGTCATGGGAGCATGACTACCCTCCTGGCGATCATCATCGCCAGCCGAGCGGTGACATCTCCGGTCCCTTCGCGGCAGCGGACCTGTCCGCGGCCGCGACCGCCGGCGCCGCCGTGCCCCCGCCGACCGGCGAGGACGTCCCCGGCCCACGTCCGAACGGCGGCGAGCTCGTACCGGGGGCCGAGGTCGACGCCGGTGTGCCGCCGGTGTCGGGGTAGACGGGATAGACGTGGCTCGACGAGGGCGTGGGGCGTACGGGTGAGGGCGCCACCTGGGCGTGGGCGGGCCCGCCGCCGAAGTGGGTGCCGGCCAGCCGGCAGCTCTGGAAGTCGCTGTAGAACATCCGCAACCACTCCCTGCGCTGGTGCTCGCTCAGCCCCGAGAACCACGACGCGGCGTACTGGTGCTCGGGCAGCGGCCCTCCGGGCAGCGGCTCGCCGCGCAGCCAGGCCATCACGATCTCCCGGTAGCCGTCGGCGACCGTGCCGGGGCAGCGGGCGGCCAGCGACTCGATGTACTCGTACGCCGCCTCCTCCGCGAACCCGGCGGAAAGGTCGGGCACGTGGATCGGCGCGAGCCCGTTCGACGGTTTCAGCTCGTCGTCGAGCGGCCGCTGCTCCACCCGCGTGAACGCGGCCGGCGTGCCCGCCAGCCTGGAGGCGATCTGCGTGAACGACGCCCCCAGCTCGGTCAGCCCCGCCTGCATGCCCGGATGCACGCACACCGTGATCGGCCACTCCTGGCAGCTGTAGGCGATCTCCTCGGCGGCGGCCGGCTTGGAGTGGGTCAGGACGCGGGACACGCCCATGCCCGCGGCCAGCACGGCCAGCAGCGCGCACGCCAGCACCAGCGCCTGCCTGGTCACCAGCGCCGCCCAGCCGAGCAGCAGCGCCGCCGTCAGGCCGAGCAGCCAGATCGTCTGGTCGAAGAACGCCGCCCCGCTCAGCCCCTGGAACAGGTCGTACGGCTCACCGGTGCCCGGCGCCAGCTTGTCGGCCCACCCGCGGTCGTCGGCCAGCCATGAGAACACCCCGTAGCAGGCCAGCCCGGCGACCGGCGGCGTGAACGGGTGCGGCAGCACCCAGCCGGCCACCCACCCGATCACCGAGTAGAGGGCCAGGCCCGCCATGCCCATGCCCAGGCCCGCCAGGCTCAGCCGGCCGGCCTGGTCGGTCAGCACCGTCTTGACTGCCAGGACCAGCACCGTCGCCCCGAACGACCCCAGCACCACCACCACGATCGCCAGCGGGGCCTTGAGCGCCCGCCACGTCGTGAGCGAGCGCCCGCGCAACGCCTTGCGCTTGCGCAGCGCCACCCACGCGGCGAAGGCCGCGGCGACCGGCCCGGTCAACCGCAGCGATCCGATGACCGCTGCCACGATGTTCTCCCAGGCGTCGACGCCGGGTATCAGGACGTTCCACGCCGCGACCAGGCCGACAGCGAGCAGCACGGCCACAGTGACGGCCGCGCTCTGCTTCAGCTCCTCCCGTGAAACGCCCCCGTGCTCACGCACCCGTTTTCCCGTTGAAGTTCATCAAGCACCCCCCGTGCCCCTCGGCAAGGCGGAAACGATCAGTCCGGCCGGTCCCCACAGGCTGATGGACTTGGCTTCCGCGTCACCATTCGTAGGAGAACCATAACTGAGCGTGATGATTGATGTCCGGACTCTTGGCCAAGCGGAGAGGCCTGTCGCTGTGAGTAGCCAGACGAACCGGGACGACCAGCGCGCTACCGTATCGCTGTGACGCAGCCGAAGCCGCTCAACCTGCCGTTCGACCCGATCGACCGCGCCGCGGAGAGCTGGCGCGCGCACTTCGGCCCGTCCGCGGCCATGGCCGCGGTGACGTCGATCATGCGAGCGCACCAGATCCTGCTGTCGCAGCTCGACGCGCTGCTCAAGCCCTACGGCCTGACCTTCGCGCGGTATGAGGCGCTGGTGTTGCTGACGTTCAGCAGGGCGGGGGCGCTGCCCTTGTCAAAGATCGGGGAAAGGTTGATGGTCCACCCCACCAGCGTCACGAACACGGTGGACAGGCTGGAGAAGTCCGGGTTCGTCCGGCGGTTGCCCAATCCACGCGACGGGCGCGGCGTGCTCGCCGAGATCACCGAGTCCGGACGCGACGTCGTACGCCGTGCCACGGGTGACCTGATGGCCGCCGAGTTCGGCCTGTCGATGTACGCCGAGGACGAACTCCAGGAGATGTTCGACCAGTTGCGCACCCTCCGGGTGGCGGCTGGTGACTTCGCGGGGTCGTCGATGCGGCAAGATGAAGAGCATGGCGGACTTCTCTAAACCCGGGTCGCTCTACGGAGCTGTGGACCTGGGCGCGCGCAAGCAGGCACTGGAGGCGCAGGCCCGGCGGGAGGCCGCAGGTCCCCAGGCGGCCACTGCCTCGGTCGTCGACGTGACCGAGGAGACGTTCACGAGCGACGTCATCGACAAGTCCATGACGGTGCCCGTCGTGCTCGACCTCTGGTCGCCGAGGGCGCCGGGCAGCGCCCAGCTCAGCCCGGTGCTGGAGAAGGTGGTCGGCGACCTCGGCGGCAAGGCCGTGCTGGCCAAGGTCAACGTCGACGCCAGCCCGCAGATCGCGCAGGCGCTGCGGGTCCAGGCCGTGCCGACCGTGCTGGCGATCTTCCAGGGCCAGGCGGTGACCGGTTTCCAGCAGGTGCTGCCCGAGCAGGAGGTGCGCCGCTGGCTCGACGAGTTGATGGGCGCGGTCGAGCAGTTCTACCAGGCCAACCCCGGTGCCAGGCCCCCGGAGGCTGGCGAGGCCGGCCAGCCCGGTGAGCAGGAGGCGCCGTCGGGGCCGCCCGCCGACCCCGACATGATGGCGGCCGAGCAGGCGATCGACCGTGGTGACTTCGACGCGGCCATGCAGGCCTACCAGCGGCTGCTGGCCCGCGAGCCTGGCAACGAGGACGCGAAGATGGGGCTGGCCGGGGTGGGCCTGCTCAAACGCACGTCCGAGGCCGACCCCGCCGACGTCCAGCGCCGCGCGCAGGACCTCGCCGACCTGGACGCGCAGCTGCTCGCGGCCGACCTCGAGATGATGTCGGGCGCGGTCGACCAGGCGTTCGAGCGCATCATCGCCGTGGTCAAGCGCACCTCGGGCGACGAGCGCGACAAGGCTAGGCGGCACCTGCTCGGGTTGTTCGAGGCTTTGCCCGCCGAAGACCCATCCTTGGCCAAGGCCCGTAGAGCGTTGGCGAGCGCCCTGTTTTAACCTGAATTCATGCGGGTCGTCACCATATCGGCGACATACGGCACGGCCGGCAGCCAGATCGGCCCGGCCGTGGCCGAGCGCCTCGGCGTGCCCTTCGTCGACCGCGCGATCCCCAGTGCCGTCGCCGAGGAGCTGGGCTGCACGCTGGAGGAGGCGCTGGCCCACGACGACCGGGCCGAGCACGGCATCGGCCGGCTCTTCTCCGGGGCGATGCGGCTGCCCACGGTGACGTTCGGCGGCGTCGACATGTACGTCCCCGGCGCGATGCCGCTCGCGCCCGAGGAGTTCGTCAACCGCACCGAGCGCGTGCTGAAAGACACCGCGCGCCTCCAGGGCGGCGTGTTCCTCGGCAGGGCGGGGGCGCTGGTGCTGGCCGACCATCCCGGCGCGCTGCACGTCCGGCTCGACGCCCCCGTCGCCCGGCGGGTGCGGCAGACCGCCACGCTGGGGCAGCTGGGCGAGCGCGAGGCCCGGCAGATCATCGAGGACAACGACCGGGCGCGCAGCGCCTACGTGCGCCACTTCTACCGCACCGACCCGGCCGACGCCTGCCTCTATCACCTGGTGATCGACAGCACCACGATCCCCGTGCCCACCTGTGCCGACCTGATCGTCATGGCCGCCGAGGCGCGGGATTGACCGAATGACCTCTAACATGGATGCATTCTTGGTCAGTCCCGAAGGAGCGATTGACGTGGCGACCGTCCCCAGTGTGTCGTACTCCATCACCGTGCGCCTCGAGGTGCCCGCAGGCGGCAAGGCCGTGAGCCTGCTCACGCACGCCGTAGAGTCGGCAGGGGGTGTCGTGACCGCCCT
>NZ_JBQQCC010000085.1:0-558 GCF_052245635.1 Nonomuraea sp. KM88 | reverse complement strand
CGCGGGCAGGCCGAACGGCGTCTCCACCCGCACCACACCCTCGCCGTCGCGAACCCGGGCCAGTTCCTCGACCGGGTCAAGCCCGTTCCGCCGCATGTGCAGCGGCAATTCCAGCGCTTCCGTCATCGTCCGTCTATCCGTCCTGTGATTGGCACTCAGCGTCTTTGCGCGGTTGGTGGAACGCTCCGCCAGGCGTTCGGTCCCTCGAACACGCCGTCCAGCTTCCGGGGCAGGATCCGCGCGGCGTGCGCACCGACCAGGCGAGCGTTGACCCGGTCGTCGGCCTTGGCCGCGGTCGGGGCGGAGCGTGGCTGTGCCACCCGCGCGGAAGGCCAGAGAAGTTGTCGCTCATATCCAGGTGACGAAGGGGCGGTTTCCCGGGGGACACCTCGGACCCGGGAAACAGAGCTGTTCGAGCCGGCTGACGCTCGCCTAGGAGCTGTTTCTCGGATCAGGTTCGGAGCCAGATGACGAGGGCGGCCAAGGTGACGGTGCCGAGGAAGATGTAGGCGCGCTTGTCGTATCGCGTGGCCACGGCCCGGAAGTTCTTCAGCCGGT
>NZ_JBQQCC010000084.1:0-574 GCF_052245635.1 Nonomuraea sp. KM88 | reverse complement strand
GGCCGACCCGTACGAGCAGGTCGACTTCCGGGTCTTCAGCGTCGTGTACGGCGTGAACTCGCTCCGGGTGACCTGGTGAGCCCACCGGACTGGGGGGCGACGCCGCCCGCGACGACGAACGGATCACCGGGTGCGGCGAGGACCCGCCGGCGGCGCTCCGGCGATCGCGCCGGGCCCGCTGGACGCGTCGATGGCGCCACCAGGCCGGTGGCGACCGGACGTACCAGCCGGAATTCGTGCCCTCCGCAACCGGCGGACGGCGTGTCCTGAAAGGAGGTGTGGGCGATGCGACGCGATCCCACCTGGAGCTGATGAGGTGATCCCGCGGTGGGGTGGTGGTGTCTGCAGGCAGGCGGGCCACCACCCCACCGCGGGGAGCCGGTGCCCGCCCGCGCGGGTTTTCCGGAGCATGGCGGGACCTGCCGCAGTGCGGGTTCGTCGAGGGCGGCCAGGACAGTCGAGTCGGACCGGACGGGATCGATGTACGCCAAAGTGCTCGCGATCGGCGAGTTTCGCGGTTTGTGGCTGGGCGGGTTGTTGTCGCGAGCGGGCAGCCAGCTGGCGCGCGTGGCGC
>NZ_JBQQCC010000083.1:0-611 GCF_052245635.1 Nonomuraea sp. KM88 | reverse complement strand
CTGATCGGCGCCTGCTCGCGCAGTTGCTCGTAGGCGGGGGGCGGGGCGAACGGGCAACCACGCTCGACCGGCAGTGCCAGGTCGGTGGGTTCGCCGGTAACGCTGTTCGGCACGAAGGACCTCCTGGCTGAAGATCTGGCTGAAAGTGTTCGGGGATGAAGCCCGGCGCGATGTCCGGTCAGGTGGCTGTTCCGTCGCCGTGTTCAACGCGATAGCAGGTTGCGGTGGGCGAGGAACGCCTCGGTGGCCGAGCCCATCCGGCCGCCACCAGCCATCGGCTCGGCCGCGCCCGTCGTTGCGTCCCCGCGCTCGTCCATACCTGACTCCTCGCCTGCTCACCCGCGATTCCGGCTCTATGCACAAGACGCCGGAGCCCACCACTGTGTGACACCTGAGACCGGTGACACACGTCATATGCCCGCACGATCCGTTCATCGTCGCGGGCGGTGTCAACCTCAAGACCCGTGGGTTCACCAGGTCACCGGCAGCGTGTGCACGCCGTACACGAGGCTGAAGGCGCGGAAGTCCACCTGCTCGTACGGATCGGCCAGGGCGAGGCCGGGGAAGCGGCGAAGCAGCGCGGGGAAGGCGATGCGCATCTCCATCCGGGC
>NZ_JBQQCC010000082.1:0-615 GCF_052245635.1 Nonomuraea sp. KM88 | reverse complement strand
GGTCGCATGGACAGGGTGAGGTAGGTGTACGGGCCGAGGGTCATGCCGCGACCCCCGTGCCGTCGGGCAGGCCGTGAAGGCTGCGCTCCACCGAGCGGGCGAAGCGGGATGCCTCGCGGGCGAGCTGACGCGCGAACTCCAGGTCTTCCACCGTCGCGGGGCCACGGGTGGTGACCAGGACGGAGGTGGCGCCGAAGTCGAGCGCCAGAACGGGCTCATGGCGGGCGTACGGGTGGGTGAGGGTGCGGGCGGCGTGCCCGGTGGTCAACCGGATCACACTCCTACGCGGGGTGCGGCGGCGGGTCATTTAGGCGGCGTCCTTTCCGGCCGGAGCCTTGCTCTGGGCGGGCTGGTTGGTTGGGCGAGGTGCGTGCATCTCACGCACCTTGATCGAGTAGGCGAGACGGCCGGCGGCGTTGACATACGGGGTGACGGTGATGCCGTCGAACTCGACCGGCGTGAACGGCAACCCCGCCATCGGGGACGGGGGTACCGGCTGGACGGGTGCGAGGATCTTGACCGCCACCGTCTTCTGGGCGGGCTTGAGGGTCGGGTCACCGTCCATGACCGCGACCTGCCAGACCAGCTCTGCGGTCTGCTTGTCGCGGGCCTGCA
>NZ_JBQQCC010000081.1:0-653 GCF_052245635.1 Nonomuraea sp. KM88 | reverse complement strand
GCGAGGAGCCCGGCCGCGGAGGACAGCTGGATGATGTGGCCCGAGCCCTGCTCGCGCAGGTAAGGCAGGGCGGCCTGGATCACCCACACCGCGCCGAACAGGTTGGTCTCCAGCTGGTCGCGCAGGTGCTGCTCGGTCAGCTCCTCGACCGCGCCGACCTGGGCGTAGCCGGCGTTGTTCACGATGACGTCGAGCCGGCCGAAGTGCTCGGCCGCCCGCTTCACGGACTCGAAGACGGTGGCCTTGTCGGTCACGTCCAGCTCCAGCGGGAGCACCGCCTCGCCGTGGGCGGCGGCCAGGTCGTCCAGGCCGGCGGTGGTGCGGGCGGTGGCGGCCACCTTGTCGCCGCGCGACAGGGCGGCCTCGACGAACTGACGGCCGAGGCCGCGGGAGGAACCGGTGACGAACCAGACCTTGCTCATAATGGCTTTCCGTTCCTTGTGGTTGCGCGATCACCACGCGACGGGCGCCATGGTGATCGCTCGGGGAGTTGCGTGCCGCGCGCATCGTTCGCGCGGCGTCCTGACCATGCGGCGTTCGTGTCCCGGACTTTGTGACAGGGCGCTCACGTGAGGTGTGTCACCGATGGCGGGTGTCACACAGCGGTGGGCGCCGGCGCCTTGTGCATAGAGCAACGATTACGGGTGGACAGG
>NZ_JBQQCC010000080.1:0-664 GCF_052245635.1 Nonomuraea sp. KM88 | reverse complement strand
ACATCGAGCGCGGAGCCCGCCACCACCTCGCCTTCGGATACGGCCCGCACCAGTGCCTCGGCCAGAACCTCGCCAGGATGGAACTGCAGATCGTCTTCGACACGCTGTTCCGCCGCATCCCTGCCCTGCGGCTCGCCGCACCGACGGAGGACGTTCCGTTCAAGAACGACGCCGTCGTCTACGGCGCCCACGAACTCCCGGTCACCTGGTGAACAGGACATGCGTCGGCTTCGGCGGATGCGTCCTGACCGAGCCAGGCCGTGTCGGGATGTACGTCACGATCACTGGTCCGTGACCGGCATGAACCCTGGACGCCGACAGCTTCAACGGCGACCAGCCAGCCAGAACCCGTCTCGAAGGGAGGTGTGGGCGATGCGACGCGATCCCATCTGGAGCTGATGAGGTGATCCCGCGGTGGAGTGGTGGCGTCTGCAACGAGGCGGGAGAACCATCACCCACCGCGGGGAGCCGGTGCCCGCCCGCGCGGGTTTTCCGGAGCATGGCGGGACCTGCCGCAGTGCGGGTTCGTCGAGGGCAGCCAGGACAGTCGAGTCGGACCGGACGGGATCGATGTACGCCAAAGTGCTCGCGATCGGCGAGTTTCGCGGTTTGTGGCTGGGCGGGTTGTTGTCGCGAGCGGGCAGCCAGCTGGCGCGCGTGGCGC
>NZ_JBQQCC010000008.1:0-429390 GCF_052245635.1 Nonomuraea sp. KM88 | reverse complement strand
GGCCGCTGGCGGGTCCTCCAGCACATCACCGTCAGCCCCAGCCGAATCGGCGACATCGCCCGCGCGGCACTTGTCCTCACCCATTTCGAGCACGACTACCTGCCGGCAATTCGCTGAGATCACGTCACTGAAAAGGCCGATGTCGTCGAGCAGAGCGACTAGCGGGTGCGTTTTGCCCATACCGTGATTTCCAATCACCCTTCAACAGGCCGGATCGACAGAGAGATGCGGCCCTGCCACCTTCTTTTGGCAGAAGGGCCGCCGGTCGGGCCGGGTTACGCCTCGTTAATGTTCGTCACGACGAACGAGCGCTGGTACTCGAACATCGAGTCCATTTCGCGGTCCCCGCCCGTAAGGGCCTTCTCCTCGTCGGTCGCCCGGAATTTCGGGGCGCCCGACTCGTCCATGGCACGCAGGGTGTCCTTGATGGCCATAAGGCATCTCCCTTCGAGATCGGAATCTCCGACCTTCACCTGGCGAACATACGTGTCGCCACGAGGCAAGTAAAGAGAGCTTCGCGCGGAGGTCAACGCGGAAGAACCTGGCCATATTAACTATTTTTGGACTTCCATATTGACGGCTCTTCATCATGTATGTTACGACTGCTACGATCACTTTCTCGCCATCCCGAAGCTCCACGAGGGTTACGATGCCCTGTCGTTCCTCATGCGCCGCAAAGGTAATCTCGATGGACTCGCCCTCACACCCGCGCGTTCTCCCATCCCTTGGGGATCCGGCTCTGTTCGACTCCGCCTGGCCTGCCACTCCCTACCGGAGCTCGGACAGCTCGATGACCTTTTCATCACTTCTGACCTGGGAAGATATTGACAGTCTGCTCAATGGGCAGGCCATTCAGGCGCCGGCATTCCGGATGGTTCGTGACAATCGGCTGATTCCACAGGAATCCCTCTGCCGGCCGGAGCGATCGACATCACTGGGCCTCAAAGGACTCATGGACCCGGCGCAAGTCATCTCCGCCCTGGGCGGCGGCGCGACTCTGATCCTGCAGGGCCTCAACCGCTTCTGGGCACCGCTCGGCGACCTGTGCCGGAAACTGTCGGCCGAAATCGGCCATCCCGTTTTCGCCAACGCGTATCTCACGCCGCCGACCGCCCGCGGATTTGGCGCCCACCACGATCCGTATCACGCATGGCTCGTACAGACCGAAGGGCGCAAAGAATGGCGGCTCTGGGCGCCCGGCGCCGATCCCGCAGCAGACCCGCCAGATCTGGAGGTAACTCTCGGCAAGGGAGACGTCCTCTGGATCCCGCGCGGCTGGTTGCATTCCGGATCCAGCACGGAAGCGCCAAGTTTGCATATCACCCTGACCGTATGGGCGACAACGACGGAAGACGTCCTCCGGTCGATGGTTTCCACTCTGACCGACAGCGCCGAGCCGGCCCGCGAACTGCCCCCTAACGCCCTTGCCGACGACGGCCGCGCCATTGCCGAGGTCTCCTCGGCGATTACCGAGATCATTCAGTTGATGTCCGCTCTGGACACTGGCGAAGTGGCCGGTCGCATCATCGGTGCTCGCCGCCGGCGCTTCGATCCGCTGCCGGCGCCACCGGTCGCGGAGGCTGTCGAAGGAAGGCGGTGCGAGACCTTCCACGTTCATCCGGAAGGAATCCTTCACTGGACGGCCGACTCGACAGGCGCTCTCATCACCACTGCCGACACGCTGGTGCCGGTGCCGCCGGAACATGTGGGGCGCTGCGAGAAGCTTCTGGCCGGGGCGTCGACGCCGATTCGCCGTGATGACCTGGCGGACCTCGGCCAGGAACTGCTCGACCAGCTCGTCGCGGCACGACTCCTGTGCACCGCATCCCACGAGGCCCGTCCGTAACTGCTCCGTTCGGTGCAGCGCGTACCGCGAACGGTGCACGTTCATGTAGCGGCGGGCGGACGACGCGCTGCCGCCGCGGCCCGGCCCAGCGTTTGCGTCGATCCAACCGCGCGAGAGCACCGCAGAGATCATCATGAGCAAGAGGATGCCGGCCGCGATCGCCGGGCTGGCTTGACGGCCGGGCTGCTGGGCCCGGGTACGGGCGGCGCCCAGGAGGGCACGGGCGCCGCGACGGTGGCGGCGCCGAAGCCGCCGAAGGGCGCCAGGGCGGTGGTTTACGTCAGCCCCAACCCGACCGCCAAGCGCGGCCAGGAGGTGACGATCACTGGCCACTGCGGCGGCGGCAAGGGGCTCAAGGGCGTGATCGCCGGAATCGACAGGAAGCTCCCGCTGCTGGAGTACGTCCGCATCATCGACGACAACCCGAAGGGTTCGTGGCCAAGGCGACCCTCTCACCGAGGACCGGCAACGGCGTCGGCCCGGTGTTCGTCGACTGCGGTGGTGAGGCAGGCGTGAGTCTCCTCGTCACCCACGTCTGATCCACGCCTTCCCGTCCGGGCCCGAGAGCGGGTCCGGAGCTCGCGTGGTCCTCAGCCCGCTGAGGGGTGATGCGACCGCGGAAGCTCTCGACACGCTGATTCCGCGGCCCATGTGATGATCGAGGCGACCCTCCCGGTCCAGCGTACGGTCCGCCGTCCTCAGGAGAAGGCCTCTGCATGACCGCGCCTGGCACAGCGGGCAGTGCTGGCAGCGGGTGGTCCCGCTGGTGGCCGCCTCTACCAGGGCGACGCGAGGCAGGTGCTCTCGGAGATGCCTGCGGGCTCGGTGGACTGCATCGTCACCAGCCCGCCGTACTGGGGACTACGGCACTACTGCGACGGCCAGTACGGCCAGGAGCCCACGATCTGGGCGTATGTGGACACCCTGCGCGCCACCTTCGCGAAGGCTCGCGGGTCCGGCGGACGACGGGACCTGTTGGCTCAACCTTGGAGACGTCTATGCCGCCAACTCCGACGGCTGTGCCCGTGGGGCGGCCTTCAACCCGCATCAGCCCCTCGCGGCCCAAGGCACGGCAGTCGGTACCGCCGAAGAACCTGCTCGGCATGCCCTGGCGGGGCCCGAGCCTTGATCCGTGCGTCTGGAAATGTTATTCGCGCCCGATGACAGCGTCGATCGCGGCCTGTTCGCTGTGGTCGCTCTGCGTCCCAAATGCCGGGGCCGCCCATCACGAGGCTGCCGTCGCCGCAGACCCCTCGCGCGATCGTTGCCGATGCTGCCTACGCCGCCACGAACGGCGAGTGGGCGTCCTGGATGCCGGCACCAGAATGGTTACACCAGCGCCAGACCTCCGAGACGCCGTCACGGCCCGGCCGAAGTGGGTCCGAGCAGGTGGTCGAGTACCTGGATGGAGGGCCATGGGCTTACCCCTTATGTCGGAGAGGGAGATGAACCCCCATGCGCCTGGCCTGGGGCTAAGGGTTCCCCGACGTGAACCCTCATAGCCAAGAGAAAGCAAAAGCGCCAGGTCAGAGACCTGGCGCTTGTTATGAAGTTGGTGTCCGAGGGGGGACTTGAACCCCCATGCCCATCACTGGGCACTAGCACCTCAAGCTAGCGCGTCTGCCTATTCCGCCACCCGGACTTGGTGCCTGCACGCGGGACCGTCATCCCGCGTCGGCTCAGTAAGGCTAGCAAACTCTGAGGGGTGCGTCATACCGAGAATCCGGCCTCCTGCCGAAAGGTGGCTCTGGGGGCGCGGGAATGCCGGGTGATGGCCCGTCGCGGGGTCGCTGATGGGCCGCTCATGACGTACGCCAGAGCGCATTGGCCCAGTTGGGGATGGTTTGGGCTGTGTGGCGTTGGTGAATTTCTGGGGTCGCGGTGAAAAGGCCTTGCGACAACCTTGGGTACTGCTACGGTTACGGACCGTTGAGGGGTGAGAGTCCACGGACCGGCTCCATCCACACTGGGCCGGTTCTGGATAGCGGGAGGTCACGTGGCGCGCGCGGCGATGCATCAGCCGAGGGAGAAGTCCCTCGTTGTGCGTCGCCTGCCCGTGACCTCCCAGGGGCAGGACACGGCCACCGATCGGGTCGACCGGATGGCGCGGTTCGCGGCCGGTGCCCGTCGGCTCGTCATGCGGGCAACCGCGGTCGGCTTCCTGGTAGCCGCCGGGTGGTTGCTCGCTGTTCTGTTCGGCATGCTCACCGCCGCTCCGGCGGCCGCGGACTCCACCGCGGCGACGGGAGCGTCCGCAACAACAGCCGTGGGGCTTCCCGCGTCTGCAACGGCGGCCGCGGATCTTTCCGCGTCTGCGACATCGGCCGCGGGGCTTCCCGTGACCGAAACGGCCGCGGTCCCCTCCGCGGTCACAGAAGTCGGCGCGTCGGCCGCCTCCCTCGACCCTGACCACGTCTCGGCGTCCGACAACGCCGAAGCCATGGCGGGGCGCACGGTCGACGGCCTCAACAGCCAGCAGGATCCTGGCCTGCCGACACCGTCCACCGCCGGCCAGATCCTGGACACCAACGGCTTGGTGCCCAACGGCGGTGGCAGCGGCCCTTTCGGGTCCGCCACCGGGGATGACGCGAGGTCAGGGTTCGACCCGCGGCTCGAGGCGCGGCGTGCACCTCTGGCGTACGTGCTTCCCCCCGTCGTCCGCACAGCGGCGGACGACCCTTCTTTCTCACCTGACTGATCCCCGCCCGGGCACCGGTCGGTCACGCGCGACGGAAGACGTCGCGGGCAAGGCGACGCCGGGCCCTTCTCCAAGTAATCGCGGCGGAGCGCGGCTCTGATCCCCTCCGCCGGCGGGTGAACACGTCAGTTCAGCTGGTTCGCGAATCCGAGGTCTCCGCTGTGCGCGAAACCTCGCACGGCCTCGGGCTGTCCGCGAGCTGTTCAGGTAATCCCCCCAAGAACCACAAGGAGCATCGATATGCGTACGTGGGCGAAGGCATCGACCCCTGCGGCCCTTCTCGCGGTGGCCGTCATGTCGTTCGGCGGCAGCGGCACCGCGCTGGCCGACACCTCGGGCGACGCGTCCATCGGCGGCGGCAACCAGGTCGACCTGCCGATCTCGCTGCCCATCGACATCAGCGGCAACTCCGTCGCGGCGGTCGGCTCGTCGCAGGCCTCTTCGCAGGGCGGCGCCGAGGTCGTGAACAACCGCGGCGGTGGCGGCATCCCCAACCGCACGTCGGGTAACGCGAGCATTCTCGGCGGCAACCAGGTCGACGCGCCGATCAGCGCCCCGATCAACGCCTGCGGCAACGCCGTCTCGCTGATCGGCAGGTCCGACGCGGGCTGCAAGGGTGGCGCTGAGGTGCGCAACCAGGGCCGGGGCGGTACGGGCGGCAACCGTACGTCGGGCGATGCGAGCATCCTCGGCGGCAACCAGGTCACCGCGCCCATCAGCGCCCCGATCAACGCCTGCGGAAACGCGGTCGCGATCTTCGGCGACGCGACGGCGGGCTGCAAGGGCGGCGCCACGGTGAAGAACTCCGGCAAGGGCGGCCCGGGCGGCAACCGCACCTCGGGGCGGGCGAGCATTCTCGGCGGCAACCAGGTCGTCGCGCCGATCAGCGCCCCGATCAACATCTGCGGCAACTCGGTGGCGGTCGTCGGGCGGGCGTTCTCGGGCTGCAAGGGCGGGTCGTCGGTCACCAACGGCGACCCCAAGCGCGGCTACCACCACAAGGGCCGTCACGTGGGCTCGCGGGGCAACGACACCGACGGCCGGTTCGGGGTCGGCAGCGGCAACCAGGTGGTGGCGCCGATCACCCTGCCCATCAACGTCTGCGGCAACGCCGTGGGCAATGCCACGGCCGGATGCGCGGGAGGGGCGACCGTACACAACTCCGGCAGGGGCACGGGCGGCAACCGCACCTCGGGCAACGCGAGCATCCTCGGCGGCAACCAGGTCATCGCGCCGATCACCGCGCCGGTCAACGTCTGCGGCAACGCCGTGGCGCTGGTCGGCCGCGCGTTCGCCGGCTGCAAGGGCGGCGCCCACGTGAAGGAGCCCGGCAGGGGCACGGGCGGCAACCGCACCTCGGGCAACGCGAGCATCCTCGGCGGCAACCAGGTCATCGCCCCGATCACCGCGCCGATCAACGTCTGCGGCAACGCGGTGGCCGTCCTGGGCGATGCCGCGGCCGGATGCCTGGGCGGGGCGCACGTCGGCAAGCCGGGGCACGGAGGACTCAGCGGCCACCAGCGCTTCGCCCGCACCACCGCCAAGACCGCGGCGGCCAAGGGCGGCGTGCTGCCCGTGATCCCGGGCATGCCGGCCCTGGGCGGGACGCCGGACTTCGGCGGCGTCGGCGACGTCGCCAAGCTGCAGGGCGGCGGCCTGACCTCGCTGCCCCTCCTCGATGACGCCTCCCGCACACTCGGCCTACCGAGTGTGCCCGGCCTGCCCGGGCTGCCCGCCCAGGCGAAGACCCCGGCCGCGCCCAAGCGGACCGTCGTGACGCCGGCCAAGCCGAAGAAGCGGACCGCGGCCCCGGCGGACAGGTCCGGTCACGCCCGGCCTTCCGGCGCCGCCGCCTCCCCGCTCGCTCCGGCGACGTCGCTGGTGGCCTCGACCCCGGCCGGCGGCGTGGTGACCTCCGCCACCCGTAACCTGCCTGTCGGAAACCTGGGCCTGATGAGCGCCGAGCAGCCGGCCGGTGTGACGGGGATGAACTCCAGCTCGCTGCTCGCCCTCATGCTCGGTGGGCTGTTCGCCGCCTCGGCCACCCTGTTCGCGACTGCCCGCCGGTTCCGTCCGGGCCGCAGGCACTGAGCAGGACGCCGCAGGCGCTGCGCAGGGCACAGCAGGTGCGTAACAGCGCCTGACCAGATCGGCTGACGCTCGCGTCCGGCGAGCGGTCAGCGAGAGATGCTTTGCCCGTTCCGGGGGCGCGGCCCGGGGCGGGCAAAGCCATGTCCGCGTGCAACATGTCCGCGTGCAACATGTCACCCTTCAAAACGTGCGCCGGACTCGCATGACCTTCCGGCGCAGGCGTACGTGTCGGCTGCCGTCGGGGTGCACGCGTACGCGCGCGAGCTCCCACTGACCGTACTCTGCGTGTTCGGTCAGCAGTTGACGTGCGGCTTCGCGAGTGAGGTCGCGCGGAATGAAGATATCCATGTAGGAGTAGTCGAGCACAACGATTAGTCTCCAGAGTGAGTCAGGGCGCCATGCCGCTCGATGAGCCTTATTCTGCGTGCTTGTGGGTGGACCCGGAAGCCAGTGGGTAGCCCGGGGGGAAGGAAAT
This sequence comes from Nonomuraea sp. KM88, assembly GCF_052245635.1. Classification (NCBI taxonomy): domain Bacteria; kingdom Bacillati; phylum Actinomycetota; class Actinomycetes; order Streptosporangiales; family Streptosporangiaceae; genus Nonomuraea; species Nonomuraea sp. KM88. The sequence goes on along the minus strand of NZ_JBQQCC010000008.1, from coordinate 422,280 downwards.
TTCCGCGAGTCGGGTTACCTTTCAGTCTGTGCCGACTCCCGGCAGGGGGATAGCTAGCGAACAGCGAGGTAGGAAGCAGCGTGCCAGCCAAGAACGGCAGCGCCGGCGGAACACGCCTGGTGATAGTCGAGTCGCCCGCCAAGGCGAAGACCATCGCGGGCTACCTCGGGCGCGGCTACATCGTCGAATCGAGCATCGGCCACATCCGCGATCTGCCGGAGAAGGCCGACGACATTCCCGAGAAGTTCAAGGGTGCGCCTTGGGCCCGCCTCGGGGTGAATGTCGAGCACGAGTTCGAGCCGCTGTACGTCGTCAACCCAGACAAGCGATCGCAGGTCAACAAGCTGCGGCAGCTGCTGAAGGATGCCGACGAGCTCTATCTGGCCACTGACGAGGACCGCGAGGGCGAGGCGATCGCCTGGCACCTGCGCGAGGTGCTCAAGCCCAAGGTCCCGGTGCACCGCATGGTCTTCCACGAGATCACCCAGCAGGCGATCCAGGACGCCGTGGCCAACCCGCGCGACCTCAACCTGCGCCTTGTCGACGCCCAGGAGACCCGGCGCATCCTCGACCGGCTCTACGGCTACGAAGTCAGCCCCGTCCTGTGGAAGAAGGTCAAGCCGCGCCTGTCGGCGGGCCGCGTGCAGTCGGTGGCGACCCGGCTGGTGGTGGAGCGCGAGCGCGACCGTATGGCGTTCACGTCCGCCCACTACTGGGATCTGCAGGCGCTGTTCGACACCGGCAAGGCGGAGGAGCGGCCGCGCGACTTCACCGCGACGCTGACCGTGGTCGACGGCAAGCGGGTGGCGCAGGGGCGCGATTTCACCAGCACGGGCCGGCTGAAGAACGCCGACGTGCTCCACCTGTCCGAGGCCGCCGCGGGCGAGCTGGCGGGCCGGCTGCGGGGTTCGTCATTCGGGGTCAAGTCGGTCGAGCGCAAGCCGTACACCCGCAAGCCCTACGCGCCGTTCAGGACGACCACGCTGCAGCAGGAGGCCAGCAGGAAGCTGGGGTTCTCCGCGAAATACACCATGCAGGTGGCGCAGCGGCTCTACGAGAACGGCTTCATCACCTACATGCGTACCGACAGCATCACGCTGTCGGAGACGGCGGTGGCGGCCGCGCGCTCACAGGCGATCAAGCTGTACGGCGCCGCGTACGTCCCCGACAAGCCCCGCGTCTACGCCAGCAAGGTGAAGAGCGCGCAGGAGGCGCACGAGGCGATCAGGCCGTCGGGCGAGGAGTTCCGCACGCCGGGCGAGACCGGGTTGTCGGGCGACATGTTCCGGCTGTACGAGCTGATCTGGCAGCGTACGGTGTCCTCGCAGATGAAGGACGCGGTCGGCGAGTCGATCACGGTGAAGGTGGCCGGCCGGTCGTCGGGGGGCGAGGACGTCGAGTTCAGCGCCTCGGGGCGGACGATCACGTTCTACGGGTTCCTCAAGGCGTACGTCGAGGGGTCAGATGATCCGTCGACCGACCGCGACGACTCGGAGAAGCGGCTGCCCAACCTGGCCGAGGGCGACGCGCTCACCGTCACCCGGCTCGACGTGGCCGGCCACTCGACCAAGCCGCCCGCCCGTTACACCGAGGCGTCGCTGGTCAAGGAGCTGGAGGATCGCGAGATCGGGCGGCCGTCGACGTACGCCTCGATCATCGGCACGATCCTCGACCGCGGCTACGTGTTCAAGAAGGGCACGGCCCTGGTGCCGTCGTTCCTGGCGTTCGCGGTGGTCAACCTGCTCGAGCAACATTTCGGCAACCTGGTCGACTACGACTTCACGGCCGAGATGGAGAAGGTGCTCGACGACATCGCCAACGACCGGGCGGAGCGGGTGCCGGAGCTGCAGCGCTTCTATTACGGTGTCGACGGCGACGAGGGCCTGAAGGAGATGGTCACCGACCTCGGCGACATCGACGCCAAGGAGATCAGCTCGTTCCCGGTGAAGGGCACCGACATCGTGCTGCGGGTCGGACGTTACGGCCCCTATCTCGACCGTGACGGCTCGCGGGTCAACGTGCCCGAGGACATGACGCCCGACGAGCTGACGGCGGAGAAGGCGGAGGAGCTGTTCTCGCGGCCGACGGGTGACAGGGAGCTGGGGAAGGACCCGGCGACCGGCCACACGGTCGTGGCGAAGGACGGCCGTTACGGGCCTTATGTGACGGAGGTCCTGCCGGAGCCGGCCGAGGACGAAGCTCCCAAGAAGCGCAAGAAGGCGGATGCACCGAAGCCGCGTACGAGTTCGTTGTTCAAGTCGATGTCGCTCGACACGATCACGCTCGAGGACGCGCTCAAGCTGCTGTCCATCCCCAGGCCTGTGGGCGAGCTCGACGGCGAGGAGGTCGTGGCCTACAACGGCAAGTTCGGCCCCTACCTGAAGAAGGGCACCGACTCCCGTTCGCTGGCCTCCGAGGAAGACCTGCTGACGGTCACCATCGAGAAGGCCAAGGAGTTGTTCGCGCAGCCGAAGCAGCGCGGCCGGCGGGCCGCGGCCGCGGCGCCGCTGCGGGAGCTGGGCGACGACCCCAACTCCAAGAAGCCGGTCGTGGTGAAGGAGGGCAGGTTCGGCCCCTACGTCACCGACGGCGAGACGAACGCGTCGCTGCGCAAGGGCGACACGGTCGAGGACATCACGATCGAGCGGGCGGCGGAGCTGCTGGCCGAGCGTCGTGAGCGGGCTCCCGCGCCGAAGAAGTCGTCGAGGAAGGCTCCGGCGAAAAAGGCCACCGCGAAGAAGCAGGCGACCAAGTCGTAAGTAACATCAGTATGTGTTGTTCGTCCTGATGTTTCTGGGCGTCGTCGCGCTCGCGCATTTCTATCTGTGGCATCGGATGGTGCGTTCGACGACGGGCCCCGGGCGGTTGCGCAAGGCGCTGACCTGGGGCCTGGTGGGCATGGTGCTGCTCGTGGCCGCGGCTTTCGCGGGCTCGCGGGTGGAGTGGGGGCACTGGCTCGCCTGGCCGGGCTACCTCTGGGTGGCCGTGATGTTCTACCTGGTCGTCTTCCTGGTCGTGCTGGAGATCCCGCGGGCCGTGGTGGCGCTGCTGTCGCGCCGGGCCGCTCCGCGGAGCGCGTCGCCCGAGCCCGAGCCGGTGCCGGTGCTCGCCGGGGCCGGCGGCCCCGCCGAGGAGGAGCCGGTCGCGCCTCCCGCGGTGGAGGCGGCTCCGATGAGCAGGCGGCTCTTCCTGGGGCGGGCCACCGCCGCGGTCGCCGGCGTGGGTGCGCTGGGCACGGTCGGGTACGGCGTGACGACCGCTCTGGGCGACCCCGTGACCGAACGGGTCGCGGTCACGCTGCCGAAGCTGGATCCCCGGCTCAGCGGCCTGCGGTTCGCCGTGGTGAGCGACGTACACCTGGGGCCGCTTACGGGGCTGCGGCACACCGAGCGCATCGTCCGCATGATCAACGGCCTGGAGGCCGACGTGGTGGCGATCGTGGGCGACCTGGTGGATGGGCCGGTCGCCGAGCTGGGGCCGCTGGCCCGGCCGCTCAAGAGCCTGGAGTCCCGCTACGGGGCCTATTTCGTGACCGGTAACCACGAGTACTACGTGTCCGGAGGCCCCGGCGAGTGGATCGAGGAGCTCGCGGAGCTTGGCGTACGTTCTCTGCGCAACGAACGCGTGGAGATCCGGCACCAGGGCGCCGTGCTCGACCTGGCCGGCGTCAACGACGTCGGCGGGGCGGACGCGGGCGACCCTCCGGACTTCGACAGGGCTCTCGGCGGGCGCGCGGCGGGCAGGAGCACCGTGCTGCTCGCCCACCAGCCCATCCAGGTCGCCGAGGCCGCCCGTCACGGCGTCGACCTGCAGCTGTCGGGGCACACGCACGGCGGCCAGCTCGCGCCGTTCAACCTGGTGGTGGGGCTGCAGCAGCCGGTGGTGTCGGGGCTGGCCACGGTCGACGGCGTGCCGGTCTATGTGACCAGGGGCGCCGGCTTCTGGGGGCCGCCGGTGCGCGTGGGGGCTCCGCCCGAGATCACGATGCTCGAGTTGCGCGTCTGACTTTCCGCAATCCGCTGGTCACCTAGGGCCATGATGGCGTACAGTATCCGACCGGATACGAGTCGGAGGTGCGCCGTGGGTTCGTCGCCGGTGGAGCGTGTGCTGCGGCAGGAGGTCGCGCTCTGGGCCGAGCGCGGCGGCCTGCTGTTCAAGCAGGCCAGGCATGCCGCGAGCCTCAACCAGAAAGCCCTGGCAAGCGTGAGCGGCACCTCGCGCACGACGCTGTCGGCCTACGAGCACGGCAGGAAGTCGCCGACGCTGGAGACGGCCGGGCGCATTCTCGACGCCGCCGGGTTCCGGCTGGTGCTGGAGGCGAAGGTCGAGTTCGCCGCGCGCGTGCGCGGCGACGGGCGCACGTTCCACGTGCCGAGCCGGCTGCGGCGGTTGCCGGTCGCGGCGGCGCTGGGCGTCGTGCGGCTGCGCGGTCACGCCCACGACCTGGCCGACCGCGACCAGCGGCGGGTCGCCTACACCACGCTGTTGTGCGAGGGCGGGCCGCAGGAGCTGCTCGACCACGTCGACGGCGTGCTGCTGGTCGAGCTGTTCGACGAGCTGGAGCTGCCGCCCGACATCCGCGCCGAATGGCGGCCATTGGTGGAGGCGGCGCGACATGAGGCCGGAGCTGTCAATTGATGATGGATTTGGGGCCCCTTTCGAGGTGCGAAACCTGCGCACCAGCCCGCGGACGTAATACCCTCAGCCACGAGCAGCCGGGCATTTCCGGCTTCTCTCCCGACTGCCCGCTTCCGGTCAACACCTGGATACGCTGAAATCATGACTGCCCCTGGCCGACGCCGCCCGGCTCACGTGCTGGCCAATGCGCCATTCCGGCGGCTGTGGACCGCCATGTCGGTGTGCAGTCTCGGCGACTGGCTCAACATCCTGGCGCTGACCGCACTGGCCGGAAACCTGATGCAGGACGACTACCGCGTGCAGTCGCTGGCCATCGGCGGCGTGTTCGTGGCCAAGATGTTGCCCGCCATCCTGCTCGGGCCGCTCGCGGGGGTGTTCGCCGACAGGTTCGACCGGCGGCTGACGATGTTCGCGGCCGACCTCGCCCGGTTCGCCATCGTGTTGTCGATCCCGTTCGTGCACAGCTACCAGTGGGTGATCATCGCGACCCTCCTGGTCGAGTGCATCAACCTGTTCTGGGTCCCGGCCAAGGACGCCACCGTCCCCAACCTGGTGCCCAAGGAGCAGCTCGAGTCGGCCAACCAGCTCAACCTGCTGGTCACCTACGGCACCGCGCCGATCGCCGCCATGCTCTTCGCCGCGCTGTCCGTGGTGGGCGACGTGGTCACGAGCACGGTGCCGTTCCTGTCCGGCCGCGACGCCACAGGGCTGGCGCTCATCGTCAACGCCTGCGCCTACCTCGTGTCGGCCTTCCTGATCTTCACGCTGCGCGGCATTCCCAAGCGTGACGGCGCCATCTCCACGCCGTCCGTGCTCAAGCAGGTCATCGAGGGCTGGCGGTTCGTCGGCGGCCACCGGATGGTGCGCGGCCTCATCATCGGCATGCTGGGCGCGTTCGCCGCCGGCGGGGCCGTGGTCGGCGTCGCCAAAATCTACGTCGGTGCGCTCGGCGGCGGCGACGCGGCCTACGGCGTCGTGTTCGGCGCGGTCTTCGTCGGCATGGCGCTGGGCATGTTCTTCGGGCCCAGGCTGCTGCGCCAGTTGTCGCGCAGGCGGCTGTTCGGCCTGGCCATCACCGTGGCGGGGCTGGTGCTCGTCACGATCGCGCTGGTGCACAACCTGCCGATCGTGGTCATGCTGACCGTCGTGCTCGGCGCGTGCGCGGGCATCGCCTGGATCATCGGCTACACGCTGATCGGGCTCGAGGTCGAAGACGGGCTGCGCGGCCGTACGTTCGCGTTCCTGCAGTCCACCGCGCGCGTGACGCTCCTGCTCGTGGTCGCCGTGGCCAACCCGGCGGCGGCGATTTTCGGCGTGCACGTGCTCGACCTGGGCGAGTTCGCCTACCAGTTCGACGGGTCCAACCTGGTGCTGCTGATCGGCGGCGTGCTCGCGACCGCCGTCGGCCTCCTCGCGCTGCGCCACATGGACGACAGGAAGGGCGTGCCCCTCACCGCCGACCTGATCGCCGCGGTGCGGGGCGAGCGGCTGGGCACCGAGCGGGCCGAGCACGTGCCGGGCCTGTTCGTGGCGTTCGAGGGCGGCGAAGGGTCGGGCAAGACCACCCAGTCGCGGCTGATCGCCATCTGGCTGCGCGACCAGGGCTACGACGTCGTGCAGACGCGCGAGCCCGGCTCCACCAAGGTCGGCATGCGGCTGCGCGCCATCCTGCTCGACGCGGCCGAGCGCGGCCTGTCGGCCCGTGCCGAGGCCCTGCTCTACGCCGCCGACCGGGCCGAGCACGTGGAGAAGGTGATCAGGCCCGCCCTCTACCGCGGCTCGCTCGTGGTCACCGATCGCTACGTCGACTCGTCGCTGGCCTACCAGGGCGCCGGCCGGGCGCTCGACCCCGAGGACGTGTCCAAGATCAACGCTTGGGCGACCGGCGGGCTGGTGCCGCACCTGACCGTGCTCATCGACACGCCGCCCCAGGTGGGGCTCACCCGGCTGGGCGGTGCGGCCGACCGCATCGAGGCGGAGCCGCTGGAGTTCCACGAGCGGGTGCGCAAGGAGTTCCGCAAGCTGGCCGCCGCGGCGCCCGAGCGCTACCTCGTGGTCGACGGCACCCTGCCGGCCGAGGTGCTCACCCGCCAGATCCAGGACCGTATCCACGAGATCCTGCCCGACCCGGTGCCGAGGGAGTCAGAAGACGCCACCGGCACGATGCCCGCCATCCGCGACTAGCCTTGCCTCGTGACGGTTTTCGCTGACCTGGTCGGTCAAGACCAAGCCACCGCCGTGCTCTCGCGGGCCGCGGCGGCGGCCGGCGAGGTCATCGGGGGCGGGCGCGGCGCGGGCATGACGCACGCCTGGCTGTTCACCGGCCCGCCCGGATCGGGCAGGGAAGAGGCCGCCCGCGCCTTCGCCGCGGCGCTGCTGTGCCCCGCCGCCGGCTGCGGCCACTGCGACCAGTGCCACCAGGTGCTGATCGGCTCGCATCCCGACCTGGAGTCCGTACGCCCGGAAGGCCTGTCCTACAGCGTCAAGCAGACCCGCGAGCTCATCCTGCGCGCGGCCGGGGCGCCCACGCAGGGCCGGTGGCGGGTCATCCTGTTCGAAGACGCCGACCGGGCCACGGAGTCGGCCGCCAACGCCCTGCTCAAGGCCATCGAGGAGCCGCCGCCTCGCACGGTGTGGCTGTTGTGCTCCCCCGCGCCCGACGACCTGATGATCACCATCAGGTCCCGCTGCCGGCTGGTCACCCTCACCACACCCGCCACGGGTGCCGTCGCCCACGTGCTGGCCACCCGTGACAGCGTGCCGCACGACATCGCCAGGTTCGCCGCCAGAGCCGCCCAGGGGCACGTCAGCAGGGCGCGGGCACTGGCCCTCGACGAGGGAGCCAGGGCACGCCGCGAGGCGGTGCTGAGCATTCCACGCGCGCTGACGGGGGTCGGCGAGTGCGTGGCCGCGGCCGAGCGGCTGGTGAAGACGGCCGAGGAAGAGGCCGCCGCCGCCACGGCCGCCCTCAACGACAACGAGACCGCCGAGCTGCGCAAGATCTACGGCGAGGGCTCCACGGGCAAAGGGCTCAACCGGGGGCTCGTACGCGGCGGCGCGGGCGCGCTGAAGGAGCTGGAGGACCGGCAGAAGTCCCGGGCCACCCGCATCAAACGCGATTCGCTGGACTCGGCGCTGCTGGAGCTGGTGTCCTACTACCGCGACGTGCTGGCCATGCAGTTCGGCGCCGCCATCGAGCTGGCCAACGACGACATCCGCTTCGACCTCGACCAGCTGGCCAAGGCGTCCACCCCCGAGGAGACGCTGCGGCGGATAGACGCGATCATGCAGTGCCGGGAACGCCTGGCCGCCAACGTCAACCCCCAGATCGCGATCGAGGCCATGATGCTGGCGCTCCGCCCATGAGATGACCGGGTGACAGAAGCAGCAGACGAGGCCGCCAGGCGTCTCTGTTACGTGGAAGTCGAACTGCTCACCCAACAGGAAGCCCTCGCCCGGCAGCGCGTGGACGTGGCGTCGATCTTCGCCGAGCACCACATCGGCCTCGTACGGCTGGCCCTGATCATGCTCGGTGACCAGGCCAGCGCCGAGGACGTCGTGCAGGAGGCGTTCGCCCGCACCCACGCCGGCCGGGGCAGGCTGCGCGACGCCGACAAGGCGCTGGCCTACGTACGTTCCGCGGTGCTCAACGGGTGCCGGTCGGTGCTGCGCAGGCGGGCGACCGCGTTCCGGCGCGCGGTGCCGTACGAACCGCCTGTCTGGTCGGCGGAGAGCGCCGCGATGCTCGGGGAGGAACGGCGCGAGGTGCTGCTGGCGCTGCGCGAGCTGCCGCGCCGGCAGCGCGAGGCCCTCACCCTGCGCTACTACTTCGACCTCACCGACCAGGAGGTCGCCGACACCATGCGGATCAGCGCCGGCACGGCCCGATCCACCATCGCGCGGGGGCTCGCCGCACTCGGCCGGGCACTCGGGGAGGAATCATGAACCACAGCCCGACCGAAGACCGGCTGCGCGAGGCGCTCACGGAGGCGGGCGCCACGCTCGACCCCAGCACGCTCAGGCCGCTGCGTGCGCCGGAGCGGCGCTTCCGGCTGAACCACCGGCTGCTCATCGCGGTCGCGGCGGTCGTGCTCGCGGGGACGGCGACCGCAGTGGGGCTGGGCGGGCCGGGCGAGGTGGACTACGCGGTGGCCACGAACCCGGAATCCCTCCCCCCCGAGGAGACAGACCTCGCAATCTTCCTGTGTACGGAGTCGGTGCAGAAAGATCCGTGCCAGGGGCGAGCAGCCGACCCCGAGCAGACCAGAACGATCGAGGAGACGATACGGCGGTCGCCGGACGTCGAGGTGATGACCTTCGAAAGCGATGAGGCCGCCTACGGCAGGTTCCGGCAGGAGTACGCGGAGAACAAGGCGCTGCTGGCCGCCGTCAAGCCCACCGACATTCTGCCGTCCTTCAGGGTGAAGGTTCATGAGGGAACCGATCTGCGGCAGACGGTCGGGCCACTGCACGCACTGCCCGGTGTGGCGAAGCTCTCCGAGCCGGCGAGGCTCTATGACCTTCCGGCCATGAACGAGAAAACGCAGCGCATCTCCGTCTTCATCTGCGTTGACGGCTCGGCCATGCCCGCGTGCGGGGCGCAGCGCACCTCCGGAAGCGTCACCAAGGAGGGCAAGGCGGCGACGAAGGCACAGAAAGAGGCCGTCGAGCAGATGATCGCGCAGATGCCCGAGGTCGAGTCGTTCTTCTTCGAGGACCAGGAGGCGGCGTACAGGAACTTCCTCAGCTCGTACAAGAGCAACAGAACCCTCGTCGAAGCCACCGAGGTGGAGGACATGCCCGAGTCCTTCAGGCTGACGATGCGCGCCACAGCCGACCGGTCCCGCGTGGTCAGCGATCTCAAGCGGCAACCAGGGGTGGCCCAGGTCGTCGACCACGCGTGCACCCGCGAGCAGATCGCGTTGGAGAGGTACGGCCTGGACCTGCCGGCGGCCGAAGCGTGCTCCAAGGGGCCCTAACCTTCGGCGCGGACGGACACGTAATGTGGCAAGGGAAGGCCGCAAGATCCCCGATGCCGGTCAAGGAGGCGAGCTCGAGCCCATGGGAATGATCATGGCCGTGAGCTTCACCCGCTACGGAAGGCTCTACTACCTCGACCCGGGCGGGCACAGCCCCAAGGTGGGCGACAAGGTGCTCGTGCCCACCGACTCGGGTCCAGAGGTGGCGGAGTGCGTGTGGGCGCCCCAATGGAGCAGCGAGGACATCGACGGACTGCCGGTGTGCGCCGGGCCGGCGGAGGAGGAACACCTCGCCCGCGACGAAACCAACAAACGCCGCAGGGCCGAAGCCCGCAGCGTGGCCAAACGCCTCATCAAACGGCACACCCTGCCCATGAAGGTCGTCGGCGTCGACTACCTCGACGAGGACAACGTCTTCACCGTCTACTTCTCTGCGCCCCACCGGGTCGACTTCCGCGCCCTCGTCCGCGACCTGGCCCGCAACCTGCGGGCCAGGGTCGAACTCCGGCAGATCGGCCCCAGGGACGAGGCGCGCCTCCAGGGCGGCATCGGCCCCTGCGGGCGCGACCTGTGCTGCGCGACGTTCCTCAAGGACTTCGAGCCGGTGTCCGTCCGCATGGCCAAAGACCAGGACCTCCCGGTCAACCCGCTGCGGATCGCGGGGGCCTGCGGGCGGCTCATGTGCTGCCTCAAGTACGAACACCCCCTCTACCAGGAGTTCCGCGCCTCGGCGCCCCGAGTGGGGACGAACGTGGAAACCCCGGAAGGCCCCGGGACCGTGGTGGGGCACAACGTACCGTCCGACTCGGTGGTGGTGCGGCTCAACGACGGGGGGCGACGGTGCGCCTGCTCGAAGGCGAGCGTGTGCGGACCGCGGAAGGCGTACGACTCGACGTACGGGGAGCCGGGGCAATAGGTGGGAGCGAGAACCCTTCGGGCTCCTGTAGACTCTGTCACGCCGTACGGCACGCCGCCTTAGCTCAGTCGGCCAGAGCACTTCACTCGTAATGAAGGGGTCTGGGGTTCGAATCCCCAAGGCGGCTCCAGGTCAGAAGCCCCTCAAGGGATCTTGAGGGGCTTCTGGGCGTCTAAGTGGGTGACTACCTCGCCGAGCAGAGCTCGCTACGCCCCGGTTGGGTGCTGAACAACGGGCGCCGGTGGGGCCAAGAGAGTAAAGTCGTGCCCTGTGGGGGATGTAACCTTCTTGTCTCAGCGTCAGCCCGTGGACGAGTACGGGCGCGCTCTCTATGCGGTAGCTCGCTCCATCATCCGCGCGCAGCTAGATCAGCTGACGGGCGACGACCTGACAGACCTCAACTGCGACCGTTTCGACGTAACGATGCGGCAGCTCTCGAAGGTAGCCCGGCTTGAGCGGGACAAGGGGATGAGGGGGGACGGGTTCGAGTGGGCCGTCCATGAAGCCATCCTGGGTAAGGAGCCGACCACAACGGAATTGGTTGCAACTGCCCTGGCTAAGGCCTCGCCGCGTCTTTTCAAGGGCGCATCCGAGCCAACCTCGCTGCTATTCGGCTATGAGCGCGCCAAATACCTGGGGTTCCTGGACGCGGTTGTTGAGAATGCAGGAAATGAGGCGGTCCTTCTTCCTGATGGAAGTGGAAGGCCCTTCGCATTCGGCCCCTGGGTCACGGTTGCTGCGCAAGGAAAACTAGCGAAACCTATCTTGCCCGATAGGGTGAAGCAGGTATGGAAGACTGACCTCTTCCTGAGCAATGAGGCATCGCTTCGGTTCGCGGCAACAACCATTAAGAGCAACTGGGAATTGCTTGAGCCCGGCCGTGGTCTCCGTATCGGAATCGTTCCTGAGGCCCCAAATCTGGCTCCGGGCGTGCGCTATGACAAGAGGAAGAACATGTGGGTCGTGGCATTCCCGGACCCTAACGGTTTCATGGGACTCTTCAATGATGCGTATGCGTCCGTGGCTGCTGCTGTCTACACCATGGGGAAGCATGAGCGGCCACCGTACTTCTTGAAGCCAACTGCCAAGGGGCAGCGTCTTCAGGAACAATTGGAAAAGTACCCTACAGCCAAGGTGATTGACATCGAGGGTGCCCTGAACGAAGCGGCACAGCAAGACCTCGTTGGAGTGGAGCATAAGCTCGTCTCGGTCGAGGCGCCTCCGTGGCTCCATATCAATGAGAAGCGCACCTCTGTTATCGCGCCTCGACCGAGCTTTGAGAGGCTTGACTAAAGTGCGGTGACTGGCCAGGCCCGGTACTGTTAACGGCGGAAAATTTCGTCCATCGCCACCGCGCCCGCTTGGAGAACAGGACGGATCTGTTTTCTGTAGACGAGTTCTGTTACCGACGTGCTGCTGTGACCGACCAGTCGGGAGATTTCCTCCAGCGGGATGCCCTGGTCTGAGAGTAGGGACACGAAGCTGTGTCGCAGCTCTCGGGGTGCCCACTCGTCGGGGTCGAGGTCGGTCTTGGCGATCACCGCGCGGAACGCGCGCCGCACGTTGTGGGCATCGAGGGGTGTGCCCACGGTCGAGGCGAACACGAGCCCGTGTTCCGTCCATCGCTCGCCTGCTGTCTTCTTGTCCTCCTCCTGCTGAGTCCTATGCGCTTTGAGCGCTTCTACGCAGCGTTGTGGCAGCGCCAGAGTGCGCCGAGACTTGCGGGTCTTGGTGTCCCCACCGGAACGGACGGACCGCCACACAGCCACGTACGGCGGTACGGCCGGGTCAGCGTCGGGATCGCCTGTCAAGTCCACGTGGTCCCATGTCAGCGCTCGGAGTTCTTCAGTACGTGCGCCGGTGAGCAGGGCCATGACAAGGTACCCAAGCATCCGGGTCTCTTCTGCGGCCTTGAGCAAGCCTTCTGCCTGTGCGAGCGTGAGCGCCTTGGACGGGCGACCTTCCTGACCGCGCGGAACTGAGCAGAGGTCCACCACGTTGCGTTTCACCAGGTCTCGGGTCATCGCACGCTTGACCGATCGGTTGAGGTAGGACCTGATCAGCCGAAGTGTGCTCGTGCTCAGCGTCTCGGCCTTGTCCGCCAGCCACTTATCCACATCCTGTGCACTGAGTTCGCGGAGCTTCCGCTTGCCCAGGGCCGGGATGACGTGGACTCGGCACATAATCTGCCCTGCTTCATAGGTGGCCTTGTCCCGCCGGCTCAGTTCGTACTTGAGCCAGTCGTTGACCGCCTGCTCTACCGTGGCGTCTCCCTTCGCGAGGGTCAGGCCGTCCTCGTAGTCCCTGAGCACCTCCTTGAGCTTCTCCTTGGCTTCGGTCTTGGTCTTGCCGCGACACGTACCACAGCGGTGTGAGCGTGTACGGCGTCTACGACATGTGTGGCAATACCTGGGAATGGTGCTCGACTCGCAGTCAGGAAGACCCGGTGAGGTACGAACTCAAGGGGAGCGCCTTCACGAGTCCGTTCTTCCGGGCGACGCCATCGAAATTCAACGACGCCTCGCCGCTCATGATGGACGACGACACCGGATTCCGCTGTGCGATATCAGCCGAAGAGTTGCGCGCCCAGCTGGAGAGGTGACTCAGTCCTGGCCCTCCGAACCGGCTGAGGGGACAGGACGCCCACCGACTCCGGGCCGTGGCCTCGACTCATGCCAGCTGACGATGCGACTCGGCTTCCATACGTGAGTGCGGCCCACCGTGAGATCCGGTTCGGGCATCTGCCCGCGACGCCGATACGTGCTGATGGTCGCTACCCGCACACCAAGGAAGGCGGCGACGTCGGACGTCGTCCACCACTCGGCTTCAGGGTCGGGGCCTGATCGATCAGACATCCAGGCCGGACTCCTCGGCAGATCAGGGGTTTCGGGTACGGGAATGCCAGTGTAGAAGACCGCTCGACCGGACTGAGGGTTGTCCCCCGTGGTGTCAACAACTGATCACCGAAGGCCTCGACCGCGATCATGGCTCTGAGCTGGGCTTCTTCTGCCCGGCTATGCCTGGATCTTGAAGCCACCCATAAAAACGGAAGATGGTTTCACGTTGTTGCTCGAGCGAAGCGATCTCGTGGGGCTGGGCGGGTGCGAACAAGTCGACTTCCTCGAATGGACGTGTGGACGCCAAGACGTATCCCATGCGACCGTTGGTGAATTGTCGAAGTAGGCCTGATGGGCCGACATTCGCTCGTGCTCCTTGACAGCAGAGGTTTAAGCCTTCGGCTTCTAACCGGCGGCGGAGATGGAAAAGGCAAATGTATAGGTCATCGCCGTCCACATCCAGTAGGACATTCTGGCAGGTAAGTGTGAGCCGGGCTGGAACTGAGTTATAGAGCCTGAGTGTTGCCGCCGTGGTTCTGCCCTCGCAGTCGACAACGTCTAGTTGGAGAGTTTCATCGGGCGAATTTTTCATTAATGATCAGATTAAGGCAGGCGCTATTCGAGTGCAACGGCGTGAGCGATCACGTATCGAGCCGTGGCGTCCACTGGACTGCTCCTGTGGAGCTGCGTTCGGCGAAGCGGATGACGGCGCTTCGCCATGCGTCTTCGGCCTGATCAAGTTGCACGTCACGCCTCACGACTCGCCCCCAGCATGCTCCGGGTTGTGTCATAGCGACACTTAGCGCCACCGTGGCGCCGAGTTCACTGCGGCAGGTGCCGGCCGAGCCGACCTCGGACGTGTCGTCGGCGCTGTGGAACACCTCCCAGTCATATGCCAGCTGCGGCGAGATGCGGCTCACGGGCTTCCCATGCCGGCCGTACAGGCAGGGCACAGCCGAAAGGCGAGCTGGATGGGGCCGACGACACATAGACCTGTGCGGACGCGGTCCGTGACCTTGCCGCAGTGATCACATGCAGGTGAGGCGGCAACAAGGTGGGCGGTGCAGGCTGCGCAGACGAGCCGGCCCGGCGCCCATACGGCCGCGTGTATCACCGTCGGCGCCGTCAGATGGGAGCAGGCCTCGCCGACTCGTGCGCGTACGGCCCGCTGGAGCTGGGCCACGTGCCCAGCAGGCCAGGGATGACATGGCCCTGCAAGTGAGATCGCCGCCCCCAGACCTCTCCGCGCGTCGGTGCTGGCAGCGTCGTATTGGTCAAGGAAGGCGGTACCTCGGAGAGGAAGAACCATGTCTCAACCTCCAGTTAATCGGGTGGGTGATCTCCATATCCCAGGGTGGGTTCCGTTGCCGGTCCGGCGGCATGACCCTGTGCCGCCCCCACGCTGAACTTGCGCCGAACTCTCCGGAAGATCCTTGCCTGCACGGCCATCGTTTGCGCAGGTCATGCAGCGTGGGTGAGGTGACCGAACCTAGTCGGCGTATCCCTCGACGATGAGCCGCCAAAGCTCAAGCATGGCCTGACGGCATTGGTTTCGGCCAGCTTCGACGACCGTGGGATGGTTCGCGCGCCGCCGGTCGGTTCGCCGGATGACGTACTGCCCACCCTCAAGGCATAGTTCGTACTCGATCGCGCCGCGTGTCACGAACTCCCGGACGCGGGAGCGTGTCCCTCGTGCGTCGTAGGCGCTCCAGTCGATGTCCAGCGGTTGATCAGGAATCGCGGACACCGGCGGACTCACTTAGCATGACCCCGATCTGTACGCGCACGCGAGCAGTTCGAGTCGACGCCATGTGTCGGCTTCGATCTCCTGCTTCGTCCTCTTGTGTCTCGCTCTGTACATGCCGGACTCCTCCTGCCACGCGTCGAAGTCGGGAAGCTCCAACTTGGCCATGCGCTGACTCTACCGCCACACGTTCATACACGTACATGCCCGTTCATGAACGTAGCTGCATTTCCGAGCACGTCCACGCCTGCTTACGGTCGAGCTGTGATGGAGTTCCGGAAGGATCGTCCCGTGTGGCGACAGGTGGCCGACGAGATGTGCCGGCGGATCGCGGCCATGTCGCCGGGCGACCTGGTGGACTCCGAGCAATCGATGGTCCAGGAGTTCGGCATCGCGCGCGGAACGGCGCGAAAGGTGATCGCGCACCTTCGCGAGGAAGGCGTGATCTACACGGTCCCAGGCCTGGGCTCGTTCGCCGGTCCGAAGCCTCCCGAGGACGGCCACCCAGTGGACGGCAACACACCCTGACGCACTTGTTTCAGGGGCAGCCGGAATCGGTAGTAGCCCCTACGACGGCTTGAACCGCGTTAAGACCATCGGACGGGTGCGCGCATGCACACCCGCGTCTCAGGTGAGTGTCTCTGATGTCCCCCTCTGTCCCTGAAGGGGGACTTGACCTGCAAGAGCGCCCAACCAGCGCGGAACAGTTCGCGGGTAAGGCCGTCCCCGCCGTTCTGGAAGGACAGTGACCTGCCCGGACTCGGCTTCACACTCAACCCTGGCTACCGCGTTCCGGCTTGCCTGGTGGCTGTCTGAAGCGTGAGAGCAGGTCCTTTCTCCAGTCGATGGCCACCCTTCCCTTCCAGGTCCCTGCTGGCCGAATCAGTTCGTACCGCTCGATCTCGTGATCTTTGACCGTCCAGCGTAAGATCAGGTGGTTGAGCTCTGGTTTGCGCCGCCGTAGGCGTCCAAGGAACTCGTGGGGGTCGAACAAGCTGGCTTGGCCGCTGGCTGGCTGGTCCACGAACTCAAGCTTGGCAGGTGTTGTCGGTTTGGGGATGTCGGCAGTCGCGATGTGCCATATCCGGACTATGTCTTGTTCGAGTGCGAGGATGAGCCCGCTCATCGGCAGGTCGGTAGCGTCGCTCTGGTCCAATGCAGTGTCACCCTCTGGCGCGAGAGATTTGAATGCCTCGATCGCTTTTCGGCGGATCATATGCTGGTATAAGTGTTTGTCGTCCCGGAAATCCCACTCCGCGACTTCGTGCAGGTAGATAGCAGTCTTGATGCCGTTGGTGAGCGCATTGTAGACCTCTAGCCATACATGGTCGGTGCGGGCTAGAACGGCGTCTCTAGAGTCATCTCTGTCCATCACAGTAACGTAATACGCCATACTCCGATGCGTGTTATAGAGAGGCGCTTATGGGGCCTTCGGGGATAAATAGGCGGATGTGGGGATCGAGCCCGCTTTATTCCGGGTCTGTCCGCGCCACGCTTCGCAAGACATCCTCGCCAGCCCTCTACCCCAGCAGCGATTCGCGAAGCCGCGACCACGATGTGTGTCCCTGGCGTCCCCGCTGTCCCTGCTCGCCGTCTGACCAGCGCAAACGTTTATGTTCATGAGGGACACGCTCTACGGCGGGTGTCCCTGCTGTCCCTGAACAGCTTCAAGATCTGAACGGCGCTTCGCGCGCCTCATAGCGCTGCGCGCGGTAGAAGCAGGCTGCACCATGTTGCAGCGGTTCTCCGTGCGAAGCACGGCTCCGGAATGGCGCGCGAAGCGCCGATCTGCTTCGCGTACTGGGTGACGTTCTGAGTGACAACGAGGGCAAGCGATCTCGGACGTTGACGGACGCCAGCGGACAGCCGAACAGGCCAGCCGGGGCTTTCCGCCGTATAGGAACGTGCGTTCGATTTTGCTCGTAATGAAGGGGTCTCGGGTTCGAATCCCGAAGGCGGCTCCAGGTCAGAAGCCCTCCGGGATTATCCGGAGGGCTTCTGAGTGTCTAAGTGCCCGTGTACAAGCTGATCGTCAGGTCGATGTGGGAGACGCGGATCGTGCGAGTCGTCGCCCCATGGGGATGATCATGGCCCACAGGACCATGGCCTCGTGATGCTCGGATAACCGTTCATGGTCCTGCATGCATCGCCTGCGTGCGGCGCGGCGGTGGAACCCTGCGGGCCGGGTCCTGCCTGTCCGCTCTCGATTTCGCGCGCAAGCCGCCGCGCTGCACCGCCGTGTGACATCCGTGACGGTGGCGCATGTCACACGGCGGCGCTGTCACGGGGAAGGGGGCGCCGGCGCCTCATGTTTGGTCAGGAGCCGCGCGAACTTTCCGCGCGGCGCACATCTCCATGAGTGATCGCCCCGGCCTGGCGCGCGGTGACCGCCGCACGACTACCGCGGCCTGGACGGGGACGGAAGGACATCATGAACAAGGTCTGGTTCATCACCGGCTCGTCGCGCGGGCTCGGCCGTAACTTCGTCGAGGCCGCCCTGTCTCGGGGCGACCGGGTCGCCGCGACCGCCCGCACCACGGCGAGTCTGGACGACCTGGTCACCGCCTACGGCGACGCGCTGCTGCCGCTGGAGCTGGACGTGACCGACAAGCCGGCCGTCTTCGACAGCGTGGTGCAGGCCAAGGAGCACTTCGGCCGCCTGGACGTCGTCGTGAACAACGCCGGCTTCACCCAGGTCGGCGCGGTCGAGGAGCTGAGCGAGCAGGAGCTGCGCGACCAGATGGAGACCAACCTGTTCGGCGCGGTGTGGGTGATCCAGGCCGCCCTGCCCCACCTGCGCGAGCAGCGCTCCGGGCACATCATCCAGCTCTCCTCGGTGGCCGGGATCGTCGCCATGCCGCTCGTCGGCGCCTATCACGCCTCCAAGTGGGCCCTGGAAGGCCTCAACGAGGCCCTCGCCGGCGAGGTCGCCGCGTTCGGCGTCAAGGTGACCATCATCGAGCCGGACGCCTTCGCCACCCGGGACGCTAACAACCCTCTCGACTACGGCCACATGGCGCAGATGGACCCGGCCTACGACGAGCTGCGCCGGCAACTCGCGGCCAACGCGCAGCAGCCCACGGGTGACCCGGCCGCCGCTGCCCAGGCGCTGCTCACCCTCGCGGACACCGACGACCCGCCTCTGCGCGTGCTGTTCGGCCAGGACTTCTACCCCATGATCCAGCAGACGTACGCGGACCGGCTCAAGACCTGGACCGACTGGCACGACCTGTCGGCGCAGGCGCACGGCCCGCTCGGCGCCTGACGTCCACGGCCTTCCTGCGCCGCCGTGTCCGGTGCGGGCGTCACAGCGCAGACGGGATCAAGGATTCTGGTAGGACACTTACTTACCTGGCATGGATGACTGCTAAGAGTCATGAAAGATGACCCACTGTTGGCTACCGGGATCCATGAAGCTCAGGCGGCGCGGGTGCTCGTCGTGCCGTTGTTCGGGGCGAGTTCCTGTGCACGGGAGATTTCCTCCAGCCGGGCTGCCTGCTGCTTGGGGAGTGTAAGCGCGAAGCCCTCCAGGTTGCCGTGGAGTGGTCGAGGGTACTCTGGGCCGATGCTGACGGAGGTGACGCCGGTCCGGATCGTGACGGCCGTTCTTCGCGACGGCGATCGGGTGTTGCTGTGCCATCGAAGCGCCGGACGCCGTTGGTATCCCGACGTGTGGGACCTGCCGGGCGGTCATGTGGAGGAGGGGGAGGATCCGAAAGAGAGCCTTGTCCGCGAGCTTCGGGAGGAGTTGGGAATCGCGGCATCGGAGCCGCTCGGCCCGCCGATGCATGAGATCCGGACCGCGACGTTCGACATGCAGATCTGGTTGGTCGACAGGTGGACCGGAACACCGGTCAACGCCGCGCCGGACGAGCATGACGCTGTGGCGTGGTTCGAGACGTCCGACCTTGACGGCCTGCGACTCGCCCACGAGTCGTATCTCTCGATGCTCACCGCCGTGCTCGTTACGTGACGTCGCACCGAAAGTCAGGGGTGCGCTCATCGGCAGATCCGCACACTGGCACCCGGCTCGTTCATGATCGATTGCACGGAGGGTGCACGGGGCTCCGGAGCTACCGCCGGCGCCACCGGCGGGCAAGATCCACAAGTGATGCCGGTTCCCACGAACATCTCGGCACGCGGCGCCGGCAACGTGGCGCCGAAAGTCGCGAACGGAGCCAGTCTTCTGTGACGTTTTCAGTGACAACGGCGGCAGGCGATCGCGGACATTGACGGACGTCAACGGATAGTCGAGCAGGGCAGCGAGGACTATTGATCGGCTGGGAACACTCGTTCGATTTTGCTCGTAGTGAAGGGTCTGGGGTTCGAATCCCCAAGGCGGCTCCCAGCTCAAAGGCCCTTCGCGATGATCGGGAAGAGCCTTTGGTTCGTTCTGACGCGGTGCGACACGTGCGGGGTCGCCCGCAGCCGGCGGAATATATCGGCCGGGCTTCCAGGCTCGCGGCGGCGCGCCTCTCGCCTGACAACCGTCGTCGAGCTGTCGGCGGTGCTGAAGAGCTGCGTGAAGGGATCTACGGAAACAGCCGCATCGAGTTTTCAGGCTATCATGCACTCCCATTTGATATAGTAATCGCCTCCGATGACGTCGTGGAATTGCGCCCTCGCGCACCATTCCTGGCTGCCGCTGGAGTTCTGTTTGGTCCCGGTGCTTGCGCTGCAATAGCGATTCCGAGGGCAGGCTTCATTGGCGGATCTGACCTTGCTGTTGTTGCGGTAAAGGGTCACGGTCAACCGTCCGGCTGTCCGGCCCTTGCAGCGGACTCCACCGGCGCCATACATTTTTCCGGACTGGTCAACTCTATCCGCTAGGGCCCAGGCGGTGCAGAAGGACGCTGTCGTCGCTTTGGCGGCGCTCGCGGTTGTGGTCGATTTGGCTGCCGTGGCGTTGGCGGGACTCATCGGCGCGAGCGCGAGTCCAGCCGCTACGGTGATCTTGAGTGCGGTCATCTGCCGGCTCATGGGAACCTCTTTTTGGATCTAATGCTTGATGGAGTTGGTGGTGAAGCTCTTGCTGCCGCTGTCCCACGAGGCTCTGACTCTGCCGTACCATCGCTGTTTGCCCGACGTGCGGTCGGTTACCGTGACGGAGGCATCGCAATATCGGCTGTAATTCGACGCTTCGCAGATGCCGGTGTCGACGAGTGTGCCTGAGCGGAAGAGCTGAATGCGCAGCTTCAGGGGTGTGAAACTCGGAGCCTTGCAATTGATCCACGCGCCGGCGTAGACCTTTTTCGGAGAGCTGTCGTGGGTGTCGGTCATGCCGCCGACGGAGCAGCGGATCATGGCGGTGGCCGAAGTGGCGGGGGCCGTGATGGCGTGTGCCGATCCGGAGAGCGCAAAACTCAGCGAGGTCGTGATCGCGGCAACGCTCACCGCGGTCAGGTGTTTTCTTCTCATGTCGGCGAATGGCTTGATCTTCATGAGGCCTCCGGTGGTAAGAAATGCGCCGAACGTACGCCGGTTGCTGTTGGGGATTGACCCGTCCAGCCGGCTGGACCAACAGAGTGACGCATGGGGCTGACTATCCGCTTACTACTCGGTTACCATGCGCATACTGAACGTATTGCTCGCGGGGGGCGCCGCATGAAGTTCAACATTCTCGGCCCGATCGAGGTGGGCGCCGAGAACGCGTGGCTGGAGCTCGGCGGGATGAGAACGCGGGCGGTGCTGGGCCTGTTGCTGGTGAATGCTGGGCAGGTCGTGCCCGCTGACCGGTTCGCCGAAGAACTGTGGCCACGCCTCGAGGTGGACCGGGCGATCGCCAATCTGCATGTGAGAGTCAGCGAGTTGCGTCGCAGACTCCGGATAGCGGGCATGGCGGAGGGCCTCGTGACCAGGCCGCCCGGCTACCAGCTGGAGCTGGGTGGCCACGAGCTCGACTCGGTCCGATTCGAGAGGCTGCTCGAACAGGCGGTCTCCGCGCTCGATGTCAACGACGCCATGACCGCCCGTCTGCGGGCGGTCGAAGCGCTGGCTCTGTGGCGCGGGCCGGTGCTGGCGGACCTGGGTGACTTGCCCTTCGTCGCTTCGGAGGGGTCGAGACTCGAAGAGCTTCGGCTGACCGCCGTCGAGGTGCGTCTCGAGGCGGATCTGATGAGCGGACGGTACTGCGAGGTGCTTGGCGAGCTCGCTGCTCTGACGGCCGAGCACCCGCTGCGCGAGCGGCTGTGGTCGCTGCGCATCCGGGCTCTCTACGGCGCCGGCCGGCAGGGCGAGGCGCTGGCCGTCTACCGCGAGGTTCGCCGACTGCTGGCTGACGAGCTCGGCCTGTCCCCCAGCCGGGAGCTGCGGGATCTGGAACGGCGCGTACTCGCGCAGGACCTTGGCTCCCGCGCCGATCCGGCACCGCGAGCCATCGGAACGGACAAGGACGGCTGGATCGCGCCGACCCCGCAGTACGTCTGGAACGGCACGGGTCACATCGCCTATCAGGTGATCGGCGATGGCGAACCGGACATCGTGTTCGTGCCAGGCATCTACAGCCACCTCGATCTGTGGTGGGAAGACCCGAACACGGCCGGCTTCATGCGCCGGCTCGCCGCAACCGGCCGCCTGATCATTTTCGACAAGCGGGACACCGGGCTGTCGGACCCCGCCACCGGCGAAGACACGCTCGAGCAGCGGATGGACGACGTCCGCGCGGTCATGGACGCGTGCGGCAGCAAGCGTGCCGTGCTGATTGGCTACTCCGAGGGCGGCCCGATGAGCGTCCTGTTCGCCGCCACCTTTCCAGAGCGGGTCACCGGTCTGGTGCTGTTCGGCGCAGCAGCACGCTGGACCTGGGCGCCTGACTACCCGTGTGGAGGGGACTCCGAAGGCATGCTGGCCGCGCTCGAACAGATCGCCCAGCGCGGCTGGGGACAGGGCAACACCATTGAGTGGTACGCGCCGAGCCTCGCGAGCACGGATAGCGCGCGCCGGGGATTGGCACGCCGCGAACGCATGTCCGTCAGCCCAGGCGCCTTCCTGCGGATGCTTCGCCTGGTCCGTGATATCGACGTGCGGAAGATCCTGCCGGCTGTCAGCGCGCCGGTGCTGGTCGTGCAGCGGCGCAACGACCGGATCAGCCGGCCCGATCTCGGACGCTACCTTGCCGAACACCTGCCGGGTGCCCGGTATCTGGAGCAGTCGGGCGACCACCTGCTCGGTGTCGGCGATGTCGGCGAACTTGCCGACATCGTCGAGCAGTTCGTTCAAGAAGCGGCGAGTCAGCCCCTGGAGACGAATCGCATGCTCGCCACGATCCTGATCACCACCGTGTCAGAGGCCGCTGCGTCGGCTCACCATGCAGCCGCTCCCTCGGCCATCGGGCGGAGCCGAGGCAGCTTGGTCGAGACCAACGTACAAGGAGTGGTCGCAACCTTCGACGGCGCGGCACGCGCGATCCGGTGCGCGCTGGCGATGCGTGCCGCAACGGCCGCTCATGATTTCCGAGCGGGCGTGCACGTAGGTGAGGTGGAGTTTCGCGACGGCCGGCTCGTCGGTCAGGCATATGAGCTCGCGCACCAGGTCGCGCGCCTCGCCGGGGAGGGGCAGATCCTGGTCTCGCGCACGGTGAAGGACCTGGTCATCGGTTCGTCGTTGAACTTTCAGGAGAAGGGTAGCCACCGGTTCGACGGCTGCGGTGACGACTGGACGATGTTCACCGTTGGCGGCTGACCGCATCGGCGCGTGCGCAGCCCTCGACCGCCTCACCGGCCATCGCTTCGCCTCCTGGCGGGGTCCGCATGGGTCAGAATGGGCCGATGACGATCTCCGCCGTGCTTCGCGCGTGACGCCGCTCCGGAAGCCAGGCTCATCGGCAGGTCCGCGCATTCGCCCTCGGCCGTTGACGGATCGGCGTGCGGGAGGCATCCTCCAAGTGAGGGGAGTATCCCTTGGCGGCAGCTTCGTCATCACGGCACAGTACACACAGGGGGGCCCTGGAAACCCTGCGTGCTACTCCCGGAGTTGTCGGTCCGCGTAGGCGGGCGGGAGAGACCTCGGGGTGATGGAACGCGCCCCAACCTGTTGATCGTTCGTGACTGCAGACGTTCCCCGGGACAACCGAATGGGATGTCGAAGTCCCGTCTGAGACCCGCCAGGTGAGGGGAACTCAGCTTGCCAGTGTGCGCTATTACTGGTCGAGCTGAGCCCCGGCCTGCTCGACCTGAGCAGGCGGAGGGTGCGGGTCATGCAGTTGTCGGTGTTCGCGATCGCGATCGTTGTGGCCGTCGCGGTTCCTGCCGTGGCGATGACGATCGTGGCGATCGTCGCGCTCCGGGGTGCCGAGCCGGGCGAACGGCCGGAAATCTTGCGTGCTCTTGCGGTGTTGGCGCGGGCGAGTCATGGCTCGTTTGCAGGGCTGGCGCACCGTCGGCAGTCACCATCTTCCCGGGCTGTGGAGAAGGCTGATCGGAAGCCGACCTGACCCTGGGCGGATCAGGTCCGTACTCGCTCGGACCGGTTATCTGCGCACCCGGTAGCGCAGGTGGAGCACCCGGGTGCCCTGGATCACCACGTCGGGGTCCTCGAGGAGGTGCTGCACGTCGACCGAGCCGAAATAGCGCTTGCCGGATCCGAACACGACGGGAGCGACGTCCATGGCGACCTCGTCCACGAGGCCCGCTGCCAGCACCTGGCCGCCGACGGCCCCGGCGGCGACCTCGACCGTGCGCTCGCCCGCCAGTTCCTGCGCCCTGGCCATGGCGGCCTCGATGCCGTCGACGAAGTGGAACGGCGCCTTGGGATCCCAGCCTTCGGGCATCGGCCGGTGCGACACCACCACCACGTGGTCGATCCCGCCCGGCGGCCTGCCGCCCCAGCCGTCCGTCAGGTCGAAGACGTGGCGGCCGACGACGGTCACCCCGATCTGGTCCCAGTACGGCCGGGTGTAGTCGTAGGACGCCTGCGACACCTTCACGTCCCCGGTCTCGTCCAGCGGGACGTCACCGCTGGACATCCAGTCGAACAGCGGCCCGACCTGGTCGTTCTTGTCCGAGATGAAGCCGTCCACCGACACCGTGCTGTACATGACCACTTTGCCCATGGATCTCTCCTCTGCTCGGGAAGTACCCATGGTGGCGGGTCGGGGGTCGCCGGCTCTTGTAAGAAATCAATCGGCCGGCAGTGGCCCCACGTCGAGGGCGTGGCCGGGGTGTTCGCGCAGGAAGCGCAGCCGGACGTCGACGTACCGGGTGGGTGTGAGTCCCGTGAACGTCCGGAACTCGTGGCCGAAGTGGGCCTGGTCGAAATAGCCCGCGCGATCGGCGAGGCCGGCCCAGTCGACCGGTCCTGTGGGGTCGATCGCGAACACGGTGGTGGCGAAGCGGTAGGTGCGGGCGAGCCGCTTCGGCGTGACGCCGATGAGCTGTTTGAACCGCTGTGCCAGATGGGTGCTGCTGACGCCGGCCGCCGCGCTCAGGTCGCCGATCGCCAGCGCTCCCGCGGCCGCCTCGATGGCGCTGCTCGTGTGGCGGACCAGCCCCAGGCCGGCCGTTTCGCGGAGCCGTCGCATCAGCTCGTCCTCGAGCAGCGTCAGCATCTCGTACGGACCGGCCGCCGTGGCCAGCCGGTCCCGCAGCCCGGTGACGGCAGGGCGGCCCCAGACCTGCTCCACCGTCACCGGCCGGTCGCACAGCTCGGCCGCGGGCATCGGCAGGAACGGCGCCAGGCCCCATGGCTTGAAGTGCACGCCGACCGACCGGGTGCCCGGCGGGTAGCCGAAATCGAAGGCGCGTGTGGGTGTGGTGATCACGCAGCCGTCGGCGTACGCGGCCGTCTCGATGCCGGTGACGGCGCGGATGCGGAACGGCTCCCCGAGGTTGAGGACGAGCAGCGCCGAGGGCATCGGCGGCAACATCAGCCGGGGGTACGGCGGCGTGCCCTCCAGGTAGTAGAGGTCGTCGATCAGCCCGGCCAGGGGCGGTCGGGGCACTCTGGACACGTACTCCACGCGTCACAGCATCGCCGATGCGCAGGCGGGCCACCAGGCGGTGTGGGGGGAGATGCGCAGCGTTCCGGCTCGCCTATGCTGTGATCAATGATCGTCTCTGGTGGTCCGTCGCCGAGATCGAGCCAGGAGCGGGTTCCCGCGCCGCTGCCCGCTGAGGAGCGTTTTCGATGACATTTCGGCAGCACCTGGAGCGGGTGGCGGTGCGCGCCCTGGCGGAGTTTCCCAGGGAGGCCGGGTCCGGCATTTACGTCGTCACGTTCCGGATCGACAGCGTCGACCAGGACCCCCGGTTCCCGTACGTGGCGATCGGCTACAACACCGAAGCCGAGGTGGCCCGGCTGCTGGCGGAGCCGAGCCCGCCGGAGGCATGGGAGGCTCGCTGGAGTTACGCGTATTTCCCGCCGTCGGGGCTGGAGGGGCGCCGTGTCGTCGGCCACGATCCCGAGCGGGATCCGGCCGGCGCCGAGTTGCACCGGCGGGAGGCGGTGGCGCAGGGCCTCTGGTACGACGACGAGGACGAGCTCTCCGAACACGAGCGGGACGAGCGCGGCGAGCGGCTTGACCAGCAGTTCCACGGACTCTGCGTCGATCTGGCGCGGCGGCTCCACGCGGATGGCCGGATCGTCGGGACCTTCGGGAGAGCGCTGCCGGTGGTCCTTTACGACATGTTCAACCCTGACGAGATGTTCGCCCTGACCAGAGCCGCCAACCCGGCGGAACTGGTCGCGGAGTTCCTGGCGGAGGATCAGGAGGGGCCCTGAACGGGGTGAGACGACGCTGGGGTGATCTAGTCTCTCAGGATGACGAAGAGCCCTGATCAGCTGGTTCTGCCCGTGGCTCTGGCCGAGGTGGCCGAGGTGGACTTCACGTGGGAGTGGGACGACGAGACCGACGAGGCCCGCGGTTGTGACTTCGAGCTGTACGACTGGTTCGAGGCGCCGGAGAAGACGGCGTGGTGGTTTCGTCTGTGGACCGGCAACGACGAGGTCGACGGCGGCGAATTCCGCTTCTTCGGCACCACCGGGGGAGGCGACTACGTGGGCTTCTGGCTGGTTCGGCCTGGTGCGGCGATCATTGAGCAGCCTGTCGTCTACCTCGGTTCCGAGGGCGGATGCGGCGTGATAGCCCGCGATCTCGGCGATCTACTGTGGGTGTTCGCGAACGGCCTGGGCCCGGCGGAGGCGTTCTCCGACCCGGGCCGTGAGACGCAGCCGGATGCGGCGTTCGAGGCGATCGCGGAGCGCCACGCGCCGGGGAGGCGGCGTTCGCCGGCGGAGATCGTGGCGGGGGGGCGGGAGGAGTTTCCGGGCTTTCCGGGGCTCATCGGCGCCATGTGCCGGTGACGGACGCGGCGGGCGCCCGCCTCATGGAGGGCCCGAGCAGGACCTGGACCGGCCGAGGGTCTCGAAGCGGCCGTTGTCCTGGTTGATCCGCCGGCGTCGCGCGCTTGGACCGCCGGTCGCTGCGGCGTACTCTCTGGTCATGCCTCGGCCGAAGGTGGTCCTCTTCGATGCGATGGGTGTCCTGTACCGGTACGGCAATGTGCAGGGTCGTGTCCTGATCCCCTACCTGCGCGATCACGGATGCCGGCGAACCGAGCAGGACATCCGCGCCGCCTACCGTTCGGCCACGCTGGGGAGCATGACGACCGACCGGTTCTGGTCGGTCGTCGGGCTGTCGCGGGAAGGGCGTGACGCGGATTACTGCGGGCGGCACCAGCTCAACGAAGGCGTGCAGGAGGCGCTCGCGGAGCTGGGGGGCGATGGCCTGCGCCTCGCCTGCCTGAGCAATGACACGGCTGTCTGGTCCGAGCTCGTACGCCGGCGTTTCGGCCTGGAGGGCCCCGTGCGGCGGTGGTTCGTCAGCTCCGATCTGCGGGCCCGCAAACCCGACAGAGCCGCCTACACGACGGTGATCGAGGCGCTGGGCCTCTCCCCTGATGAGGTGGTGTTCGTCGACGACCGTCCGGTCAATCTTGTTCCGGCTCGTGCGCTGGGGATGCGCACGATCGTTTTCCTGAGCGACGACACCGAGGCCAACCCCGTGCGCTCCGATCAGTGGCAGCCGCGGAGCGTCGTCAGGACCATGCCGGAGCTGGTGGCCGCCGTTCGCGAGTTCGTGTAGGAGCGCGGCGGGCTCAGGCGGCGGTGAGCCGGCGCAGGCCCATGAGTTCGAGCGCCGCGTAGACGGCCACCACCAGGGCTCCGGTCAGCAGGAACGCCACGCCCAGCCCGGTGAGCGGGATGAGGCCGGAGAACGCGAGCACGAGGAGTGCCACGCACGACAGCGTGTTCCCCCCGACGACGAACGCCGCGTGGCGCGGCGGAATCTGGGGATATCCGGCGATGAGGCCGAGGGCCGCGGCGCCGCCCAGCATGGCGACCCCGAACGGGATGGACCACGAGGTCGGCAGGCCGAGCGGGCCGCTGAGCGCCTGAGCGCCGGCCAACATGATCACGCCGAAGACGGCGGTGCTCCAACCGTCGACGCGAAGGATCAGCCGCAGCCGTCCAGAAGCGTCCGTCCTGGTCGTCGTCATGTCGATCTCCTCCCGGTGAAAATCTGGTCACAGGAACGGTGCCAGCGCCGGGGTCGTCGACTCAATAACCTCCGGGGTCATGGCCGCTCGTCACGGTCGTTAGGCTCCGGGGCATGGAAGTGGAGCAGCCGCCCCGGATCGGTTCGCAGCTGCGTGCCTGGCGGCGGCGCCGCAGGCTCAGCCAGCTCGACCTCTCCAACCTGGCGGACGTCAGCGCGCGGCACCTGTCGTACGTCGAGACGGGGCGCGCGCGGCCGAGCCGGTCGATGGTGCTCCACCTGTCGCAGGCCCTGGACATCCCGTTGCGCGAGCGCAACACCCTGCTGCTGGCCGCCGGCTACGCGCCGGCCTACCGGGAGAGCAGCCTCGACGACGCCTACCTGGCCTCGGTCCGGTCGGCGATCGACGCCATGCTGGCGGCGCACGAGCCGTACCCCGCGGTCGTGGTCGACCGGCTCTGGGATGTGCTGGCGGGCAACCGCGCCATGTCCGTCCTCATGGACGGCGTGCCCGGGCACCTGCTGGAGCCGCGGCCGAACGTCTTCCGGCTGACCCTGCACCCCGACGGGCTGGCCTCCCGGCTGGCGAACCTGGGCGAGGTCCGCACGCTCACGCTGCGGCGGCTGCTCCGCCAGGTCGACGCCACCGGTGACGAGACGCTCCGGGCACTCTACGAGGAGGTGTCCCGCTATCCGGTGACGTCGGAGCCGGACGGCGCGGAACATCCGCCGAGCCCGATCCAGGTGCCGCTGAGGATCCGCAGCCCGTTCGGCGAGTTGTCGATGTTCAGCACCATGGCCACGTTCGGCGCGCCGGCCGATGTGACGCTGTCGGAGCTGGCCATCGAGCTGTTCTATCCGCTCGACGAGTTCACGGCCCAGGCACTCCGCCTGCTCGCCGGGCCCGCGGCGGGCCCGGCTACCGGTTGACCAGGCCGCGTACCTCCGCCAGCCGGTCCACCTCGGCCCGCCAGTCGTCGCCGGCGACGCCGACGATCGCGTGCCGCGCCCCGGCTTCCCGGTAGGCGGCCAGCCTCTCGGCGGCCTCTTCCGGGTGGCCGGCGAGCGGGAGGTCGATGACCTCACCGATCGGGCGGCCGTACGCGGAGCTGATGCCCGACGCGATCTCCTCGCGGGACGGCCCGCCGGCCAGTGCGCCGGTGGCGCCGATGGCGATCACCGGGGCCGGCCTGCCGTGCTCCGCGGCCAGGGCGGCGAGGAGCTCGGCGCCCTCGGCGACCTGGCGGGGGGAGATCAGGGAGGGGAACCAGCCGTCACCCAGGCGGGCGGCCCGCCGGATCGCCACCCCGGACGCGTTGCCGACCCAGATCGGGGGCGTCGTCGCGGGCGGCGCCAGCTCGACGGGCGGGTTGCCGGGTTCGTCGTGGAGTTCGGTCTTCTGGCCCGACAGCAGGCGGGGGAGGAGTTCCAGCGCGGTGTCGGTACGGGGACCGCGCTCGGCGTACGGGACCCCGGCGGCGGCCCACTGGCCGGGCCCGCCGCCCGAACCGACCCCCAGCACGAGGCGGTCGCCGGAGACGTGCTGGAGGGTCGCGACCTGTTTGGCGGCCCAGGCGATGGGACGGATGGCGGGGACGAGGACGCTGGTGCCGATCCGGACGCGGGTAGTGACGGCGGCGGCGGTGGCCAGGGCGATCGGGGCGTCCAGGGTCGGCCCGCCGATGGCGAGGTGGTCGCCGTGCCAGACGCCGTCCAGGCCGGCGGCCTCGGCGTGCCGGGCCGCCTCCCGCAGGTCGATGCCGTCCCGCCGCTGCACTGCCACGCCGGGCAGGATGATGCCGATCTCGAACGTGTTCATCGCCCAAGCGTGCAACCTAAAGCAAGGTTGGGGTCAACTGGGCGCGCGGGCGCTGTGGCGGAGGAAGCCGCTCCCCTGGAGGACGATCAGCAGGGCCGAGTTGGCGATCAGCGCCCACCACAGCCCGGCCAGCCCCCATGTCGCGGCCACCGGCACGGCGGCCACCGTGAGCATCCCGTAGCCGGCCGCCACCGAGCCCAGGCTCCACGACGACCGTTTGAGCCCCGCCAGCCCGAAGGCCATGACGGCCTGCGAGCCGTCCACCGCCGCCATGACGACCATGAGCCAGGCCAGCCCCAGCACGGTAGTCCTGACGCCGTCGTCCGAGGTGAACACCGTGACGAGCGGATCGCGGAAGGCGAGCAGGAGAGCTCCGCCCGCGGTCACCCCGATGACGGCCAGCGCGAGCGCCGCCCTGGTGACGCTCCTGACCTCGCGCACCCCTTGAGCGCGGGCGACCTCGGGAACGGACGCCTGCGCCACCGACAGGGACACGAACATCAGCGGGCCCATCAGGGTGTGGAGGACGGCGTGCGCGGCGGCCTCCCGCGTGCCCGTGCGGACCGCCGCGTACGTGACGACCCCGAGCACCGCGAACTTGATCAGCAGCGTTCCCGACAGGGGAATGCCCACCCGCGCCAGCTTCATGATCTCCGCGGGCCGCGGCCGTCCCCTGCCCACGCTGCCGCCGAGCAGCCGGCGCAGGCGCAGGTTGGACACCGCGAAGGCGGTGGCGCCCGCGGCGATCATCGAGCATCCCAGCCCCGGCAGGCCGATCAGGGGGACGAGGAGGACGACCAGCACGATCGACACGGCGGCGCCGGCGAGGCTCGCCCAGATCACCTGGCGGCTGTGGCCGAGCGCGATCAGCGCCGCGTTGGCGCCGCCGCCCAGGCCGTACAGCAGCACGTGCACGACCAGCAGGTAGGGGAAGATCCCGAGCTCCGCCAGCACCTCAGGCGGCGCGCCGCCGAGCGAGGCGACGACGGGGACGCAGGCCACGGCTCCGGCGGCGAGCGCGGCGACGCTGAGCGCCAGCCACCGCGCGTCCCGCAGGACGGGGATCGCGCCAGGCGGGTGCTCGCGGTGGGGAGCGATGAACGGCGCCATGCCGCGCAGCGCACCGGTGATGGCGGTGAAGGCGGGGTTGAGCACGGCCGCCGTCACCGCGTACGCGGCCAGCGCGGCGGTCGCGCGCCGCCCGAGCACCGCCGTGGTGACCAGGCCGGCCACCTGGTTGACGGTCATGGACAAGAAGAGCGGGACCGCCGCCGCGGCGATGGCCCGGTGCTGGAGGAGGGGCATGCAAGCAGAATCCCGGGACGCGGAACGGCCCGGGAGGATGCCGTAGTTTACCAGGAATGCCTGCTTTGCCGTGGCTGTCCGTCGCTAGCGCTGACCTGTGGGTCCCTCGTCATGTCCGGGCGTGTCCCGTTCTTTGGCCCAGAGGGCGATCTGGGTGCGGGAGTTGTAGCCGAGCTTGTTCAGGATGTGCTCGACGTGTCCCTCGGCGGTGCGCTGGGCGATCACCAGGGCAACCGCGATCTCCTTGTTGCTCATCCCCTGAGCGACCAGGCGCGCTATCTCCGCCTCCCTGCGCGTCAGCGGTGACCACGACGTTTCCTCGCCGGCCGGCTCGTTCGCGGAGTCGGACTCGCCCAAGGCGAAGAAGATCTTCTCGTCGTAGGACAGCCCGGCACCTCGCTTGACAGCCGCTTCGAAGGCCGGCTTGCCGAGAGCCTCACGGACACACGACTCGCATTCTTCGTGTCGGCGAAGGAACTGCCTGTACCTGAACGGCACTATGTGCACCGTCCGCTCCAGGCTCCGTACGATTCCCAGCAGCGTGGCCGCTCGCCGGTGCTGACCCTGGCCGGCGGCGATCCAGGCCAGCACCGCGATGTTGAACCTGCTGCCGAGCACGTCGTCGATCGAGTGCTGGAACCGCAGGCTCTCCCGCTCCAGCGCGGTCGCGTGCTCCGCGTCGCCCTGGAGCCAGAGCGGAACGCCGAGCACGGTCATCGCGTACGCCCTGACCCATCTGTCGCCGTGCGCCTCGCAGATGGCCACGCATTCCTCGCCGGCGGCGACTGCGGAGGAGACATCGCCCAGCAGGGCGCGTGCCAGGCAGAGCCGGACCAGCGCACGAGTCAGGCCCATCGGGTCGCCGGTGGTGCGGTGGCGGGAGACCGCCTCCTCGTAGAGGGCGACCGCCGACTCGCTGTCCCCGCGGTACATGGCGATCGTCCCGGAGTAGAGCGCGGCGTAGGCCAGCACCGCCTCCAGCCCGAGCTGCTCGCCGACCTCCCGGGCCTGCCGGACCATCGACTCGGCGGTGACGACGTCGGCCTGGGTGTTGGCCAGCCAGGCGTTGACCACCAGGGCCCGGCCTCGAAGCTCGCTCGGCTCGGTGATCGCGGCCAGCCCCTGGTCCAGGCGGTCGCGTCCTTCGCGCAGGTAGTCGCCGGTCTTCCAGTGCTGGACGAGGTCCGTGGCCATGCTCAGACCGGTTTCTGCCTCCTCCGGCGCGGCGAAGCAGTAATCCAGGGCCTGACGGAGATTGGCGTGCTCGATCCGCAACCTGGCGAACCATTCCAGCTGATCCGGGCCGAACGCTTCGGCGCGCGCCTGTGCCGCCAGGTCGCGGTAGTGGTCGCGGTGCCTGCGCCGCAGCGTGGCCTCCTGGCCGGAGGCGAGCAGTTGCTCGCGGCCGTACTCCCGGATCGTCTCCAGCATCCGGTAGCGCATCCCGGTGGGGCTGTCCTCCCTGACCAGCAGGGATTTGTCCACCAGCCCGGTCACCAGGTCGAGGACCTGTTCGCGGGCGATGCCGTCCCCGGAGCACACCGCCTCGGCCGCTTCCAGGTCCAGTCCGCCGGTGAACACCGACGCGCGGGCCCAGAGCAGCTGCTCCGGCTCCGTGCACAGGCCGTGGCTCCAGTCGACGAGCGCACGCAACGTCCGCTGCCGGGGCAGCGTCGCCCGCGGCCCGGTGGTGAGCAGCTGGAAGCGGTTCTCCAGCCGGTCCAGCAGTTGTTCGGGCGACAGCGCCCTCAGCCGTACGGCCGCCAGCTCGATGGCGAGGGGAAGGCCGTCCAGCCGGCGGCAGATCCCCTCCACCATGGTCCTGTTGGTCTCGGTGACCTCGAAGCCGGGCAGCACGGCCGAGGCCCGCTCGGCGAACAGCTGCACCGCCTCCCCTCGGGTCCAGGCCTGCGGCTGCGGATCTTCGGAATCCGGCAAGGACAACGTCGGCACGGCCAGCACGCGTTCGCCGGCGATGCCCAGCGCCTCCCTGCTGGTGGCCAGGATCCGAAGCTCCGGCGCGGAACGCACCAGCGTCGTGGTCAGCACCGCGCACTCCTCCAGCAGGTGCTCGCAGTTGTCCAGGACCACCAGCATCTGCTTGTCCCGCACGTGGTCGACGAGCACCTCCACCGGTGGCCGGGAGGAGCGGTTCTGCACATGCAGAGCGCTGAGCAGGGTCTGGGCGAGCAGCTTCGGATCCTCCAGCGTCGCGAGCTCAACCATCCACACACCGTCACGAAAGGCTCGTTGGACCTCGGCGGCCACATGGATCGCGAGCCGGGTCTTGCCGACGCCGCCGACGCCGGTGAGGGTCACCACAGGCGCCGTGCCGAACATCCGCTTGGCTTCGTTCACCTCCGGCCGTCGTCCGACGAAACTGGTCACCTGAGCCGGCAGCCGATCTGGCCTTCGCCGCCTGACACCTTCAGTTGTGCCTGTGTTCATGCGAGCCTCGCGCTGGCCTCGATCCCCAGCAGTCACCACGGCAGGACCGCTACACCCACGCTACGGGGCCGTCCGACCTGGTGTTACATCGGGTAAATACACCGCTGCACGGATGCTAAACACCCGCGAGCTTCCGAACGCGATGACGGCCTGCGCGCCGTCCGCCGCTCCCATGGCGATCGCCGGCACGGCCATGGTCAACACGCCATACCTATTGATCAGTTGCTGAGTCGCACATTACCTTCGTCGCAACGTCGATCTTCTCAAACTGGTAAAAGAGGCAGTCATGTCCGTGACCGCTGGTATCCGGAGGGCACTGGCGCTGGTCGTTGCCCTCGGGCTCACCATGGTGTCCCAGGCGGGCGCCGGCGCGGTGGCCAAGCCCAAACAGCCGAACATCATCTTCTTCCTCGTGGACGACATGTCAGCCGATCTGCTCCAGTACATGGACACCGTCAGCAACCTGGCCAAGCAGGGCACGACGTTCACCGACTACTACGTGTCCAACTCGCTCTGCTGCCCGTCGCGGGCCTCCACGTTCACCGGCCAGTTCCCGCACAACACCGGCGTGGAGACGAACAAGGGGTCCGACGGCGGCGGCTATCAGGCGTTCGAGAAGCACGAGAGTCGCACGTACGCCGTCTCGCTGGATCAGGCCGGCTACCGGACGGGCTACCTGGGCAAGTACATCAACGAGTACCCGGTGGGCCCCGACTACAAGGTGCCGGCCGGGTGGGACGAATGGCACGTGGCCGCGGGCGGCGGCTACAACGAGTTCAGGTACGAGCTCACCCGCTACATCAAGGAGGAGACGGCGGACGAGAAGCCGCTCGACCCCTCCGGTGGCAGATACCTGGTGGACGTGCTCGGGCAGCGGGCGGCCGACTTCATCGAGCGTTCCCGCGAGCACGCGCCAGGCGAGCCGTTCTTCCTCCAGGTCTCGCCGTTCTCGCCGCATTCCAGGGTCGGCTCCAAGCCGGGCGACAAGGAACCCCGCTTCCCGCCGGCGCGTCGTGACCGGCCGAAGACCAAGTGGCCCGCGGGGCAGTTTCCGCACGGCGACTGCGGCGGGCCTGACTGCAACGGCATCGACGTGACCGCGCTGCCCGCCTTCGACGAGGACACCGCCGACAAGCCGTCCTGGGTGCGGCGCGGGAAGATCGGCCCGAAACTCGTCAAGGAGCTGCGTACGGACTTCCGCGATCGGATCCGCATGGTGCAGTCGGTTGACGACATGGTGGAGCGCGTCATGTCCACCCTGACGGACGAGGAGAAGCGCAACACGTATGTCATCTTCACCAGTGACAACGGCTTCCACCTTGGCCAGCACCGCCTGGTGCGCGGCAAGTCCACCGCCTACGACCATGACGTGCGGGTGCCGCTGCTGGTCAGGCGGCCGGCGGCCGGGCGGCACGGTGACCTCGTGACCGGCGCCATCGCCCAGAACGTGGACCTGTTCGCGACCTTCCTCGACCTGGCGGGTGCCGACCCGGAGGTGCGCGACAGCCGCGACGGCCGCAGCCTTGTGCCCCTCATCCAGGGCCACAAGGTCAAGGGCTGGCGTGACGCGGCGCTGATCGAGCACGTCAAACCGGACCCGAAGGCGCCCGGCGAGCCGGACCCCGACGCCGACAGCCTCAAGGCCGGCAACTCCCAGCCCCCCACCTACACGGCCGTGCGCACCGCGGGCGATCTGTACGTCGAGTACGTGGGCGAGCCGAAGCCCGAGTACTACAACACCGTCACCGACCCCCACCAGGAGAGCAACGACCCGGACAACGCCAGGACTGCCCGACTCGGCAAGGCCCTCGACGGCCTGGAGGGCTGCGGCAAGCCCGGCTCGGTTGACTGCTGGACGGCCGCTCATCTGAGCTGAAGCGGCCGGCCTGGAAGCTCGGGCCCGCACGTGTGTCCGGCTCTCGGACGAGGGGCGTGGGTGTGGCTTCTCAGCAGTTCATGTACTTCCCGCTCGAGAATTCCCGCATGTCCTGCCCTTCCACTGTCCAGCGCCTGCGGACCAATCCGGTCAGGTCCTTGCCGTACACGTGGATCTCGACGGTGTCGGTGTTGGTCAGGTTGTGCATCGAATGGATGTCGTCGTCGGGAATCAGGACGGAGACGGCGCCGCGGTCGTGCCGGTGGTGTTCGACGGGACGTACGGTGTCGTCGCCGTTCAGCTCGTAGCGCCGTTCCTCGATCCGGTTGGAGATCAGCCCGATGGCCCCCCACGTTTCATGCGTATGAGGAGGAGCGACCTCACCGGGAGCCCACACGATCGAACTGATCGTGAACGTGGGTGAACGATGCAGGATGTAACGGCCACGTCCTCCGTGCAGCGCCGACCTCACGGTGAACTCGGCGGGGATGGGGTTGGGCCGGGTGACGAGCTCCTCCAGCAGCGTGCCCACCGTGGTGGCCAGGGCGTCGTCGGGCAGCCGGTCCTTCGCGGTGGTGAGGTCCCGCAGATCATGGATGAACTGGTGCAGAGGCTCCATCATGTCCTCGTCTCGCGTAGTGGTGTTCCGTTGTTGTCGGGAGGGCACGGTCGTGCCGGATGACCGATGAGAGGGGCCGGCATCGCCGCGGTCATGCGGTTGAGCGCTTTTCGCAGGATGCGAGGTGACGTGGCGAAGTTCAGCCGCGCCCACGAGGTGTAGGGAGCGCCGAACTCCTGCCCTGCGTGGAGGGCGACATGGGCGGAACGCAGCAGGAACTCCTGCGCCGAAGTCACGTCCGCCGGCAACCGGGCGAAGTGCAGCCAGGCGAAGTACGTGCCTTCAGGCATGTGCGCACGGACGCTCGGATGATTCGACACCCACTGGAAGACCTGCCGGCGGTTGGCCTCGAGCGTCTCCAGCACGTCGCCCAGCCAGGCGTCCCCTCCGCTCCAGGCGGCCACCGTCGCCGCCGCGGCGAGTCCTGACACCCGGCCCAGAGACCTGTCGGGAAACACCTCGAGAAAGCGCCGGTGCAGAGGCTCGGACCCGAAGTGCATGAGACCGCATCGGAGACCGCCGATGTTGAAGGCCTTGGTCGCCGACTGCAGCGTCACGGTGGGAGCTTCGGAAACGGTCGCGAACACCGTGTGGCGATGAGGGGCGTACACCAGGTCGGCGTGCACCTCGTCGGACACCACGACGATCCCGTGCTCGGCCGCGATGCCGGACACCCGGCGAAGTTCGGCGTCGGTGAAGACGCGGCCCGTCGGATTGTGAGGATGGCAGAGCAGCATGAGGGTGACGTCGGGGCGGGCGGCTTGCTGTTCGAGCAGATCGAAGTCGATGACGAACCCGTCAGCCTCCTCCGCCAGCGGCACATCTACCACTTTCCGGCCGCTCACCTCGATGCTTCGCATGAACGGGGGATAGATGGGGCTGAAGATGACAACCCCGTCCCCTGGTTCGCTGAAGGCCATCACCGAGGTCGTCAGGCCCTGCACCAGGTCGGCGAGCACCGCCACCCGGTCGGCGCCGGCCTCCCAGCCGAAGCGGTCGCGCATACGGGCCGCGAATGCCTGCGCGACCCCGCGGTGCTCGGCATCAAGTGGGTAGGTGAACTGTCCTGCTTCCGCTGCCTCCAGCACAGCGGATCTGACGGCCTCCGCGGGCCGGAAATCCATGTCGGCCAGCCACATCGGCAACACGTCCGGAGGATAGGCGTGCCACTTCTTGCTGATGCGGGCGCGGAGTTCGACCTCCGGGAGGGCCAGTTCCTCAGCCATGACCCTCCCTCACCCTGCGGTGCCCGCCCGTCACGTTCACGATGAGTGCTTTCCTGTCGAGGATTCGGCGTCGGACAGGAGCTCCTCACCGAGGCGTTCCTCCCAGTCGAGGTAGCGCACCATGTCCTCGCGGTTGCGCTCGAGCATCTTGGGTCGCCGGGCGACGAGTTCCGCGTCTTCCTTGGCCTCGGCCAAGGACACGTCAGCTCCATCGAGCCCTTCTTCGACCGGATGGCCGGAGGCGATCCATCGGTTGATGCCACCGCCGAGGACGACGACGTCTTCGTAGCCCATGTTCAGCAGCGTCCTGGCCGCGAGCGTGGAACGGAGCTCCCGGTCGGAGGCGACGGCCAGGGACGTGCCGGGAGACGCGTACGTCTCGATGCGGCGTTCCAGATCCCCCCGGGGAACCCATACGGAGCCGGGGATGTGGCTCAGGGCGTACTCGCTGCTCCGCCTCACATCCACCAGCACCCTGCTGCCTGCCGTCAGATCGGCCTGCAGCCGATCCGCAGCGATCGTGCGGATGTCCGGTCCGGGAAGTGAGAGGTCATCGAGGTAGGCATGGGGACTGCCGGCGACGACCGCGCCTCCGCCGCGGGACCACTCCTTGAGGCCGCCGGTGAGCCACGCGACCCGGCGGTATCCGATCCGCGACAGCAGTCCTGCCCCGATCCTCGCGCGGGTCTCGTCGTTCGAGTAGCACACGAGGAGGGCGTCACGGACACCGATGTGCTCGTCCACCGCGTTGGCAAGCTGGCCTGCCGGGCAGGAAAGAGCGTCGGGGACATGGCCGGCGACGTACTCGTCGACCAGGCGTACGTCGATCATGTAGCAGACGTCGTCGCGCTCGATGAGCTCCATGGCCTCCGACACCTGAAGGGGAAGGGCCCGGGTGCCGTGGACGAAGTCCTCCGCGAACGCGGCCGCCCGTTCCTGACCGTCCTCGGCGGCCGCGGGCGCGGTCCAGGGCCTCGCCTCGACGGAGAGCTCACGACCTGACATCACCCAGGCCATCGTTCCGTTGCGCAGCGCATAGACATTGCTGAATCCGGCCTGCTTCAGCAGGTAGGCGCCGACGATGCTCCGGGTTCGTCCAGCGCAGTGGACGACGATGGGGTGCTCCTTGCCCAGCCCCTCGATGCCGGCCCGGCAGAGAGTGGGGACGAGCTCACCGCCCGGAACGTGGAACGCCCCTGGGATGTGCCCCTTGGCGTACTCGCCGGCCGTGCGGGCGTCGAAGACGAACGTTTCCGTGCGGTCGGCGAGAGCGGCGATCCCGTCGGGATCGAGCTGCTGCACCTGGTCGGTGATCGACAGCCTCTCGCCGAACGTCTTGCCTATGACGTTGACACCGTAGACCGGCGCGTTTCCCTCCTTGGACCAGCGGTTCAACCCGCCCTCCAGGACCCTGACGTCGTCGTGTCCCAGCTCCCGGCAGGTCTGCGCCGCCAGGCGGCTTCGATGGTCATCGTTCGAGTAGAGAACCAGCGGAACGTTCTTCCAGGGCACCAGCCGGCGCAGGCAGATCTCGATGAGACCGCGAGGGAGAGGGCAACTGCCCGGTATCTGACCGAGCGCATATTCGCCTCGTTCGCGTACGTCCAGCAGCGCGTGAGCCTTTCCCGCGTCACGCCACCGCTTGATCTCGTCGTACGTGATGAAGGATTCAGAAGTCATGAGGCACCTGTCTTTCACAGGGAAGGGGGGCGTGCGCCCCAGGGGGAGGACGATGGGCGTGCACGGCCGGGACGCGTTCCTGGTAGAGGCGTACTTCGACGCTCACCAGCTGCCCGGTGCACCCCTGTGCGAGCCGGGATGTGCCGCGGTCCCTGGTCAGGGTGTTCACGTTCCCGTGGCGACATGGGGAATCGACGTCGCGCGGGTCCAGCGGGTCGTACCACGCGCCCGTGGCGAGCTGCACACAGCCCGGTTTGATGTCGGAGCTGAGGACGGCGCCCGCGAGGCAACTTCCCTGCTCACTCGTGATGAGCACGACGCGGCCCGGCGTGATCCCGCGTGCGACCGCGTCGTCCGGGTGCATCAGCAGCGGTTCCCGTCCATGGATTTTGCTGCTCTGGCTGGTGGCGCCCATGTCCAGCTGGCTGTGGAGCCGGTGCGCCGGCTGGGACGCGAGGAGTGTGAGCGGATGGGCGTCGGTGGGCCCGGCGGCCGGCGGCAGCCAGCTGGGATGACCTGGACAGTCGTCATAACCGAACGAGCTGACGGTGGCCGAGGTGAGCTCGATGCGCCCGCTGGGCGTCCTGAGCGGCGCGTTCTCCGGATCCTGTACGAAGTCGTACAGCATGACCTGATCGTTCGGGGCGCTCGGCAACTCGACGTGCCCGGCGGACCAGAAGCCGTCGAACGACGGGAGATCGACGCCGTCGGACGAGGACCGGCTCCGCCAGGTTTCGTACAGCCGGCGCAGCCAGGCGTGCTCGGAGTCGCCCTCGCTGAAGAAGGAGCCGACATCAAGCGCGTCCGCCAGTTCGCTGAACGTCTCGTAGTCGGTTCTCACGTCGCCGGGAGGATCACACACCTGACGCATGGCGATGAGACAGGGGTCGCCGCGTGAGGCGCCGAGGTCGGACCGCTCCAGGAACGTGGCCGAGGGAACGACGATGTCGGCGTGCCTGGCGGTCGCCGTCCAGTACGGTTCGTGAACCACCACCGTGTTCGGCGCGGCCATGGCCCGGCGCAGCCGGCCGATGTCCTGATGGTGATGGAACGGGTTGCCTCCGCACCAGTAGACGAGCCGTGTATGCGGGTATCGGTAGGTGCCGCCGTTGTATGAGAAGGGCGCACCGGGGTTGAGGAGCATGTCGGAGATCCGCGCGACGGGGATGAAGGCGTCGACGGGGTTGTCCCCCTGCGGAAGGGTGGGGAGTTGGCCCGAAACCTTCGGAAGACCCACGTCGCCCATGGATCCGTAGCCGTGTCCGAAGCCGCCTCCCGGGGTGCCGATCTGGCCGAGGACGGCCGCCAGCGCGATGGCCGCCCAGGGCGGTTGTTCCCCATGCTCGGCGCGCTGCAGTGACCAGGTGACGGAGACGAAGGTGCGGTTCGCCGCCATCTGCGTGGCCAGCGAGCAGATGTCGCCGGCGGCGACCCCGGTGATGCCCTCGGCCCAGGCGGGATCTTTCCTCACACCGTCCGTGTGCCCGAGGATGTAGGCCTGGAGCTGCCCGTATCCGGTGCAGCGGGTGTTGAGGAACTCGGTGTCGTGCAGATGGCCGGTGATCAGCACCCAGGCGAGTGCCAGCATCATCGCGACATCCGTGCCGGGATTGATCGGGCACCAGCGAACGCCACGCCCGTCGGGGCAGTCCGTCCTCACCGGACTCACCACGACGATCGAGGTGCCGTTGTCGATGAGCTGCCGGAGAGCGGCTTCGCTCCGATGCCTGGTGATCCCCCCGGGGGCGACCTGCATGTTCTTGACCGGCAACCCGCCGAAGGCGAGGATCATGGTGGTGTGCTCGGCGAGGACCGACCAGCTGGTCAGGCCGTGGACCGCGTTCACGTCCCGGCCGAGCACGTGAGGCAGGATCACGCTTGAGGCGCCGGTGCTGTAGGTGTTGACCGACCTGGTGAAACCGCCGATGGTGTTGAGGAAGCGGTGCACCTGGCTCTGCGGATGATGGAAACGGCCCGCACTTCCCCATCCGTAGGAACCGCCGAAGATGGCGGCGTTGCCGTACTCCGTGATGACGCGTTCGAGCTCGGTCGCCAGGATCGCGGTGAGGTCCGGCCAGTCCACGCGAACGAACTCGTCTTGTCCCCGTGCGCTGCTGGGTCCCGGTCCGTCCGCCAACCACCCTCGTCGCACCATCGGCTGCAGGACCCTCGCGGGATGGTTGTACGCCCCGCTCAGGTTGCCCAGGAGGGGGGAGGGCTGCGCATCCAGCTCGTGCGAGGTGACGGCGAGGTCGTCGCCGCTGATCCGTGCCCGGAAGGCGCCCCAGTGGGAGCTGCTCTGCCGGCCAGCGCCGGCGGTCATGTCCTCAGCCCTTCCAACGACGGGCGATGACGATGCCACCCGGTCGTTCTCTGCAGGGCCATGGCGATCCTGAGGACGTCCAGATCCCGGCCCGGGGCTGCCGCGATCTGGAGTCCGACCGGCAGGCCGTCGCCCGCCATTCCGCAGGGAACGGAGATCGCCGGCTGGCCGGTGACGTTGTAGCAATAGGTGTTCGCCAGCAGCGCGGCCTGCATCTCGGCTGCCCGCGCGAGGTGGCACTCATCGACTGGGGGAGCGGTGACGGGGACCGTCGGACCGATGACGGCGTCGAACCGGGTCTGGCTCTCCAGCATCCTCGCCGCGAGTTCTCTGCGATCGTCCTTGGCCGCGCGGTATCGCCGGCCGGACACCGTGAGCCCGGTCTCCAGACGTGCCCTGACATCGTCCCCGTAGTCGTCGCCACGGTCCCGCAGCCAGCGACGATGCACCTGAGCTGCTTCGAACGCGACGATGGTGCCCGTGCTGAGCCTGGCGTCCTCCTCGCAGGCGAGCTCGAAGGGTTCCACCGTCGCACCCAACGCTTCGACGGCGTCGAGCGCGCGGCGGAAGGCATCGCTGACAGCCGGCGAGGACCGGGAGACATGCGACATCACGACGCCCAGGTGGGCTCCGCGCAACGACAGGCGCCCAGGGTCGTCGTGTTCGGGAGCGCTGTGCAGGATCAGGCTCTGGAAGATGCGGGCGCAGCCGTCGGCCGTGCGGCTGAGCACGCCGACGGTGTCGCAGGAGGGACTGAGCGGGAAAACCTTGGCGGTGGGTATCCGGCCCAGGGTCGGCTTGAAGCCCGTGACGCCGGTGAGGGCCGCCGGTATGCGTACGGATCCTCCGGTGTCGGTGCCGAGTGACGCGCCGCAGGAACCGATGGCCACGGACACGGCGCTTCCGCCGCTCGATCCGCCACAGATGTGGCGGCGGTCCCAGGGATTGCGCGTGGTCTGGGCCTTGTGATTGACGTTGGTGGCGCCGTAGGCGAATTCGTGCATGTTGGTCTTCCCGATGTGCACGGCTCCGGACAGCTCCACGCGCCGCCAGCATTCGGCGTTGTCGGTGGCTCGCTCGTTCAGCCACGATGATCCGGCCGTGGTCTGCAGTCCTGCGACGTCGATGTTGTCCTTGACGCTCACGCCGATGCCTGCCAACGGCCTGAACACGCCCCTCCGGAACTCGTCCGTGACGAGTCGGGCGACGTTGTGCACCCGGTCCTCGCTGACTGACACGAAGGCGCCCAGCGCCGGTTCCCAGCGGTTGATCGCTTCCACGTAGCCGGCGGCCACCTCGTGGGGCGACAACTCTCTCCGGTGGAGGGCGGCCCAGGTCTCTTCCAGGGTCAGATCGGCCGGTGACGTTGCCATCTACGTCACCTCGTCGAGGACGGCGGCCGCGATCCCTCGCGGGCTGCCACCATTGATCGGCATGATGTCCATCGGGCACACGGACAGGAACGCGACGAGATCTCTGTCCGCCCGCAGGTCGACGTAGGAGCCGGCCGGCGCGGAGGATTCCCGGAACGTTATGTGCCCGTCGGGGTCGACCGGAGAGTTCTGAAAGAGATTGAGCGGATCAGGCAGCAGCGCAGCAGGTGCATGGCCGGCCGCGCGCAGGGCCGACCTGAGGTTGTCGGCGCAGTTGCGATGCCCCGGAGCGTTGAGTTGCTGATAGCGCCATCGGTCGCATGGGGGCATGGTCATGTCGTGGATGCCGGGCGACGTGTCGGCGACCATCGTGATCAGCGGAACGCGCCGGCAGGTGACGAAGGCGCTCCCTACTCCTGGCCGGATCGTTCGCAGCGCCGCGCGGGAGTGGCTCATGCAGACGTGCTCGGTCCAGTCGTCCGCGGCGAAGAACCACGCGTCGACGACCTGCCCGCCGAGCGAGTTGATCACACGCAGTGTCTCTCCCGCAGCGACGCGAAAAGTCCCGATCTCGGCTGCTTCGACCTGCTGACTCTGCCTGCTCATGGCGACTTCCGGGATGCCGAGGTCAGATCGACGTCGCTCCACTCGGTGGCGACGAATGCCACGCGATCACCGGAGTGCACGACGGGGTCACGCCGGATGCCGATCACGAGCGCCGGCGACGGCATACCGATCGATGCCACGACGTCACCGAAGGCGTTGCGGACCTCGCCGAGAGGTTGTCCCGCCGCGGCCACCTCGCCGGGAGCGACGAGCGCGTGAAAGAAGCCCCCGTCAGTGGTGGTGACGTGTGTACGCCGAGTGGCCCGGCATATGGAGGACGGCCAGGCGAAGGGGTTTCCCTTCGCGGTGCCGATCGCCGTGGCGAGGCGGACGAGACCGGCGACGGCTCTGTCCACGGCCTCACGGTCGAGCCGGCCTCCCGCGCCCGCCTCCAGCATGAAGGCCCGCTTGCCCAGCTCCATCATCTGGTAGTCCAGCGCCCCGGCGATGTGACCGGGCAGTTCGCCTGGACCCGAGACGTCCATGCGGCAGGCCACCCGTGGATCGAGCAAGGAGATCATGGACAGAAGGTCGTGCTCGTG
The DNA here is from genome assembly GCF_052245635.1 of Nonomuraea sp. KM88. Classification (NCBI taxonomy): domain Bacteria; kingdom Bacillati; phylum Actinomycetota; class Actinomycetes; order Streptosporangiales; family Streptosporangiaceae; genus Nonomuraea; species Nonomuraea sp. KM88. Next base: position 378,856 of record NZ_JBQQCC010000008.1, on the reverse strand, counting down.
GGCTTCTCGGGGATGCAACTTGTAGACGGCGTAGTTGCAGGCATCGAGAAAGGGGCCCATGGTGTGGATGTTGACCACCACGTCGGCCAGCGGTGCGAACTCCTCGAAGAGGCGATGGGCGAGCCGCTGCGTGCCGAGGAAGTCAGCCCTTCCGGGAAAGCTCTGATCGAGATCCACTCCGTCGAAGGGGGAATGCTTGCGCCGGTAGTCGAAGGCCAGGGGGTTGGCGACGGGCGTCACGATGACGTTGCCGTACAGGGGAAGCGATGAGATGGAACGGAAGAACTCCGTCGCGACGATCGCCGCCTGCGACTCGTCACCATGGACTGCCGCATTGACCCACAGGCAAGGGCCGTCGCCCTTACCGCGGGCGATCATGTAGGGAATGCCGATCGTGTTGCCGCTGGCCAATCGGCCAGCCTCGACCAGGCCTCGGCCGGTGTCGCCGACGATCGTACGGCTCAGGTGGTCAGTTACCGTCGTCGTCATGACGTCTCCTGTCGGGTTCGGGTCCGGGGGCGGGGGCGTCAGGCCGGCCTCCGAGAAAGACGTGCTTCATCTCCGGATCGCTGAGGACTTCCTCGGCCGGGCCGTGCCGGTGGATACGACCGTCAACCATGACGACGGCGACGTCCGAGGCGGAGAGACCTTCGATCACGTTCTGCTCCACCATGACGACGGACACGCCAAGGGCGGCGATCTCCTTCAGCTCGTCGAAGATCTGGCACCGCGCCTTGGGGGAGAGCCCGAGCGACGGCTCGTCGATGAGCAGCACGCGTGGACGCGCCATCATCGCCATGGCGATCTCCAGGAGCTGCTGCTGCCCGCCACTGAGATTTCCGGCCGGCCGCGTCCGCTGGGCGGCGAGGGCGGGGAAATGGTCCAGCGATTCGTCGACCGCGACCGCACGGCTGCCGCGTGGCAGCGTGTAGACGCCCAGCTGCAGGTTTTCCTGCACCGTCATGCGCGGGAAGTTGCAGCGTCCCTGAGGAACCAGGCTGATGCCGGCCTGCATGCGGCTCCAGGCGGGCAACGTGGTGATGTCGCGATCGCCGATGCGGATGGACCCCTTGCACCACTTGGTCAACCCGTAGATGCCTTTGAGCAGGGAAGACTTTCCTGCGCCGTTGGGGCCCACGATCGTCGTGAGGCATCCGCTGGCGAATCCATAGGTCAGATCGTTCACGATGGGCACACCGGACAGGTATCCGGCGGAGAACGCCGAGACGCTCAGATGCCGATCAGCCGGCATGACCGTCCCCCTTTCTTCCGAGGAAGGCTTCGTACACGGCCGGGTCGTCCCAGATGACCGAGGGCGGTCCCGCGGCGAGCTTCTTGCCCGCGTCCAGCACCACGACTTCGGAGCAGCAGGAGGTGATGAACTCGACGTTGTGCTCGATGATGAGAAACGTCTGGCCCTCGCTGTTGGCCTGCAGAATGGCCTCACGGATCAAGTCGATGATCCGCGGATTCACTCCCGCCAGGGGTTCGTCGAGCAGCGCGATCCGGGGCCGGGTCACGAGCGCCGCGGCCAGGGCGAGCAGTTTCTTCTGGCCGTAGGACAGGATGCCGGCAGGCGCTGAACGAAGCTGCTCCAGCCCGAATTTGACCAGCCAGGACGTCGCTCGGCTCATGTCCGACGAGCGCCTGCGAGCGCTTCCTGAACGCCCTGTCCTGTCCAACCCGCGCAGCGAAAGACTCAGGTGATCGTCCAAGGTGAGCTGGTCGTACAGTTTCACGGTCTGGAACGTCCGCACCAGGCCGGCCCTGGCGATGACGTGCGGCGCCTTGCCGAAGATGGACTCCCCGTCCAGCAGGATCTGTCCGCTGTCGGGTTGGACGAAGCCGGTCACGCAGTCAAGGGCCGTCGACTTACCCGATCCGTTCGGGCCGATGAGGCCCAGCACCGTTCCCGCGTTGAGTGCGAAATCGACATCTGACAGTGCCGCGACGCCCATGAACGACTTTCCCAGGCCGGTGACCCGCAGGGCTGGAGGGGCAGTGCCCCCGGGGGCGGTCATCACGAGGGACCACCTCTCATGCCACGCAGTTGTCTGTTCATCGCTCGTGCACGGAGGAATCCACCGACACCCTGCGGGACGAAGAGCAGTCCGAGCACCAGCAGCGCGCCGTAAACGATGAGACGGGCCTCGTCCGCCATGCGCAGCACCTCGGGAAGGACGGCGAAGAGCACGGCACTGTAGGCGACCGGCCAGAAGGTTCCGGCACCTCCGAGGATCACGATGATGAGCATCACCTGCATGAGGTAGAAGTCGAAGATGGACGGGTCGATGGTGGTCAGCCGGAATGCGTGGAGCGCTCCTGCCAGCCCGGTGACGAACGCGCAGAAGGTGAAGACGGCGAGCTTGTACGTGTTCGTCGCGTAGCCCTGTGACTTGGCCAGCGGCTCGTTGTCGCGGATGGCGATCATCACGCTGCCCGCGGCGGATCTGACCAGGCGTTGCATGGCCCACAAGGCGAGCACGGTGAAGCCGGCCAGCAGGTAGTAGTAGCTTCGTGGCGTGTCCGCGGTCAGCTCGACCGAGCCCAGGGACAATGACGGGGCAGGCAGTCCGAACATGCCCTGCCTTCCGCCGGTCACGCTGGTCCACTCTGCCGCGACGATCGCGCAGAGCAAGGTGAAGCTCAGCGTGATGATGGCGAATGCGCCTTCCGACAGGCGCACGGTGACGGCTCCGACCGCCGCGGCGACCAGGGCGGCCACTCCGCCGCCGGCGAGAAAGGCCGCGGGTTGCCACAGGTCGGTGTGGGTCACCAGCCAGCTGGTGGCGTAACCACCGATGCCGACGAAGGCGACCTGGGCGAAGGAGAGCATTCCCACGTAGCCGTACAGAAGGTTGAAGGCCGTTCCCAGCACCATGAAGGTCAGTGCGAGGTTGGCGACGTCGAGGAAATAGTCGTCGGTCACCACGGCGGGTGCCAGCGCGATGGCGGCGGCTGTGGGAAGCAGCGGATTGAGGTGCCGGCCTCCCAGCCATTTCGTCAGATGAGACGAGGGCTTGCCCGACATCGCGTCACCTGTTCCGGCCGGATCATGCACTTTCAGGTCCGCCGTCATACTCGTACCTCTGTCGAGAACAGGCCCTGCGGCCTCACCAACATAATTGCGATCATGAACAGGAAGACGCTGACACTCTGGGTCATGGCGGATCCGTAACCTCCGGCGAAGCTTTCGAGCATGCCGACGAGATAGGAAACGATCACTGCTCCGGGCACGCTGCCCAGGCCACCGATGACGACGATGGCGAAGACCTTGAAGACGATCGTGATGCCCATTTGCGGGCTGACCGTGAAGACGGGCGTCAAGGTCGCGCCGGCGATGCCCGCCAGGCCGACACCCAGCGCCATCGCCAGCCGGCCGATCCGCTCCGGAGAGATTCCCACGACCATCGCTGCCGTGGGGTTCTGCGAGACGCCGCGCATGGCCCGGCCCACCTGCGTCCGGCTGAGCAGCAGGTAGAGCGCCCCGAGCGTGACGACTGCCACGACGACGATGAAGGCGCGTCCGATCGGGATGATCACGTCTCCCAGCACGAGGTGACCTTGCGGCCTGCTGTCCTCGGGCAACTGCCGTGGCCCGGCGCCCCAGAGCAGGATCGCGCCGTTCTGGATGATCATGGCCAGGCCCAGGGTCAGCAGCATGGTCCTGGAGAATGCTCCGTCAGGGGGAAGGCGACGAAGCAAGCCTTCCTGCATGACGATGCCGATGATCGCCATGGTTGCCGCGGTGAGCAGGATGCCCAGCCAGTAGCCGGCGAGCGGGATGAAGAAGTAGGCGGCGAACGCCCCCAGCATGTACAACGCCCCATGGGCGAAGTTCACAACGTTGAGAACTCCGAATATGACGGCCAAGCCTGCGGCGAGCAGCGCATAGCTGGACCCCAGCACCACGCCGTTGGCGATGAGTTCCCCGGTGTACGTCGCGTCCACGCGATGACCTCCAGTCGTCAGTCTGTCGACGGGGACGGATCAGGTGACGACATCCGACACGATGACGGTCTTGCCATTTTTGATCTGCATGATGAATGCCTTGTCATGGGCCTGGTGGTGGGCATCGAATTTCAGCGTGCCCCCGGTGAGAGAGGCGAGGTCGGTGCTCACCAGGGCTTTCTGAATGGCCTTCGGTTCGGCGCTGTTCGCCCGGCGAATGGCGTCCGCGATCACCATGACGGCGCTGTAACCCTCGAATGATTCATAGGTGGGCTGGGTTTTGTAAGCGCTCTCATAGGCTTTCGCGAACTTCACGTTCGCCGGCGTCTGGATCAGGGAGCTGTAGGGATAGACACTGGACGATCCGGCGAACTGCTTGTCCTTGAGGATCTCGAGGTTCTGGCCCTCGAGTTCGACGCGGCCTGTCACTGGCAGCCCCAGCCTGGCGCTGGCGGCTTGGCGCAGGTACGAAAGATGATCGGCGCCTGTGATGTAGAGGGCGACCGACTGAGTGCCGTTGTTGCGATATTTGCTGATCTGCGTTGAGAAGTCGGAGGTCCCCTGGGCCACGAAGTCGACCGCCGTCGCCTTGATGCCCTTGTCGGCGAGCGCCTTTTCCAGGGCCGCGGCACCTGTACGGCCGTACGTGCTGTCTTCGGCAAGGATGGCGACTTCGCGTACATCGCCCGCTGCCTGCAGGTAGGAGGACAAGGCGACGGCGAGCGTCGCGTCAGAGGGATTGATCCGGAAGGTGAAGTCGTTACCTCCCTTGCCTGCTGCCGTGGTGATGTCAGGCGACGTGGACGTGGAGACCACCAGTGGCACCTGATATCGCTTGGCCAGCGGCATCGCGGCAAGGGTGACCCCGCTGCAGAGAGCGCCGATCACTGCGGACACCTGCTGTTGGGTGATGAGTTTGGTGACGGATCCAACGCCATCGGTCGGGTTGCAGGCGTTGTCCTGGGCGGCGAGTGCGAGTTTCCTGCTCCCCAGGAGACCGCCGTCTTTGTTGACCTGATCGATGGCCAGTTGCACGCCGTTGCGTTCGTTCTCCCCGAGCGCGGCGGCTGATCCTGACAGGGGGGTTGAGAGGCCGATTTTGATGGGGCCGGAGCCTGAACCCGGATCGTCGGCCGAGTTTGCACAACCTACGGCCGTGAGGGCGAGGGCAACGGCTGTTGCGAGTGTTCTGGTACGCATCTTGTGCCTCTTAGCTGATCAGACGCTGTGCGCTCCGCGTCCGTTTCATGACCTGGCTGGGTGATGCCCGGTCTGGCTTGGAGTAGCCGGCCCGAGGTTGATGCTCCAACATCTACCTACAGTCGACTGCATGTAGCTACAATCGACTGCATGTACGCTGCCTGTCAAGTGCTTCATCGGGACGAATTCCCGCGACTCCGCACCTTCACATGGGGAGGCAACAGTCGATGAACGAGCCGTCAGGCCGTGGATCGAAGCCGCCGACGCACAAGCTGATCGCGGAGGTGGCCGGAGTGCATCCTTCGACGGTGTCGAGGATTCTCCGACGGGCACCCGGACCCCGCAGGGCGGATTTCGCCGAGACCGAAGAGCGGGTGCGGGAGGTCGCCAAACGGCTGGGCTATCGCCCCGATCTCACCGCGGCGAGCCTTCGAACCCGACGCAGCATGGTGCTGGGAGTCCTGCTGCCGAAGCTCCACGACGTCGTGCTGGCCACGATTCTCAGCGGTATCGACACCGCTGCCTTCGGCCTCGGCTACCAGACCATCGTCACCAACACCCTGGGCGCGCCGGAACGGCGCCGGGAGCGGGTCGAGATGCTGCTCAGCCGCAGGGTCGACGGGCTGGTGATCGGCGACCCCACCCTCGACGAGAAGATCTACGAAGAGTTGTCCCGTTCCCGGACTCCGCATGTCCTGGTCAACCACCGTGCCGAAGGGCACGTGTCGGTGACCGGAAACGATGCGCTGGGAGGGCGGTTGGTGGGCGAGCATCTCCTGGCTGCGGGTCATCGCGAGATCGGCATCATCGCCGGGCCGCGTTACCCCACTGCTCTGGATCGGGTCCGAGGATGCGTGGAGGCGTACGAGCGAGCCGGCGTCACCGTCGGCCGAGCGCAGATCGTCCACACGGATTTCGACCCCCAGGGGGGACGGCGAGCTGCGCAGGAGCTGCTCACGTTGCCGCGACGCCCAACGGCGATCTTCGCGGTCAATGACTCCGCGGCCATAGGGGCGATGGGGGCACTCAGGGATGACGGGCTGGTCGTGGGACGCGACATGGCGCTGGTCGGCTACAACGACATCGCGATCGCGCAGGATCTTCCGATCCCGCTGTCGAGCGTCCACACGCCCCTGCGGGAGATGGGGGAGACGGCGGCACGATCGCTGATCGACCTGCTTGAGGGGCGGACGAGCGGGTCGGTCGCACTCCAGCCCCGGCTGGTGGTGCGTGACTCGAGCTCCTCGGTCGTCCCTGTCACGGCCCCTGTCACGGCCCCTGTCACGGCCCCTGTCACGGCGCCGGGGACTCGCGGCGAGCCCGGCGAGAAAGACGGCTGGGCGGCCGCCCCGCTGAAATGAGATGAGTTCCGCCGGCCCCGGAGGTCTCTACAGGCATGCGAAAAGTCATCTACTGCATGATGGTGTCGCTCGACGGCTACGTTGAGGCGCCCGGCGGCGACATCGGCTGGACCGCCCCCGACGAAGAGGTGCACGCGTTCTGCAACGACATGGCGCGCGGCATGGGGGGCGCCCTCTACGGCAGGCGCCTGTACGAGAACATGTCGGCCTTCTGGCCCACGGCCGACCAGCATCCGGACGCCCCGCCGGTCGTCACGGAATTCGCGCGGGTCTGGCGGGCCATGCCGAAATACGTCTTCTCGAGGACGCTCACCGAGGTGGGCTGGAACAGCACGCTCATGACCGGCGACCTCGAGGAGGAGGTCACGAGGCTGAAGCGGCAGGACGGCGGCGACCTGGAGGTGGGCGGGGCGACGCTGGCGCACAGCCTGGTGCGGCTCGGCCTGGTCGACGAGTTCCGGCTGCTCGTGCACCCGGTCGTGCTGGGCCAGGGCAGGCGGTTCTTCCCTGAGCTTGCCGCCTCGGTCAAGACACGCCTGGTCGAGAGCAGGACGTTCGACTCCGGCGTCGCCTACCTCCGCCACCAGGTGACGTGACCCTTGCGCGCCGGCTCCCAATCCCTTAGGAAGGTTTCCTAAGGGATTGGGAGCAGCCGGTGAGGCAGATCCTGGCGGCGCTGGTCCTCCTGCTCGCGGTCGCCTGCGGCGAGGAGGCCCCGGACGTCCCGGTCAACGCCGCGGACGTGATGTTCGTCCAGATGGTGACTCCTCCGCTCCCTATAGGAAGCGGCTTCTCGCCTCGCTTACGCGGGAGACGACGGCCAAGCCCTGACCGATGCCCGAAAGCACAAGCACCATTCTATCCGCAGGAGGCGACGGTGTCCGAGGTTCCGCCCCTGAACGCCGGCGGCATGCCGGAGACCGACGTCAGGCGGATCCAGGCGCTCAGGCGGTCGGCTCACTTCGAGCGCGACCTGCTCGGCCGGCTCATCGAGCACCAGGGCGACGCTGCCCGGATGGCGGCCACGGAGATGTCGGACGGGGCCAACCCGGCCGTCCAGAAGTGGGCCGCCCAGGTGCGGGCCTCGCGTACGGCGCAGATCGACATGATGCGGGACCTGCTCTCCGGGTGACGGCCGCATCCTTTGCCGTGAGTTTTGCTCGGCGCATAGACGCCGATGGCGATAAGTGATTAGATCACTTGATATGTCCGAGGTAACGCGGCCCACGCTTTCCGACGCTCTCACCGAGCGCATGCTGGAGCTCATCCGCAAGGGCGGGCACCGGCCAGGCGACAGGCTGCCCTCGACCAGGGAGCTCTCCCAGCGCTTCGCCGTCACCACCCCGACGTTGCGCGAGGCGCTGCGCAGGCTCGAGGCCACCGGCGCCATCGAGCTGCGGCACGGCTCCGGCATCTACGTGGGCGCCGCCATCGAGCGGCTGGTCCTGCCCAACCCCAACATGCGCGAGGTGCACGCCGCCCAGCTCGTCGAGCTGCTCGGGGCGCGGATCGTCATCGAGCCGCCGCTGGCGGCGATGGCCGCGCAGAACGCGGAGGGCGAGGAACTGGCCGCGCTCAAAGGCGTGCTCGACCGGGCGGGCAAGCACCTGCGCGGCGACGACGCCGAGCTGCACGAGGCGAACATGTCCTTCCACCGGGCGACCGCGCGGATGGCGGGCAACAGCGTGCTCCACGAGGTCGTCGATTCGCTGCTCCTCGTCCACGGGCCGGAGCAGCGGGAGATCCTGCAGATCTTCGACGACCGGCGGCGTGACTACGAAGAGCACCTGGCGATCCTGGAGGCCATCGAGGCGCGCGACGCGGCTCAGGCCGAGGAGCGCATGCGGGCCCATCTGGTCGAGGTCAGGACGGTCATAGAGCACAGGTTGCACCCCCCGGGTTGAACCCCCCGGTTGAACCCCCGATGGAAACAAGGAGGCCGGCCCATGTTCCGGTCACGTGTGGTCACGCTCGGCGTGGCGGCGCTCGTCCTGACCGCCTGCGGTGGCAACGGCGCCGACGCGCCGCGGGAGAAGAAGACCGAGCTGACGCTGTACAACGACAAGGGCGCCTGGACGAAGTACTTCGACGAGATGAGTGCTCTGTCCAAGCAGAGCGTCGGCCTGAGCATCAAGCCGACGGGATACACCGACTCGGCCCAGTACCAGGCGTTCATCAAGGCGTCGTTCCGCACCGACGTCAAGCCTGACCTGTTCACCTGGCAGACCGGGGGAATGCTGGAGCAGATCGTCAAGCAGAAGCAGGTGGCCGACACCTCGGCCATCTGGCAGGAGGCGATCAAGAACGGCGACCTGTCGAAAGACCTCATGCCCTACTACACGATCGGCGGCAAGCAGTACTGCGTGCCGATGAACGTCGCCTACTGGGGCATGTTCTACAACAAGAAGATCTTCGACAAGCACGGCCTGAAGCCCCCGGAGACCTGGGACGACCTCATCAAGGTCGCCGACACGCTGAAGCAGAACGGCGTGAAGGCCTTCTACCACACCAGCGTGCTGTTCTCGTTCGTCTGGTTCGAGCAGCTCCTGGCCGGCACCGACCCCGACCTGTACGACCGCCTGTCCACCGGCGAGGCGAAGTACACCGACCCGGGCGTGGTGCAGGTGATGGAGAAGTGGAAGCAGCTGATCGACGCCGGATATTTCATCAACCCGGGTGACAAGACCGACCCCGGCGACGTGCTGAAGAACGGCAAGGCCGCGATGGTGTCGTTCGGCACCTGGTTCAACACCAGCATGACCCAGCGCAACCTCAAGGCCGGCGAGGACTACGACTTCTTCGTCATCCCCAACGTCAACCCCGCTCTGCCCAAGACCTCGATGATATTCGAGAGCGGCCCGCTGTGCTCGTTGACGAAGGCGGCCGACCCCGACGCCAGCACCAAATACCTCAAGTGGTGGACGACCGCCGAGGCCCAGGAGAAGTGGGCGACGAGCCGGGGTGACGTGAGCGCCAACCCGAAGGTGGAGATCGACGACAAGGCGCTCGGCGCCGTCACCAAGGACGCGGGCGGCGGGAAGTACCGCCTGGTCAACCGCTACTTCGAGGCCACGCCGCCGCCCGTGCTGACGGCCGCGCTCGACGGGTTCAGCAAGTTCGTCACCCAGCCGGGCTCGTACAAGGAGGTCCTGGAGACCATCCAGCAGGCCGCCGACGAGTACTGGAGCACGCATCAGTGAGCGAGGGAGCATCCGGGCGACCGAGCCCGCCTCACGGAGTGAGGCCATGAGCACGCGCGCTCCCTTGCTCGGCCGCTTCAAGCACGGCTACGTCGCCCCGGCCGCTCTCCTGGTCGCGGGGCTGCTCTACGCGCCGTTCGTGTGGACGGCCTACCTGAGCCTGACCCGCTACGACGGCCTTGAGCCGCCGGCGTGGATCGGGCTGCGCAACTTCGCCAAGTTGTTCGACGACCCGGCGCTGCTCACCTCGACCCGCAACACGCTCATCTGGGTGGTCGGCACGATGGTGTTGCCGGTCGGACTCGGGCTGCTGGTGGCGGTGCTGTCGTACGACCTCAGGGGCGGCGCGTGGTACCGCCTGCCGTTCATGTTGCCGTACGCGCTGAGCGGCGCCGGCCTGGCCATGGTGTGGAGCCCGATCCTGTCGCACGGCGGGATCGCCAACCTGATGCTCGGCGTGGACACCGCCTTCTTGCAGGACGCGCCCGCCAACACGGTCGCCATGCTGCTGGTCTGGACCTGGCAGCAGCTCGGCGTCAACACGCTGCTGTTCGTGGTGGGCCTGCAGTCGATCCCCAAGGAGCCCATCGAGGCCGCCCGGCTCGACGGCGCCTCGGGGTGGCGGTTGTTCCGGCACGTCATCTGGCCGCTGATGAGGCCGCTGACGGCCGTCGTGGTGGGGCTCGCTCTGGTGGCTGGGCTGAAGACGTTCGACATCGTGTGGGTGCTGACGCAGGGCGGGCCAGGCCGCAATTCCGAGACCCTCGCGGTGACGATGTACAAGGAGACGTTCGTGGCCAGCGACTACGGCTACGGGTCGGCGGTCGCGGTGATGCTGACCGTGGTCACGGGCCTGGCGTCCTACCTCTATCTCAAGAGGCAGGTGACCGCGACATGATCAGGCGTGCCGTGCTCGTCGTGCTCGGGCTGGTCTGGCTCGGGCCGACGTACCTGCTGCTGGTCAACGCCGCGCGCCCGGCCGGCTCGTACGATCCGGGCAGCGCGTGGGTGCCGTCCGGCGACTTCGCGCTGTTCGAGAACTTCGCGCGGGCGCTCGACAGCGCCGACCTGACCCGGAGCCTGGCCAGCACCGCGCTCTACAGCGTCGTCTCGCCGCTGCTCGGCGTGCTCGTGGGCGCGCTGGCCGGCTACACGATCGTGGTGCTGCGGTTGAAGTACGGGTTCTGGTGGTTCCTGCTGATCTTCGGCGGCACCATCTTCCCCTCGCAGATGTTGCTCGTGCCGCTCTTCGTCGGCTACAGCGACGCCGGCCTGTACGACTCCAGGCTCGGCATGATCCTCATCTACACGGCGATCAACGTGCCGCTGGCCGCGTTCGTGCTGCGCAACTTCTACTCCGGCGTGGCCTTCTCGATCTTCGAGGCCGCGCGCATGGACGGCGCGTCCACGTGGCGGATCTTCTGGCGCATCTACCTGCCGATCTCGGCCAGCGCGCTGGCCGCCGTGTTCATCCTCGAGTTCACCTTCATCTGGAACGACCTCATCTTCGGCCTGACCCTGACGCAGACCGAGGAGGTGCGGCCCGTGATGACCGCCATCGCCGGCCTCATGACCGACGTGTACGCCGGAACCCCGGTGCCCGTCGGCCTGGCGGCGGGCCTCGTGGTCTCGTTGCCGACGGTCGTGTTGTTCCTCGCCACCCAGCGCCTCTTCGCCAGGGGCCTGTCTCTAGGGAGTGTTTGATGACGAGCCGGTTGCTCCAGCGGAGCCTGGGCAGTCCCGACTATGACGGGATCAGGCAGGCGCTGCGCGACGACACCTCGACCCCGGTGATCAGCGTGCGCGGGCTGGAGGTGCGCGTCTCGGTGTTGCCCCTGTTCACCCACGACGGCCGCCAGGCGGTCAGGGTGTCCAGCACCCAGCCGCTGACCCACACGCTGGTGGACGCGGACAGCGCGTCGGGCAGCGACGTGACGCTGCTGGTGCCGGAGGTCGACGCGCCGCGCGAGCTGACGCTGGAGTGCCGCGACGACGCGGGCGTGGTCGGCTCGGCGCAGGTCACGGTGACGCCGCAGCGCAAGTGGAGCGTGTTCGTCGTGCACCACTCGCACCTGGACATCGGCTACACCGACCCGCAGGGCACGGTGCTCCGCCACCACCTCGACTACCTGGACGCGGCGCTGCGGCTGGCCGAGGAGACCTCGTCCTGGCCGGACGACGCCAAGTTCCGGTGGAGCGTCGAGTCGTCGATGCCGGCGCTGAAGTGGCTGGACGCGCGGCCGCCCGAGATGGTCGACGCGTTCGCCGCGCGGGCCCGCGAGGGCGTCATCGAGGTGACCGCGCTGCCGTTCCAGCTGCACACCGAAGCCTGCTCGACCGAGGAGCTGTACCGCCAGCTCCGCTTCACCTCCCAGCTCAAGGACCGGTACGGCTTCGCCACCACGTCCGCGATGCACACCGACGTGCCCGGCGCGGTCGTCGGCCTGGTCGACGCGCTCAGCGCGCACGGCGTGCGCTACCTGGCGGCGGCCCACAACTGGGCCGGCCGGTCGGTGCCCTACCTGCACGGCGGCGACAAGCTGACCAGGCCGTTCCGGTGGCGGGCGCCGAGCGGCAACGAGGTCATCGTGTGGTTCACGGACACGCCGCACGGCATGGCGTACATGGAGGGCAACACGGTCGGGCTGACCGACTCCTTCGAGCTGGCCGACGACCTGCTGCCGCGCTACCTGTCGGCGCTGGCCACGCGGGGCTACCCGTACGGGCCGGGCACGTTCGGGTGGCAGGGGCCGGACGCGCCCAAGGAGCCGTACGAGCTGGACGTGCTGCACCTGCGGGTGCAGGGGGCGCACGCCGACAACGCGGGCCCGTCGATCGTGCCGGCGTCGATCGCCCGCAGGTGGAACGAGAAGTGGGCCTACCCGCGCCTGCGCTCGGCCGCCAACAAGGACTTCTTCGAGCACGTCGAGGAGCGCTACCTCGACCGGCTCTCCGTGCACGAGGGCGACTGGACCGACTGGTGGGCCGACGGGCTCGGCTCGGGCGCGCGCCCGCTCGGCTACGTGCGCAGGGCCCAGTCGGCGCTGCGGGTGGCCGAGACGCTGCACACGCTGGCCGGCGAGGACGCCACCGAGCAGATCGACGCGGCCTACGACAAGGTGGCGCTGTTCAACGAGCACACGTGGGGCGCGGCCAACCCGTGGGAGGACGCCGAGGAGGCGGGCGACTCGGGCGGCCTGCAGTGGACGCGCAAGTCGTCGGGCGCCTACCAGGCCCAGGACGACGCGTCCGACCTGCTGCACGCCGCGACCCGCAGGTTCGCCGCCGCGCTGACGGGCGGCGGTGACGAGAGGGGAACCGGCGGCACGCTGGCCGCGTTCGCCGTCTTCAACCCCGGCACGCGGGCGCGCACCGACGTCGTGCGCGCGTTCCTGCCCAGGGACGTCGTGGGCGTGGACGTGCCGATCGCGCTGGTGGACGCACGGACCGGGCGGACGCTGCCGCACCACGAGGAGCTGGTCGACCCGGTGGACTGGCCGACCCGGCCGATCGGGCGGCACGTGCACGCGGTCGTCGAGGACATCCCGGGGTACGGCTACGCCCGCCTCGACGTCGTGCCCGGCCAGACCCAGGCCCCCGAGCCGGTCGAGCTGGGCCTGGACGGGGTGATCGAGAACGAGTTCTACCGCGTGGCGTACGACGTGCGCGAGGGCTACGTCAGCTCGATCTTCGACAAGCGGGCGGGCCGCGAGCTGGTCAACGGCGAGGCCGCGGCCGGTTTCGGCCAGTACGTCTACGACCAGTACGCCACCGCCCCGCACTTCAACCACATGTCGGGACACGTGGGGGCGCATGACCGCACCCTCCTCGGCGACCGCGCCATCGGCAGGAACGCCGTCATCACCAAGGTCCAGCGCACCGCCGTGGGCGAGAAGCTCGTCGTGGAGCTGCGGGCCAAGGGCGTCGACTGGCTGCGCACCATGATCGAGCTGCACGACGGCGTGCCCAGGGTCGACCTGACCTACCAGCTCGCCAAGCAGGGCACCCCCTCGAAGGAGGCGGTGTTCCTGGCCTTCCCGTTCGCCGCGGGCCAGGCCACGGCCTGGGAGCTGACCGGCGGCGTCGGCGGCCCCGACGTGCCGCGGGTGCCCGGCTCGGCCGAGTACATGTTGCCGATCCGGCACTGGATCGCGTTCGAGGACTCCGAGCTGACCATCGCCTGGGCCACGCTGGAGGCGCCGCTGGTGCAGCTCGGCACCATCCACATGCCGTACGCGCCGTTCCCGCCGACCCTCGACCAGGAGGACGGCACGGTCTACTCGTGGGCGCTCAATAACATCTGGGACACGAACTTCCCGGCCCAGCAGCAGGGCGAGACCACGTTCCGCTACGCGGTCACCAGCGAGAGCGGAACAGAGGGCAGGCGGCTCGGGGCGGCGGTGGCCTCGGGACTGACAGAGCCGTTCGTCGGCGCGCTGATCGACGACGGCCCGGCCGTCACCGAGACGTACGTCTCCGTCGACCACCCCGACGTGCTGGTCACGTCGCTCGGGCGGTCGGGTGACGAGCGCGTGGTGCGGCTCCAGTCGCTGGCCGCCGAGCCGGTCGAGGCGACGGTCACGCTGCCGGGCCTGCGCTCGGCCCGCGGGCTGGACGTCGTGGACGAGTCGGTCAAGGTACGGCTGCCCGCCTGCGGGGTCGCCGTCGTCTGGGGGACGTGCGCGTGAAGATCGTTGACATCCGGGCCACGACGGTCGCGGTCCCGCTCGAGGCGCCGCTGCGGCACAGCAACGGCGCGCACTGGGGCCGGTTCGTCCGCACGATCGTCGAGGTCGAGGCCGACAACGGGCTGATCGGCCTGGGGGAGATGGGCGGCGGGGGCGAGAGCGCGGAGTCGGCCTTCCGCGCGCTCGTGCCGTACCTGAAGGATCATGATCCCTTCCAGCTGGAGGCGCTCCGCTTCAAGATCGCCAACCCGACGGCCTCGCTCTACAACAACAGGACCCAGCTGCTGGCCGCCATCGAGTTCGCCTGCGTCGACCTCATCGGGCAGCACCTCGGCGTGCCCGCCAGCGACCTGCTGGGCGGGCGCGTCCGCGACGCCGTCCCGTTCGCCTCCTACCTGTTCTTCCGGTACGCCGCCGAGGGCCACGCCGAGATCCGCACGCCCGACCAGCTCGTCGCGCACACCGCGGAGCTCAAGGCGGCGCACGGGTTCACCGTGCACAAGCTCAAGGGCGGCGTGTTCCCGCCGGACTACGAGCTGGAGTGTTACCGGGCGCTGGCCGAGGCGTTCCCCGGCGACCGGCTCAGGTACGACCCGAACGCCGTGTTGTCGGTGGCGGAGGGCCTGCGCTTCGGCCGGGCCATCGAAGGGCTGAACAACGACTACCTGGAGGACCCGGTCTGGGGGCTCGAAGGGCTCAGGGCCGTGCGCGAGCAGGTCAGGGTGCCGCTCGCGACGAACACGGTCGTGGTCAACTTCGAGCAGCTCGCCTCCAACGTGCTGCGCAGGGCCGCCGACGTGGTGCTGCTCGACACGACCTTCTGGGGCGGCATCCGGCCGTGCGTGAAGGCGGCGGGGGTGTGCGAGACGTTCCAGATCGGGGTGGCCGTGCACTCGTCGGGCGAGCTCGGCATCCAGCTCGCGACCATGCTCCACCTCGGCGCGGTGCTGCCGAACCTCACCTACTCCGCCGACGCGCACTACCACCAGCTGCGCGACGACGTGATCGAGGGCGGCAAGATGGCGTACTCGGAGGGCGCCATCGCCGTGCCCGAGGGTCCGGGGCTGGGCGTGCGGCTCGACAGGGAGCGGGTGGCGGAATACGCCGAGCTCTACCGCGAGATGGGCGGCTACCCGTACGACCGCGACCCGGGCCGGCCCGGCTGGTACGCCACCGTGCCCAACGCGCGCTTCGCCGACCCCACCGTCGCGTCCGTGGACTAGCACCATAATGATGCGGTATGTCTGAACCCTCGCGGCCCGCTCCGCCCGCCGACAACCTGGTCACCACCTCCCACGCCCTGCCGTCGGGGGAGCGGTACACCGCCACCGCGGGCACGATCGTGCTGCGCGAGGAGGTCTACACCGACGGCGCCTTCGACGGCCTGCGCCCCAAGGCCGAGATGTTCGTCACCGCGTACACGCTGGACGGCGCCGACCCGCTGACCCGTCCGGTGACGTTCGCCTTCAACGGCGGTCCCGGCTCGTCGAGCGTCTGGCTGCACCTGGGCGTGCTCGGGCCGCGCCGGGTCGTCATGGGGGACGCGGGCGCGCTCCTGCCGCCCCCGTACGGCCTGGCCGACAACGAGGAGAGCCTGCTGGCGGTGAGCGACCTGGTCTTCATCGACCCGGTCTCCACCGGCTACTCGCGGGCGGCCGAGGGGGAGAAGGCGGAGCCGTACCACGGCTTCACCGGCGACCTGGAGTCGGTCGGCGAGCTCATCAGGGTGTGGACCACCAGGAACGCGCGGTGGATGTCGCCGAAGTTCCTGGCGGGCGAGTCGTACGGCACGGTCAGGGCCGCCGGGCTGGCCGAGCACCTGCAGTCGCGATACGGCATGTACGTCAACGGCGTGATGCTGATCTCCTCGGTGCTCGACTTCATCACCGGCGAGTTCAACGAGGGCAACGACCTGGCCCACGCCCTCTACCTGCCGACCTACGCGGCCATCGCCCACTACCACGGGCTGCACGGCGACCGGCCGCTGGCCGACGTGCTGCGCGAGGCCGAGGAGTTCGCCGAGCGTGACTACCCGTGGGCGCTGGCCCGCGGCAACCGGCTCACCGCCGGCGAGCGCGCGTCCGCCGTGGCCAGGATCGCCGCGCTGACCGGGCTCAGCGAGGACTACGTCGACCGGGTGAACCTGCGGATCGAGCACATCCGGTTCTTCACCGAGCTGCTGCGCCCGCGCCGCCAGGTCGTCGGCCGCCTCGACGGGCGCTTCACCGGCTGGGACCCCGACGCGGGGCGCGAGCGCTTCTTCGCCGACCCCAGCATCAACGCGATCATGGGGCCGTACAGCGCCGGGCTCAACCACTACCTGCGCACGGAGCTCGGCTACGCCAACGACCTGCCGTACGAGGTGCTCACCTCGCGGGTCTACCCGTGGTCGTTCAAGGAGTTCGAGGGCGCGCACGTCAGCGTCACCGACAAGCTGGCCGCCGCCATGCGCGCCAACCCGCACCTGCGCGTGCACGTGGCCAGCGGCTACCACGACGGCGCGACCCCCTACTACGCCGCCGAGCACGCCCTCGCCCACCTGCCGGTGCCCGCGGAACTGGCTGCCAACGTCGAGTTCAAGTACTACGAGGCCGGCCACATGATGTACGTCCACGAGCCCAGCAGGCTGCGCCAGTCAGCCGACCTCGCCGCTTTTGTGCTGGGCCAGCAGGCTTGACGCCCGTTTCAGCCGCTGCTTGAGGTTGGCGCGGAGCGCGGCGAACCGCTGGGGATTGTCGGCGATGACGTCCTCCTGCAGTTCGGAGTCGGCTCCGTACCAGGCCAGCACGAGGCCCGACGACCACTTGCACCGGGTGTCGGCGGTCGCCGTCTGCTTCTCCTCCTCGGTGACCTCCGGATCGTCCAGGTTCCAGCGCTTGTCGGCGATGGCCGCCTCCGGCGACGGGTAGGAGTGGCCGGCCTGGCTCATGCACGACTGCCAGCGCCTGACCGCCTCCTTCACCGCGGGGTCCTTGGCCGCCTGCTCCAGCGTCAGCGAGTCCTGCAGCGACAACCACGGCCAGTCCGCCTTGCGTGCCCCCTTGTCCAGGGCCTGCGTCGCGCGGTCCAGGCAGCCGCGGTCGGCGGCGGTGCCGTACAGGCGGTGGCGGACCGGCTTGGGCAGCTTGGCGGCCCACGCGCCGGTCGTGTCGGGAGAGGGCGGCCTGGCCAGGTGGTAGCCGTACTGCTTGGCCGCCCCGATGTCCGAGACACCGTAGCGGCGGGAGTTGCCGGGATCCACCGCGGCGATCGTGTCGGCGTCCTCGGCGGGAGGGGTGACGGTGTCGCCCCGCTCGCGCATGCACTGGACGACGAGTTGGTTGTGGGCATTGCCCAGAACGGCCCGCTGCTTGGGAGTGGTCTTGTAGGCGTCGAACGGCAGCACCAGCTGCGTCATCGCGGCGGCGTCCGGACCGGACGTCGCGGGCGCGGCGGGCTCGTCGGCGGCACAGGCCGCGGCCGACGCGACCAGCAGCAGCGTGCTCGCGAGGAGCCCCCGGCGACCGGTTTCCGGCGGCCAAGCCCGGAAACCGGCACTCCCGTCATTTCTCAGCGGCACCAGATGTCGATCGCGCTGGTGCGGTTGTTGCCGATGGCGTTGTTCGACAGGTAGCCGTCGTTCGAGTTGTGCGTGAACGTGCTGTGCGCGCCGGTGTAGCCGGGGTGCTGCCACAGGGTGGCGCTGCAGCCGACCCGGTTCCTGACCGAGCTGGCCTCGTTGTCCATGCTGTGCCAGGTGTTGCTGAAGTCCCAGTTCAGCCAGTTGTTGTCGGCAAGGTTGGAGTCGTCCTTGACGAAGTCACGCCAGTGGTCGATCTGGCCGCGGTTGTAGTCGAAGCCCGCGTACAGGCAGACACGACCGCCGTAGCAGGTCGAGCGGGGGCTCGCCACCGCGGTGGCCGCGGGGGCGGCCACGGTGAACATCGCGGCCACGGCGACGATGCCGGCGGCCTTCTTGGATAGCCTCACAGGTCTCTCCTCGATCGGTGAGTCGTTTTCGACCTCGGTAACTTAGCGTGCCGAATCGAACGCGAGTCGTGGTGACTCGCCGATCCCGTAAGGGCTGCGCGCCCGCGCGAGGTCGCGTGCCCCGGCCCGCCGACTCACTCGTATCAGTCCTGTGACGTGGCCTTTCGTCGCGTTGACGGAACTGTTGCCGGCTCTGGTGCGCCGGTGGAGGAACCTGTGGTCTCCGCTCGACCTACTCCGGAAGCGCCGCCGGGTTCTGGGCCAGCAGCCCGCCGTCCACGCGGTGCTCGGCCCCGGTGATGAACGACGCGCGCGGGCTCGCCAGGAACGCCACCATCTCGGCGACCTCATCGGGCTTGGCCACGCGGCCCAGCGGGTGGGAGCGGCCCCACTGCGCCACCTGCTCCTCCTGCGACAGTTCGCCGCGCCACAGGTCGGCCGCCCAGCGCAACATCGGCGTGTCCACCGAGCCGGGGCAGACGACGTTCACCCTGATCCCGTCGGCCGCGTGGTCGAGCGCCATGGCCCTGGTCAGGCCGTTGAGCGCGGCCTTGCTCGCGGTGTAGGCGGCCACCTGGGCCTGCGAGGAGAACGCCTGGACCGACGACATGATCACGATCGAGCCGCCGCCGCGGGCCCGCAGCCTCGGCACCGCGGCTTTGCACGCGAGATAGACACCCTTGAGGTTGATGTCGAGCACCTCGTCCCAGACCTCTTCCGGCGTGTCCTCGACCGTGCCGTAGCGCTGCACGCCCGCGCACGTCACCACGATGTCGAGCCCGCCGAACCTGGCCACGGCCAGGTCCACGAGGTCGCGCATGGCGCCGGCGCTGCGGACGTCGGCGACCCTGCCGACGACATGCTCGCTGTCGAGCTCGGCGCTCTGGTCGGCGCCGCAGAAGACCACGGACGCCCCGCCGTCGGCCAGCCGGTCGACCACCGCCCGGCCGATGCCCATCGACCCGCCCGTGACCAGCGCGACTTTCCCGCCGAACTCGCTCATACCAGCACCTCCGCGCGCAACCGCAGTTCTTTCGTCTCGTGGGGGTTCAGGGTGAGGGCCGTGCCGTTGGCCACGGCGGCGGCCAGGCCGTCCGTGGGCATGCTGGAGAAGGGCTCGAGGCCGACCGTGTAGACCCGTCCCCACCAGGGGTAGCCGGTGGACGCGCCGAGCTCCTGCCACATCCACAGGTACGGCAGGAGCGTCGCATCCCACTCCACCCGCATACCGATATCCCCAGAAATTTCGTACCATCCCTCGTCGAAGCCGGTCAGATACACGATGTCGCTCGGCGCACCCCGCTCCGGCACCACGCTCAGATCCGTCTCACCGCCCCCGTCCGCAGGCACGACCGGCCACTGCCAGGGCCCGCCCGCCTGGACCCGCCGCCCGCCGGGGCCGATCGTGCTCTCGTGCGGGATCACGGTCACGCCCTCGGGAAGCCTGATCCTGGCGCCCGGCCGCAGGAACGGCAGGCCGTACACGATGTGCTGGCCCCACATGGCGTGCAGCGGCAGGCCGGACTCGTTGCTGGCCCGCCCCTCGATCTCCAGCGCCATCGTGCCCGACCGCAGCCGGAAGACCTTCTCCACCGCGTACGGCAGCCGCCGCGTGCGCACGCGCAGCCGCACCGCGACCTCCTCCTCGGAGTCGGACACGACCTCGCACTCCCACGGCAACCCCGAGACCTCGCCGTGCTGGGCCAGCCGCGCGCCCCGGTACTCGCTCGGCGCGCCGCCGCTGGGGAAGACCTCCTGCCAGCCGCCCTCGTAGTGGTCGACGAACTGGGCGACGTCGTCGGCCGCGCCCTGGAGGTGGTCGCGCGGGTCGCGCAGGCCCTGCGGGGAGAGCCAGACGAAGTCGGTGTCGGTGGGCTTGTGCAGGAACTCGACCACGTCGCCGCCCTTGTCCGGCACGACGGTCACGCGCAGCCGTTCGTTCTCCAGCACGACCGCCCGCAGCCCGTCGATCGTGACGTGCCGCAGGCGGGCCGCCCAGTTACGCCTCACTCGAACGTCACATCCAGGAATCGGGGCCGGTAGATCGACACGTCACGGTAGTGGTCGGTGTTCACGAAGCTGTTGACGTTGTACGAGATCACGAGCCCGTCGCCGTCGACGTCGGGATGCGCGTGGGCGTTGTAGGTGAAGACGTCGCCCTTGGTCTCGGGGGTCGTGTAGACGTGCTGCTTGCCGGTGAACGGCCCGGCCGGGGAGCAGGAGGAGTAGGCGACGATGTTCGGGTTGAGCGCCTCGGTGGTGTCATGAGTGATCAGGACATATCCGGATCCGACCTTGCTGACGCTGTACTCGTTCGCCACCCCGCTCATCACCCGCGCGGAGTCGGCCTCGTCGGGCGACCAGGTGCCGTCGGCCTTGAGATATTCCCAGCGGCCCAGCAGGCTCTGCCCCTTGACCCTGGCGACGTGCATGTACTTCGGCGACCCGAGATCCTCCACGCCGTAGACGTAGGTGTATCCGCCGTCCTTCAGGGTCGCCGAGGCCCACGAGACGCCGTGCCCCGAGGGCAGGTCGTGCACGCTGATCGGCTCGTCGAGCCGCCCGGGGGCGAACCTGGCCACCACGTTGCGATGCCAGCGCCAGTCCCACGCGCCGTCACCGAAGCGCTCGTACTCCTGGTAGGTGACCTCGACGACGCCGCCGGCCAGCGTCGCGTCGCCGGCCCAGAACCAGTGGTCCTCGTCGCGCGGCGGCATCACCGCGGTCGGCTTCTCGGCGGTGCCGTCGTGGATCGTGGACAGCCTGCCGTCGCGCTCGACGGCGAACGTGTTGTTCAGGAAGACGGTCGTGCCGCCCTCCTCGACCACAGGCGGTCGCGAGCCGTCGGGGTTGACCTGGCCGAGGAAGGTGTCGGAGAAGATCCACAGGTCCTTCCCGCCGGGCAGTTCGAGCGAATAGGTGCCGTCGGCGCCCGTCCAGTCGTCCAGGCGGCTGTTGTCGTTGCCGTAGGAGGTGAACAACGTGGTCAGGCGGGCGTTCGTGGTGGCGCCCGCGACGGTCGGGGCGCACTCGGAGGCGGCGGTGGCCGGCTGCTCCTGCGGTGCGGCGGAGGGCGCGGGTTTGGGCGGCGCGGCCCAGACCGGCTGCGGCATGGCCGTCAGGCCGGCCAACGCGATGGCGAGGGGTGCGAGGGCGGAGCGGAATCGCGTCATCACAGGTCCTAGGGGAGGAGGCTCCCTACAGTTCTAGTCATTAGATCACTTGCTGTCCAGAGTCCTCCGGGATTCACCGGAACCCGGGCCTCACGCCACTAGAGTGACGCTGCGTACAACCCCCCAGCCGAACGGATGGTGAAGATGTCACCACGCGTGCCGCTCACCCGCAGAGGCCTGCTCAAGATCGGCGCGGGCGTCGCCGCCACAGCCGTGGCGGGCGCCGGCACCGCCTCCGCCGCCTCAGCTGGAGACCGCTTCCAGCTGACCGCGCCCTCCCACCCTCTGATCTGGAAGAAGGCGCTGCGCGACGAGACCGTGCTGCAGTCGTTCGCCTTCGACAACGACAACGGGCACATCTACACCGTCCAGGTGAAGAACGGCGCAGGCTCGAACGCCGCCGGTGACCTGTGCCTGACCAAGCTGAGCCTGACCGGCTCGGTCCTCGGCCACATGTACCTCATGGGCTTCGGCCACGGCGTGCAGATCGGGGTCGAGCCGTCGGGGAGCTCGGCGTACCTCTGGACCGAGACCGACGCGGTGAGCGACGGCAGCTCCGCCAGGGGCAGCAGGCTGGCGCGGTTCAAGTTCGTCAACGGCCAGACGCTGACGAGGTCGTCGTCGGCGCTCACCAAGTTCAGCCCCGTCTCCGGAGCGGTCAACACCACCTGCGCGATTGACCCTTCGACCGACCGGCTGGTCATGCGCTACCACGACGGCGCTTCCTTCCGGTTCGCGGTGTTCTCGCTGGCGGAGCTCAAGTCCGGCTCGGCCGACCCGATCCACGACGTGCCCCAGACGTCGGGACTGGGCACCTTCCAGGGGTACGCCGCCTACGGCGACTTCGTCTACATCCTGACCGGCAACGCCTACAGTGACGCCAACCCGCCGCCTGGCAACTCGTTCATCACGTGCCTCGACCTGCGCACGGGCAGCCGCGTGCAGCGGGCGCGCACCGAGGCGGGCAGGTCGCTCGACTTCCGCGAGCCGGAGGGCATGGCCATCCAGCTCACCTCCGGCGGCCCCCGCCTGTGCCTGGGTCTCGCCTCTGGCGTTCCGAAGGCCCGCAAGGCCAGCATCTTCTACAAGACCGAGCTCATCTGAGCGGCCGGAAAAGGTGATGCTCCGTCACGAACCGGCCCGGTAGCCTGCGCGCATGGGTCACGTCGAAGTAGGACATCTGACATACGTGCTGCCCGACGGGCGGCCCCTGCTCAACGACGTGTCCTTCCGGATCGGCGAAGGAGTGAAGGCGGCGCTGGTCGGGCCCAACGGCGCGGGCAAGACCACGCTCATGCGGCTGATCGCCGGCGACCTCCAGCCGGTCGAGGGCTCCGTGGCCGGCTCCGGCGGGCTGGGCGTGATGCGCCAGTTCATCGGCAGCGTGCGCGACGGCAGCGACGTGCGCGCCCTGCTGCTGGGCGTCGCGCCGCCCGCCGTGCGGCAGGCGGCCGAGCGGCTCGACGAGGCCGAGCTGGCGATGATGGAGCGCGACGACGAGAAGACGCAGATGCGTTACGCGCAGGCCATCAGCGACTACACCGACGCCGGCGGTTACGACATCGAGGTGCTCTGGGACACCTGTACGGTGGCCGCGCTCGGAGTGCCGTACGAACGGGTGAAATATCGCGACGTGGCCACCCTGTCGGGCGGCGAGCAGAAGCGGCTGGTCCTGGAGGCGCTGCTGCGCGGCCCCGACCAGACCCTGCTGCTCGACGAGCCCGACAACTACCTCGACGTGCCCGGCAAGGAATGGCTGGAGCAGCAGCTCAAGGAGACGCCGAAGACGGTGCTGCTGGTCAGCCACGACCGCCAGCTGCTGGCGAACGCGGCCGACCGGATCGTCACCGTCGAGTCGGGCGGCATCTGGATCCACGGCGGCGGGTTCGCCACCTACGCCGAGGCGCGCAAGGCTCGCAACGAGCGGCTCGACGAGCTGCGCAGGCGCTGGGACGAAGAGCACGCCAAGCTCAAGGCCCTGGTCACCATGTTGAAGAACAAAGCGCGCTACAACGACGGCATGGCCCCCGCCTACCACGCCGCCCAGACGCGGCTGCGCAAGTTCGAGGAGGCGGGGCCGCCGGAGGTGGCGCCGGGCGAGCAGAACATCAAGATGCGCCTGCGGGGCGGCCGCACGGGCAAGCGCGCGGTCATCTGCGAAGGGCTGGAGCTCAGCGGGCTGATGCGCCCCTTCGACCTGGAGGTCTGGTACGCCGAGCGCGTCGCGGTGCTCGGCTCCAACGGCTCGGGCAAGTCCCACTTCCTGCGCCTGCTGGCGGGCGAGCAGGTCCGCCACGAGGGCGTGGCCAGGCTGGGCGCCCGCGTCGTGCCGGGCCACTTCGCCCAGACGCATGCCCGGCCCGAGCTGCTCGGCCGCACCCCTGTCGACATCGTCATGACCGAGCACGCCAGGCTGAAGAACGAAGCCATGAAGGCGCTGGCCCGCTACGAGCTGGCGGGCAGGGTCGCGGAGCAGCGCTTCGAATCGCTCTCGGGCGGGCAGCAGGCGCGCCTGCAGATCCTGCTGCTGGAGCTGTCGGGGTCCACGCTGCTGCTGCTGGACGAGCCGACCGACAACCTCGACCTGGCCAGCGCCGAGGCGCTGCAGGCGGGGCTGGAGGCGTTCGACGGCACGGTGCTGGCGGTGACCCACGACCGCTGGTTCGCCGCCGACTTCGACCGCTTCCTGGTCTTCGGCTCCGACGGCACGGTCTACGAGTCGCCCGAGCCGGTCTGGGACGAGTCCAGGGTCGTGCGTCCGCGTTAAAGACTTGGTACGGCAGGCGCGTGTCCTCTGCCATCCGTGCCCATGCACGGGTTATCACGGCAAAGTGATCCCGCGTAGCCGAACCGTCAGCCTCCTCGCACTCGGGGCGATCTGCCTCACCGGGTGCGCGAGCGAGGAACAGCCCGTACAAGAGCTCAAGCCGCTCGCTCTCAAGGAGCAGGTCTCCAATATCGTCAAATCCGCCGACGGATATGCCGTCAACTGGGCCGGCGTGCTCAGCAACACCAACCCGTGGCATTTCGGCGAGCACGTGGTGGCCACGATCGTCGGGCACGACACGAAGGGCGCCGAGGTGGTCAGGATGGACCAGCCGCTCGACGCCGTGCCGCCGGG
The DNA here is from genome assembly GCF_052245635.1 of Nonomuraea sp. KM88. Classification (NCBI taxonomy): domain Bacteria; kingdom Bacillati; phylum Actinomycetota; class Actinomycetes; order Streptosporangiales; family Streptosporangiaceae; genus Nonomuraea; species Nonomuraea sp. KM88. Next base: position 354,193 of record NZ_JBQQCC010000008.1, on the reverse strand, counting down.
CGGGTCGCTGGCCTTCACCGGCCAGGCCACCGCCACCGAGAAGCCGGCCAAGGTGACGATCCAGTACCGCCCCGCGCAGTGGCGGCTGGCGGCGCGCATCCCGTCGGCGTTCCGGGAGTTTCCCATCACCCGGACCCAGACATTGCGCCAGAAGAACGGCTCATACCTTATTACCGGGTATGTCGATAATCCTTATAGAACGGCGGCGAGCAGCCTCGTCGTCAACGCGCTGCTGCGCGACAAATCAGGCAAACTTCTGGCCGGCGGCAGCACGTTCGTGGATGACGTGAAAGCGGGCCGCCCGCCGCGCTTCATCCTCACGGTGTCGGGAGTTCCCGCGCGCGCCAAGGTCGCCAAGACCGAGATCGTGGCGCGGACCTGGGGGTCGACCGGCCGTCCTTACGAGGATCTGGCGCTCGGCGGCGCCCTGCCGGTGCACACGGTCAAGCCGACGACCGAGCCGTTCGCGGTGGACCGGAGCACTGAGATCGTCTCCAAGTACAAGCAATGATTTTCTGCTCTAAAGTTCGATAAAACGGGCCACAGGGCGACACAGGGCCGCATAGTGCGGCACAGTGCCGCATAGGGGCTACAAAAAGGGCGCAGGGGGCCATCGTGAATATTCATCAGGTACCCGAACATGCGGCCCGACAAGCCGAGCCAACGGCGCGGAAATGGTGGAACTACTAGTTACCGATCCATTACCTTCGGTCACATGGATGACCGCGTTCTGGTCGAAGCCCTTCGCGCCCGCGACACCGACGCCGTGGCCGCGCTCTACGACGCCTATGCGGAGAGCATTTACCGCTACTGCTGGTCCCTCCTGATGAGTGGCGACAGCGCGCAGGTGGCTCTCCGCGACACGCTGATCGCGGCCGAGGCGCACGCGGACGCGCTGGCCGACCCGGGGAGGCTGCGCACCTGGCTGTACGCGCTGGCCCGCGCCGAGTGCCTGCGCCGCAGGGCCTGCGCCCCGCCCGGCTCCGCGCAGGCGCTGGCCGAGGCGCCGCCGCTGGACGACCCGGCCGACGCCGACCTGCGGATCATGGCGTGGAACGCGGTCCACGGCCTGCCCGTGGCCGACCGCGAGGTGCTGGAGCTGGCCTACCGGCACGAACTGCCCGCCACCGAGCTCGCCCAGGTCCTCGCCCTCCCGCCGCGCCAGGTGGAGCAGGTCATGGGGGAGGCCCGCGAGCGCCTGGGCGGCGCGCTCACGGCCGAGATCCTGGCCGGGAAGGGCCCGTACGACTGCCCGGCGCGCGCCCGCATCCTCGCCGGCTTCTCCGGCCGGTTGACCCAGGAGATGCGCGAGCACCTGATCAGGCACCTGTCGCACTGCGAGACCTGCGCGCCCCACCGCACCCGCGAGGTGTCGGCCGCCAAGGTCTACGCGCTGCTGCCGGCCGTGGCGCTGCCGGAGGCGCTGCGGGTCAGGGTGCTGAGCTGCTTCGGCGACCCGGAGCTGCTGCCCTACCGGCGCTACGTCGCCAGGCGGACGAGCGGCCTGGGAGCCGCCGGGTTTCCCGTTCCCGCGGACAAGGGCGCTGGAAGGTGGCCTCAGGCGCTGGCAGGCGCGCTGGCGGCGGTCGCGGCCGTGGTGGCGATAGCGGTGATCTTCCAGCAGATCGGCAGGGACAACGGCGGCCTGTCGGGCGTCGCCACGGCGGCGTTCCCCCCGACGGGCGAGCCGCCCGGCATCAGGCTGCCCTGGCAGGGCGAGCCGAAGAACCAGCCGGTGACCGTGATGCCCATCGTCGACGCCACGACCATGCGCCCGCTCGGCGTCACGGAGTCGCCCGATTTCCCGCCGCCCCTGGTCATCCCCTCGCCCTCGCCCCTGATGCCCTCGCCGACCGGCGGCCCGCCGCCGTCGCCCGGCCCGCCGCCGTCGCCCGGCCCGCGGCCCACCGGGCAGGGCCGGCCGCCGGGCCTCCCTCCGACGCACGTACGGCCGGTGGAGCCGTCCCTTGCGGAGCCCCCTCCGGTCAGACCCTCGCGGCCGCGGCACACGTTCAGGCCCCCCGGTGGGCCGCCCCGGACCTTCGCCCCGACCCGCACCCCGACCCGCATCCCCACCCCGACCATGACGCCGATCCCCACCGTCACGGTGACGCCCACCCCGACCACCCCCAAGCCGACGCAAACGGCTACCCCGCCGCACACCGAGGAACCTTCGGCAACGCCTACGGAAAGCGGCTGACCTGCGTAAACCCCTGTTACGCACGTCAACTGTCGGGGACTGTGTGCATAGAGTGACCATCTGCTTCCAGGGGGACCTATGCGCGCATTCCGGGCTGGGCTGCTCGTGGGCTGCCTGCTGGTCGGCATGTGCCCGCCGGTCATGGCGGAGCCCGTCCCCTCCTCGCGTGACGTCAAGAAGGCCCGCCAGACCGTACGCGAGCGGTCGAAGCGGCTAGGGGAGACCAGCGCCAAGCTGGCGACCGCCCAGTCACGGCTCGACCGGCTGGCCGCCGAGGTCGAGCGGCTGGTGGAGGCGTACAACGGGGAGCTCGTCCAGCTCCGGCGCGCTGAGCAGGCCAACGAGCAGGCCAAGGCGCGACTCGCGGCGGCCGACGCCGAGGTCGAGCTGGCCCGGCACGACGTGGCGCTGCTGGCGGCGGAGACCTACGGCGGCGTGGCGATGCGGGAGCCGTTCCTCGGCATCCTCATCGACCAGGGCGAGACAAGCGGCCTGCTGCACCGGGCGGGCGTGCTCGAACACATGAGCAGCGAGCGGGCCGCGATCCTCGCCAGGATGCGCGACGCCCAGGAGGTCGCGAACATCCTGCGCATCGAGGCCGCCAACGCCTACGCCGCCCACAAGGCTGCCACCGAACGCGCCAGACTCGCCAAGATCGCCGCCAAGGAGGCCGTGGCGAGGCAACTGCGTGAAACGAAGGCGCTGCGGGCCCGCGAGGAGCACCTCCAGCGCAAGGTCGACGCGGCCCGCACCCGCGCCCAGCGGCTGGCCCGCCGCAAGGCCGCGGCCGCGTCGGTCGCCGGGCTCACCTCCCGCGGCTCGGCGCTGGGGGACGTCGCGGCCAACTGGGCGCTCACCCAGCTCGGCAAGCCGTACGTGTGGGCGGCCGACGGCCCCGAAACCTACGACTGCTCGGGGCTCACCATGCGCGCCTGGGAGAAGGTCGGCGTGCGGCTCGACCACTGGACCGGCACCCAGTGGACGTCGGGCCCGCACGTGCCGCTCGACCAGCTGCACCGCGGCGACCTGGTGTTCTTCGGCCACATCAGCGACGACCCCGGCACCATCCACCACGTGGGGATCTACGTCGGCCGGGGCCAGATGGTGCACGCGCCGCAGACCGGCGACGTCGTACGGGTCGCCTCGATCTACCGCGGGGACCTGGTGGGCGCCACCAGGCCCCGCTGACGGTCAGTGACCGTGGTTTCCCTCGTCCTTGGCCCGGCGGAAGGAGCGCTCGATCTCGGCCTCCGCCTCGATGCGGCCCACCCAGTTGGCGCCCTCGACCGACTTGCCCGGCTCGAGGTCCTTGTAGACCTCGAAGAAGTGCTGGATCTCCAGCCGGTCGAACTCCGACACGTGATGGATGTCCTGGATGTGGTGCATGCGGGGATCGGTCGAGGGGACGCAGAGGACCTTGTCGTCGCCGCCCTTCTCGTCGGTCATCCTGAACATGCCCACCGCCCGGCACGTGATGTAGCAGCCGGGGAACGTCGGCTCCTGCAGCAACACCAGCGCGTCCAGCGGGTCGCCGTCCTCACCGAGGGTGTTCTCGATGAAGCCGTAGTCGGCGGGGTACTGCGTGGAGGTGAACAGGAGCCGGTCGAGCCTGATCTTCCCGGTTTCGTGGTCCACCTCGTACTTGTTCCGTTGCCCCTTGGGAATCTCTACGACAACGTCGAACTCCACCGCGGTCCTCTCTCATGGGTCGAGAGCACCTCGCCAGGCGTCCGGGAACGCGATCACCCGCCTCCCCGGGGCCCGGTCCGGGCTTCTCTCCCCCGCTCAGCCCCCGGGCACCCCCGGCTGGGCGTTAATGTCTCGTAGGCGAACACTGGAGAGAGGGCGGGCGACGTGGCGCGGCACGACAGGTGGGTGATGCTGACCACCCTCGTCGTGCTCCAGGCTCTGACCATCGTCATCGGCGTTTACGCGATGACCACCGGCTTGAGCCTCAGCGCGTTGACGGGGCAGTCTCCACCGGCCGGGCCGACGGAGTCACCGCAGGAAGAGTCTCCCCCCGCCCCCGTGGTCACCGCGGGACCTGTGCTGGCCCAGCTTCCGGCGAAGCCCGGAGACGGACCTCTCCCGACCAAGAGTACTTTGACGCGGCAGCTCACCCGCGCGCTGGGTGACGCGGCCCTGGGCGACAGGGTCGGCGCCGTCGTGCTCGACGCGGTCACCGGCCAGCAGATCTTCGCCTCCAACGCCGACGCCGCCTTCGTGCCCGCCTCCACGACGAAGATCGCCGTCTGCGCCGCCGCGCTCGCCTCTCTGGGGCCCGACACCCGCCTGTCCACCAAGGTCGTCCAGGGCGCCAAACCCGGCACCGCCGTCCTCGTGGGCGGCGGTGACCCGCTGCTCGCCGGCCCTTCCGCCAAGCCCGGCTACCCGAAGCAGGCCTCGCTCCGGACGCTGGCCGCCCGCACCGCCGCCACCCTCAAGTCGCGAAATATCAAGAAAGTCACCCTCTCGTACGACACGTCCCTCTTCGTCGGCCCGACCAAGGCCGACGGCTGGAAGCCGAGCTACATCCCCGACGGCAACGTCGCCACCGTCCACGCCCTCGCCATCGACGAAGGCCGCCGGCACCCCCGCTACAACGCCCCCAGAGTCGACGACCCGCCCCGATACGCCGCCGCCGCCTTCGCCAGACTCCTCAAGAAGGAGGGCATCGCGGTGTCGAAATCCGTGCGCCAGGCCAAAGCCCCCGCCGGCGCCACCGAACTCGGCCGGGTCGACTCCGCCCCCGTCTACGCCCTCGTGGAGCACACCCTGACCGAGAGCGACAACGACATGGCCGAGGCGCTGATGAGGCACGTCGCACTCAAGGAAGGACAACAGGCGTCGTTCGAAGGAGGCGCCAAGGGCGTGATCGCCGTACTCCAGCGGCTCGGGGCCGCCCAGGGCGTCGCCGCGCTCTCCGACGGCAGCGGCCTGTCCATCCGCAACCGCATAAGCCCCCACGCCCTGGCCAAGATCATCGCCATGGCCGGCTCCGCGAACCACCCCGACCTGCACGCCATCGCCTCCGGCATGCCGATCGCCGGATTCTCCGGCACCCTCGGCAACGGCCGCCGCTTCACCGCCGCCGACAGCAAGGGCCAGGTCGGCCTCGTACGCGCCAAGACCGGCACCCTCAACAACGTCAACACCCTGGCAGGACTGGCCACCACGAAAGATGGGCGACTGGTCACGTTCGCCTTCATGGCCGACCACGTCCCCGTCACCGCCGAGCCCGTACTCGACCGCCTCGCCGCCATCGTCGCCCGCAGTTGACTGTATCCATGGCGATCCTGCGGATCGCGGGCTCGGTCGCTTGGGTCCGGTGTCTTCCATCGTCGTTCGGTCGCTGCGCTCCCTCTCTCCTCAGTCCAGACACCGGCGCTCCCTCGCGGGTTGGTGGCGATCCTGCGGATCGCGGCTCGGCCGGGGACCTTCGCGGGTACGACGAGAAGCACGTACGGTGGACGTTATGCAGGTGATCGACTGGGATCTGGCCGTCACGACCGGCACGCGCCTGGTGCGCCCCGGTCCTCAGGTGAGCCGGGAGGAGGCCAGGCAGGCCGTCGCCGAGCTCCGCACCCTGTCACGTGAGGCCGAGGGCCACGTGCGCGAGTTCACGAAAATTCACACCGACACCGCGCCGCAGCCCGCGACCATCGTCGACCGGCCGGGCTGGATCAAGGCCAACGTCGAGGGCTTCCGCGTGGTGCTCGAACCCTTGACCCAGCGCATGAGCGGCGGCGACAATCCGCCACCCGCCATCGTCACGGCCGTGGGCTCCCGCATCACGGGCGTCGAGGTCGGCGCCGTCCTGGCGTTCCTGGCCTCGCGCGTGCTGGGCCAGTACGAGCTCTTCCTCCCGCCCGACCCGACCGGCGAGGAGCCGACGGGCCGCCTGACCCTCGTCGCGCCCAACATCGTCCACGCCGAGCGCGAGATGGGCGTCGATCCGCACGACTTCCGCCTCTGGGTCTGCCTCCACGAGGAGACCCACCGCGTCCAGTTCACGGGCGTGCCGTGGTTGCGCGAATACGTACGGTCGCAGATGACCGAGTTCCTGCTCGCGTCCGATCTCGACCTGCCCACCCTGCTCGAACGCCTGCGCAACGCCGCCGACACGGTGGCCGACGTGGTGCGCGGCGGCGAGGGCAACCTCATCGACGCCATCCAGTCGCCCGGCCAGAAGGAGATCCTCGACCGCCTGACGGCCGTGATGACCCTGGTCGAAGGGCACGGCGACTACGTGATGGACGCTGTCGGCCCTTCCGTGGTGCCGTCGGTCGCCGACATCCGCGCCAAGTTCGCCCAGCGCCGCGAGGGCGGCTCCCGCCTCGACCGCACGGTCCGGCGCCTGCTGGGGATCGAGGTCAAGATGAAGCAGTACGCGGAGGGCTCGGCCTTCGTCCGCACCGTGGTCGACCGGGCCGGCATGGACGGCTTCAACAAGATCTGGACCTCGCCCGAGACGCTGCCGACGACACCGGAGATCTCCGACCCCGACGCCTGGGTCGCCCGCGTCATAGGCACTCCGGCCCTCCCGGCCTGACCCGCGTCACCCGCCCGGATCGCCGGTGGCGGCCGGAAGCCGCGCGGGGTGTCCTGGGGCGGGGTGTCCTGGGGACGGTCGGACTCCGGCGGGGTGTCCGGGGGGCGGTCGCGCTTCGACCGGTTGCCCGTGGTTGCCGGGTGACCGGCGGGTCGCCGTAGAGACTGTGTGACGACGGGTGGGTTGCCGTGGCGGCGGCGGGTTGCCGGAAGTGGCGGCGGGAACCGGGAGAATGGCCTCGTGGGGCCACATCCAGCAGTAGCCGACGTGCGCAGGGCCGTGCGCGAAGCGCTGGCCGACGCCGAGGAGGGCGCGCTGGTCCTCGCGGCGTGCAGCGGCGGAGCCGACTCCCTCGCCCTGTCGGCCGCCCTGGCGTTCGTGGCCCCCAGGATGGGCCTGCGGGCGGGCGTGTTGTCCGTGGACCACCGGCTCCAGCCGGGCTCGGCCGAGCGCGCCGAGACGGTGGCGGGGCTGGCCCGGGGAATGGGGCTCGATCCGGTGGAGGTGCTCGCGGTGACGGTGGGCACGGCGGGCGGCCCCGAGGCGGCGGCCAGGGAGGCGCGTTACGCCGCGCTGGCCGAGGCGGCCGACCGGCTCCAGGCGCCGGCGGTCCTGCTCGGCCACACGAGGGACGACCAGGCGGAGACGGTCCTGCTCGGCCTGGCGAGGGGGAGCGGACTGCGTTCGTTGTCCGGCATGGCGGCCAGGAGCGGCCGCTGGCTCCGCCCGTTCCTCCACCTCCCGCGGGCGACCACGGTCGCCGCCTGCCAGGCGCTGCGCCTGTCTCCGTGGGACGACCCGCACAACGTGGATCCCCGCTACACGAGGGTCCGCGTCAGGAGGCACGTGCTGCCGGTGTTGGAGAGGGAGCTCGGCCCGGGGGTCGCGGAGGCGCTCGCGAGAACCGCGGGGATGGCGCGCGAGGACGCTGACGCCCTGGACCGGTGGGCGGAGTCGGCGTACCGAAATTGCGCTCTTAGCGATATGGGAGAGTCGGTCGCGCTGTCCACGGCGGAGTTGGAGAAGCTGCCCGACGCCGTCAGGCGGAGGGTGCTGCGCCGTGCGGCCATCGCGGCGGGAGCACCGCCGGGAGCCCTGTCGGCCGCCCACGTGCTGGCCGTTGACCGGCTGGTCACGCGGTGGCGCGGGCAGAAGGCGGTGGACCTGCCCGGGGGTCTGTCCGCCGTGCGGCGGTATGGCACCCTGATACTCGCCATCAGTCCCATCCCGTAAGGAACCACAGGTGGACGCTGCCGACATGGGCAATGACCTGGAGAAGGTCCTCATCTCCGAGGACGACCTCCAGGCCAGGATCAAAGAGCTCGCCGGCCGGATCGACGACGACTATGCGGGCAAGGAAGTCCTGCTCGTGGGCGTGCTCAAGGGCGCGGTCATGGTGATGGCCGACCTGGCGAGGGCTCTGCACGTGCCCGTGCAGATGGACTGGATGGCGGTGTCGTCCTACGGTGCCGGCACCAGGTCGTCCGGCGTCGTACGCGTGCTGAAAGACCTCGACACCGACATCCTCGACCGTCATGTGCTGATCGTCGAGGACATCATCGACTCCGGCCTGACCTTGCACTGGCTGCTGGAAAACCTGAAATCGCGCAATCCGGCCTCGCTGGAGATCTGCGCCGCGCTGCGCAAACCTGACGCGGTGAAGGTGCCTATCGAGGTGAAATACGTTGGTTTCGACATTCCCAGCGAGTTCGTCATCGGTTACGGGCTCGACTACGCGGAGCGATACCGCAATCTGCCGTTCATCGGCACGCTCGCTCCGCACGTTTACACCTAGCAATCCGGCAGTGTTCCCGGCGGACCGGGAACACTGCGCAACGTGACGTACGTTGATAGGGCAAGACCGGTGTAGCGGGCGGGTCCCTCCGTGCGCTGTGCCGGTGTACCTTCGGACTTCTGGAGGGTGACCCCGTGTCCCCTTCGGGTAGTCAGAAGTCGCGGTGTCGGATGCCGCGGCCCCGGGGCGACCCGGGTTCAAGGCCATGGTCAGGAAGGGACGGGCCCGCAAGGGGTTCCGCATCGGATGGATCTCAAGCGATTTACACGTGGGCCACTGCTGTGGATCCTGGGCATCGTCGTGCTGCTCCTGCTCGTCACCCAGCTCTGGAGCGGTGGCGGCAATTACAAGCCGGCCGACACGTCCCTGGTTCTCCAGCAGATTCGCGCCGGAAACGTCAGCAACGCCAAGATCATCGATAAGGACAACCGGATCGAGGTGACGCTGACCAACCCCGTCGTGGTGAAGGCCGGCGACGCCCCGACGAAGCTGATCCAGTCGGACTGGGTCACCGGTTACGGCAGCAAGCTGACCGACGAGCTTCAGGCTCAGGTCGACGCGGGCAAGACCAAGAGCTTCGCCACCGAGGTGCCGCAGGAAAACTTCCTGGTGAGCCTTCTGGTGAGCTTCCTGCCGATCGTCATCATCGTGCTGATCTTCCTGTTCATCATGAACCAGATGCAGGGCGGCGGCTCCCGGGTGATGAACTTCGGCAAGTCGAAGGCCAAGCTGATCACCAAAGACACCCCCAAGACGACCTTCTCCGACGTCGCAGGCGCTGACGAGGCCATCGAGGAGCTCCAGGAGATCAAGGAGTTCCTGCAGGCCCCGGCCAAGTTCCAGGCGATCGGCGCCAAGATCCCCAAAGGCGTGCTGCTCTACGGCCCGCCCGGCACCGGCAAGACGCTGCTGGCCCGCGCGGTCGCGGGCGAGGCGGGCGTGCCGTTCTACTCCATCTCCGGTTCCGACTTCGTCGAGATGTTCGTCGGTGTCGGCGCCTCGCGTGTGCGTGACCTGTTCGAGCAGGCGAAGGCCAACGCCCCGGCGATCATCTTCATCGACGAGATCGACGCGGTCGGCCGCCACCGCGGCGCCGGCCTGGGCGGCGGTCACGACGAGCGCGAGCAGACGCTCAACCAGCTGCTCGTCGAGATGGACGGCTTCGACGTCAAGGGCGGCGTGATCCTCATCGCGGCCACCAACCGGCCCGACATCCTCGACCCGGCGCTGCTGCGTCCCGGCCGTTTCGACCGGCAGGTCACCGTCGACCGGCCCGACCTCGAGGGCCGCAAAGGCATCCTCAAGGTGCACGGGCGGGGCAAGCCGTTCTCCCCCGACGTCGACCTCGACGTCATCGCGCGCCGCACCCCCGGGTTCACCGGCGCCGACCTGGCCAACGTGATCAACGAGGCGGCCCTGCTCACCGCGCGGGCCGACCAGAAGCTGATCACGATGGAGCTCCTCGAGGAGTCGATCGACCGCGTCATGGCGGGCCCCGAGCGCAAGACGCGGGTCATGTCCGACAAGGAAAAGAAGATGATCGCCTACCACGAGGGCGGTCACGCGCTGGTGGCGCACGCGTTGCCCAATTCCGACCCGGTGCACAAGATCACGATCTTGTCCCGCGGCCGCGCGCTCGGCTACACGATGACGCTGCCGATGGAGGACAAGTTCCTGGCCACCAGGTCGGAGATGATGGACCAGCTAGCGATGTTGCTCGGCGGCCGCGCGGCGGAGGAGCTCGTCTTCCACGAGCCGACCACCGGCGCCTCCAACGACATCGAGAAGGCCACGGCCGTCGCCCGCCGCATGGTGACCGAATACGGCATGAGCGAGCAGCTCGGCGCCCGCAAGTTCGGCAGCGGCCAGGCCGAGGTCTTCCTCGGGCGCGAGATGGGTCACGAGCGCGACTACTCCGAGAAGATCGCCTCCACGATCGACGAGGAGGTCCGCCGGATGATCGAGACGGCGCACGACCAGGCCTGGGACATCCTGGTCGAATACCGCGACGTGCTCGACAACCTCGTGCTCGAGCTCATGGAGAAGGAGACCCTCTCCCGCGAGCAGGTGCTCCAGATCTTCAGCCCGGTGGTCATCAGGGAGCACCGCCCGTCCTACGCGGGCTACGGCAAGCGGCTGCCCTCCGACCGCCCGCCGATCCTGACCCCGAAGGAGCAGTCGGCCAACGGCTCGCTCGGCGCGGGCCACCAGGACGCCCTCCCGTCCGGAGACAGTGCGTGACTCAGCACGACATCGACCAAGGGCGGATCGAGAAGGCCGTTCGCGAGATCCTCTACGCCATCGGCGAGGATCCCGACCGCGACGGCCTCCTCGACACGCCCGCCCGGGTCGCTCGCGCCATGGCCGAGCAGTATTCCGGGCTCGGCCAGACGCCTGAAGACGTGCTGACCAAGGTCTTCGACGTCGACCACGACGAGATGGTGCTCGTCAGGGACATCGAGGTCTACTCGACCTGCGAGCACCACCTGGTCCCGTTCCACGGGGTGGCCCACGTGGGCTACATCCCCAACCAGCGCGGCGAGGTGACGGGCCTGTCCAAGCTGGCCCGCCTGGTCGACGTGTTCGCCCGTCGCCCCCAGGTGCAGGAGCGCATGACCTCGCAGATCGCCGACGCGCTCATGCGGGTGCTGGAGCCGCGCGGCGTCATCGTGGTGGTGGAGGCCGAGCATCTGTGCATGACGATGCGGGGGGTGCGCAAGCCCGGCGCCAAGACCGTGACCTCGGCGGTTCGCGGTGACTTCCGCACCAGCGACAAGACCCGATCCGAGGCGATGGCGCTGATCCTGGGCCGCTGACGACTGAACGGGGTACCCACGATGTCATCAGGTGTCCGCAAGCGCCTAGGCTTGGTCCATGACTAGCGTGCCCATGAACGTGCCGGGAGGTGCGGATCGGTGCCTTGTCATGGGCGTGGTCAATGTGACGCCTGATTCGTTCTCCGACGGCGGCCGGTGGTTCGACGAGGACGTCGCGATCCGGCACGGCCTCGACCTGGTCCGTGAGGGCGCCGACATCGTCGACGTGGGCGGCGAGTCCACCCGTCCCGGCGCCGCCAGGGTGTCGCTGCAGGAAGAGCTGGCCCGGGTCGTCCCGGTGATCAGGGCGCTCGACGCGGAGGGGGTGCGGGTCAGCGTCGACACGATGCGAGCGGAGGTCGCGAGGGCCGCGGTCGAGGCGGGCGCACGGCTCGTCAACGACGTGAGCGGCGGGCTGGCCGACCCCGACATGCCCCGCGCGGTCGCCGCGACCGGCGTCCCCTACGTCGTGATGCACTGGCGCGGCCACAGCCACGACATGGACAGCCGTGCCGTCTACGCCGACGTGGTCACCGAGGTGCGCGAGGAGCTGAGCAAGCGGGTCGACCTGGTGCTGGCGGAGGGCGTCACGGAGGAGCAGATCGTGATCGACCCGGGGCTCGGTTTCGCGAAGAACGCCGACCACAACTGGGCGCTGCTGGCAGGCATCCCGAAACTCGCCGAGATGGGTTTCCCGCTGTTGGTGGGGGCGTCGCGCAAACGGTTCCTCGGCCGGCTGCTGGCCGACCCCGACGGCACACCCCGGCCGTTCAGCCGCAGCGACGACGCCACGCTGGCGGTGACCGCGCTGGCCGCCCACGCGGGCGCCTGGTGCGTGCGCGTGCACGAGGTAGGTCCCAATGCCGATGCCGTGCGCGTGGCCGCCGCATGGAAGAGAGCCGGAGCCAACACATGAGCGTCGACACCGCCGCTATCGAGACGGTGAACCAGGAGTTCTACACCGCGATCGAGAACGCCGATCTCGACAAGATGACCGAGATCTGGGCGGAGGACTCCGGTGACGAGCAGGTGAGCTGCGTGCACCCGGGCTGGACCCTGCTGACGGGCCGCTCCGAGGTGCTGCGGTCCTGGGCGTTGATCATGGCCAACACCACCTACATCCAGTTCGTGCTGACCGACGTCAACACGACCGTGCTGGGTGACGTGGCCGTGCTCACCTGCGTCGAGAACATCCTCACCGCGGGTGAGGAGGGTGAGTCCAGCTTCGCCGCGGGCAAGGTGGTGGCCAGCAACGTCTACCTCCGCACCCCGCAGGGATGGCGGTTGTGGATGCACCACGGCTCGCCGGTGCTCCAGAGCGACGACGACGAGGAGGAGGACGGCGAGCTTGAGCGCTGACCGCATCGCTCTCAAGGGTCTGCGGGCCTGGGGGAGACACGGCGTGCTCGCTGCCGAGCGGGAGCTCGGGCAGGAGTTCGTGATCGACGCGACGCTGTTCCTCGACACCGCCCCGGCTGCGGCGGGCGACGACCTCGCCAAGACCGTCCACTATGGCGAGCTGGCCGAGGCCCTGGTCAGGGTTGTGGAGGGGGAGCCGGTCGAGCTGATCGAGACGCTCGCGCAGCGGCTGGCCGACGTGTGCCTGTCCAGCGAGCTGGTGCGCAAGGCCGAGGTGAGCGTGCACAAGCCGGCGGCGCCCATCCCGCTGCCGTTCGACGATGTGGTCGTGACGATCGAGCGGAGCCGCTGATGAAGGCCGTCATCGCCCTGGGCAGCAACCTGGGTCCTCGCTTCCAGACGTTGCAGGGCGCCGTCGACACCCTGTTCGACGCCCCTGGGCTGGAGTTCGTCCAGGCGTCCCCCGTCTACGAGACCGACCCGGTCGGCGGCCCGTCCGGGCAGCGCCCCTACCTCAACGCGATCGTGATCGCCGAGACCACGCTGGAGCCGGCCCGGCTGCTGGAGCGGGCGCTCAACGTCGAGGACGCCTTCGGCAGGGTCCGCGAGGAGCGGTGGGGGCCGCGCACGCTCGACGTCGACCTGATCGTGGTGGGCGAGTCCGTCAGCGACGATCCCGAGCTGACGCTGCCGCATCCGCTCGCTCACGAGCGCGCGTTCGTGCTGGTGCCGTGGTCGAAGGCCGACCCCGAGGCGGTGCTGCCCGGGCGCGGCCGGGTGGCCGACCTGCTGGAGGGGCTCGACCGGCAGGGCGTACGCCTGCGCGAGGATCTCAAACTGCAGAGGCCGGATTGAGGCCCACCCGCCCCGGCCATCTGGTCGGCATCCTCGTCGTCGTCGCGCTGCTCACCTGGGTGGTGATCCGGCCCGTCTACTCCGACCTGCCGCTCATGCCGTGGACCGCGATCCCCACGGTGACGTTGCTGGCCATCGGTGAGGGCTACACCGCGTGGCTGACCAAGGCCCGGATCGAGCGGAAACCCGGCACGAAGCCGGTGGAGCCGATGGCGGTGGCCCGGCTGGCCGCGCTGGCGAAGGCGTCGGCGTATGCGGGGGCGGTGTTCGGGGGGATCTTCGCCGGGTTCGGGCTGCACACCGTGCAACTGCTCGACAGGGAGACGCCGAGGGGCGAGTTCCTCGTCGCCACGGGGTCGTTGGTGTCGTGCGTCGTGCTCGTCTGCGCCGCCCTCTACCTGGAGCACGCCTGCCGCATCCCCAAGGAGCCCGAGGAGCAGAAGCGCGACTAGTGCTCGCCGGGAAGGTCTTCGGTGCTGCGCCGGGCGCCTCTGCGGACCCGGTCGTGCCACATCTCCCGGTGCAGGACACGGAGCGCGCGGCGGATCACGTCGCTCGGCCGCTCACCTTCCCGCAGCGCGGCACGGATGATCCGCTCGTCCTCGGCGGTGGCGTGAAAGCCGATGTCAGCCATGTTCCGAGCCTAGGGAGCGGCCGACGTCCTCGCCCTGCTTTTGACGTACAGGCGTGCGGCGGCGTCGGCCGAAGAGGTAGATGACCGGGGCGGTGCAGACCAGCGGGCCGATGACGGCGATGGGGCGCTCCAGCCACCATTTCAGGTCGGGCGGGATCCGCGTGCCCATGGTGCCGAACCACCACCACGACAACCCCAGCGCGATGGCCATTCCCGTGGTGTGGAAGAGGAACAGCGGCAGCGAGTAGCGGTTGATGAAGTCGTTCACCCGGCGCCAGCCCGGCCGCACGAGTACGCGCTCCATGGACGGCCGCAGCACCTCGACGAGGCCGATCTGGAAGAGCAGGAGGGCCACGATCACGAACGTGGGCGGCGCCATGTTGGACCACTTGTCGCCGGGCACGCCTACCATCGACCCGGGATAGATGCCCGAGTAGACCAGCCCGAACAGGGCGAACAGCCCGGTCCACAGCAGCCCCTTGTCGTAGCGCCGGGGCAGCGCCACGACCCGGTCGTAGAAGAAGCCGGCCTGGTGGGCGAGCCCCCAGACGATGAGCATGTTGAGCCAGCCCGCCGGGTCGACGCCGTAGCTGAAGCGCACCACGTCGATCACCAGGGCCGCGCCGCCGAGCCAGATCAGGGCGAGCACGTCGTAGCGGTTGTGCAGCCAGAGCGCCACCGGCAGCAGCGCGATCAGCACCAGGTAGACGCCGAGGAACCACAGCGGGCTGAGCACCAGCAGCACCACCCGCCACATCCAGTCGACGTCGAACGCCCACGTGACGGTGGCTCCGATGAGGACCCACACGCCGGACAGGAACAGTGCGGGTAAGGCCAGTGCGCGGATGCGCCGCAGGACGAACGAGCCGATGCCGACGCCCCGGGCTCTGGCCCGGTTCCAGGACAGCAGGTGGACGTGACCGCCGACGTAGAAGAACAGCGGCAGCACTTGCAGCAGCCAGGTGAGGATCCACAGGCCGGAGGTGAAGCCCAGCGGGCTGGTGGGCTCGGGGCCGTGCGGCTTCCATTCGAGAATGGTGAACGCCCAGTGCCACACCACCACGACGATCAGGCTCAGGGCGCGCAGCCAGTCGACGTACTTGTCGCGTTCTTGCGTCGTCACTTGTCGATGTCACCCACGACGAAGAACATCGAGCCGAGGATGGCGACCATGTCGGCCACCAGGTGGCCGGGCAACATCTCGCGCAGGACCTGGACGTTGTTGTAGGAGGCGGAGCGCAGCTTGAGCCGCCACGGCGTCTTGTCGCCCTTGGAGACGAGGTAGTAGCCGTTGATGCCGAGCGGGTTCTCGGTCCACGCGTACGTGTGGCCCTCCGGCACCTTGAGCACCTTGGGCAGCCGCTGGTTGATCGGCCCGGGGGGAAGCGCGCGCAGCCGTTCGGCGCAGGCGTCGGCCAGGTCGAGCGAGACCTTGAGCTGTTCGAGCAGGACCTCGAAGCGGGCGTGGCAGTCGCCGGCGCTCCTGGTGACCACCTTGACGGGCAGTTCGGGGTAGGCGAGGTAGGGGTCGTCGCGGCGCAGGTCGAAGTCGACGCCGGAGGCGCGGGCGATGGGGCCGCTGACGCCGTACTGCATGATCTGGTCGTGGGTCAGCACGCCGACGCCCGTGGTGCGGGCCAGGAAGATGTCGTTGTGCAGGATGAGGTTCTCGATGTCGGGCACGCGGCGGCGGGTCTGCTCGACGGCCGCCGACACGCGGTCGAGCCAGCCGAGTGGCAGGTCCTCCTTGAGCCCGCCGACCCGGTTGAACATGTAGTGCATGCGCCCGCCGGAGATCTCCTCCATGACGGCCTGGATGCGCTCGCGCTCGTCGAAGGCGTAGAACAGCGGGGTGATCGCGCCTAGTTCCAGGGGGTAGGAGCCGAGGAACATCAGGTGGTTGAGCACCCGGTTGAGCTCGGCGAGCAGCGTACGCGCCCACACGGCCCGGACGGGCGGCTCCATGCCGAGCAGGCGTTCGGCGGCGAGCACCACGCCCAGCTCGTTGGCGAACCCCGACAGCCAGTCGTGCCGGTTGGCGAGCATGATGATCTGGCGGTAGTCGCGGACCTCGAACAACTTCTCCGCGCCGCGGTGCATGTAGCCGATGATCGGCTCGGCGGTGGCGATGCGCTCGCCGTCGAGCGTCAGCCGGAGCCTGAGCACCCCGTGGGTCGACGGGTGCTGGGGGCCGATGTTGAGGATCATGTCCTCGGTGGCCAGTTCTTTCGCGCCCGCACCGAGTCCGACCACGCGTTCCGTCATACGGCCATGCTGCCACCGTCGTGGGTGTCGATCCAGCGCGGGGTGGACGGTCAAAGCTTGGTATGACCATGCATCCCGAAGTCGGACATGGGGAGGGATACCTGGAATGGGGGGAGAAATAACCATGAAAAGGGTATTGTTCGACGTCGCGGCCCTGATCGCGCGCGTGGTGACAGGCGTGATCTTCCTTGCTCATGGATGGCAGAAGTGGCAGGGCGGCCTCGGCGCCACCGCACAGGGCTTCAGGGAGTCGGGGATCCCGCTGCCCGAGCTGGCCGCCTCCTACGCGACCGTCGTGGAGACCGTCGGCGGCATCTTCCTCATCCTTGGCCTGCTGGTCAGGCCGGTGGCGTTGCTGCTGCTGATCAACATGCTGGGCGCCATCTTCTTCGTGCACTGGGGGCTCACCCCGTTGTCTTCCGACAACGGCTGGGAGCTGCCTGGCGCACTGGGCACGCTGAGCCTGCTGTTCCTCGTGCTGGGCGGCGGCAGGTTCGGCCTGGACGGCATCGTCCGCACGATGTCGCGCAGGCGTGCCGAACGCCGTGCGGCCGAGGTGGAGCTCGCCGCCCGCGCGCCCGCCAGGCCCGGCACGGCCACGACCGGCACGACGACGACCGGTGCGGCCGGGGGGCCGACGACGCCCGAGCCGGCGCAGCAGGAGCCTCCCCAGGTGCCCCGGCAGCCGAGCGCGCCGAAGGACAGCACGCTCAGCGACAAGGACATGCGGGACATCGACGCCCTGGTCGGCGACGAGCCGCCCCCGCGCCGCGGCGAACCGCCGAAAGGCTGACTCAGCGGGAGGTGAGGTCGCGCAGCGCCTCGATCAGCCGGTCCACGTGCTCCTGCGTGGTGCCGATGCCGATCGAGGCGCGCACCGCTGATGCCGTGCCGTCCTCGCAGCCGCCGCCCGAGTGCACGTCCACCAGGTGACGGACGAACGGGTGCGCGCAGAACTTGCCGTCGCGCACCCCGATGCCATATTCGCCGGACAGCACCTCCGCCACCTCGCGGGCCGGGCGTCCGTCGACGGTGAACGACACGATGCCCACGCGCGGGTGGTCCTCCCCCCACAGGGACAGCTCGCGTACGCCCTCGATCGAGGCGAGACCGGCACGCAGCCGGGCGACCAGCCGCTCCTCCTCCCGCACCAGCGGGGTCCACCCGGTGGCGGTGAGCGCGTCGCAGGCCGCGGCCAGCGCGATGGCGCCGAGCACGTTCGGCGTGCCCGCCTCGTGCCGCGGCTCCGGGTCGTCGTGCCACTCGACGGCGCCGGCCACCGACCGGACCGCGCCCCCGCCCCTCAGGTACGGCTCCGCCTCGGCAAGCCAGTCACGCCGCCCGATCAGCACGCCGGCCCCGAAGGGCGCATAGAGCTTGTGCCCGGAGAAGGCCACGTAGTCGAGATCGAGCGCGGTGAGGTTGAGCCGCCGGTGCGGTACGAGCTGCGCGGCGTCCACCAGGATCCTGGCGCCGTGCCGGTGCGCGATGTGGGCCAGCGCGGCGATGGGCCACAGCTCGCCGGTGACGTTGGAGGCGGCGGTGACCACGAGCAGCTTGGGCCCGTCGATCGCGGCCAGCGCGTCGTCGGCGGCGCGCACGGCCTGGCCGGGGAGGGCGGGCGGCGCCAGCCGTACGGACCGGGGCCAGGGGAGGAGGGAGGCGTGGTGTTCGGTGTCGAAGACCACGGTGGTCGTGCCCTCGGGCAGGCAGCGGGCGAGCAGGTTGGTGGCGTCGGTGGTGTTGCGGGTGAAGATCACGGCGTCGTCCGGCCGGGCGCCGGCGAACGCGCTGACCGTGTGACGGGCCTGCTCGTAGCGGGCGGTGGTGAGCTGGGAGGCGTAGCCCGCGCCGCGGTGGACGCTGGAGTAGGCCGGGAGCGCGGCGGCGACGGCCGCGCTGACCGGCGCGAGACAAGGGGCGCTGGCGGCGTAGTCGAGGTTGGCGTAGCTCACCAGCCTGCCGCCCTTGACCGGGACCTTGAGGTCGGCGCCGAGCACGGCGGGGACGCGCGGTTCCTCGGTGGTGGCGGGAGCCTCGTCCGCCCGGACGTGAGCGGACTTGAAGATCGTCAGCGTGGACACGGCAATCCTCCTCGGGGTCGTCGGACCCCTGGAGCAGCCAGCGGAGCCCGCGCTTGCCCGCCACACCTCGTGACGGACCAGGTCTTCACCCGGGGCACCCCGCCGCGGACGCGAGGGTTGCCGGCCAGCTAGCCGGGGCTTGTCGCTGGCACTCATGACCTACGTCAAGGACTATAACCCGTACCAGGGCATGGATCGCAAGCGGGCGAACTTATGGGACAGCTGAGTCGTTGCTACCGGGAGACCCGCCGTCACATGCCTTGGAGGTGCGTAAATGCTGGAATGGGTGGCTGACCCGCAAATCTGGATCGGTTTTCTCACCCTCGTCGCCCTGGAGATCGTGCTGGGGATCGACAACATCATTTTCATCTCCATCCTGGCGGGCAAGCTGCCCCCGGAGCAGCGTGACCGGGCCCGCGTGCTCGGCCTGGCCGCGGCGCTGATCAGCCGCCTGCTCCTGCTGCTCGGGCTGTCGTGGGTGGTACGCCTGACCGATCCGCTGTTCGCGGTCTTCGGCCACGACATCTCGGGACGCGATCTGATCTTGCTCCTGGGCGGCCTGTTCCTGCTGGCCAAGAGCGTCACGGAGATCGGCCACAGCATGGAGGGGCCGCACGGCAAGGACGGCAGGAAGGCCGCGGCGGCCTCCTTCACGTCCGTCATCGTGCAGATCATGGTGCTCGACGTCGTCTTCTCGCTCGACTCCGTGATCACGGCCGTCGGCATGGTCGACGAGCTCGGCGTGATGGTCGCGGCGGTCGTGGTGGCGGTGCTGGTGATGTTGTTCGCCTCCGGGCCGATCAGCAGGTTCGTCGACCGGCATCCGACCATCAAGATGCTGGCGCTGGCGTTCCTCGTGCTGATCGGGGTGATGCTCGTCGCCGAGGGGCTCGGCCAGCACATCCCCAAGGGCTACATCTACTTCGCGATGGCGTTCTCGGTGATCGTGGAGCTGCTGAACATCCGCATGCGCGGCAGGCACGCCAGGCAGCGGGCGTTGGAGGAGGAGACGGAAACGGCACTCCCGCGACGGAGGATCCCGCTTCTAAGATGAAATGATGCGCTTTGATCCCTGGAATCCGGATTTCGTGGCTCACCCGTACGGCGTCTACGAAGAGTTGCGGCGCGAGGCTCCGATCAGCTACTTCGAACCGACGAACCAGTGGCTGATCTCGCGCCACGCGGACGTCAACGTGCTGCTCAGAGACCGCCGCCTGGGCCGGTCCTACCTGCACGTGGCCACGCACGAGGAGTTCGGCAGGCCGCCGGAGCCGGAGTTCCAGGAGCCGTTCTGGCGGGTGATCAGGGCAGGCATGCTCGACGTGGAGCCGCCGGTGCACACGAGGCTGCGCCGGCTGGTCTCCAAGGCGTTCACGCCGCGCATGGTCGAGTCGCTGCGCCCCCGCGTGCGCGCCATCGCCCGGGAGCTGGTGGACACGTACGTCGCCAAGGGCGGCGGCGACCTGATCGCCGAGGTCGCCGAGCCGCTGCCGGTCACCGTGATCGCCGAGATGCTCGGCATCCCCGACCAGGACCGCCACCTGCTGCGCCCGTGGTCGGCCGGCATCTGCGGCATGTACGAGCTCAACCCCGCCCCCGATGCCCAGCACGCCGCGGTCCGAGCGGCGGAGGAGTTCGCCGGCTACCTCAGGGCCCTGGCCGCCGAGCGCCGGCCGCGCCCCGGCGACGATCTGATCAGCGCGCTCACCCAGATCGCCGAGCTGACCGAGGACGAGCTGGTCGGCACGTGCGTCCTGCTGCTCAACGCCGGTCACGAGGCCACCGTGAACGTGACGGGCAACGGCTGGTGGTCGCTGTTCAGAAACCCCGCCGAGCTCGTACGGCTGCGCGAGGACCCGTCGCTGCTGCCCACGGCCGTGGAGGAGCTGATGCGCTGGGACACGCCGCTGCAGATGTTCGAGCGCTGGGTGCTGGAGGACATCGAGGTGCACGGCGTGGAGATCCCGCGTGGCGCGGAGGTGGCGTTGCTGTTCGGGTCGGCCAATCGGGACCAGACGGTGTTCGACGACCCTGACAGGCTCGACGTCGGCCGTGCCGACAACCCGCACATCTCCTTCGGCGCCGGGATCCACTTCTGCCTGGGAGCGCCGCTGGCCAGGATCGAGCTCATGGAGTCGTTCGGGGCGCTCCTGGACCGCGCGGCCACGCTGGAGCTGCGGCGGGAGCCGGAGTGGAAGCCGGGCTACGTCATCCGCGGCCTGCGGTCCCTGGAGCTCACCGCGACTGGCTGAGCCAGCCAAAGCCGCCGAGACCCGACGGGTCGATCAGCTCGCCCTCCTCGGAGGCTCTGGCCAGGGCGCGCAGGTAGCCGCGCGGATCGGCGTGGGCCAGGTCGGCGGGCGGCCTGGCGCCGGTGATGCCGAGGGCCTTGAGGGCGTCACGCTGTGTGGACAAGGTTGTGGATATCGCACCGGCTCCGCGGCCGGCCTCCGCGCACGCGTCGAGCGCGACATGCGCCGTGATGTCGCAGGTGCCGTCGGGGACGGGGGTCACGACCGCGCCGTCGCGGTATCCGGTCAGGGTCCCACAGGGGGGACGGTTATCCACAGGATGTGCATAATCGATGGCGATCGCTCTGCCTTTGACGAGGCGATCCAGGACCGACGCCCAGGCTCTGTCGCGGGGGCAGCCGATCTCCGCGCGAGCCCCCACCCGGAGCAACGGCCACCATCGTTCGAGCCATTCGCGGTCGGCCGGCGCGGGCGGGCCGCCGAGCCGTTC
Organism: Nonomuraea sp. KM88; assembly: GCF_052245635.1. Taxonomy (NCBI): domain Bacteria; kingdom Bacillati; phylum Actinomycetota; class Actinomycetes; order Streptosporangiales; family Streptosporangiaceae; genus Nonomuraea; species Nonomuraea sp. KM88. Next base: position 332,891 of record NZ_JBQQCC010000008.1, on the reverse strand, counting down.
CTCGCCGGTGCGGACGTCGACCATGAGCAGCCGCAGGCCCTGGGGGGTCTGCTCCACCACGTCGAGCGGGATGTTGTCGAGCCATTCGTTGGCGATGGCCAGCCCGGTGACGGCGGCGGGCAGGTCGGGGCGCCAGCGGATCCGTTCGGGCACGCCCTCTGGCCGGGGGCAGAGGTCGACGGCGGTGATGCGCAGCCGGTCGCGCAGGCCTGGCTCGGCGGCGGCCAGGACCTGGGTGACCAGGGTGCCCTCGCCCGCGCCGATGTCGACCAGATCGAGCACGCCGGGGGAGCCGAGCTCGGCGTCCACCTCGGTGAGCAGCGCCAGCACCGCGTCGGCGAACGCGGGCGAGGCGCTGACCGAGGTGCGGAAGTGGCCCGAAGGGCGTTCGCGGAGGTAGAAGCCCCCCTCGCCGTAAAGCGCGCGCTCCGTCGCGGCGCGCCAGGTGAGCCACATGTCTGGACTATCTCATGACTTTCGCCGGGCACAGTGCGTTATGGAAAGACTACTGAGTGTCCTTGGCTTGAGGTACTGTTGACACAATGTCACCGAGGGGCCACTTTCCGTTCCCTTGGTCGAGCATGTCCTGCGGCCCTCAAGGCGGCCGCGCAATCGAGAGGAGCCCTCATGCTGAAGAAGGCCATGGTCGTCGCCGGAGCCGTCGCGATGTTGTCCCTCGCCGCCCCCGCGCACGCCGACATCACCAGTGGCGCAGGCGGCATCGCCTCGGGCAACCAGCTGCACCTGCCCATCGCCATCCCGGTCAACGTCTGCGGCAACGCGGTGGCCGTGATCGGCGGGGCCCTCGCCGGCTGCAAGGGCGGCGCCTTCGCCCACGTGCCCAGCCACCACTGAGTGAGGCGAGCCCGGGCCGGCGCAGGCCGGCCCGGGTCCGTCCGGGTCGGTCAGTCGGCGGTCGGCCGGCCCGGTGCACCTCCAAGGGATTCCCATCTTTCGCGGGCGTCGGGTCCAGGTGACTCGGCGCCCGCTGCCATGCGATGAACCCCTCTCCTCATCTCTTCCGACAGGGGGTGCGTTTTTTGTATGCCCTTGTCGCTTTTGTCGTTAACTCAACGCGCGGCAAAGGCACGGTCACATGCTCGGCTCCAGGAGGCCGTTACCCTGGTCGGCAACGCCATCACCGAAGAAGAGGCCCGCATCAGCGAGCTGCCGTCCCTGGTCGAGACCCGTGAGCGGCAGTGCGCAGCGGCTTTCTCGTTCGCAGTCGACAGGGGTGAGGTCATGGACGCGGGTGATCGCCCGGCACGGCTGACCGTCGGCGTGCTCGGAGCGGGCAAGGTCGGCTCTGCCCTCGGCGCCGCGCTGGCGCAGGCGGGTCACCGGGTGGTGGCCGCCAGCGGGGTGTCCGACAATTCGCAACGGTGGGCCGCCGACCGGCTCGGCGTCACGCCGGTCCGGCCCGACGAGGTGGTGGCCGCGGCCCAGCTGATCCTGCTCACCGTGCCGGACGACGCGCTGCCCGACCTGGTCAACGGGCTGGCGTCCACGGGGGCCGACCTGCACGGCAAGCTGCTGGCGCACACCAGCGGGGCGTACGGGCTGTCGGTACTCGACCCGGCGGCCGAGGCCGGCGCCCTGCCGCTCGCGCTGCACCCGGTGATGACCTTCACCGGCCGCGACGACGACCTCAACAAGCTCACCGGCATCTCCTACGGCGTGACCGCGCCCGACGTGCTGCGTCCCATCGCCGAGGCCCTGGTGATCGAGATGGGCGGAGAGCCGGTCTGGATCGCCGACGCCGATCGCCCGCTCTACCACGCGGCGCTGGCGGGAGCGGCCAACCACATGGTCACGCTCATCGCCGAGTCGTCCGACCTGCTCGTACGCATCGGCGTCGACCACCCCGGCCGGATGCTGGGGCCGCTGCTCGGCGCCGCGCTCGACAACGTGCTGCGGCTCGGCATCGCCGGGCTCACCGGCCCTGTGGTGCGCGGCGACGCCGGCACCGTGCGCAAGCACGTCGACGCGCTGATCCTGGCCGCTCCCGAGGCGGCCGACGCCTACATCGCGCTGGCCAGGCTCACGGCCGACCGGGCGCTCGCCGCGGGCCTGCTCAAACCCGAGGAGGCGGAGCGGCTCCTCGACGCGCTGGGGGGCAATATATGGACTTGACGCGCCACGAAGGAGCGCCGTCGCCTGGAGGAGTGGCACGAAGGGGCATGATGGAGCTGATCGTCGCCAGAAACCGGGAAGACCTGGTCAAGGCGCGTGGTGGTGGCGAGGTGGCCCTGGTGCCGACCATGGGCGCGTTGCACGAGGGGCACAAGGCGCTGATCAGGCAGGCGCGCGCTCGTGCCGATCATGTCGTGGTCAGCATCTTCGTCAATCCTCTGCAATTTGCCCCTAATGAGGATTTTTCGCGTTATCCCCGTACATTCGAGGCGGATCTCGACGCGTGCCGGGCCGAGGGGGTCGACGTCGTCTTCCATCCGGCCGTCGAGGACATGTACGCGCCCGACCGCCAGGTGAGCGTCTCCGCCGGCCGGATGGGCGAGCTCGTCGAGGGCGCGGCGCGGCCCGGTCACTTCGACGGGGTGCTCACCGTGGTGCTCAAGCTGTTCAACGTGGTCCAGCCCGACCGGGCGGTGTTCGGGCAGAAGGACGCCCAGCAACTCGCCCTCATCCGCCGCATGGTCGCCGATCTCGACCTGCCGATCGAGATCCTCGACGTGCCCACCGTGCGCGAGCCCGACGGCCTGGCCCTGTCCAGCCGCAACCGGTTCCTGTCCGACGACGACCGGCGGGTGGCGCTGGCGCTCTCGCGAGCGCTGCGGGCCGGCGCGGCCGAGCTCACGCCGTCCAGGATCCGCGCGGCGGCGCGGGAGGTGCTCGACACGGCGGGGCCCGGCCTTGACGTCGACTACCTGGTCCTCGTCGACCCGGCCACCTTCGCCGAGGCGGACGACTCGTACGAAGGCATGGCCGTGCTCGCGGTGGCCGCCAGGGTCGGGGCGACGCGCCTGATCGACAACGTCAGCGTGACGTTGACCCGCGCCTGAGCCTGCGGGCACCCCGGGGCGAGGCCATCACGAGCGAGGGGTTATCGTCATAATGACGAGATCGCCCAAGCGAGGAGACCCCCATGAGTGCACCGGCGATTCCCCTGCGTCTGACCGCCCCCGCGCCAGGCTGGACCGTCGAGGCCGACGTGGTCGTCGTGGGGTCGGGCATCGCGGGCCTGACCGCGGCCCTGCGCTACGCCGAGCTGGAGCCGGCGGCCAAGGTCCTGGTCGTGACCAAGGACGTGCTGTCGGCCGGCTCGACCCGGTGGGCCCAGGGCGGCATCGCGGCCGTGCTCCACCCGCAGGACACCCCCGACCAGCACCTGAGCGACACGTTGCTCGCCGGGGTGGGGTTGTGCGACGTGGCGGCCGTGCGCACGCTGGTGACGGAGGGGCCGGGCGCGTTGCGGCGGCTCATGGCCCGCGGCGCGCGGTTCGACCGGACCTCCGGCGGCGAGCTCCAGCTCACCAGGGAGGGCGGCCACCGCCGGCGCCGGATCGTGCACGCGGGCGGCGACGCCACCGGCGCGGAGGTGCAGCGGGCGCTCGTCGAGGCGGTCCGCGCGGGATCGATCGAGGTGATCGAGCACGCCCTGGTGCTCGACCTGCTCAAGGACGCCGAGGGCCGGGCCAGGGGCGTGACGCTGCACGTCATGGGCGAGGGCGCGCGTGACGGGGTGGGCGCGGTGCGCGCCAGAGCCGTGGTGCTGGCCACCGGCGGCATGGGCCAGGTCTACGCCGCCACGACCAACCCCGCCGTATCCACCGGCGACGGGGTGGCGCTGGCGCTGCGGGCCGGGGCCGTGGTGCGCGACCTCGAGTTCGTGCAGTTCCACCCGACCGTCCTGTGGCTCGGCCCCGCATCGACCGGGCAGCAGCCGCTGATCTCCGAGGCGGTCAGGGGCGAGGGCGCGTTCCTGGTCGACCACGAGGGCGAACGGTTCATGCGCGGCGAGCATGACCTGGCCGACCTGGCGCCGCGCGACGTCGTGGCCAAGGCGATCATGCGGAGGATTCGCGAGACCGGGCACGAACACGTCTACCTCGACGGCCGCCACTTCGGCCGCGACACGTGGCAGGCCCGCTTCCCCACGATCTACGCCGTCTGCCGCGAGCACGGCATCGACCCGGCCGCCGAGCTGATCCCCGTCGCTCCGGCCGCCCACTACGCCAGCGGCGGTGTCCGTACGGACCTGCGCGGGCGCACCTCCATCGAAGGTTTGTACGCGTGCGGCGAGGTGGCCTGCACGGGCGTGCACGGCGCGAACCGGCTCGCCTCCAACTCCCTGCTCGAAGGCCTCGTCTTCGCCGAGCGCATCGCCGAGGACATCCACCGCGTACGCCCCGAGCCGGGAGAGCCGGTGGACGGGGAGGCGGCGCCCGGGCTGGTGGACCCGCGGACGCGCCCCAGAATTCAGGGCCACATGAGCATGGGGGCGAGCGTCCTGCGCAGCCGCGAGTCGCTGCTCCTCACGGCGAAGGCGCTGCGGGACGCCCGCTGGACACCCGTCGCGGTGCCCGCGTGCACCGAGTCGTGGGAGGCCACCAACCTGCTCACCGTCGCCACCGTGCTCACCGGCGCGGCGACGGCCAGGCTCGAGACCCGTGGCTCGCACTGGCGCGAGGACCACGGCACCCGCGACGACGACGAATGGCTGGGTCACCTGGACGTGACCCTGACGGAGGAGGGCCCGCGCATGACGTACACACCTCATGAGGACGCGAGTTCGCGGCGGATCGGTGACCGCGAGGCCGCGGCGCGGGAGCTGACCGCGGCCGGGCTCGATCCGGTAGCCGTGGACGCGCTGATCGACCGGGCGCTGGAGGAGGACCTGCGGCAGAAGGGCGACGTGACGAGCCTGGCCACCGTCCCGGCCGACCGGCACGCGGTCGCCGACGTGGTGGCCCGCAAGGACGGCATCGTCGCCGGGCTGGCCGTGGCCGAGGCGGTGTTCGTCCGGCTGGGGGCGGACCGCTCGGAGCGCGGGGCCAAGGACGGTGACCGGGTGCGGGCGGGCGACGTGCTGATGACCGTCGAAGGGCCGGTCAGGGCGCTGCTGACGGCCGAGCGCACCGCGCTCAACCTGCTCACGCACCTGTCCGGGGTGGCCACGCTGACCGGCAGGTGGGTCGAGGCGATCAGCGGTACGGCGGCGCGCGTGCGCGACAGCCGCAAGACGCTGCCGGGGCTGCGGGCGCTGGAGAAGTACGCCGTGCGCTGCGGCGGCGGCGTGAACCACCGGATGTCGTTGTCGGACGCCGCCCTGATCAAGGACAACCACGTGGTGGCGGCGGGGGGCGTGGCCGAGGCGTTCAGGGCGGTGCGGGAGCGCTACCCCGACCTGCCGATCGAGGTGGAGGTCGACCGGCTGGACCAGCTGGAGGCCGTGCTGGACGAGGGTGCCGAGGAGATCCTGCTGGACAACTTCACGATCGAGGACACCGCGCGTGCCGTACAAATCGTGAAAAAGCAGGTGGGAAACAGGGTTGCCCTTGAAGCAAGCGGGGGATTGACCTTGGAATCGGCTCGTGATGTGGCTGACACTGGCGTGGACTACCTTGCGGTGGGAGCGCTTACGCACTCGGCGCCGGCCCTGGACATCGCACTTGATCTGCGGGGGTAATTGATGCTGCTCACGATCGACGTCGGCAACACGCACACGGTGCTGGGGCTGTTCGAGGGCGAGGACGTCATCGAGCACTGGCGGCTGGCCACCGACGCCCGCCGCACCGCCGACGAGATCGCGGTCGTGCTGCAGGGTCTGCTGACGCAGTCGCCGCTGCTCAAAGGGGCCGACATCGACGGCATCGCCATCTGCTCCACCGTGCCGAGCGTGCTCAACGAGATGCGCGAGATGTGCCGCCGCTACTACGGCGACGTGACCGCGGTGATCGTGGAGCCGGGCATCCGCACCGGCGTCCCCGTACGCATGGACAACCCCAAGGAGGTCGGCAGCGACCGCATCGTCAACGCGCTGGCGGCCATCGACCAGTACGGCGGCCCGTGCGTCATCGTCGACTTCGGCACCGCGACCTCGTTCGACGCGGTGTCGGCCAAGGGCGAATACGTCGGCGCGGTCACCGCGCCCGGCATCGAGATCTCGGTCGACGCGCTGGCCGCCGCCGGGGCACAACTGCACAAGGTCGAGCTCGTACGCCCCCGCTCGGTGATCGCGAAGAACACCGTCGAGGCCCTGCAGGCCGGCATCATCTACGGCTTCGCCGGCCAGGTCGACGGCATCGTGGAGCGCATCGCCGCGGAGCTGGCCGACGACCCCGACGAGGTGACGGTCGTGGCCACCGGCGGGCACGCGGGGCTGGTGGTGGGCGAGTCGCGCTTGATTGACGTGCACGAGCCGTGGCTGACCCTCATCGGGCTGCGGCTGATCTACCACCGCAACGTGGCGTGAGACCTGGACGAGTCACTGCGGTTCGCCGGATCCCCTACCCTTTGTTGTTGTGAGCGACGAACTTCCCGAGCAGATGCGCATCCGGAGGGAGAAGCTCGACCGCCTTCGCAGCGAGGGCGTCGACCCTTACCCGGTGCTTTTCCCACGCACGGCCACCAACGCCGAGGTCAGGGAGAAATACCAGGGCCTGGAGCCCGACACCGCCACCGGTGACACGGTCTCGGTCGCGGGCCGCGTCATGCTCAACCGCGTGGGCGGCAAGCTCTGCTTCGCCACGCTCCGCGACGGCGGCGCCGACCTGCAGGTCATGATCTCGCTCGACAAGGTGGGCGAGGATTCGCTGGCCCGCTGGAAGCACGACGTCGACCTGGGCGACCACGTGGGCGTGACCGGCGAGGTCATCACCTCGCGCAGGGGCGAGCTGTCCGTGCTGGCCGACAGCTGGCAGATCACCAGCAAGTGCCTGCGCCCGCTGCCGGAGAAGCACGTCGGGCTCACCGATCCGGAGGCCCGGGTCCGCCAGCGCTACGTCGACCTGATCGTCAACGACGAGTCGAGGAAGATGGCCAGGGTCCGCAGCGCCACCGTGCGCGCGGTGCGCGACTTCTGGCACGAGGAGGGCTACCTCGAGGTCGAGACGCCGATGTTGCAGCCGATCCACGGCGGCGCCACGGCCCGGCCGTTCAAGACCCACATCAACGCCTACGACATGGAGCTCTATCTCCGCATCGCGATCGAGCTCTACCTCAAGCGGCTCGTGGTCGGCGGCATCGAGAAGGTCTTCGAGATCAACCGCAACTTCCGCAACGAGGGCGCCGACTCGACGCACAACCCCGAGTTCACCATGGTCGAGGCCTACGGCACCTACCTCGACTACAACGGCATCGCCGACCTGACTCAGCGGATGTACCAGAAGGCCGTCGTGGCCGCTCTGGACACCTCGGTGGTCGTGCACGACGGTGTCGAGGTCGACCTGGGCATCCCCGAGTGGCCGCGCGTCACCCTCTACGGCGCGGTGTCCGAGGCCGTCGGCGAGCAGATCACGACCTCGACCTCGCTCGAAGAGCTGCGCAAGATCGCCGACCGGCGCGAGATCCCCTGGGATCCGAAGTGGGGCGCGGGCAAGCTCGTGCAGGAGCTCTTCGAGGCGCTCGTCGAGCACACGATCATCCAGCCCACGTTCGTCATGGACTATCCGCTGGAGACCTCGCCGCTGGCCCGGCAGCACCGCGACGACCCCCTGGTCACGGAGAAGTGGGACCTCATCGGGTTCGGCACCGAGCTGGGCACCGGCTACTCCGAGCTCAACGACCCCATCGAGCAGCGCCGCCGCCTGGTCGAGCAGTCCTTGCTGGCCGCGGGCGGCGACCCGGAGGCCATGCAGCTCGACGAGGACTTCCTGCAGTCGCTCGAATACGCGATGCCGCCGACGGGCGGCATGGGCGCCGGGATCGACCGGATGATCATGGCATTCACCGGTAAGAACATCCGCGAGACCATCCTGTTCCCCCTGGTCAAGCCCACTCACTGAGGCCACGTGGCATCCCGCCGCACCGGTTGCGGCGGGGTGCCCGCGCGCGGCGAGCCGGGCGGGCACTCCGTCGTGCCGGGGAAGCGGTGACGGACGATCGGCCGTCCTGCCCCGGGATCGGGGCCGGGCTTGTCAGCATCGGGTCAAGACCGCGGGCGAGTGGCGCGCGAGTGTGCGAGTTCTGCGAGGGACGTCCGGCAGCGCTGGGTCCATCATGACGGTGATGCACGCTCAGGTCCGGAAATAAGGTTACTCCTGGCTTGCCGCGTGCCGCCGCCCGTGGTGAAGAGCGGCTGAGCGTTCCCGCCCGTACGTATGGATCATGCAGTAAATCGCGCGCGGATGGATCAAAAACCGGGACGCCGGCAGGACCGATCGGCGCCGGGCCGGGCCTGACCGAGAGGGCGCGCGGACCGTACGTCGGGCGGCGAGGTCTGCCGGCGGACGAGCCCCGGCAACCCGTGGCGGATCATGTCAACGGTGCTGGTCAAGAGCGGCGATCGTCATGCTTGACGACCTTTCCATGATGCGTTTACCGTCTGCGAGGAGCGGCTGTGGCCTGGCTAAGAGGGTCCAGGCCTGCTGTTGGGGGGGAGGGCTCCCGATGGAAGTGCTCACAGAAGGCGTTGAGCTGAGCCATGCGGATCTGGCGTTACTGGCGGAACTCGCCAGAGGAGTCACGGTCGATCGGGTGGGCAGGCGACTGGACATCAGCGGCCGCACCGTACGCCGGAGGTTGCGCGGCATCTGCGACCGCATCGGCGTCGCCACCGCGATCGAGGCCGTGGCGTGGGCGGCACGCCGCCAGCTGATCTAGCGGCACCCGCGCACTGGTGCCCACTCATTGGGCCTCCACGTGCAGAACTCAGTCGGCGATACGCACCGCGCCCGCGAACGGCCGCCGTTCGATCGACGCGATCCGCACCACATCACCCGTCCGAGGGGCGTGCACCATCATGCCGCCGCCCAGATAGATGCCCACGTGGTGCAGGTCGCTGTAGAAGAACACCAGGTCGCCTGGACGCATCTCGTCGCGTGAGATGTGCCGCCCGGCCGTCCACTGGTTGCCTGTGTAGTGCGGCAGCGAGATGCCCACCCGCTGGTAGGCCGCCATCACCAGGCCGGAGCAGTCGTAGGAGCCGGGACCCTCTGCTCCCCAGACGTACGGCTTGAGCTGCTGCGTGAGCGCCCACCGTGCCGCCTGCGCGGCCTTTCCGGTGCCCGCGATCGGCAGGTTGACGCGGGTGGCGCGGGTGCCGGGACGACCGGCCTCGCCCAGCGCCCGCCTGAACAGGTTGCTCTCGACCTTGGCGACCAGCTTGCTGATCTTGCCGCGCTTGGCGTCGAGGTCCTTGACGATCTTCTCGACCTCGCTGATGCGCGACTTGGCGCTCGCCCTGGCGCGCTCGGCGGCCTTCCTGGCCTTGGTGAGCTGGTTGAGCTCCTCGCCCTGCCGCTGCTCGATCGCGAACGTGGTCGCGGCGCGGTCGAGGAAGTTGCCGGGGTCCTCGGAGGAGGTGAACGCCAGCGCACGGCTCAGACCGCCCGTGATGTAGGCGTTCTGGGCGAGCAGGACGGCCTTGGCGCGCTTGGCCGCCAGGTCTGTCTCGCTGGCCGTCAGCGTCTTCTGCGCGGCCTCGGCGGCCTTCTTGGCCGTCTTCAGCTTCTCCCGCTGCCCGTTGTACTGCTCGGTCAGCGTCTCGATCTCGACGTGCATTTTCTCGACCCGCGTGGCGAGGTCTTTGAGCGAGGGCTTGGGGTCGGCGGACGCCGGGACGGTGGGAACCGAGAACAGCAGCGCGGCGACTGTGAAACTCGCCACACCGAGGCGGTGACGCGACAGGGCGCGTTCCGGGGGGCGGGCGTGCTTGCCCGCCGACTTCCTCCCACGGTTGAACGTGCGCTTCACCAACCAGGCTCCTCTCATAGACGCCTACCGGGTTAGCTGACGGGTTCGGGCCGGAGCAGCCCTACCGAAAAACTCGGATTCACCCCGTGGTGGCGGTCGCCACCGGCGGGTCCCCGGCTTCCCTGAGGGAATTGAGCGTGCTTCCCCCCGCGCGCGACACGCGGGGATCATCGTCGCTGGACACTAATGCACTCCGGGTTCCTGCTCAACCAGAACTGCCAACTCCGTAGAGGTTTCGCAACCGAAGGGTCACGAGGTGGTCTCGGTGCCAGTCGGGCAGGAGTGACCGTATGTGGCGCTTACTCCCGAACGATCGCCCGGCGCGACGCCGTGCTCGCTCGGCCACGAGATGTAACAGGATGGGCGGAGAGATGTGAGTTAGGTCCGAGCCGTAATGACATCTGTACTCTGGAGAGCCATGGAGCAGGTGGCCGAACTGACTGTGCCCGAGACCGCGGTGGTGGTCCGGCGTGCGCGCACGCCGGACGTGCGGGGGGTCAGGCGCCTGGTCGACACCTATGCGGGCGCGGGCTCGCGGCTCCTGAAGAAGGCCACGGTGACGCTGTACGAAGACGTGCAGGAGTTCTGGGTGGCCGAGCGTGGCGGGCAGATCGTCGGCTGTGGCGCGCTCCACGTGCTCTGGGAGGACCTCGCAGAGGTCCGCACGGTGGCCGTCGATCCCGAATGCCGCGGCGCGGGCGTCGGTCACCGGATCGTCTCAGCGCTCATCCAGCAGGCCAAAGATCTTGGTCTGCAACGTGTATTCTGTCTTACTTTTGAGGTCGACTTCTTCGCGAGGCATGGTTTTCGCCGCATCCAGGGCACGCCGGTCTCCCCCGAGGTCTACGCCGAGCTGCTGGCCTCGTATGACGAGGGTGTAGCGGAGTTCCTCGACCTGGAACACGTCAAGCCGAACACCCTGGGCAACACCCGCATGCTGCTCCATCTGTCGTCGGGTGACGCGGACCTTGACCACATGGAAAGGTGATTGTTGATACCTATGTCGATACGTTGGGCAGCACAGGCATGTGTCCTGACACGTGCCACGCGCGCACTCGAAGCGAGGTGACACGGTGAGCACCGGACAGCCGCCGTACCCACAAGACGAATCCGGCGAGAACGCTGCGCCTCCCCACTACGGCCAGCAGGCTCCGGGCCGCCACCCCGGCGAGCCCGACCCCGACGTCACTGTGGTCGGCTACCGGGCGGACGACGCCTACGGGCAACAGCCCCCCTATGGTCAGCAGCAGGGCTATGGCCAGCAACCCCAGTACGGTCAGCAGCAGGGCTACGGCCAGCAACCCCAGTACGGCCAGCAGCAGGGCTACGGCCAGCAACCCCAGTACGGCCAGCAGCCCCAGTCCCAGCCCGACTACGGCCAGCAGCAGTACGGCCAGCAGCAGGGCTACGGCCAGCAACCCCAGCAGGGTCAGCAGTACGACCAGCAGTACGGTCAGCAGCCGCAGTCCCAGCCCGGTTACGGCCAGCAGCAGGGTTACGGGCAGCAGCAACAGCCCGGCTACGACCAGCAGTACGGTCAGCAGCAGGGCTACGGCCAGCAGCCGCAGTCCCAGCCCGGTTACGGCCAGCAGCAGGGTTACGGGCAGCAGCAACAGCCCGGCTACGACCAGCAGTACGGCCAGCAGCAGGGCTACGGCCAGCAGCCCCAGTCGGGTCAGCAGTATGACCAGCAGTACGGTCAGCAGCCCCAGTCGGGTCAGCAGTACGACCAGCAGTACGGTCAGCAGCCCCAGTCGGGTCAGCAGTACGACCAGCAGTACGGTCAGCAGCCCCAGTCGGGTCAGCAGTACGACCAGCAGTACGGTCAGCAGCCGCAGTCCCAGCCCGGCTACGGCCAGCAGGGCTACGGGCAGCCGCAGCAGTCCCAGCCCGGTTACGCCCAGCCCGGTTACGGCCAGCAGTACGGCGACCAGCAGTACGGCCAGCAGGGCTACGGGCAGCCGCAGCAGGCCGGCTACGGCCAGGCTCCCTACGGCCAGCCGGGCTACGGCCCGGTCGGCGTGCAGCCGCCGGGGGCTCCCGCCCCGCTGGCGGAGTGGTGGCAGCGTCTGGTGGCGCGACTCGTCGACGGCGTCCTGTTCGGCGTCGTGATGTTCGTGGTGTCGCTCCTGCTCACGACGCTGTTCCTGGTCAGCTACGACTCGACCAGCGGCGCCACGTCGGGGATGTTCAGCTCGTTCGCGCTCAACATCGTGCTGGCCATCGTCCTCACCGCCGTCTACGTCGGCTACGACTTCCTCATGCACAAGATGAAGGGTCAGACGGTCGGCAAGATGATCATGGGGATCAAGGTCGTGCCGGTGGGTCAGATGATGCCCCCCGGCGGCCTGCCCGGCGACGCCGCCATCAAGCGGGCCGGCGTGACCTGGGGCGCCTACATCCTCTACTTCCTGCCGTTCGGCACCATGCTGGCGGGCCTCGTCTGCGCCCTGAACGGCGCTTCGATGCTCTGGGACAAGCCGCTGCAGCAGACGTTCGCGGACAAGTTCGCGAACACCGTGGTGGTCAAGATCAAGTAATCGGCAGAACCGCGAAACAGGGGCCGGCTTCCCGTCGGCCTCTGTTTTGTATGTGAGGGTAGGTGCGGAATGTAGGGCTCTCCGCCGTCGATGTCGCGAGGTGAGGGTTATGGCCGGGACGTCGCCGTGGGCGGACGCGGTGCCCGCGGAATGGTGGGAACGGCTGGCTGCTCGGCTCATTGAAGCGCTCGTCTTCGGCGTCGCCTATTACATTCTGTTCATTGCGCTATGGGCTGTCTTCCGGACTGTCGGCATGATGGAGGTGTTCGACGGCCGGCTGCCCGGAGTGCTCGCGTGGGCGGTCGCGGGGCTGGGTTATACGGGCTACGACTGGTGGGCGCATTGGCGGCACGGCCGCACGTTCGGCCAGGCGATCATGCGGATCCGCCTGGTGCCGCGGGATGTTCCGGCCCGTGCTCTGCTCAAACGCTCCCTGGTCTATCCGGGACCTGTCATGCTCATGGGCATTCCGGTGGCCAATCTGGTGGCCGGAATGCTGCTGTTCGGTGTCGGTATGCTCATCCTGATCGACAAGCCGCTGGAGCGTGGGCCGCATGACAGACTGGCCGGAACGCGCGTGGTTAAAGATCTTCGCTGAGCCATCCGCACCTGCACGGATGTCTTTCGCAAAATTTTCCCATGATCCGGTAAGGAGCCTGGAGAGACTGGCATTAGGCTATGGGGCGTCCGGGTTGCTGGATGTTGGTGTCCCTGCGACACGTAGGGCATCTGTGTGCCGCTATGGTCGGGTGCGGGCGGTTGTCGCCTTGCGCACCATGAGGGGCCCGCAGCGCTCCCTCCTGGAGGCGCTCCGCGCGCTTAAAGCGCCCCGAAACCCCGTCAGCCGTGGAGGCGAGGACGAATGGAAGCCCTTACAGACGTATTGTCAGCGCTCATCCCCCCGGTGGTGGTGGGCGGCGCCTTCATCTTTGGCGTCGTGAAGTTGGTCCGGTCGGAGGCCCTTGGCGACCGGCGAAACCGTGAGGATCAGGCCGAGGGCCAGAACTGATCGGCTAGTCAGCCGAATCCCCGTAGCGCTGAATTGTCTCCACGCCTTTCCGGGTATATGTTTGGGCTGGCGAATGAAACAATGCTCCGCGAAAGGATTGCGTAGATGGCCAAGCAGATCCAGGAGATTCTCATCGATGACCTCGATGGGGGCGAGGCCAATGAGACGGTCAGCTTCGCTATTGACGGCTCCTCCTATGAGATTGACCTCAGCGACCTTAACGCGAAGAAGCTGAGGGACGCGCTCACGCCTTTCGTGCAGCACGCGCGCAGGGCCGGTGCCGTCACCACGCGTCGGCGTGGCCGCGGCGGCAACCGCGCGATGAGTCGCGAGAAGAGCTCGGAGATCCGGCAGTGGGCCAAGGCCCACGGCCTGCCCGTCAGCGAGCGAGGCCGCATCGCCTCCACCGTCGTCGAGAAGTACGAGCAGGCTCACTAGGAGAGCCCGCTGCTCGACCATGCGCTTATGCCGTTCGCCTAGGACCCCGGCGACCGCCATAAGCGCATGATCGTGTCCGGGCCGTTTCGAATGGCGGGACGGCCCGGATGATGATCGGCCGACGCGTCCATATGCGGGCGTTTTGGTCGCGGGTTCGGTCCGGCTCCCGGCCCCGTTTCCGCGATGAGACGCCCGCATATGAGATGGCGCCGCGCCCGGCGTGTCCGAATGCGCCGCGTGGCCATACCTCATTGAACGCACGCTTCTCGCCGCGAGGCGCCCGGATTGCCCGCGGGGCCCCGTCATTCGCCCACCGTCACGGACAAGCGTCGCGCTCATGGAACGCGCCATGACGGAAATCCGGGCGCCTAAAGGCCGGCGGCGATCTTCACGCGCTGTAGCCTTAACCGCGATCTCGACTCGCGCTCGGCGCCGGAAACCCCGTATGGCACGGAGGTGTGGGCATCCGCGCAAAACGCCGCCGGGCACGTTGCGTGGCCGCCGGCCATATGCCGCTTCCTGGAGATGTACGGAGTGCTCATGCACGGCGGGATAACCCGTGACATGAGCGCGCCTCGCACAATCCGCTTCCGCGAGCATGTGCGCACAATGCCGGGCCATCACGAAGTGTGGTGGGCGCGCGGAATGCCGCCGGTCCGCGACGGGGAGGATGAGCGCGAATGGCATGCGCGCCGCGGTGCAGTGTCTCATGATGCGAGATGAGATCGGTAACCGAGCTGACCGGATGACGTATTACTCTGTGTGCGGCGCGGGCGCGTGCCCCGTTGTGCTCAGGGCGTAGCGCGGGCGGTTGGCCAAGGATTGCGTCGGGACATAGGATGATTGCGTAACAGATACGTGCGCGGCATCTGAGATGCGCAGGTGAAGTGGCGCCCCGGTCGGCTTCGCCCCTGACGTTCGATGGCCGATCGTGGTGATCCGGATACGGTGCGGCGGCAAATTCCAGCCGCTTCCGCGAGGCGTCCCAAACATCGTTCGCTTGCGGCGTATCGGGAACACGTCACGCCCGAACGGTAGTTGGATGGAGGGTGAACGCCCTGCTCCCGGGGAACGTGTCTGCTATAGAGCGCGTCAGCGGCAGTGGGCACGGTTCGCCGAGCCAGGGCTAGCATGCGGGATGACGGGACCGGATTTACCGGCCTGACTGACCGCTCTGTGAGGAGCGACGAGATGTTCGAGAGGTTCACCGACCGAGCGAGGCGTGTTGTCGTCCTGGCCCAAGAAGAGGCCAGGATGCTCAACCACAACTACATCGGCACTGAGCACATTCTTCTTGGTTTGATCCATGAAGGTGAGGGCGTAGCCGCCAAGGCTCTGGAGAGCCTCGGCATCAGCCTTGAGGGTGTGCGCCAGCAGGTCGAGGAGATCATCGGCCAGGGCCAGTCGGCTCCGTCGGGGCACATTCCGTTCACCCCGCGGGCCAAGAAGGTCCTCGAGCTGTCGCTCCGTGAGGCTTTGCAACTGGGTCACAACTACATCGGCACCGAGCACATCCTGCTCGGGCTCATCCGCGAGGGTGAGGGTGTGGCCGCCCAGGTGCTGGTCAAGCTTGGAGCTGATCTCAACCGTGTCAGGCAGCAGGTCATCCAGTTGCTCCACGGCTACCAGGGCAAGGAGCCGGCCGCCGCGGGTGGCCCGCAGGAGTCGGCCCCGTCGACGTCCCTGGTGCTCGACCAGTTCGGCCGCAACCTGACCCAGGCGGCCCGCGAGGGCAAGCTGGATCCGGTCATCGGCCGCGAGAAGGAGATCGAGCGGGTCATGCAGGTCCTCTCCAGGAGGACCAAGAACAACCCCGTTCTCATCGGCGAGCCCGGCGTCGGCAAGACCGCCGTCGTCGAAGGCCTGTCGCAGAAGATCGTCAGGGGCGAGGTGCCCGAGACGCTGAAGGACAAGCAGCTCTACACGCTTGACCTCGGCGCCCTGGTCGCCGGCTCCCGCTACCGCGGTGACTTCGAAGAGCGCCTGAAGAAGGTGCTCAAGGAGATCCGCACCCGCGGCGACATCATCCTGTTCATCGACGAGCTGCACACGCTCGTGGGTGCGGGCGCCGCCGAGGGCGCGATCGACGCCGCCAGCATCCTCAAGCCGATGCTGGCCCGCGGCGAGCTGCAGACGATCGGCGCGACGACGCTCGACGAATACCGCAAATACCTCGAGAAGGATGCAGCGCTGGAGCGCCGGTTCCAGCCGATCCAGGTGGCCGAGCCCTCGCTCAGCCACACGATCGAGATCCTGAAGGGTCTGCGCGACCGCTACGAGGCGCACCACCGCGTGTCCATCACCGACGACGCGCTGGTGGCCGCCGCGCAGCTGGCCGACCGCTACATCAGCGACCGCTACCTTCCCGACAAGGCGATCGACCTCATCGACGAGGCCGGCTCCAGGATGCGCATCCGCAGGATGACCGCGCCGCCGGACCTCCGCGAATACGACGAGAAGATCGCCAACGTCCGTCGCGACAAGGAGTCCGCGATCGACGCGCAGGACTTCGAGAAGGCCGCTGCCCTCCGCGACCAGGAGAAGCAGCTCCAGCTCAAGCGCGAGCGGCGGGAGAAGGAGTGGAAGGCCGGCGACATGGATGTCGTGGCCGAGGTCACCCAGGAGCTCATCGCCGAGGTCCTGGCGACCGCCACCGGCATCCCGGTCTTCAAGCTGACCGAGGAGGAGTCCCAGCGCCTGCTCCGCATGGAGGACGAGCTCCACAAGCGGATCATCGGCCAGGACGACGCCATCAAGGGCCTGTCGCGCTCCATCCGGCGCACCCGCGCCGGCCTGAAGGACCCGCGGCGCCCTGGCGGCTCGTTCATCTTCGCCGGCCCCTCGGGCGTCGGTAAGACCGAGCTGTCCAAGGCTCTGGCGGAGTTCCTCTTCGGCGACGAAGACGCTCTCATCAGCCTGGACATGTCCGAGTTCATGGAGAAGCACACCGTCTCCAGGCTCTTCGGCTCGCCTCCCGGCTACGTCGGCTACGAAGAGGGCGGCCAGCTCACCGAGAAGGTGCGGCGCAAGCCGTTCTCCGTGGTCCTCTTCGACGAGATCGAAAAGGCCCACCCCGACATCTTCAACTCGCTGCTGCAGATCCTGGAAGACGGTCGTCTGACCGACGCCCAGGGCCGCGTGGTCGACTTCAAGAACACGGTCATCATCATGACCACCAACCTCGGCACCCGTGACATCTCCAAGGGCATCGGGGTCGGGTTCGCGAAGTCCAACGACGCCGACTCCAACTACGACCGGATGAAGTCCAAGGTCCAGGAAGAGCTCAAGCAGCACTTCCGGCCCGAGTTCCTCAACCGCGTCGACGACATCGTGGTCTTCCACCAGCTGACGCCCAACGAGATCATCAAGATCGTGGATCTGATGCTCAACCAGGTCGACGCCAGGCTGAAGGACCGCGACATGGGGCTCGACGTCTCGCCCGAGGCCAAGCAGCTGCTGGCCGACCGCGGCTACGACCCGGTCATGGGCGCCCGTCCGCTGCGGCGTACGATCCAGCGCGAGCTGGAGGACTCCCTGTCGGAGAAGATCCTTTACGGCGAGCTCCGCCCGGGGCAGGTCGTCAAGGTGACCATCGAAGGCGAGGGCGACGACGCCAAGTTCGTCTTCAAGGGCGAGTCCGCCTCCAAGGTGCCCGACTCGGCCGCCGCGATCGCAGCGCCGATCCAGCGCTGACGTCCGGTTCTCCGAAAGCCCCCGCGTGGAGCGTCATCCACGCGGGGGCTTTGGCGTGCGCGCTCGCCCTCGGCGCTGAGGCGCTGTCTGAGGGCCTGCCGGGGTGGTCCCGGCCATTGCCGCCGTGGTCCGCGAGGTCGCCGCTCAGCGGCATGATGAACCGTCCGGGGTGGCCCGGCCTGCCCTGCGAATGGTCTCGAGATCGTCAATCCGGCCCGGCGTGACAGACCGCGGATCTAGCATGACGTACCCCCGTGAGACTCCGTGAGCTCGGCTGGATGCGGCCGCTGCCCCGATCGTTCATGTGTTCGGGTGTTTCGCCACGCGAAGTAGTACTACACTGTGTAGAGCTTCGCCTTGATGGTGACTGCTCCCCCGGGAGTAGGACGAAGTCAACTCAGGGCGGACGCGCTCGCCACCCGTCGGCAGGCATGCTCACAGGGTTCGCACGTCCAAGGCGGGCGACGGAAGACACAACGCAAGCCTGGAGGAAACCGATGCGCCTGCGTCACGATGACGGAACGCTCGTTCACCTCGCCTACAACGCAGGCGTCCACCCCGCTGAGGATCTGGAGAACCTGATCGCCCATCTGACCCGTTACGCCGTGCCCGTGCGCAAGCGGCTGGGGGTCGAGCGGATGGGCATCGGGTTGTGGTTGTCGCCGGCCGTCGCCGACCACCTCACGGCCGACCGCATCGAGCTCGTACGCCTGCGCCGCTCCCTGGAGGAGCGCGGCCTGGAGGTCGTGAGCCTCAACGGCACCGGCGGACGCAACCAGGAGGTGCCCGGGCCCGACTGGGCCAAGCCCGAGCGTTACCGCTACACGATGGCGCTGGCCAAGATCCTGGCGTTCCTGCTCCCCGACGACGTACGGTTCGGCAGCATCTCGACGATACCGATCGGGTGGCGCCGCGACTGGCCCGCCGACCTGCACTCCATCGCCACCCGCCGGCTCGAACGGCTGGCGCGCGAGCTCCGCGGCATCTACAGCGTGACCGGCAAGACGATCAGGGTCGGGTTCGAGCCGTGGCCCGGGTGCGTGCTGGAGACGACCGAGCAGGCGCTGGCGCGGGTGTGCGGCATCGACTCCGAACACCTGGGCGTGTGCCTGGACGCCTGCCACCTGGCCGGCGGGGCCGAGGAGGCCGGCGTGGCGCTCAAGGGGCTGGCCGAGGCCGGTGCGCCTGTGGTCAAGCTGGGGCACGTGCACAGCCACACGGGGGAGACGCCGAGCAGCACGGGCGCCGTGCTGCACGACACGCTGACGGCGATGTTGTCGGGGGCGGTCAGCGGGAGCGCGCACATCGAGGTGGAGACGCACAACCTGATGGTGCCTGGGCGGGCCAAGGGGCCTGGGGCGCTGGTGTCGCTGCTCGCCGACGAGCTGGCCTGGGCCCGTACGAACCTCACCAGCCTGGGCCTGCAACTGGCCGCCTAGGGAGCCGCGAGCGCCCGGGCCGTCGCGGTCCGGGCGTGCTCGTATCGTCTGGCGGGGCGGTCGGTCAGAGGGAGCCGAACCAGCCGGGGGTGTCCAGGCGCCAGAGGCCGTCCGGGGTGACCTTCCGCAGGTCGGCTTCGAGGGCGTGCAGCCGGTCCTCGCCGAGTTCGTGCGCCCAGCGGGCGCGCAGGTCGTCGAAGATGCGGGCCGAGCGGTTCAGCGCGTCCATCCCGTACGGCGTGAGCCGGGTGATCTTGCGCCGGGTGTCGTGGGAATCCGTGGTGCGTTCGACGTAGCCGAGGCGTTCGAGGGTGTCGATGGTCTTGCCCGCGGCCTGTTTGGAGACGCCGAGCATGCGGCCCAGCTCGACGGCGGTGGTGCCGCGCGGGCCGACCGCCTGCATGACGAACCCGTGCATGGGCCGCAGGTCCGGGTGACCTTGGCGGGCCAGCTCGGTGTGCAGCTCGTCGATCAGCATCCTGAAGGCGAGCAGCAGGCGGAGCGGTAGTTCGAAGCCGGGGGCGTTGCTTGACATGATAGACAACCTGATTGACTATATGGACAACGTAGTTGCCTATATTAGGAGCTTCAGGACGTGACTGTCATTCGTGACGCCGAAGCGCGGCGGTCGGAGACCCCTGGCGGGGTCATGACGACGTTCGCCTCGCCGACGCAGGGAGGGGCCTCGCGAGCCCTGTGGCGGGTGGACGCCGAACCCGGCGCGCGCGGGCCCGTGCATGACTTCGACCGCGAGCAGGTGTGGAGCTGGACCGCCGGAGCGGCCGTCGTCGAACTGGGCGGTGAGCGGTTCGAGGTCGCGGCGGGCGACACCGTCGTCATCCCCGCGCACACGGTGAGACGCGTGCTCGCCGACCCCGGCAGCGGCTACACCGCCGTCGTGACGGCCCCGGCCGGAGCCAGGGCACTTGCCGAGAACGGCGCCGACTACGGCGTCCCGCCGTGGATCGTCTGAGGAGGGTGGTTCCCATGGCCATGGTCCTGTCCGCTGAATCCCGCAGGGTCGAGACGCCCAACGGCGTCATGACCACACTCGCCTCGCCCTCCCAGGGAGGGGCCGAGCAGGCCGTGTGGCGGGTGGACGCCCGGCCCGGCATGGTGGGGCCGGTGCACGCGTTCGACGCCGAACTGGTGTGGACGTGGCTCGACGGCGCCGCCGTCGTCCAGCTCGGAGACGAGCGGTTCGAGGTCGGCGTGGGGGACACCATGGTGCTGCCCGCCGACGTGAGCAGGCAGATGTTCGCCGACGCCGAGCGCGGATTCGTCTCGATCGTCGCCGCTCCTTCCTGCGCCCACGTCTACAACCCCGACGGCATGTCGGCGCCGGACGCCTGCGACCTGGCCCCCAAGGGCACGGAGCGCACCGTCCCACCCTGGGTCCGGTAACAGCGCCTCCCGGCGGCGCTACGTCCAGCGACCGCGCCGCCGCCGTCCGGTCCGCCGCCACCACACGGCCGGTGTGCCGTCGCATGGTCCGCGGTGCCGTCAGCGCCGCCGCCGCCCGGTACGAGGGTGTGCCGGGCGGGGCGGTCAGGAGTGGGGGAGGCGGTAGGTGCCGTCGTCGAGGGGTTCGGCGAGGCCGTCGGCGACCAGGCCGTCCAGGGCACGTTCGCGCTGCACCGCGTCGTCCCACACGGCGTCGAGGGCCGCCTTGGGCACCGGCCCGTGGGCGGACCTGAGCACGTCGAGAAGGCGGCCGCGGCACTGGCGGTCGGTGCCCGCGTACGTCTGGCCCTTACGGGCGGGGCCTGCGTGCGGCGGCTTGCCGGCCAGCCGCCAGGCGCACAGGCGGGTGATCGGGCAGTCGGCGCAGCGTGGGGCGCGGGCCGTGCAGACCAGCGCGCCGAGCTCCATCACCGCCACGCCCCAGCGGGGCGCGTCCAGCTCGGGCAGGAGTGCCTCCGCAAGGCGCCGCTCCGCCGCGGAGGTGGCCGTGGGCGGGTATTCCTCGGCGCGCACCGCACGCGCGAACACCCTGCGCACGTTGGTGTCGAGGACGGCGTGGCGGCCGCCGTACGCGAAGCTGGCGACCGCGGCGGCGGTGTATTCGCCGATGCCGGGCAGGGACAGCAGCGTCGCGTGGTCGGACGGCACCTCGCCGCCGTGTTCCTCGGAGACGGCTCTGGCGCACGCGTGGAGCCGCAGCGCCCTGCGCGGATAGCCGAGCCGGCCCCAATGGCGTACGGCTTCGCCGGGCTGCTCGGCGGCCAGTGCCTTCGGCGTGGGCCAGCGGGCCATCCACTCGCGCCAGACGGGCAGGACGCGGGCGACCGGGGTCTGCTGGAGCATGATCTCGCTGACGAGCACGCCCCACGGCGTCGCGTCGACCGCGCGCCAGGGGAGGTCTCGGGCGTTGTCGGCGTACCAGTCGAGAACGGGGGCGTGCAGGAGGTTCGGCTCAACCACGCGGTCAAGCGTATGCCGAGTTCGCAGCCTTCGGCGTGTCGTCACTCTTCGTGGCTGGACAATTACCATGCTGAGCGTTGTGGCTCCTCTGCTCCCTGAAGGGAGAGGCCGCTTGCGCGGCCTGGCGAAGGGCGAGCCCTCACACACCGCTCGAGCGCGCGGCCCGCTCGCCGGTGGGGCGCAACGGGGAAGTGAGCGACCGACCTGCGCACACCCGTCTCCGGACTCTCACGACCAGCAAGGCAACGACCACAGGAACCGACCAGATCGGAAGGGAGGGAGCGCGGGGTCCTCCACCTGCTGAAGCAGGTGGGGAGCACCGCGCGAACCCGATGGACCCGGATTCGATGCGCGGCGACGGCGGTGACGTCTACTGGCGGCGTCGGATGAGCGTGCTGGTGGCGGTTCTCGTCGTGGTGGCCGTGGTGGCGTGGGCGTGCTCGAGCGGTGGCAGCGGACCGGGACACAAGTCCAGCGCGCAGTCGTCACCGAGCCCCACGCCCAGCGTGGATCCGCTGCTCGCCGGGCTGCGTACGCTGGCTCTGGGCACGGCCAGCCCGTCGCCGACCCCGACGGCCACGCCCACGCCGACCCCCACCGCCGGGGAGAGGAGGCCCGGCCAGCCCTGCGTCGAGGAAGATCTGGTGCTGAGCCTCCAGAGCGGCAAGGAGCAGATCTACGCGGGCGACGCCCGGCCCACGTTCCTGGTCACGCTGGTCAACACCGGGCCCGTGATGTGCACGGCCGACGTGGGGCCGCGGGCCATGGAGATCCGCATCACCTCGGGGGCGGACCGGATCTGGTCGAACGCCGACTGCGTCAACGGGCAGGGCACGGACGTCGAGCAGTTGCAGCGGGGGGTGCCTTACGTGCGGTCGCTGGAGTGGGACCGCCGCCGCTCCAACGCCGACTGCCCGGCCACACCGGCGGCCGCGCTGCCGGGCACGTACGTGGCCACCGTGCGCATGGGCGGGCTCCGCAGCGGCAAGGGGGTCTTCCACCTCCGCTAGGAGCATGCGTCGCCGGGCCTTTCCGGCCCGCGCCCGCCTGGCCTGCCGTCAGACGTAGCGTTCGAGGATGGAGGACTCGGCGAGGCGGGACAGGCCCTCGCGTACGCTGCGCGCCCTCGACTCCCCGACACCGCCCACCGCCTGCAGGTCGTCGATGCTGGCGGCGAGGAGCTTCTGCAACCCGCCGAAGTGGTTGACCAGGCGGTCGACCACGGTGGCCGGCAGGCGGGGCACCTTGGCGAGCAGGCGGAAACCTCTGGGGCTCACCGGGGTTTCGAGCATGTCGGTGCCGTTGTGGCCGAGCACCTGGGCGACCACCGCGAGGTCGAGCAGCTCGTTGCCCGACAGCTTGTCGAGGTCGTGGAGGGCCTCGATCAGGCGGCGCTGGCGGCGGCCGGCGGGTGCCGGGAGATAGTCGCGGATGACCAGCTCCCGCTCGGAGTCGACACCGGCCACGAGCTCGTCGAGCTGCAGGGACAGCAGCCGGCCGTCGGTGCCCAGCTCGACGACGTAGCCCTTGATCTCGTCGGAGATGCGCCGGACCATCTCGAGCCGCTGGGCGACGGCGGCGACGTCGCGGACCGTGACCAGATCTTCGATCTCCAGGGCCGACAGGGTGCCGGAGACCTCGTCGAGGCGGTGTTTGTAACGTTCGAGGGTGGCCAGGGCCTGGTTGGCCTTGGACAGGATGGCCGCCGACTCCTCCAGGACGTAGCGGATGCCGTCGAGGTAGAGGGCGATGATGCGCATCGACTTGCTGATGGCGATGATGGGCAGGCCGGTCTGCCGGGCGACGCGCTGGGCGGTGCGGTGGCGGGTGCCGGACTCGTCGGTGGGGATGGCGGGGTCGGGCACGAGGTGGACGGCGGCACGCACGATCTTGTGGTCGCTCACGACGATGGCGCCGTCCATCTTGGCCAGCTCGCGCAGCCTGGTGGCCGAGAAGTCGACGTCGAGCTCGAACCCGCCGCTGCAGACCTCCTCGACGACCCGGTTGTAGCCGAGCACGATCAGCCCGCCGGTCTGCCCGCGCAGGATCCGCTCCAGGCCGTCGCGCAGCGGAGTGCCTGGGGCCACAGCTGCCAGGGCTTCGCGACGACGGTCGTCAAGACTCCTATCCACCTGACCCCCGTGTCGATCGGTCACGCCCAGCTTAGCCGCGCTATGTGACGTGTGTGAGTGCGTCCCAGACGTTCTCCGCCTGGACGACCTCGAAACCGGGTGCGAACGCCACCGGCCCCACGGGCACCAGAGCACGCTGCCCGTTACGCCGGCGGCCGCCCTCTTCGAGGGAGCCGGCGGGCACGAGGGCGCGCTTGAAGCCCATCCTGGCCGCCTCGGACAGCCGCCTGCGGACGTCCTTGACCGGACGCAGCTCGCCCGCGAGGCCCACCTCGCCGAGCGCCACCAGACCGGCGGGCAGCGGCTTGTCTCCCGCCGCGCTGGCGACGGCCAGCATGACCGACAGGTCGATGGCGGGATCGGCCAGCTTGATGCCGCCCACGGTGGCGGTGAACACGTCGCACCCGCCCAGCCGGGCGTTGAGCCGGCGCTCCAGCACGGCGAGGATCATCTGCACGCGGTAGGTGTCGAGCCCCGACGACGTGCGCCTGGGCTGCTGGGCGTCGGTGCGGGCGACCAGGGCCTGGACCTCGGCGGGGAGCGGGCGGGTGCCCTCGACCGTGACGGTGACGCAGGTGCCGGGCACCGGCTCGCTGCGCCTGGAGACGAACAGGCCGCTCGGGTCGGTGATGCCCTCGATGCCCCGCTCGTGCAGGTCGAAGCAGCCGACCTCGTCGGTGGGGCCGAACCGGTTTTTGATCGCGCGAACCATGCGGAGCCTGGAGTGGCGGTCGCCCTCGAAGCTGAGCACGACGTCGACCAGGTGCTCCAGCGTGCGCGGGCCGGCGATCGAGCCCTCCTTGGTGACGTGGCCGACGAGCACCGTGGCCATGTTGCGCTCCTTGGCCAGGCGCACGAGATTGGCCGCCACCTCGCGGACCTGCGTGACCCCGCCGGGCACGCCCGTGGCCTGCGCGGAGCCGACGGTCTGCACGGAGTCGACCACCAGCATGGTGGGCTGGACCTTCTCCACGTGGGCGACCAGGGCCGACAGCTCCGTCTCCGCCGCGAGGTAGAGGCGGTCCTGGATGGCGCCGATGCGGTCGGCACGCAGGCGCACCTGGGCGGCCGACTCCTCGCCCGTCACGTAGAGGACCGTCTCGCGCTCGGCGATGCGGGCGGCGGCCTCCAGCAAAAGCGTGGACTTGCCGATGCCCGGCTCGCCGGCCAGCAGCACGACCGCGCCCGGCACCAGGCCGCCGCCGAGCACCCGGTCGAGCTCGGCGACGCCGGTCGTGCGGGCCGCCGCCACCTCCGCCTTCACCTGGCCGATAGGCAGGGCGGGCGCGGTGGTGGCGCCGGCCTGGACGACGCTGACGCCGCGGGCGCCCTCTTCGTCGACCGTGCCCCACGCCTGGCACTCGCCGCACCGGCCGACCCACTTCGTGGTGCGCCAGCCGCACTCGGCACAGCGATATCCGGGTTTCGAGGCAGTCTTGGCCATGCGGAGCAGGCTAGCGGCAGGGGCCGACATTCTTCGAGCCCCGGCGGCGTCGTCCTGCCACGCGCCCACCACGAAGAGGTCAGGACGCCGGACGGTTCACGCCAGGCCGAGCTCCGCGACCAGCATGCGCTTCGGCTTGGCGCCCACGATCTGCTTGACCGGCTCGCCGTTCTCGAACAACAGCATCGTCGGCACCGCCATCACGCCGTAACGGGCCATGATCTCGGGGTGCGCGTCGGTGTCGAGCTTGCCGATCGTCAGCCCGTGTTCGGCCTCGATCTGCTCCAGTACGGGGCCCACCATCCGGCACGGCCCGCACCATTCGGCCCAGAACTCCACCAGGACCGGCTTGTCGTTCTTGAGCACCTGCTCCTCGTAGTTGTCGGTGGTCAATGTGATCATGTTCAACCCTTCACGAAGCAACCCGGACATGACTGCGCGAGCTGGGCGGCCACCTCGGCGCGGCGGGCGAGCAGGGCGCGGATCTCCTCGTCGATCTCCTTGAGCTTGCGCTCGTAGACCTCGACCGACTCGGCGCACGAGCCGCCCGAGGTGTGCCCCTGACGCAGGCAGTCGAGGAACGGCCGGGTGTCCTCCAGCGTGAAGCCCACGCTGAGCAGCGCCCTGATCTCGGCGACCAGCCTGACGTCCTCCTCGCCGTAGTCGCGGTAGCCGTTGGCCGCGCGACGGGCGCTGAGCAGGCCGTGCTGCTCGTAGTAGCGGAGCGAGCGCGGGCTCACCCCTGTGCGTTCCGCCAGCTCTCCGATGCGCATACGACCACGGTAAACATTGACACCGACGTCAAGGTCAAGCCCTGGAGGCGCAGGTCCGGCTCACCGGGGCGTCACCTGGCGGGGCACAGGACGGCTTCGGCGGCCTTCTTGATCAGCGGGTCGATCGCGGGATCGCTGTGGTCGGCGCTCAACGTGTTCGACAGGACGAGCTGCACGCGGCTGTCGCGCGAGCTGTAGGTCATGGATCTGAAGCCGACGGAGCCGCCCGTCATGACACCGTATCCGTCCTCGCGCTCGCAGACGGGCGGCTCGGGAGCCGGCTGGCCGGGGTCGCGGGGCGGCCGGCCGGCGTTCATCGCCTCTTTCAGTTCTTTCGACAGAAGCTTCTCGCCCGCACGCGCCCGGGCGAAGGAGCTCAGGTCGTCCGTGGTGGAGATGACGCCACCGGCGGCCCAGAGGTAGCTCGAGTTGAGACGGTCGACGTCGACCAGCTTCCCCCGCTTGCCGGGGTGGTAACCATGCCCGTGCGGGCCTTTGACGCGCCCGGGAAACGTGACCGGCAAGTAGGTGTGGTCCATGCCGGCGGGGTCGAATATGCGCCGCTCGAGTTCGGCGGCCAGGCTGCGCTCCGTGAGCTCCTCGACGATGAGTCCGAGGAGGAAGTAGTTGGTGTTGGAGTAGGAGTAGCTCTGACCCGGCTCTCCGGTGCGGGGCATCGTCCGGGTCAACGCGATGATCTCCAGCGGAGAGTAGTTCGTGGTGAAGTCGAAGGGGTCGAGCACCTCCGGATCGAAATAGTTGGGGATGCCGGAGGTGTGATGGATCATCTGCCCCACGGTGATCTCGTCGGCCCGGTCCACCAGGTCCTTTTCGACCACGACGGGCAGCAGGTCGCTGAGCTTGTCGTCCAGGGCCAACTTGCCCTCTCCGACCAGTTGCATGATGACAATCTGGATCATGGGCTTGGTCTGGGATCCGGCCCGGAAGCGGGCATCGGCAGGAATCCTGCCGCCCTTGCCGTTGAGCAGGCGGGTGCCGGCCGTTCCCGAGCCGACCTTCTCGCCGTCGACGTAGAGTGCTCCGATCGTGCCCAGGACCTCGGGGCTTCTGGCCAGTTCCGAGAGGGCCTTCTGCACCTCACCCAGCTCGGGCTTGGCCGCGTCGGCTGCCGCGGCGTGTGCCGGCGTGCCGAGGGCCAGCATCACGCATGCCAGGCCGGCCAGTCCGGCCTTTCTCGCACGATTCATGGGGAAGTCCTCTCTACATTGCGTGCTGAGCCAGGGCCTACGCCGACCATGACTACGCCTTGACCGGTTTCCTGGTTGTTTCCACCCGGATCGGACCGGCTCGCCAGCTCGTCGTCCCGCTCGCGAGGTCGTGGCAGGGAGAACCCGGTCGGTTCTAGAAGTGGCGCCAGCGCAGCACGTTCGGATAGGGGATCTCCAGGCCGGGGGTCTCGGCGATGGCCTGCTCGGCCACGCCGGGCGCGAACTCGATGCGCAGCACCGCCTCCAGGTCCGCCCGACGCTCGAAGGCCATCCTGAGGTCGAGCGGCCGCCGTTGCCAGCCGTGCCGGACCCAGAACGCCTCGACGTCGCGGGGCGAGTAGGTGGGTACGGTGTGCGAGAACCAGCGGCCGAACGACCCCCGCGTCGCGTCGAGGTCGAGCACGAAGGCCGCACCGCCGCGGCGTACCACCCTGGACAGCTCGCGCAGCCCAGGCTCGCAGCCGGGACCGAAGAAGTACGCCCAGCGCGCCATCGCCACGTCCACGCTCGCGTCGGGCAGCGGCAGGTCCTGGGCCGCGGCGGCGTGCACGGTCACGTTGGGGAGGCCGGCGCAGCGGCGGCGGGCCAGCGCGGCCAGGTCTCCGTGCGGCTCGACGCCGATGACGCCGGACGCCGACGCGGCCAGGACCGGCAGGTGGTAGCCGGTGCCGCAGCCGATGTCGAGCACGGTCGCGCCGTCCCAGGGGCGCAGCTCGCGCATCGCCGCGTCGGCCGCGCCCTCGGGGTCGACCGCGCGGTTCTCCAGCTCGTAGACCTGCGGCGCGTTCCAGATGTTCGGGCTCGGGATCGCGCCTTTCGCTATCCGTGGCATGGTCCAACGCTAGGCGCACGCGCAACCTGCGACGCGTGCCGCCGGACGCGGCCCGCCGGAGGGGCCTTCGAACCGCCGGACCCGCCCGCCAGGCCCGCTGGTCCGGCTCGCCGGAGAGGGCTTCGCGACCGCTGGACGCGGCTCGACACGGGCTCGTCCCGTCGGTGCGCGCGCCAGATCGGCGTGACCGGCTTAGGCTGGCAACGTGGCTGATGTCATCCGCGTGCCCAATGCGAAGATCGCATTGTCCACTGCTTCGGTATATCCGGAACGCACTCCAGACGCGTTCGAGCTGGCCGCGCGCCTGGGTTACGACGGCGTAGAGGTCATGGTCGGCGCCGATCCCGTGAGCCAGGACATCGACGTGATCGAGCGGCTCTCCGAGCACTACGAGGTGCCCGTCCTCGCCATCCACGCCCCCTGCCTGCTGGTCACGCAGCGGGTGTGGGGGCGCGACCCCTGGGCCAAGCTGGTCAAGGCACAGAAGGCGGCCGAACGCCTGGGCGCCTCGACGGTGGTGGTCCATCCGCCGTTCCGATGGCAGCGCGAATACGCGCGCGACTTCGAGAACGGCCTGGCCAGGATGCGCGAGGAGACCGACGTCACCTTCGCGGTGGAGAACATGTTCCCGTTGCGCGCCAGGGGCAACGACGTGGTCCCCTACTCTCCCGACTGGAATCCGATCGACTACGCCTTCCCTCAGGTCACGCTCGACCTGTCGCACACGGCCGTATCGGGTTCCGACGCCATGGAGATGGCCGTCAAGCTCGGCGACCGGCTCGCCCACCTGCACCTGGCCGACGGCGTCGGGATGACCAACAAGGACGAGCACCTGGTGCCGGGCAGGGGCAACCAGCCGTGCGCGCAGGTCCTCGAGCGCCTGGCGGGCAACGGCTACTCGGGGCTGGTCGTGCTCGAGATCAACACGCGCAAGGCGGCCAGCCGCACCGAGCGCATCGACGATCTCGCGGAGGCGCTGGCCTTCGCCCGGCTGCACCTGGCGGCTTCCACGTGAACACCGGGCCGATCAAGTCCCTGGGCAGGGTGTTCGACCGGGTGGCCGACGCGTACGACGCGGGCAGGCCGTGCTATCCCGACGAGCTCTACCGCGCGCTCACCGAGGTGTCCGGCGTCGAGCTCGACGGCGCCACCACGGTCGACGTGGGCGCGGGCACCGGCATCATGACGCGTGCGCTCAGGGCGCGCGGCGCGCAGGTCATCGCGGTCGACCCGGGCGCCGCGATGCTGGCCAGGCTGCTGTCGCGGACGAGCGGCGAGGAGGGCGCTCCCGTCACGGCCCTGCTGGCCGACGGCAACCGCCTGCCGCTGGCCGACGGCGTGGCCGACCTGGTCACGTTCGCCCAGTCGTGGCACTGGCTCGACCCGGTGGCGTCCATCGCCGAGGCGAGGCGGGTGCTGCGGCCCGGGGGCACGATCGCGGGCTGCTGGAACTTCGCCCACGCCGCGCAGGCCGAGTGGCTGGCCGCGTACGAAGCCCGGCTGGCGGAGGAGGTGCCCGCCTATTGGGGGCCGGCGGTCGAGCGGTGGTCGGCACCGCCCATCGCCTCGGCCTTCGAGGTGATCGAGGAGCGGTGGATCCCGTGGACGAGGCTGGTCGGCGTCGAGGATTTCCTGCTCGGCCTGCGCTCCCACTCCTACATGGCGGCGCTGTCGCCGCGGCGGGCCGACGAGCTGGTCGAAAGGCAGCGGGCCGAGTTGCGCGAGGTGTCCCCCGAGGGTGTGCTGTCGGTGCCGATGCGGGTCTACCTGGCGGTGGGCCGGTGACGCGAGGGAAGGCCTCGGAGGAGTCGACGGCCAGGCGCCGTCCCGGACGCAGGCCGGGCTCGGCCGACACGCGGGGCGAGATCCTGGCGGCGGCGCGGAAGGTGTTCGCGGAGAAGGGGTTCGACAAGGCGACCGTGCGCGGCATCGCCAGGGAGGCGAACGTCGACCCCGCTCTGGTGCACCACTATTTCGACACCAAGGAGGGCATGTTCGCGGCGGCCATGCAGTTGCCGATCACGCCGGAGGTGGTCGTCCCCCTGCTGCTCGCCGGCCCGCGCGAGGAGCTCGGCGAGCGGCTCGTCAGGATGCTCCTGGAGGTGACCGCCGAGCCGGAGACGCGCGAGCCGATGGTGGCGCTCATGCGCTCGGCCATGACCAACGAGCGTGCGGTCGTGATGTTCCGTGAGTTCATCTCGAACGCGCTGCTCTACCAGGTGGCCGACCGGCTGCGGGTGCCGCATCTGCGGATCGAGGCGGCGTTCGCCCAGATGTTCGGCGTGATCATGGGGCGCTATGTGATCGGGCTGGAGCCGCTGGCGAGCGCGAGCCATGACGAGCTCGTCGAGCTGCTCGCGCCGACGATCCAGAGGTACTTCACAGAATAGAGCATTGTTCTGTTGGTGGCGGTGACCATAGGGTATGTCGCGTACCCTGGCAAAGTTACCCGCGGGTAAGATCGCAGTGGAGGGTTGCGCAGCGGGTGACCGTACGCTGACAGCCAACGTCGTCTGTGGGAGGACCCCGTGCTCTGGGTAGCCATCATCGGGCTTGTCATGACCGTCCTGGCGGTGGCCGTCGCCGGCCGCCGGGTGCTGTTCCTGTACAAGCTCGCGACCGTGGGGCCGCCTGCGCCCGAGCGTGTCGAATACGCCAGGACACACGTGGCCGACGAGGTCAAGGCGCAGCTCGTCGAGGTGTTCGGGCAGAAGAAACTGCTCAAGTGGACCGCGTCGGGCGTCGCGCACTTCTTCGTCATGTGGGCGTTCTTCATCCTGCTGACCGTCTACGTCGAGGCGTACGGCGCGATCATCCAGGGGGCGATCACCGGAACGCCCGACTTCCACATCCCGCTCATCGGCACCTGGGGCGTGCTCGGCTTCGTACAGGACTTCATCGCGGTGGCCTGCCTGCTCGGCCTGGTCGCCTTCGCGGTCATCAGGGTCAGGAACTCTCCCAAGGCACTCGGCCGCGACTCCCGCTTCTCCGGCTCCCACCTCGGCGGTGCGTGGCTCGTCCTGTTCATGATCTTCAACATCATCTGGACGCTCTTCCTGGCCCGCGGCGCGGCCGCCGCCAACGGAAACTTCCCCTACTCCTCGGGGGCGTTCGTCTCGCTCGCGCTCGGCGACGTGCTGCCGGCGAGCACCCTGCTGGAGGAGATCGCGCTGCTCCTGCACATCGGCTTCATGCTGGTGTTCCTGGTCATCGTGGTGAACTCCAAGCACCTGCACATCTTCACCGCGCCGCTCAACGTGCTCTTCTCCCGCCGCCCCGACGGCATGGGGGCGGCGGTCGAGATGCGCGTCGACGGCAAGCCGGTCGACTTCGAGGACGAGGACCTCGATCCCGAGCGGCTCGGCCGCGGCAAGATCGCCGACACCACGTGGAAGGGTTTCCTCGACTTCTACTCCTGTACGGAGTGCGGCCGCTGCCAGTCGCAGTGCCCGGCCTGGAACACCGACAAGCCGCTGTCGCCGAAGATGCTCATCCTCGACCAGCGCGACCACGCCTTCGCGGTGGCCCCCTACCTGATGGCGGCGGAGGCCGAGCAGCACAAGGACACCGACGTGCTCGCGCTGCTGGAAAAGCCGCTGGTGGGCGAGGAGGGCGTGATCCACCCCGACGTGCTCTGGTCGTGCACCAACTGCGGCGCCTGCGTCGAGCAGTGCCCCGTGGACATCGAGCACATCGACCACATCCTCGACATGCGCCGCTACCAGGTGATGGTGGAGTCGTCATTCCCGTCCGAGGCGGGGGTGATGGTGAAAAACCTGGAGAACAAGGGCAACCCGTGGGGCATGTCCGAGATGAAGCGGGCCGACTGGATCGAGGAGCTCGATTTCGAGGTCGAGGTGGTCGAGGACAAGATGCCCGCCGACGCCGAATATCTGTTCTGGGTGGGCTGCGCGGGCGCGCTCGAAGACCGGGCCAAGAAGACCACCAGGGCCGTGGCGGAGCTGCTGCACATCGCGGGCGTGAAGTTCGCGGTGCTCGGCCCGATGGAGGCGTGCACCGGCGACCCCGCCCGGCGCCTCGGCATGGAATATCTGTTCAACATGCTCGCCCAGCAGAACATCGAGACGCTCAACGACGCGGGCGTGAAGAAGATCGTGGCGACCTGTCCCCACTGCTTCAACACCCTGGCCAACGAATATCCGCAACTGGGCGGCACGTACGAAGTCGTGCACCACACGCAGCTGCTGGCGAAGCTGGTGGACGAGGGCCTGCTCACTCCGGTCACGCCGATCGAGGAGAAGATCACCTATCACGACCCCTGCTTCCTCGGCCGCCACAACAAGGTCTATTCCCAGCCCCGCGACATCATGGCGAAGGTGCCGGGCGTCAAGACCCAGGAGATGCACCGCCACAAGGACCGCGGGTTCTGCTGCGGCGCGGGCGGGGCCCGCATGTGGATGGAGGAGCGCATCGGCAAGCGCATCAACACCGAGCGCGTCGACGAGGCTCTGACCACCGATCCCGACACCGTCTCGACGGCCTGCCCGTTCTGCATGGTGATGCTCGGCGACGCCATCAGCGAGAAGAAGAACAGTGGTGAAGCCAAGGAGTCGCTCGAAGTCGTGGACGTGGCACAGCTGTTGATCAAATCGGTCAAAGGCGCTTCCTGACCACCCCAAGTCGGACTCCTCCACAGGCCTTGTGGAGGAGTTCCGCACGTCAATAGGGGTGAGGGCAGCAAATCCGGCATCCACATAACGGGAAAATCACGGTAACCTCAACGTCGCATGGCTCTATTCGACGGGGAGGGGGCTCGCGATGGGCGTCGTGGTGACGGACGCCGAAGTCACTCTGGCCGACGTTCTCTCCCTCCGGCTCGCCATCGACGAACCACTGGAAGACGGCACCGAGCTGGTGTTGAGGCACCGCACCACGGGGGTCGAACGCGACGTGCTGCTCGGCACGCCAGGCGCGCGGGCACGCGAGGCCACGCTCGCGGTCTCGCTCGCGCCGCTGGAGCTCAGCGCCGGACGCTGGGACGCCTATCTGCGCCGTGACGGCAAGCGGGTCAGGCTCCGCAGCGTCGATCCCGGCTTCTCGCTCGACCATCTCGACGCGTACGCGCTGTGCAGGCGTTCCCTCGCCTACCGTTCCTACCGCACCCGCAACGGCTACCTGGCGCTGAAGATCTCCGAAGCGGAGCCCGTGGCCGAGGTGCGGGCCATCTGGTTCAGGGAGGGCCGCTTCGAGGTGATGGGCCTGCTGGCCTACACCGGGCTGGAGGACGACGACTGCCGCCACGAGGCCACGCTGACCCTCGATCGCCGGCATACGAGCGCCCGGGTGTCGGCCACGGCCACCGTGCAGGGCGTGCGCTTCCACGCGGCCGTCTCGCTCGTCGACGTCCTGGCGGCCGACCACGACGACGGTGCGAGCCACGCGAACGGCACCTGGGAGCCGGCGCTCCAGGTGGAGGGCGTGGCCACACCGATGAAGCTGGGCGCGCGGCTCGACGACGTCGACGGCAAACGACGTCGGCTGCACTATCCGTCGGCCACGGTCGACGGCGTGCCGATCAGACCCTGCTACACCTCCGACGACGAGTTGCGCATCGAGGTGGGGGGATGAAGGTCAGCCTGGTCCTCACGTCCGCCTACGGCATGCGCGGCGACGTGCGCGCCACGCTCAGCCTCGCCACCGCCCTCGCCGAGCGCCACGACGTCGAGGTGATCAGCGTCAGGAGGCACAAGGAGAAACCGTTCTTCCCTGTCGGTCCCGGCGTCTCCATGCGCAGCGTGATCGACGCCAGGCCGGGGGTCAGGCACCTGCTGCCGCGCGGGCAGGTGCGCACCGAGGTGGCGCTCTGGCGGGCGCTGCGCAACCTCAAGACCGACGTCCTGATCACCACCAGGCCGGGTCTCAGCGTCCAGGCGGCCAGGCACGCGCCGCGCGAGATCCTCAAGATCGCCAGAGAGTGGGGCCGTCCGGCCGTGCCGGGTCCCGTCAAACGCTTCTACCCGCGCCTGAACGCCGTCGTGACGGCCACGGACTCCGCCCAGGAGGAATGGGCCAAGCTCCTGCCCGGCGGGCCTCCCGTGCACGCCCTGCTGGACGCGCTGCCCGCGGGGCCGTGGCCGCGCTCGCGGATGGACAACAGGATCGTCGCGGCCGGCGGGCGCCTGGTGGCGGTCAAGGCGTACGACCGCCTGATCAGGGCCTTCGCCGTCATCGTGGACAAGCGGCCCGACTGGGCGCTGCGGCTCTACGGCGGCGGCCCCGAGGAGCGGCGGCTGCGCTCGCTCGTCAGCGAGCTCGGCCTGCACAACCACGTCTACTTCATGGGCACGACGCCCGATCTGGCCGGCGAGTTCGCCAAGGCGTCGATCGTGGCCAGCGCCTCGCGGGGCGACGACCTCGGCATGACGGTGCTGGAGGCCATGGGCTGCGGGGTGCCCGTGGTGGCGCTCGAAGGGGCCAGGGGGGCGAAGGAGTTCGTCGCGACGGGCTACAACGGGGTGCTGGTGCCCGACGTCGAGGCCGACCCGCAGCCGTTCGCGGTGGCGCTGCTGGCGCTCATCGACGACGAGCGCAGGCGGCGCTCCCTCGCCGCGGGCGCGCTCGACACCGCGCTGCGCCATGCGGCCGACGAGGTCGCCGACCAGTGGGAGAAACTGATCGCCGGCCTCCGGTGAAGCCTTCTGTACGGGCCCGCCGATACGGGTTACGGGTACCGTAGAAGCATGCATGGGTACAGCGGAGACAAGCAGGCCTATCTGACGCGACTCAGGCGGATCGAGGGGCAGATCCGGGGCCTGCAGCGCATGGTGGACGACGATGCCTACTGCATCGACGTGCTCACGCAGGTCTCCGCGGCCACGCGGGCGCTGCAGGCGGTGGCGCTGGGGCTGCTGGAGGAGCACATCTCGCACTGCGTGGCCGACGCGATCAACAACGGCGGCCCCGAGGCCGAGGCGAAGGTGAAGGAGGCCTCGGCGGCGATCGCCCGCCTGGTCCGTTCGTAGGGGACGGACAGAGGCTAGTCCGTACGTAATGGGACATCGTCCGTACGTAGGAGCCGGGGTGGCGGGATGACTAGTTATGTGAAACCCCGGAAACCTTCGTCCCCGATCTCTTGGGAGTCAGGAGCCCGGTTCCCGGGGCCAGAAATTTACTGATCTTTACTAGTGACTCGCTGAAGTCCGCAATCCGAGCGCGTCGTCGAGTTCGTCCAAGGTCAGCCGCCGTTCACTGACTGCCACGGCGGTGAGAACCTCGGCGTAGAGCGCAATCTCGTCCAACGCGACACGGTCGTGGACCCGAGAGTCCAGGTCGTTGTGCCCCACCGCGTCGTCCTTTCCTTCCGCAGCCCACACCCTCTTCGAGGTTACGGCGAAGACCCTTGAGGCGACATGGCCCATCGGGGTCATTCCTTTCCGTGTCGCGGGCCCCCAGGAGGATCATTTCCCCAAGCAGAGATCACAATTCAGCGAATTTCCTGTTCGCTCAAGTGTCAGAACGATATAGGCGGAGTTAGGGTGAAATATCGGTATTAGTGCTTTGCGTGTGACCTGTGTGGCGATCGTCGCGTTCGTGAATGATCTTACGCACGAGTGCCGCCTGCCCCGCCAGCCCCCGCTCCGGCACCCTGGCCCCCGTCAACCCGCCCCACGCCAGCCCCACGGCGTACGCGGCCCCGAGCACCGCCGCCGTGCTCCCGCGGTCGGGTGGCGCGATCTCCAGCACCGGCGCGGGCGCGGTCGACACCCCGCCGGGCCGCCCCTGCACGGGGAAGCCGTCGGGCTCGGTCCGCTCCCTGGCCGAGGTGCCGGTGAGCCCGGCCTGCCGCAGCCCCTCGTACGCCCTTCTGAGCCGGTGGTCCAGCAGCGCGGGCAGCACGCCCCTGGAGTCGGACAGATCGGCGAGGAGCACGGCCGCGGCCGCCGGCGGCTTGGGCGCGAAGCGCAGCGCGTCCACGAGGTCGTAGACCGCGTGCGAGAAGTGCGCCGCCGGGTCGCTCTCCGCGAACGTCGCCCGGCACAGCCGCGCCGGGCAGCGCCGCAGCCATGCCTGGCGCAGGGTCTCCTCGTCCACGTGGGCGTCGTCGATCCCTGAATGGCGCAGCATGGGCTCGACCATCGTGAGCAGGGCGAGCGCCCTGGGCCTGAACCGGGTGTCGGAGAGCAGGATCTGGGCCGTGTCGGCCATCACGGCCGCCAGCCTGAGCGCCGCCCTCGGCTTTCCCGCCCGCAGCCGCTCGGCCACGAGCGTGGCGAGGTCGAGCAGCGGCGGCGCGGGCAGCCAGCGCACCCACTCGTCACCGGGCAGCGGACGGCGCAGATATTCGCCGAACACCGTGATCAGCCGCTCGTTGCCGTCGAACGCCGGCGCGTACGCGCACCACATGATGGTGCCCCAGACGGCGGCGACGGTGCTCGGCACGTCGGAGGCGAAGATGTCGTCGAAGGCCGTCAGCGGGTAGTCGAGCTCCGACTTGAGCCCGCTCGCCCGCAGCAGCACCCTCACCCGTTCCGTGAGGCTCTCGGCCACGTCGGGGCCGATGAACGCCTGGGTCGAGCCCGGCTCGGCGTGGAAGTCGGAGCCCCTGGGGATCACCTCGTCGGGCAGCACCGCCGCGGGATGGTGCACCTGGCGCGCCCACGTGCCCCGCGGCGGCGGCGCCAGGAGCCAGCGGCCGTCGGCGGGGTCGTGCAGGTGCCAGCGGGCGTGGGCGCCGAAGAGCCACCTGTCGCCGTCGGGGGTCACGAGGATCCTGGTGGCCAGGACGTGGGCGCGGTCGGGTGGAGAAAGGGCCTGCCAGCGCGGGTCTGCGACCATGGCCCGGATCTCCGCCTCCGCGGAGGTGAACACATCCCAAGGTCGCACGGCCGTCATCGTACTTGCCGTACCCGGATCATCCATCGGCTTTTCACGGCAGAATGTTCCACTATGAGGGCGAAGGTAGCAGGCGTGCTGGTGGTCGTAAGCGTGCTCTCCGGCTGCGGCACGGGCACGGCGGCGCCACCGTCGCCGACCGGGCCCGGCGTGCTCACACTGGAGAACGCCACGCCGCCGGCGAAGGGCGGCGAGGTGGGCGAGGCCACGACGGAGTTCGGCGACGCCGCCGACCTGTCGATGTGGACCAAGCTGAGCGAGACCGAGAAGGACATCGACCGGATCGCCAAGCTCGACGTCGACAAGACCGCCAAGGGCGCACTCTACATGGAGCCCAAGACCTCGGCCTGGTTCGACGGCTTCCGCGGCCCCTTCGTCTATCAGGAGCTGGCCGGCGACATCGTCATGCACGCCCGGGTCAAGGTCGAGGGCAAGGACGACGACCAGCCGAAGCGGAAGTTCTCGCTCGGCGGCCTGATGGCCCGCCAGCCCGGCTCGTACGCCAAGCCCAACTGGGTCTCGATCACCACCGGGACCATCGAGAAGCCCGGCCAGGTCGAGGTGAAGTACACCAAGGACGGCAGCTCCAAGCCGCAGGAGCTGGCTGTCAAGGACGGCTGGGTGGAGCTCGTGCTGGCCCGGGTGGGCCGCGTCTTCGTCGCTCTCTACAAGGAGGAGAAGGGCACGTGGAAGGTGGGGCAGCGCTGGCCGTCCACCCTCCCCGACGTGCTGCAGTGGGGCATCACCGGCTACACCGACTGGGACAGCTACAGCACGCTGAAGAAGGACGCCGACAAGGGCAACGCCAAGCAGATCGCGGGCCAGCCCGACCTCAAGCTGACCGTCGACTATGTGCGTTTCCTGCGGCCGGAGCTGCCCGACTACGCCGACCCGCTCAACAACGCGTCGGTGACGGACGAGGTGCTGATCAAAGCGATGACGCCCGCCGGTGCCTGAGTGCCTTGGCCGCGTAGTTGTCCGGCGTGCGGGCGAAGGAGTCGCGGTCGCCGTCGGTGAGCTCGCGCACGATCTTCCCGGGCACGCCGGCGACCAGCACGCCCGACGGGATCTTCTTGCCGGGCCCGACGAGCGCTCCCGCGGCCACCAGGGTGCCCGCCCCGACGCGGGCGCCGCCCAGCACGATCGCGCCGATGCCGATCAGCGCGCCCGACTCGATGTGGGCGCCGTGGACCATGGCCTTGTGGCCCAGGCTGACCCGGTCTTCGAGGATCGCCGGCTCACCCGGGTCGGCGTGCAGGCAGCACAGATCCTGTACGTTGCACTTTTCGCCGATCTCGATCCGCTCGTCGTCCCCTCGGAGAACGGAGCCGTACCAGATGCTGGACGCCCGGCCCACCCGTACGCTGCCGACCACCACGGCGCCAGGCGCGATGTACGCCTCGGGATGAATGTCCGGAGCTGCCCCGTTGTCCAACGCTGCTATGTACATCCGTCACATCGTAATTCCTGCTCCGGGTATGGCGTTCCGGTTGCGGACGTGGGCAGATGGCAGGAAAGTC
The DNA here is from genome assembly GCF_052245635.1 of Nonomuraea sp. KM88. NCBI lineage: Bacteria > Bacillati > Actinomycetota > Actinomycetes > Streptosporangiales > Streptosporangiaceae > Nonomuraea > Nonomuraea sp. KM88. The sequence continues at coordinate 294,692 of NZ_JBQQCC010000008.1, read as the reverse complement.
GTTTCCTGACGTCTCGTCAGACCCTCACAACCCGCAGTTTTCCCCCGCCTCACGCAAACCACCCTTAGGTAACCCCCATGACAAATCAGCACGAGAGCCTCCCCGATCTGATGCAAGAGGACACCTTCGAAGTCGTGATGCGCGGTTACAACCGCCGTCAGGTCCACGACTACATGATCCGCGTCCGCAACCAGATACGTGATCTTGAAGAGCGGCTGGCACGAGCGATCGATCAGGCCGAGCAGGGCCGCATCGAGCTGGCGGAGGCCAGGCGGCGCATGGTCGAGACGCCGCAGAGTTATGAGGACCTCAGTCCTCGCCTTGCGCAGATCCTGCGGCTCGGCGAGGAGGAGGCCGCGGCGAAGCGTGAAGACGCCGAGGCCGAGGCCGCCAGCGTGCGAGACACGGCCAAGACGGAGGCCGAGCGCCTGGTGACGACGTCCCGCGAGACGGCGGACAAGATCCTCTCCTCAGCCCAGGCGGAGGCCGAGCGCCGGGTGAACGAGGCCACGCAGTCGGCGGAGCGGATGCTGGCCCAGGCGGGCGCCGACGCGGAGGAACAGCTCACGGCGGCCCGCACCGAGGCGGAAGAGGCGCTCAAGGAGGCCAAGGCCGAGTCGGAGCGGGTGCTCGCGGCGGCCCAGGCGCAGTCGGAGCAGAAGCTGCAGAAGGCCAACGCGAAGGCCGAGCAGCTGGTGACGAGCGCGCGCGACGAGGCCGAGTCGATGCTGGAGTCGGCCAGACAGCGCACCGCCACGCTGGACGAGCAGGCGGGCCGCCGGGTCGAATATCTGACCAACACGCACACCGAGGTCGTGCGGCGGCTGACCGAGGTCAGCACCGTGCTCGGCGACCTCATGCGCAGCGAGTCGGGCGCCGGGCCGCTGATCCCCGACGCCGCCATGCAGCCCGCGCCGTCGGCGCCGCCGCAGGCTGAGACGCCCGCGCCGCCGCAGGGCGAGGCCACCGCGCCGCCGCAGGGCGAGACGCCCGCGCCTGCCGCGCCGCAGGAGGACGTGCGGGTCATCGTCGACGAGGACGACTCGGACAAGACCCGGAAGGTCAAGGTCTCCGACGACACCGAGGTCCACGTCATCCGCCTCTCCGAGGCGAACAAGTAGGTCCTTCCCCTGCCGGGACGGGAGGACGACGGTGCGGAGCGGAAGCCCCCGCCCCCGATAGGGTCGGAGGCTTCCGCGCTCGTGGCCCCTCCATGCGTGGTGGCCCGGTGCCGGGGCCGCCGAGACGCTGGACCCGGCACCGGGCTGCTCGTGTGCCGCCGGCCGCTGCCGGCCGGCGTCAGGGAGGTGCGGGGCCGGCCCGCCACGAGTGCCGCTCGCCGGCCCTTCTCTCCTGGTCCCGGAGCTGGTCGCGCAGGCCGTCCGGGTCGTCCGCGTCGATGGTCATCGCGCATCCGGCCTCGCGCTGCGCCGCGCTGATCGGATGGTGTCTCGTGGCCCACCAGCGGCCCGCATCGCTCCGCCAGATGGTCCAGTGAGGGAACTCCCGGGCTATTTCCGCAAGATGCCGATCAAAGGACATCTCCGTCCACCTTCCCGGGCCCCCAGGCGAGGTTCCATCTCCTTAGAAGATGCGCCACCTCTCTAGAGAATTCTATGATCGCGACGGTCAGGTCAACCTTCCCGCTTGACAGATCGCCTTGACCTAGGCGTCGAAGTCGTACTGGAGTACATACGCGGCGGAGTCCAGCACCATCTCGTTGACCTCGACGGGCAGCCCTCCCGACGTGTACGCGGTCCGCGCGATCACGATCACGGGCGTGCCTCCGGGCAGCTCCAGCAGGGCGCTCTCGCGCGGTGCCGGCATGCGGGCGCGCACCTCCTCGGTGAAGTGGGCCGGTGGCACGCCGAGGTCGCCCAGCCTGGCGTAGGCCCCGCCGGGACCGGTGTCGGGGAGGGTGATCGCGCTGTCCTCCACCAGGTGGGCGGGGAAGAAGGAGGTGGACAGCTGCACGGGTCTGGCGTCGACGGAGTAGCGCCGCCTGCGCACCCAGACCTCCCGGCTGTCGAGAACCCCCGCGACCTCGTCGGACGCCCGTTCCAGCACCACCTCCACCCGGTCGACCTCGAATGGACGGCCGCGCGCGTCGGCGTCCCAGATGGCCCGCCCCTGACCCCACTGCTCGCGTGACAGGCGGCGTGAGCCGTGCCTGCGGATCGGTTTGAACAGCCGCACGTAAACCCCCGAACCTCGTTTGGGCACTGCCAACCCTTCATTGATCAGTACGGCAAGCGCTTGCCTGGCGGTTGCCCGTGCGATTGCGTGTTCGGCCATCAGCGCGTTCTCGCCCGGTAGGCGGTCCCCGTCGCGCAGTTCGCCGGACAGGATCCGGGCGCGGATGCCGTCGGCGATGCGGCGATAGATAGGGGGCTCGTGGGGTACCGGGGATTCAGACACGTATGATCACCCTCTGTCACCAACCAGGTAGTGGCGTCTCCAGAGAACTTGCCCCGTCTTGTCCACGATCGCACAGATGCAAAGGATGGTCGCGGGCTTCTTTTGAGCGGATCGTGCCTGTGTGGTGAATTCCGCGCTGTTTTAGCGGACCGTTACCGCGGTACGGTCACGCCCGGTATCCGATCGGCCCACCAGCGGCGAGTAACCAAAGCGAAGATCACAGCGCCCGCCGTGTTGAGAATCACGTCGTCCACAGAGGAGAAACGGCCCAGCCGCAGGGCGTACTGGAGCACCTCGACCAGGACCGAAAAGGCCGCCGCGACGGCCGCAACGCGGACGGTCGAGGACATCGCCCGGCTGCGCACCGGCAGCAGCGCGCCGAGCGCCGCGAACACCAGGAGGTTGCCCCCGACCTGGACCAACACCGCCTCCCACGGCGCTGCGGCCAGGTCGGCGAGGTCGGTGAACGGAACGAGACCGACACCTGTCCGGCCGGTGGACGGGGTGAGGATCATCCAGATCCACGGCGTGGTCCCGACCACGATGCCGACGTCGGCGATCGAGGTGCGCAGGGCCGCGGGACGCCCGGCGCGGGTGCGGTGCCGGGACAGGAGCAAGATTGCTAGCAAGGCCAGGGGGAGCGCAAACGTACCAGCAATAATGACTGGTCCCCACAATTCCCACGTCCGCGCCATCCGACCATGATGGCGAGTGATCAAGGGTTACCAGAAGATGTCCATCCGGACAGGGTCAGCCACCAGACCGCGATCTATACAGGGAGATAGAGGAGAGTGTTGTGCTGACCCATTTCATCGGTGGCCTGCCGGTGGCCGCGGGCCATCCGTTCCCCGTCCATGATCCGGTGACGGGCGCCGTGGTGCGGCAGGCGCACGAGGCCGACCCCGAGGTGGTCGACCGGGCGGTCCGGGCGGCCAGGGAGGCGGCGCGCGACTGGGCGGCGATGCCCGTCGGCGAGCGCGCCGGGTGGATGCGCCGCCTGGCCGAGGGCATCGAGTCACGCTTCGACGACCTGGTGGCGGCCGAGATCGCCGACACGGGCAAGCCGTTCGACCAGACCCGCACGCTCGACATCCCGCGCGGCATCGCGCACTTCCGCGCCTTCGCCGAGATCGCCGCCCAGCGCCCCGACGACGCCTACCACCTGCCCGGCGTGCTCAGCTACACCGTGCGCAGGCCGCTCGGGGTCGTCGCGGTGATCGTTCCGTGGAACCTGCCGTTCCTGCTGATGACCTGGAAGCTGGCCCCGGCGCTCGTCGCGGGCAACACGGTGGTGGTCAAGCCCTCGGAGAGCACGCCGGGTTCGGCCGCGGTGTTCGCCGAGATCTGCGCGGAAGCCGGGCTGCCCCCGGGGGTGGTCAACATCATCTTCGGGTACGGCGCCTCGGGCCAGCTCCTGGTCGAGCACCCCGACGTCGACGGCGTGACGTTCACCGGCTCGACGAGGACGGCCAGCACGATCATGAGAACGGTGGCCGACCGGGTCAAGCCGATCTCGTTCGAGCTGGGGGGCAAGAACGCCGGGCTCGTCTTCGACGACTGCGATCTCGACCGGGCGGTCGACGGCGCCGTGCAGTCGGTCTTCACCAACGGCGGCCAGGTCTGCCTGTGCACCGAGCGGCTCTACGTGCAGCGCTCGATCTTCGAGGAGTTCTGTGCCCGGCTGGCGAGCCGGGCCCAGGAGGTCGAGCCGCAGCCGATGATCTCGCTGGAGCACCGCGAGAAGGTGCTCTCCTACTACGCCCTGGCCCGCTCGGAGGGGGCCAAGGTGCTCACCGGGGGCGGCGTCCCCGCCTTCAACGACCACCGCGATTCCGGATATTTCGTGGAGCCAACGGTGGTGACAGGCTTATCGGAATGGTCGAGGTTCAATAGGGAAGAGATCTTCGGGCCGGTCTGCCACGTCGCGCCCTTCGACAGCGAGACAGAGGCGATCGACCTGGCCAACAACAGCGACTACGGCCTGGCGGCCACGCTCTGGACCACCGGGCTCGACCGGGCCCACCGGGTGGCGCAGCGCCTGGAGGCCGGGCTCGTCTGGGTCAACACCTGGTATCTGCGCGACCTGCGGACCCCGTTCGGCGGCATGAAGCTGTCGGGCATCGGCAGGGAGGGCGGCCTACAGTCGCTGGACTTCTACTCTGAACCCACCACTGTCACCATCAAACTGGAGCAACCCGATGCATGACGAATGGTCCCAGGCCGTGGACGCGCGAACCCAGGCCGCCGACCGGCTGCTGGAAGCCGCGCGTACAGGCAAGCCGTGCCCGCCCGTCAGGGACCTGGTCAGCACACCCGCGGACGGCTACGCCGTACAGGAGATCAACACCCGGCGGGCGATCGGCGAGGGGCGGCGGCCGACCGGCAGGAAGGTCGGCGTCACCAACAGGGCGCTGCAGCAGCGCCTCGGCATCGACCAGCCCGACTTCGGCATGCTCTTCGCGGACACGTCCTACGGCGACGGGCAGCCCATCCCCGTGGACAGGTTTCTGCAGCCGCGTGCCGAGGCCGAGGTCGCGCTGGTGCTCGGCCGTGACCTGAGCGGCGGGCCGTTCACGGTGGCCGACGTGATCAGGGCGGTGGATTTCGTGCTGCCCGCGATCGAGATCGCCGACTCACGCATCGCCGACTGGGACATCACGCTGGCCGACACGGTCGCCGACAACGCCTCCGCGGGGGCGTACGTGCTGGGCGGCACGCCCGTGCCGCTGACAGGGCTCGACCTGCGCTCGGCCGCGATGACGATGACCCGGGGCGGCGAGGAGGTCTCGACCGGCTCCGGCGCCGAGTGCCTGGGCCACCCGCTCAACGCCGCCGTCTGGCTGGCCACCCGGCTGGGCCGCACCGAACACGCGCTGCGCGCCGGCGACGTCGTGCTGACCGGCGCGCTCGGCCCCGTGGTGCCCGTCGAGGCGGGCGACGAGTTCGAGGCCCGCATCGACGGGCTCGGCTCCGTACGCGCGGTGTTCCCGGCGTGAGCGCGCGCGACCAGGGCGTCCCCCATGAGCGCGCCGTCTCGCGCGGTCCCGTCGTTCCGCCCGATCCGGCGGTGGCGCGCGGCCTCGCCGTCACCCGCGAGCGGTGCCTCGCCCTCGACGCGGACGACCCGCTGCGGCGCTTCAAGGACGAGTTCGTGCTGCCGGAGGACGTCGTCTACCTCGTCGGCAACTCGCTGGGCGCGCTGCCCCGGCGTGCCGTCGAGCGGGTGCGCCGGGCGGTCGAGGACGAGTGGGGCGGGCAACTCGTCGGCGGCTGGAACCACGCCGGGTGGTTCGGGCAGCCGCTGGCGGCCGGCGACCGGCTGGCCCCGCTGATCGGCGCCGGCCCCGGGCAGGTCGTGGTGGGCAACACCACCTCCATCGCGGTCTTCCAGGCGGTGGCTGCCGCGCTGCGGTTGCGCCCCGGCCGCCGGGTGATCGTCTCCGACGTACGGAACTTCCCCACCGACCACTACATGGTGCAAGGGCTGGCCGGCCTGCTCGGCGGCTACGAGGTGCGCGACGTCGCGGAGGGGCGCTTCGACGACGCCGCCGTGGTGCTGATGGCGGAGGTCGACTACGCCACCGGCGCCCGCCACGACGTGCCCGCGATCACCGCCGAGGTGCAGGCGGCGGGAGCGCTCATGGTCTGGGACGTGTGCCACAGCGTGGGCGCCATGGAGGTGGACGTCTCGGCGGCCGACTTCGCGCTCGGGTGCACGTACAAGTATCTGAACGCCGGGCCCGGCGCGCCCGCCTTCCTCTACGTCAACCCGCGCCACCACGCCGCCGCCGAGAACGTGTTGTCCGGCTGGAACGGCCACGCCGAGCCGTTCGCGTTCGAGCCCGGCTACCGGCCGGCCGAGGGCGTCAGGCGGTTCGCGGTGGGCACCCCGCACGTGTTGTCGTTCGCCGCGCTCGACGCCGCGCTCGACATGTGGGAGGAGGTGCCGATGGCGCAGGTGCGGGCCAAGAGCATGGCGCTGACCTCGCTCTTCGTCGACCTCGTCGGTGACGCGCTGGAGCTCGCCTCGCCGGCGGACGCCGCCGCGCGCGGCAGCCAGGTGAGCTTCCGCCACCCCGACGGCTATCCGGTGATGCGGGCGCTGATCGACCGCGGCGTGCACGGCGACTTCCGCGCGCCCGACATCCTCAGGTTCGGCTTCGCGCCGCTCTACGTCGGCTACGCCGACGTCCACGCCGCCGCCGCCACCCTGCTGGAGGTGCTGGACAAGGAGCTGTGGCGGGACGAGAGGTATGCCAGGCGGTTGGCCGTCACCTAGTCTCGTCCAGCAGCTTGACCGCGCGTTTGGGGGCGATCGCGCGGTAGCTCTCCTCCACCCAGTCGAGCAGCACCTCGGTCTCGGGCAGCTCCGACAGGAACGGCACGGTCACCCACCCCGCCTTGCCGAGCCCGTAGCCGCTGGGCCGCGCCCCCTCGACGGTCAGCGCGTGGCCGTGCGCCTCCGACAGCAGCTTCACGCCGAACGTCGGGTCCCACTTCTCGGTCTGCTCCTCCAGGCCGAGGAAGAGGAACACCTTCTTGTTCACCTTGACCACCGTCTCGCCCCACGGGTGGGCTTCGTGGCTCTCGGGCAGCCCGAGGGCGAAGGCGCGCAGCTCCTCGCGTACGTCGTGCCAGTCGCTCATGCCCGCACGTTACCCCGGAACTCGTCGAGCTTGTGTTCGATTCGCTCGCGGATCAGGTCGCGGGCCTCCATCCGCGGCACGCCCGACATCAGCAGGCTGTCGTAGTCGGTGTCGAGATGCCGGACGGAGGCGATCACGGCGAGCGTGATGGCGTTCTCGTCGAGCGCCCTGGCCGCCGCCGACCTGCCCACCCGGCCGCTGCCGCGCTGGCCCGCGTGCTCGGCGATCTCCCGCGCCCGCGGCTCGGGGCAGCCGGGGAACAACCGGGCGATCTCGGCCGCCATCCTGGTCTGGAACTCGACGTCCTGCTCCGCCCTGCGTACGCGGTCGCGCTCCCTGCGGCGCAGCCGCACCTCCTCGTCGGCCAGGCAGCGCTCCTCGGCGGCGGCCAGCGCGGCCTCCTCCACCAGCAGGCCCATGCGCTGGTAGACCTTGCGCCGCCGGTTGTACCGGACGACCACCGCGGACAAGCCGCTCTCCTTCTTGGCCCGCCGGCTGAGCGCCGCGTCGCCCGCCGGCAGGAATGTCAGGTGGTCGAGGTCCGCGCAGGTCAGGCAGTGCGGCCGGTCGTCCTCCATGATCAGGTAGGGGCCGGTGTCGCCGCAGGCCGCGCACGTCCAGGCGTCGAGCGGGGCCACCGCCACCAGGTCGGGCGGCTTGCTCTGCGCCTCGGTGAGCCGCCGCACCCGTGCCTCGCTGAGATCGGGCGAGAGCCAGTGCACGCGGAACGCCTCCTGCCCGCCGCCCGACGTGAAGCGCAGCTCGCGGCGGTCGCGGGTGCCGGCCACGTAGGGCGTGTCGACCGGCCGCAACCCCTTGGCCAGGGCCCACTCCCGCAGCAGGGCGGCCGCGCTGAGCAGGCGGTCCTCGCCGACGTCGGACAGCTCGGCCAGCGTGGCCGCCCTGCCCTGCCGCCAGACGTCGACGTGCCTGGTGTGCAACCAGCGCAGGCCCGTCACCACGTCGATGAACGTCACGTATTTCCTGGCGGTCAGCGCGATCTCGGCCGCGTCGGCGACCCTGCGCGCCAGCTTCGGCCTGCTCGTCCCATCGGTTCGACTCACGCACCCCAGTGTCCCGCGCCCTTTGTCGTGAGATGGCGAGAGCAGCGGCATTCCTTTTCGCCATAGCGGCAAGTAACTCCTTCGGACCTGGCCCTGGAGGAGAATCGTGCGTCTGATCTGGCCCGCCCTGTTCATGCTGGCCGCCTCGTGCGGCGCGGCTGAGGAGGGCACGCAGCCCGTCGTCTCGGGCGCGTTCGGCAGCAAACCGGTCGTCGCCATCCCCAAGGGAAACCCGGGCCACACGCCGCGCATCGCGGTGCTGTCCGTGGGCAGCGGCCGTCGTACGGTCCCCGGTGACGTGGTGCTCGCCGACGTCGACATCCGGCGCTGGTCCGGCAACCAGCCCTACCTCAGCACCCACGACGGGCACCAGCCCACGACGGTGGTCTTCGACGGCAGGCAGGTGTCGGAGACGTGGCGGCAGTCGCTCATCGGCCGTCCGGCGGGCAGCAGGGTCATGCTGATCAGCCCGGCGGCGGACGCTCTCGGCCCTCAGGTGCCGCTGACCGGCCTGGCCCCGGCGGACACGCTGGTGCTGGTCTTCGACATCCTGGGCGGCTATCCGCCCGACGCCCGGCTCGTCGGGCGTCCCCTGCCGGTCATTCCCGCCGACCTGACGCCGGCCGCGCAGCCGCGCGTCCTCATCGACGGCTCGGGGCCGCAGGTCGTGCCCGGCTCGAAGATCGTGGTCCAGTACGTGGCCGCCGCCTGGCCGTCACGCACGGTCGTGGACTCGTCCTACCGGAGGGGCGGGCCCAGCGCGTTCACGCTGAAGGAGGGCTCCGTGCCCGCGGGCTGGACGGCCGCCCTGGACGGCCTGCGCGTCGGCAGCCGGGTGGCCGTGCCCTCCCCGGGGCCCGCGCCCATGCTCTACGTCGTCGACGTCCTCGACACGATCGCGCAGGCGTAGGCCGGGCGGCGCGCCACCACCCGGCCCGGTCCTGGTCGCCGCTCTAGTCGCAGTGCTCCCAGGGGCTGTCGTACGAGGTGCCGCCGGCCGAGCCGCCCCACTTGACGCAGGTGCTGGGCGCGGACGCGGTCACCGGTCCCGCGTAGTAGGAGAAGTTGCCCGAGTCGGTCTTCCTCGCGCTGCCCTGCACCTCCAGGTAGGCGCTGGTCGCGGTGGCGGTGCCGAGCGACTTCGCCTTCAGCGTGACGACGCAGTTGCTGCGGTTGCCGCTGTTGTAGAGCAGGTAGACGGTGCCGTTGCTCCCGAGCGCGGCCGAGTCGATCACGTTGAAGCCCGTGCCGCAGACCTCCTGCGGGCTGTACGGGTTGCTGGAGCCGCCGCAGTTCCTGGAGGTCAGCGTCTGCTGGGGGTAGCCGAAGGTCGTCCCGTTGAAAACGGCCCGCTGGATGTTGGACGGATAGCTGCTTCCCTGACGTACCTCGTAGTGGAGGTGAGGGCTGATGTTGTTGCCCGGCTTGCTGGTGTTGCCCACCGTGCCGATCTTCTGGCCCTGCGAGACGGACTGTCCCTGGCTGACCGAGCGCACGTTCAGGTGGGCGTAGTACGTGGACCAGCCCGACCCGTGGTCGATCTTGACCAGGTTGCCGAAGCCGTTCGTCGAGCCCTGGTGTGCCGAGATCACCACGGTGCCGGCCGCGGCGGCCACCACGGTGTCGCCGAGGTCGGCGTTCGCGGTGCTGCCGCGGTTGAAGTCGATCTCGTACGACCTGTGCGCGCTGCTGGCGCTGGAGTTGCCCGTCCAGGACTGGCCGCAGGGGAACGGCAGCTGGAAGTTGGTCGCGAGGATCTGCGCCTGCTCCGACTCCGGCGCCGGGTCGGCCGCGGCGGTCGTCGTCGTTCCGAGGCTGAATAAGAGTGCGACGCCCGCGACCATTGCTCCGCTGAGCTTCATGGGGTGATCCTTTCCCGTGGGATCTCTGAGACAAGGGTCTGCATAAGCCGCACATAAAACGTCCAGAACAAATACAAAAGCTGTCAGGCCTCTGTAGAGGAGCTGATGCGGATGTCGATCACTTTCCACGTGCTCGGGCCGCTCGAAGTCCGGTCCGCCGGACGTCCCGTACGGATCTCCGGCAGGAAACCCCGGCTGCTGCTGGCCACGCTGTTGCTGGACGCGGGCCAGATGGTCGGCGCCGACCAGCTCGTCGAGGTGCTCTGGCCGCATCGCCCGCCGCGTTCCGCGCAGGCCAACGTGCGCACGTATGTGAGCGTTCTCAGGTCGGAGCTGGGCCAGGGGCACTTGCGCGCCGACGGCTCCGGCTACGCGATCGACGTGGCCGACGGCGCGCTCGACCTGCTGCTCTTCGAGGACCTGGTGGACCGGGGCGAGTACGCGGAGGCTCTCGCGCTCTGGCGCGGCGCGCCGCTGTGCGACCTGCCGGGCAGCCCGGTCTGGGACCGCCGTCTCGAACTCCTCCATCAGGGGCGCCTGCACGCCGCGGAAGCCCTGATCGAGCGGCGGCTTGAGCAGGGCGACCACGACGGCGCGATCTCCGGGCTGCGCGGGCTGCTGGCCGAGCACCCCTACCGGGAGGACCTGTGGGGGCGCCTGGTGCTGACCCTCCACAGGGGCGGCAGGAAGGCCGAGGCCCTGCGCGCCTACGCCACGGTCAGGGGCAGGCTCGTGGACGAGCTCGGCGTCGAGCCGGGTGCGGAGCTGCGCGGGGCGTACGAACTGATCCTGGCGGACGACGCGCTGCCCGCCGTCCCCCGGCAGCTTCCGCCTGATCTGCCCGACTTCACCGGCAGGGTCGGCGCCCTGGCCGAGCTCGCGGAGCCGTTCTCCGTCGCGGTGATCTCGGGGCCGCCCGGCGCGGGCAAGTCGGCGCTGGCCGTGCACGCCGCGCACGCGCTGTGCGCGTCCTTCCCCGACGGGCAGCTCTACCTGGAACTGGACGGCAGGGAGCCGGGCGACCTGCTGGCCGAGGCGCTCAGAGCGCTCGGAGTGGAGGCGGCGCCGCCCACGGTGCGCGAGCGCTCGGCGCTGTACAGGTCGCTGCTGGCCGAGCGGCCGATGCTGGTGGTACTGGACGACGCCCGCGACGCCGGCCAGGTGCGGCCGCTGCTGCCCGGCAACGGCAGCGCGGTCATCGTCACCAGCAGGCGCCGGATCACCGAGCTGCCGGGCGCGTTACGGATCCAGCTCGGCCGGCTCGGCCCGCGGGAGGCGCTGTCCCTGCTCGGCAGCATCGTGGGGGAGGACCGCGTGGCCCGCGAGCGGGAGGCCGCGCAGGCGATCGTGGCCGCGTGCGGGCGGCTGCCACTGGCGGTCAGGAACGCCGGCGCGCGGCTGGCCGGCCGGCCCGGCTGGTCGCTGGCGGTGCTCAGGCAGCGCCTGGAGGACGACTGCCTCGGGGAGCTGGGAGACGTGCGGGCCACCCTGGACCACGGCTACGCGCGCCTGCCCGACGAGGCCGCCCGCATCCTCGGCACGCTCGGCAGGCTCGGCGCGTCCGCCCAGCCGGGGTGGGTGATCGACGCCGCGCTCGGCAGGCACGGCGCGCACGACGTCACCGACCTGCTGGTGGACGTCAACCTGCTCGACGTGGTCGGCACCGATCCGGTGGGCCAGCCGCGCTACCGGGTGCCCGACCTCATCGGCCGGCACGCGCTCGAACGCGGCCCCGCACTGTCCGGCGGGGCGGGAGAACGGGACGGGCTCGACGCCGTGGCCAGGGTGCTGGCCGCGTGGACGGCGACCACCGAGCACGCCATGGCGCGGCTGCCGACCACCGTGTTCAGCCTCACCGCTGCCAGGGCGCCGCGCTGGCGGCTGCCCGAGCGCACGCTCGAACGGCTGACCGCCGACCCGGTCACCTGGTTCGAGGCCGAGCACGAGGCGCTGGCGGGCGCGGTGGACGTGGCGGCCGGGCTGGGGCTGGCCGAGTCGGCGTGGGGGCTGGCCGCGGCCATGGTGCCCTGCCTCGACCTGCGCTGCGACCTCGGCACCTGGCGGCGTACCCACGCCTCGGCGCTGGCCGCCGCCCGCGCCGCCGGCGACACGTACGGTGAGGCCGCCATGCTGAGAGGGCTGGCCCAGGTCAGCCTCTACCAGGACCGGTACGAGGAATCCGCGGAGGGCTTCACCCGATCTCTCCACATATTTCATGACTTAGGCGACAGCCGGGCGGAAGCCACCTCCATCTGTGGCCTCGGCGCGGTGAGCCAGTTCCGCGGCAGATACGCCCGCTCCCTCGGACACTTCCGGCACGCCCTGGCCATCTTCCTGGCCACCGGCGACAAACAGGGCGAAGCGTACGCCCGCCAGGCCATCGGCCGGGTCTGCCTCAAGTCCGGGGACCTGGCGCAGGCGTCGCAATCCCTGGTTCAGGCCATGCGGCTGGCCCAGGAACTCGGGGACGCCCACCGGGAAGGCTGCGTGTGCGTCCAGATGGGGCACCTGCACCACGCGATGTCGTTCCACCGGCACGCGCTGGAGATCTTCGAGTCGCTGGGGGACCGGCACTGCGGGGCGTACGCGCTGCAGAGCCTGGCCGGGCTCCAGGCCGAACGCGGGGACCTGGCGCGGGCCTCCACCGGGCTCGAACGCTCGCTGGAGATCTTCCAGGAGCTCGGCGACCGCAGCGGGGAGGCCTCGACCACCGAGCTGCTCGGGGAGCTGCACCGTTCGGCCGGGCGTACCGGGCTGGCGCTCGACTACCTCCGGCACGCCAGGGCGCTCCGCCGCAACCTGCCCGCCTGAGCCGGATCGCTCAGCCGCGACCTCCCCACCTGAGCCGGTCGCTCCTGCCGGCAGCCTGCACGAGCCGGATCGCTCCGCCACAGCCGCCTGTTGCGAGCCTGCGCGCCCGCGCGGGTCAGGACTCGAGGTCGGCGCGGAGCATGCTGTAGAGCACGCCGTCATGCCACCGCCCCGCGCGGAAGCCGACGCCCCGCAGGACGCCCTCGCGCGTGAACCCCGCCTTCTCCAGCGCCCGCTGCTCCGCAACGTTGGTGATCTCGGTGGTCGCCTCGATCCGGTTGACCGTCGAGTGGTCGAACAGGTAGCGGGCGATCAGCCGCTGCGCCTGCGTGCCGTACCCCCTGCCCCGGAACTCCGGCGCCACGATCAGCCCCATCGACCAGTAGAAGCTCGCACGGTCGGCCACCTGCTTGTTCCACGACACGAACCCGGCCCGGTCGTCTCCGTCCGCGATGATCAGGATGCCGCCGTCGTCGCCGAGCATCCCGTGTTCCTCCCAGCGCCGGCGCAGGTGGTGGGGGTTCTGGAAGCCGTACCACTGGAATTCGCCCGTGCTGTCGGGGTCGCTCATGAGCCGACGCAGGAAAGGCAGGTCGTGCTCTTCGACGGGACGCAGGCCGGTGGTCATGAACGGGACACCAGGCGACGTACGAGACGTCTGAGCCGCGACTCCTGGAGCGGAGACGCCGTCAGGGCGTCGAGCGCCTCGGCGGCGGACGGCCGCTTGGCGGGGGAGTGGTCGAGCATCCTGCGCACCACCTCGGGCACGTCGGGCCCGTGGGCGTCGGCGCTCGTCGGGAGCTGGCCGGTGAGGAGCTGGTAGGCGATGGCTCCCGCGGCGTAGACGTCGGAGGCGGTCGTCATCCGGTCGGGGCGCTCCTGGCACTCCGGCGCCGCGTAGTGGGCGTCGAGCACGTTGCCCAGCTCGTGGGCCACGGTGTAGTCGCGCGGCCCGGGCTTGGCGTAGTCGAACCCGGTCAGCACCGCGTGCCCGTCGTCGGTGACCAGCACGGACGCGGGCGTCAGCGCCCGGTGGACGACGCCGTTGGCGTGCGCGTGCGCCAGCCCGCTCAGCAGATCCTTGATCACACTCAGCCGGGCGCCCCGGCCCAGCGCCAGGTGCAGGGACTCGCCGTGCACGTCGTCGAGCACCAGCACGAACCGGCTCTCGTCGTCGATGGCGAAGAAGTCGCGCGGGCGGACCACGCATGGGTGGGGCGGGATGCGGGCCAGGGTCTGGTAGGCGTTGGCGATGCGCTGCCGCTCGGCCGCCCGCGCCTCGTGGTCGGCCAGCGGATCGGCCTGGTAGACCCGGAGCAGCACGGTCTCGCTGCCGGGCAGTGTCACGTTGAACGCCCGATATTCGGTGACCTTGGCGTCGCCGCCGAGTTGCTCCTCGACCTCCCAGTTGCCAAACCTGGGCGGTGCGGTGCTGCGGCGCACTGTCTGGTTGAGCGCGTCGAGGATCGCCGTCATGTACGGCCTCACGTCGGGGCTGCATCCGCGCCTGACCCGTGAGACGTCGCTCAACGTGGCCAGCAGTCCCGGCAGGTCGGTGACGTTGACCGCGTCGCGCCCCGCGGGATCGACCAGCTCGGCGTCGGGAGAGGTGAGCACGACCAGGGAGTCGACGTAGACCCGCTCAAGCTGCGTGGCCTGCGCCACCAGCAGCCCTTTCAGCGCCTTCGCGGTGCCGCGCAGCTTGGCCACGGGGGAGCCGAACGCCTCCCTGCGCGGCGGGAACCAGCGGGTGCCGGACACCTCGATGCGTCCCCGGGTGCCCTTGACGTCGACGACCACGAGCGAGTGGCCGGTCAGCACGATCAGGTCGACCTCGAAGACGTCGTGGCCGCGCGGAAGCTCGACGTTGTGCAGCAGCAACCAGTCGGCTGGCGCGTGATCTCGCAGGTAGGTGATCACCCGCCGTTCGGCGTCGTTGACTGGACGTCCCCCGCCGACGATCTCTGCCATGCGGACCATACTCCCATGGGAACTTATTGACAGCATGTTGCCCTAATGACAGTATGTTGTCATGAAGCTGATCCACCACGCCGTGTACGACACCTTCGCCGACTGGGAGACCGGGCACGCCACCGCCCACCTGCGCAGCGGGCGGTTCCACCGCGAGCCCGGCGGTTACGAGATCGTCACGGTGGGCCCGTCCGCCGACCCCGTGGTCAGCATGGGCGGGCTGCGCGTCGCGCCCGACCTCGCGCTCGACCGGCTGGCCCCCGAGGACAGCGCGCTGCTCATCCTGCCCGGCGCGGATCTGTGGGACTCCGGCGACGTGCTGGCGCCGTTCGCGCGGAAGGCCAGGGAGTTCCTCGACGCGGGCGTGCCGGTCGCCGCCATCTGCGGCGCCACGGCCGGGCTCGCCCGCGAAGGGCTGCTGGACGACCGCGACCACACCAGCGCCGTCGTGCACTATTTGCAGGCCCAGCAGGGCTACGCGGGCGCCGACCACTACCTCGACCGTGACGCGGTGCTCGACGGCGACCTCATCACAGCCGGCCCGACGGAGCCGGTGGCGTTCGCCAGGGAGATCTTCCGGCGGCTCGACATCTACCGGCCCGAGGTGCTCGACGCGTGGTTCCGGTTGTTCGCCAGGAGTGACGCTTCGGCCTTCGAGGTGCTGATGGCGGCATGACCGAGTCGTCCGACCTGCTTTCGGGCCTGGCGCTGGAGGCGTTCCGGCTCAACGGCCAGTTCCTCCAGGTGGCCGAAGGGCTCGCCCGGCCGGCGGGGATAACGGCGGCGTGGTGGCAGGTGCTGGGAGCCGTGCTGCGCGAGCCGCTGCCCGTCGCCGGGATCGCCCGGGTCATGGGGATGAGCAGGCAGGGCGTGCAGCGCGTCGCCGACCTGCTGGTGGAGCGGGGGCTGGCCGAATACCGGCCCAACCCCGCGCATCGCCGGGCGAAGCTGCTCCAGCCGACGGCGGCGGGCCGCGCGTCCATCGCCAGGATCACCCCCGCGCACCAGGAGCTCGCCGACCGCCTCGTGGCCGAACTGGGCGTGGAAACCGCCCACGAATGCCTGGCGGCCGTGCGCCGGCTCTCCTCCGCCCTCCACCACCTCAACGAACACCCCTGACGCGGCGTGCGGCCTCGCGGGTCGGCTCACCGGCCCGAAGAGCGGTCGCGACGGGTCGTTCGGGCGGAGGGCTGTCGCCCCCGTCACGCCGCCGGAGCCGGCGTCACCCGCAGCTTCCAGCGCGGTTTGAACACCGACAACGCCGTCGACGCGATGAGCATGACGATCTGCGCGCCCAGCGCGGCCGTCTGGCTCCACTGGTCCGAGGCGACGGCCGCCGTGCCCCCTTCGGTGGCGGCCGCCATTCCCTCCGGATCGAAGAGGAACATGCCCACGCAGATCACGGCCACCAGCAGCCCGAGCTTGACCGCCACCCAGTAATAGCGAAACAGCCCCCAATGGCTGGTCAGACCCAGCGTGATGCCGGTGACCAAGGCGGTGAGGCTGAGCGGTATGCCGCCCGCGAACACCAGGTTCGGCATCAACCGGTAGGCGGCGTGCGCGAGCCCCGGATCATTTGTCAGCGTCGCCGCGGTGTTCAGCACCACCAGGCCCCACACCTCACCGAGCAGCGCGACCGACACGATGATGTGGATGACCAGGACCGTCTTGCGGATAGGTGGCCGCATCGATCTCACCTGCCTCGGGGATTCGGTAACTCGATGACCATCGTCGCCGCCTCGGCGCGCGCCGCACGTCCGTCAGGAGAGGGCGATCGCGGTACGCCGAGCGGCGTACCGCGATTCCCAAGTTTCGGGTGATCGTTACCTAAAAGGAAGTGAACGGGAGGGCCATCGGCCACGCGGGCAACCAAAACGAATATCCATGCCCGGTCTGCCGGCGGCGCATATATGTGGCGCGTCGGCGAAGAGCGGGAAAATCCGACGCCAAGAAACCGAGGTTTCCCCTTGACCTCCGGGAGGGCATTCCGAGTTGCGGTTTCCGCTGCCTGCCACGATTGTTATGGGCGGCACCTCACAGCCCTGCGAAAACGACTATGGCGCCGGAATTTCCGCGCCTGTCCATGGAGGAAACAAAACATGATCCGTCGCATTCTGGCAGGGGCAGCAATCGCGGCCGCCGCGCTCGGCTTCTCCGCCGCCGGAGCTTCCGCCGACGTCCCCAACCCGCACAATGAGGGGCAGAACATTCTCAGCCAGCTGAGCGCCGTCGACGACCTGACCGCGCTGAACGACGTGCTCAACGACTCGGTCAAGTACAACAACATCCTGTCCGCACTCAACCTCAACGACATCGACGCCAGCGTTCTGAGCAACCAGAAGAACGTCGGCGACGACAACTGACGGCTCCTCACGTGCGCAGGCAGGAAGCCGATCGGCGACTCCCGTTCCGCATAAGGGGAGCCCGCCCTGGCCAAGGTCGTCTTCCTCGTGCCTTGAGGTGAACCGGAGAACGGGTCGTGGATATTCGCGAGTCCACGGCACGGGCTTGGTGGCCGCCGGGCTTTCAGCGCCGCGCGACCCTGGTCGATCACTGCAGGACGACCGGGGCCGCGCGCCAGCGCCTACACGCGTTCGCCGCCGGCGACGTCGGCCGCGCTCTCGCTCGGCCGCACGATCCCGAGGAAGGTGCGCCGGTCGAGCGGATCGATCCGTACGAGAGCGCCGGTGTACGGAGCGTGCACCATCCGCGTCGCGTCCACCGCCACGGCCACGTGCTCGGGCCCGGAGTTGCTCCTGTCGCTGTCGTAGAAGACCAGGTCGCCGGGTTGCACGTCTTCCCTGGCGATCCGCACGCCCGACCGCCACTGCTCGTGCGTCGTCGTGCCGATCAGCACGCCGGCCCGCGCCCACGCGTACTCGGTGAGGCCCGAGCAGTCGAATCCCCTGATCCTGGCCCCTCTCCCGACTCCGTAGCCCGGCCCGTTCACACCGCCGCCGCCCCACGAGTACGGGATGCCGATCATTTCGATCGCCGCCCGAACGGCGATGGCGCCGGCCGGTGAACGCGCCGCGTCGAGGGCATTTTCTGCCGCCATCCTGCAATGGCCCGGCGAGTGTGCGCCGCATCTGTGGGCGGCCAGCGCGGGCGTGGAATTCATGGCGCCCAGAATGGTCAGGGCCAGTGCGGTCGCCAGCGGCGGCTGTGTTCTTTTCATGGCATATTCAGCGCTCCCGTGACTCGTCGGTGGCACAGCAGGATGTTCCGTCGGGAGCATTCCGCCACTCCTGTGGAGATGAAACACCTTTGGGACATGCGGGGCGCGCGTATGGCGATAAGATGAAAAATCGCGCGCGTCTCACTCCGTATAAATCGGGACAAGTCGGTATCTGTCCGAACCGGCCGCGAAGGGCGGCCAAGGAAATGGGGCGCGCATTTGACTTCGACTTAGCTAAGCCCGGTTGCGGCCTACCGGTGGGCACGAGATTGTTATCCACGAAAATCTCGCGACCCTGTGCGAGCGAATCCGAAGACGCGCATTCCGCGCCGATTTCGATCAAGGAGAAGTAGAGAAATGATGCGTCGCATTCTTGTCGGTGCAGCCATCGCGGGCTTCATGCTGGGCTTCTCGGCCACGAGCGCCTCGGCCGACGTTCCCAACCCCTACAACAAGGGCAAGCAGATCCTGAGCCAGCTGAGCGTCGCCGACGACCTCACCGCGCTCAACGACGTCGGCAACGACTCCGTGAAGTACATCAACGTCGGCTCCGCGGGTAACCTGCAGGACATCGACCTCACCATCCTCAGCAACCAGGAGCGCGTCGGCGACGACAACTGAGCCGTCCGAGGCGGTGCCGGCTCCCCGCGCACGCCTGACATGAGGCCAGGCCGGTAGCCACGAAGCCGTGGCGGCACCTTACCGGGCAGGCCCCTGGTCGGTCACGGCGCGAGAGAGGGCCCCACGCGCCTCAGCGCCTCCGGACAGGCCGGTCCGTCATGTCCGCAGCCGGCGCGGGCACGCCCGTCCTGTCCGGAAAGCGTTAGCCGTCATAATTTCCCCGTGATTCGGTATTTTTACAGCGAAATTTACATAGCCCCACAAACCTCGTGTAGCCTTGGATCTGGTTAACCGCCAGACGCCCTGGCGGTCATACCTCGCAGGGAGCATTTCGGCATACAACCCCCGGAGTTCGTGTTGGGGGGTGCGGGGAGCGTGAGCGGCGTCGAAGAGCTGCTGCTCTATCAGGACGAGCAGCTGAGCATCGTGGTGCGTGCGGCGCCAGGAGCGCCGGACGTCTCGCTGGTCGGCGAGATCGACGCCACCAACAGTGCCGCCCTGGCCAGCGCCCTGACCCGGTGCCGCCGCGGCCCCTACGTCGTCGTCGACACCGGCGAGCTCACCTTCATCGACGTCTCAGGCCTGCGCGTGCTCCTCATGCCCACCGTGCCGCCCTCGCAACGGTGGATCCGCCTGCACAACGTCACGCCGTACCAGCAGCGGCTGATGCGCATGATGGGCTGGTACTACCAGCCCCGCATCCACGCCCCCACCTAGCCCCGGGCGGCGGTGACGACGGCCGCCGAGGTGCCCAGGCCCGTGGGACCGCCGAGCCGCCACCGCGGCGGCGCCTTGTGCCGGCGCAGGGACTTCTCGTCATAGCGGAAACACCCGCGATGCCAGTTGAGAATGGCGGCCAGCCAGTCGCGCAGCTCGGCCACGAACCCGTCGAGATCCCGCCTGGCCTCCGCGTCCAGGCCGAAGTCATCGCAGACGATCGGCAGCTCGTGCTCCACGATGTGCTCGAACTGCCGCACCCGCGACGCCATCAGGTCGCTGACGATGGCCACCGCCGCCGGGTAGTCGCAGCCGAAGAAGTTCTGGACCACCAGGACGCAGTTGTGCACCTCGCCCTCGAACTCGATCTCCTTCTGGTAGGAGAAGATGTCGTTGACCAGGCACCCCGCGTCCATCATGGCGTTCTCCAGCGCCACCATCGGGCCGCTGCCACAGACCTCCTCCGGGATGCCCTTGGTGTGCCGCAGCCGGCACAGGCTCATCGTCAGGTCGGAGCCGAAGGTCAGCCTGCGCATCTCGATGTAGTCGACCGGGTCGGGGATGTGGTGGGCCAGCTCGTTGGCCAGCTCCCACAACCAGCCGTCGCACATGAGCTCGATCGCCGTACGCAGCTTGCGCCGGTCACCGAGCGGCATCGGCGCCGCCGTACGGGCCCACAGGTCGGCCAGCGAGCGCTCCAGCGCGCTCGCGGGCGGCGTCGCCGGCGCGCCGTCGAGCGGCATGAACGCCCCGAACCTGGCCACCGCCACCCTGGCTGCCGCGAGATTGCGCGACCTGCCGAAGACGGCGGGGAAGTAGTCGTCGCCGTACGTGCCCCAGGCCAGCCAGAACGAGGCCAGGTCCAGCTCCTCGGGCGTGGCGTCGGGATGCAGGCCCGCCGCGCAGAGCGGCAGGTCGTAGTCGAACAGCTTCTTCTCGTCCCACACCGCCGAGCCCACCACGCCAGGCTGGGCCTCCAGGATGCCCATCTCCGCGCACCACGTCACGATGTTGCGCCGGGAGGCGTCGAGGTGCGGCGACAACCGGAGCTCGAACGGCACGTAGAGCTCGGGCACGATCGACGGCCCCACCTTCTGGTGCGGCACGTGCGCGAAGTTCCGCAGCCGCTTGGCGCCCAGCAGGTCGACGAGCGACGACATGCCCAGCGGCCGGCTCGCCGTCGCCCGCTTGTTCATGTACCTGCTGGAGCGCATGTGCCACTCGTGCCCGCCCGACTGCCAGTCCTGCAGCCCTTTGACGTACGCCAGCACGCCGGCCGCGCTCAGCGGGTCGATGGCGTTCTCCACGAACAGCGGCCCGAGCTCGGTGCACGTGGTGTGCTCGAACTGGTGCAGCCGCGAGGTCAGCAGGTCGTTGACCGCGTCGGCGGCCTCCTGCGTGGTGCAGCCGAGGAACTTCTCCAGCACCAGCACCCCGTTGCTCAGCTCGCCTTCGTCCCTGACCTCCCGCTCGTACGAGAACAGGTCGTTGCGCAGGTGGACGGCGTCGGAGAAGGCGTCGCGCAGCACCCGCATCGGCCGTGACGCGGCGATCCGCGCCGGCACCTCGGCCCCGACCGCGTGCTCGACCAGCCCCGCCGACCAGGGCGCGCCGCCGACCTTGCGCCGCATCTCGATGTACTCGACCGGGTTGGCCACCCGGCCCTTGTTGATGTTGGCCAGCTCCCACAGCGACTCGTTGAGCAGGTTGCGCGTGCTCTCGGCGAAACGGGACCGCCAGTCGGCGGACATGCCGGGCACCGTACGGACCCACAGGTCGGCCAGCCCTGCCTCGACCGGGTTGGCCGGCTCGGGCATGGACAGGTCGGCGCCCATCGGCATGAAGAGCGGCAGCCGGTCGAGATAGGCCCGTCCGCCCGCCAGGTCGCCGCTGCGTTTGAACACCTCGAGGAAGTGGTCGTCGAAGAAGAAGACCCACACGTACCAGTCGGTGATCAGGCAGAGCTCGGCGCCGTCGCAGTCAGGGTGGGTATAGGCGCACATCAGCGGATAGTCGTGGGCGTCGAGGTCGGCCTCCTCCCAGACGCCCGAGCCTTCGAGCATGCCCATGTCGCGCGCCCACCGAGTGGAGTGGTCGCGCGCCTGCTCAAGATGCTGGTTGAGCCGGGCGGGATACGGCATGTAGAAGTCCGGCAGTTCGAACGGCTGGCTCATGGTCACTCCTTCATCAGCGGGCTACCTCGACGTTCTCCAGCACCCCGAGCGCGTCGGGCACCAGGACCGCCGCCGAGTAGTAGGCGCTGACCAGGTAGGAGGCGACGGCCCGCGCGTCGATGCCGGTGCACCGCACGCTGAGGCCCGGCTCGCGCTCGTCGGGGACGCTGCTCGGGCGCAGGCCGACGACTCCCTGGTCCTCCTCGCCCGTGCGCATGACGAGGATCGAGGTGGTGCCCGCCGGGCTGATCGGGATCTTGTCGCACGGCAGGATGGGCACGCCGCGCCACACGGTCAGCCGGACGCCCTCCAGCTCGGTGCTGCCGGGGTAGAGGCCTGCGGCGGTGCATTCGCGGTGGAAGGCGGCGATGGCCCTCGGGTGGGCGAGGAAATAGCGGGACTTCTTCCTGCGGCAGAGCAGCTCATCCAGGTCGTCGGGCCCCGGAGGGCCGGTGCGGGTGTGGATGCGCTGGCCCGGATCGGCGTTGTGGAGCAGGCCGAAGTCGCGGTTGTTGACCAGCTGGTGCTCCTGCGACTCGCGTACGGCCTCGACCGTCAGCCGCAGTTGTTCCTCGGTCTGGTCCATCGGCTGGTTGAACAGGTCGGCGACCCGGGTGTGCACGCGCAGCACGGTCTGCGACACGCTGAGCTCGTATTCGCGCGGGCCAGGGTCGTAGTCGGCGAACGTGCCGGGCAGCGCGGCCTCGCCCCGGTGGCCGGCGGCGACGGCGATCTCGGCCTCGCCCCACTTGTTCTGCGGTCTGGCCTGGCTGATCCGGTGGCGGGCGAGTTGCGCGCTCACCGCCGGCGACCGGTCGGCCAGCGCGCGCAGCTCGCTCCAGGGCAGGGCGAGCACCGTGCACGCCGTCGCCGCCTCCAGCGTGAACCCCCACGGCCCGCCTTCGCTCCCGGCGTGCTCGCCACCCGCCAGCGTGCCGAGCGCGACCGGGTCGCCGTACGGGCCCGTGCCGACCTTCGCCGCCTTTCCGTACGCGATCAGCAGCAGCTCGTCGGCCGGTCGCCCGGCGCGTACGATCGTCTCGCCCTGCGCGTATTCCCGCTGCTCGAAGCGGCCCGCGAGCTCGTCGAGCGCGGGGTCGCCGGCGAGCCCGCGCAGGAGCGGCAGCTCGGCCAGGCTCGGCGGGACGACGCGGAAGCGGGTGCCCGTGGTGACGAAGCCGACCCGGCCGCCGCCGACCGCGTACGTCAGCCGCCGGTTCACCCGATAGACGCCGGCCGCGACGTCCACCCACGGGAGCACCCGCAGCAGCCAGCGCGGAGAGATCTCCCGCGTCTGCGGAGGCGTCTTGGTCGTCGTCGCGAGCGTGCGGGCCGCCGCCGTGTCGAGGCTCAGCCGCTGGTCGGTCTCCGTCAACACGATCACCACCAATCACTGGGACCCGGAGCGGGTCAGCCGTTCCTGCCGAGCTCGACGTCCTCCAGGAGCCCGAGCGCGTCCGGCACCAGCACGGCGGCCGAGTAGTAGACGCTGACCAGGTAGGAGATGACGGCCTTCTCGTTGATGTTCATGAAGCGCACCGACAGGCTGGGCTGGTATTCGTCGGGGATGCCGGTCTGGTGCAGGCCGACGACGCCCTGGTTCTCCTGGCCGGTGCGCATGAGCATGATCGACGTGGTGCGGGCGCCGGTGACGGGGATCTTGTTGCACGGGAAGATCGGCACGCCTCGCCAGGCCGGCACCCGGTGCCCGTTGACCTCGCTCGCCTGCGGGTAGACGCCGCGCTTGCTGCACTCCCTGCCGAAGGCGGCGATGGCCTGCGGGTGGGCCAGGAAGAACGCGGGCTCCTTCCACACGACGGACAGCAGGTCGTCGAGGTCGTCGGGGGTGGGCGGGCCCGAGCGGGTGCGGATGCGCTGGCCGAAGTCGGCGTTGTGGAGCAGGCCGAAGTCGCGGTTGTTGACCAGCTCGTGCTCCTGGCGCTCGCGCAGCGCCTCGATCGTCAGGCGGAGCTGCTGGTCGAGCTGGCTCATCGGCTGGTTGTACAGGTCGGAGACCCGGCTGTGCACCCGCAGGACGGTCTGCGCCACGCTCAGCTCGTATTCGCGCGGGCTCTGCTCGTAGTCGACGAAGGTGCCGGGCAGGACGGCCTCACCGGTGTGGCCGGCCGACATGTCGATCGCGGCCTCGCCGTAGTCGTTCTGGGCCCGGTCGACGCTGGTGCGCCGGCTCTCCACGTGGGCACGCAGCTCGGGCGAGCGTTCGAGGACCTGCTCGAAGTCCTGGAGGGAAAGCGTCAGCACGGTGGTGGCGGTCTTGGCCCTGGCGGTGAACCCGAACTCGCCGCCGCCCGTCAGGGCCTGCTCGCCGAGGTGGTCGCCGTCGGCCAGGACGCCGAGGTTCTGCTCGTCGCCGTAGGCGCCGCGGCTGACCTTGCCCACCCGGCCGTGGGCGATCAGCACGAGCCGGTCGATCTGGGCGCCCTCGGTCACGATCTTCTCGCCGGCCTCGACCTCCTGTTGCGCGAAGCGATCGGCCAGCGCTTGGAGCACCTCCATGTCGTCGAAACCGCGTAGCACGGGCAATTCGGTGAGCTCGGCCGGGATGACCCGGACGTTGGATCCGGTCGTGCTGAAGGTGATGCGGCCGTCTCCGAGGGTGTAGGTCAGCCGCCGGTTGACCCGGAACACGCCCCCGGAGCACTGCACCCATGGCAGCAGCCGCAGCAGCCACCGCGAGGTGATCTCCTGCATCTGCGGAGGCGTCTTGGTCGTGGTGGAGAGCTGCCGTGCGGCGTCGGTGCTGAGGCTGAGCTGCCCGGCGCCGTCCTCCGGGGCGTGGGACTGGGTCGTTTCTGTCATCGTGCACCACCAATCTCGTTAGGGTTCGCGGGCGGATCTGAGCTCGGGCGGAAGCGAGAACGTGAGGGTCTCCTCCGTCAAGGTCACCTGCTCGACGTCGGCGTATCCGCGGGCGGCGAGCCAGCCGAGTAACTCCTCGACCAGCCCTTCCGGCACGGACGCGCCGGAGCTGACCCCGACGGTCCGCACGCCCGCCAGCCACCGCTCGTCGGCGTCGCAGGCCCGGTCGACCAGGTGGGCCGCGCCGGCGCCCGCGTTGAGCGCGACCTCCACCAGCCGGCGGGAGTTGGAGGAGTTGGCCGAGCCGACGACGATGACCAGGTCGCACCTGGAGGCGATGCTGGTGACGGCCTCCTGGCGGTTCTGGCTGGCGTAGCAGATGTCGTCGCTGGGCGGGTCGGCCAGGCCCGGGAAACGCTCGCGCAGCTCGGCGACGGCCCGCATGGTCTCGTCGACGGCCAGCGTGGTCTGCGACAGCCAGCCCACCGGCGCCGAGCCGTCGGCTGTCACGTCGTCGGTGCGGGCCGGGTCGACGACGTGGATGCGGCCGGGCGCCTCGCCGACCGTGCCCTCGACCTCCTCGTGCTCGGCGTGGCCGATGAGCACGATCTCGTAGCCCGCCTCGGCCATGCGCACGGCCTCCTTGTGCACCTTCGTGACCAGGGGGCACGTCGCGTCGATCGTCGCCAACCCGCGCAGCCGCGCCTCCTGCTTGACCGCGGGCGCGACGCCGTGGGCGGAGAAGACGACGAGAGCGCCGTCGGGGACCTCGTCGAGCTCGTCGACGAAGACCGCGCCGCGCCCGGTCAGGTCGCGGATCACGGACGTGTTGTGCACGATCTGCTTGCGCACGTAAACAGGTGGTCCGAAACGATCAAGCGCCTCTTCGACGGTGGTGATCGCGCGTTCGACGCCCGCGCAGAAGCCGCGCGGGGCGGCAAGAAGTACCCGTCCCATCGGGATGCCCCTTCAAATCGTCACTTGGTACGGTGCGCGAGCTGGTCCGCCAGGACGGTCAGCGCCTGCGCCGCCTCCGGCTTGATCTGCGCCGCCGTCAGCGCCGCCATGGCCAGGCCCACGCGTTCCTCGATCATCGACTCGACCTTGGCCGGCGCCCCCGTGTCGGCCAGGATCTGGCGTAGCTCCGCCGCGCGCTCCTCGGACAGCTCCGGGTCGCCGTGCCAGCGTCTGAGATGGGCGAGCTGCGCCGGTGAGGCGTGCTGCACGGCGTGCGCGTACATCACCGTGTGCTTGCCCTCGCGCAGGTCGTCGAGCGCCGACTTGCCCGTCTCCGACGACGTGCCGAACGTGCCCAGCATGTCGTCGCGCAGCTGGAACGCCTCGCCCAGCGGCAGCCCGAAGGCGGAGTAGGAGTCGAGCAGCTCCAGCGAGGCGCCGGCCAGGGCGCCGCCGATCTGCAGCGGCCGCTCGACGGTGTATTTGGCGGTCTTGTAGCGGATCATGGTGAGCGCCTCGTCCACGCTCGCCCCCGAGCGGAGCTGGCCGAGGATGTCGAGATATTGGCCGCTGATCACCTCGGTGCGCATGGCGTCGAACAGGTGGTGCGCGGCGCGCAACCGCGGCGGCTCGGCCCCGCACGACGACAGCAGCGCGTCGGACCACGCCAGGCTGAGCGTGCCCAGCAGGATGCCGCCCGCCTGTCCGAACGCCTCCGCGCCCGGACCTCTGTGCAGCTCCGCCAGGTTTCTGTGCACGGTCGCCCGGCCCCGGCGCAACTGGCTGCCGTCCATGATGTCGTCGTGGATGAGCAGGCCCGCGTGGCACAACTCCAGGGCGGCGCCGGCGCTGATGATCTCGTCGCAGTCGTCGCCGCCCGCGCCGCGCCAGCCCCAGTAACACAGCTGCGGCCTGATGCGCTTGCCGCCGCTCAGGATGAAGTCGGTCAGCAGCCCGTAGGCCGCCTCCACCCCCGGGTCGGAGACGGGAGCCCGCCAGTCGTCGAGGAAGGCGGCCAACCTCTGATCAATGCGTGTCGCGAGGTGGTGCTGGGTGAAGCTCACCGGCATGCGAACGGCTCCTTATCGCTCCGACCGAGTCGCTACCAATAGTTAGTCACCCAATACAGAGAGTGTAAAGTGTCTTTTGGTACTGGCGTTGCGATCGACCTTGTCCCTACCGGTCGCTGAGGCGCAGCCCACCCCGCAGGGGCCCCAGGTGAGCGGCCCGCCCGGCGGGGCCGGTCCTCCGGCGGGTGGTGGTTCGGGCGGGTTTCGCGCTGCCGGCGTGGGGCAGCGAGGTCGCATGAGAGTCGTGGTGGTGGGAGCCACAGGAAACGTCGGCACCAGCGTGGTTCGCGCGCTCGTCGCGGACAGCGGCGTGACCTCGATCGTCGGGGTCGCCCGCCGGCTGCCCGGATGGCGGATCGACCGCACCGACTGGCGGCAGGCCGACGTGGCGAGCGACGACCTGGTGCGGATCTTCGACGGCGCCGACGCGGTGGTGCACCTCGCCTGGTTGTTCCAGCCGACCAGGGACCCGGCGACGACCTGGCGGGCCAACGTGCTGGGCAGCATGCGGGTGTTCAGGGCGGTGGCGGAGGCGGGGGTGCCCGCGCTGGTCCACGCCTCCTCCGTGGGGGCGTACTCACCAGGGCCGAAGGACCGGCCGGTGGACGAGAGCTGGCCCACGCACGGCTGGCCGGACGCGGCGTACGGGCGGGAGAAGGCCTACGTCGAGCGGGTGCTCGACGTCTTCGAGCACGACCATCCCGGCATCCGCGTGGTGCGGATGCGGCCCGGCTTCATCTTCCAGCGGGCCGCCGCGACCGAGCAGCGCAGGTTGTTCGGCGGGCCGTTCGTGCCCCGGCGGCTGATCAGGCCGGGGCTCATCCCGTTCGTGCCGGACATCCCCGGGCTGCGGCTGCAGGTGCTGCACGCGCGCGACGCGGCGGAGGCCTACCGGCTGGCCGTCACCAAGGAGGTGCGCGGCCCGTTCAACCTCGCCGCCGAGCCCGTGCTCGACCCGCACGACCTCGCCGAGATGCTCGGCACCCGCACCGTGCGGGTGGCGCCCCAGGTGGCGAGGGCGGTCGTCGCGGCCGGCTGGCGGCTGCGGCTCGTGCCCGCGGCCCCGGGGCTGCTGGAGCTCGCCCTCCGCATCCCGGTCATGAACGTGCGGCGCGCCAGGGAAGTGCTGGGCTGGACGCCGGAGTACTCATCGCAGGAGGCCATGCGGGAGCTGTTCCGCGGGCTGCGTGAGGGCGCCGGCATGGACACAGGACCGCTCGCCCCCGATCGCGGGCCGGCTCGCCGGATGCGCGAGCTCGCCACCGGCGTAGGAGGACGCAGCTGAAACGATGACCCGTACGGACCACGTCACAACAGACCGTCAGCGAAACGTCGTGCCCCCCGTCACTTTGCGCGTCGGCGACCAGGCGAGGTGGGAGGCCTGCCATGCGCACCCTGTTGACCCAGCCCTTCACGCTCGACGACGTGCCCGAGCTGCGCCGGTCGGTGGCCCGCTGCGCGGAGCACTCGGGGCTGAGCGGCTCCCGGCTGGCGGACTTCGTGCTGGCCGTGCATGAGAGCGTGGTCAACGCCGTCGAGCACGCGGGCGGGCACGGGCACCTCAGGCTGTGGACGGTCGACGGGTTCATCCGCGCGGAAACCACCGACAGGGGTACGGGCATCCCCGACCGCTACGTCGACGGCCACCGCCTGCCGGCGGACTTCTCCGCCACGGGCAGGGGGATCTTCCTGATCCGCGAGCTGTGCGACGCGGCCGACTTCCGTACCGGCCCGCGCGGCACCACCGTCCTGCTCACGATGCGGTTAAGGCCGCGGGTTCGCGGAGCCATGGAGCGGATCCGGATCACGGTCTCCGACCGGTCGTGGTCCGGCCGCTCCAGCGCCTGACCACGTGGTGATCCCGGGCCGTCTGACCTGGCGGAGGGCCGGGTAGGCTCGGGGAGACGGAAAGGGACCACCACGTGAGCGCCGACACACCCAAGCTCGGGATCATCTCCCCGGTCCGGCGCATCGGGCGGCGGGAGTTCGACTTCGAGCGCCAGGTCGCCATCATGGCCATCGTCAACAGGACACCCAACTCCTTTCACGACCGGGGCCGCACCTACGCGCTCGACCGCGCCGTCGCGGCGGCGCGCAAGGCCGTCGCGGACGGGGCCGACTGGGTCGACGTCGGCGGGTTCGCCTTCAGCGCCGACCAGGAGCAGATCCCGGCCGAGGAGGAGATCGAGCGGGTCGTCCCCGTGATCGCCCAGGTCAGGGCCGTCACCGACGCCGTGATATCCGTCGACACGCACAGGGCGCAGGTGGCGCGGGCGGCCATCAAGGCCGGCGCCGACGTCATCAACGACACCAACGGCCTGCGCGAGCCGGGCATCGCGGAGACCGCGGCGGCGACCGGCGCCAGCGTGGTGGTCACCCACAGCCTCGGCGGGCCCGGCCGGCGGATCGTCCGGCCCAGCTACGCCGACGTCGTCACGGAGGTGGCCGATTTCCTGCGCGAGCGGGTCGAGTTCGCGCTGAAAGCGGGCATTCCGGCCGACCGGATCATCATCGATCCCGGTCACGACCTGAACAAGAACACCTACCACTCGCTGGAGCTCACGCGCAGGCTCGGCGAGATCACCTCGATGGGCTACCCCACGCTGGTGGCGCTGTCCAACAAGGACTTCATCGGCGAGACCCTCGACCGCCCGCAGGGCGAGCGCACCGAGGGCACGATCGCGGCCAACGTCGTCGCGATCCTCAAGGGAGCCCGCATCTTGCGCGTGCACGACGTGGCCGCGACGGTCGCGTCCGTACGCATGACCGAGGCCGTGCTCGGCTGGCGCGGCCCGATCGCCCCCGCCCACAACCTGACGTGAGGAGACTCGTACGTGACCGAGCGCAAGCCGCCGGGGATGCCTTACGAGAGCTGGATCGACCGGCAGATCCGTGAGGCGGAGGCGCGCGGCGAGTTCGACGACCTGCCCGGCAAGGGCAAGCCGCTGCCCGGCCTCGACCGGGATCCCGGCGACATGTGGTGGATCAAGCAGAAGGTGGAGAGCGAGGGCCTGTCGATGCCCCTGCCGCCGACGCTGGCGCTGCGCAAGGACGCCGAGCAGGCGCTGGCCGAGGCACGAGGAGCGCGCACCGAGGCCGAGGCCAGGAGCATCGTCGAGGACGTCAACGGCCGCATCCGCGAGGCGATCAGGACGGGGCTGTCGGGCCCACCGCTCAACCTGATGCCCTACGACGTCGACGAGATCGTGTCCGAGTGGCGCAGGGCACGCGGTGTGACCTGAACGGGTGACGATCAAGGGCCCGGGCGCACTCGCGTGCGCCCGGGCCCCGTCAGGCGGGCGGAGGGATCCGGGTCAGGCGGGTCCCACCGGCCTGCCAGGCATCAGTTGATCGGCGGGTAGGCGTTGGCCAGCAGTTCGCGGAACTGCGCCGAGAACCACTGACCCGAGATCGGCGCGTCCGGCAGCGCGCCCGACATGTTGTTGCCGTTGAGGTCGTTGCCGGGGTAGGCCGGGTCGCACATCGGGTCGAACTTCTTGCCCTGGTCGTTGTCGATCTCTTCGCTGGAGCCGTCGGACTCGCCAGGAGGCTTGATCCAGACGTAGGCGTCCAGGCCGCTCGCCGGGCTGGCGGTCGGCCGCGCGCCCATGCCGGCGCCGCTCTGGTTGCACCAGTTGCCGGCGTGGATGCGCCGGTCGGCCCGCGACTCCTCGACGAACTGGTTGACGTCGGTCGAGGAGCTCGGGCCGCTCGGGCGGTCGGAGCCGCCCCAGCCGTTGCGCGAGGTGTCGATCAGCATGCCGAGGCCGCTCCTGAACCCCTTGGCGATCAGGCGGTCGCGCAGGTCACGGGCGAAGGTGAGCTCGTCGATGTAGTAGTTCCAGTCCACCCAGTCCGACTGGCGGACGGAGGTGCCGTTCACGGTCGTGTTGATGGTGAAGTGGGGTTCCGTGGTGATCGAGTAGTTGGCGGTGTTGACGATGAAGCCGTCCACGCTGTCCACGCCGGCCTCGGTGCCCGCGACGGTCTCGTGGAACAGGTCGACCGCGGGCTGGAAGTTCGAGTCCCAGCCCAGCCAGGCGTGGTGGGCGGCGTCGACGTAGGTGTAGACGTTGGAGATGGCGTGCAGCTGGTCGAGCGCGTAGCGGACGCCGTCGCGGTAGCCGCCGGGGCCGTTCGCCTCGCGGCAGTCCTCGAAGCTGTCGATGTTGGTGACCAGGTTCGGCAGCGAGTCGGGCTCGATGATCGTGACGATGCGCAGGCCGGCGTACTGCGGGTCGTCGAGGATGTCGGCGATCGGGTTGATGTACTCGTTCTTGTAGCGGTTGAACCCGTCCTCCGAGATGCGCAGCTCGCCGTTGGAGGCCAGCGCCGAGCAGTCGCGGTTGGGCAGGTTGTAGATGACGACCTGGATGGTCAGCGGCGCGGAGCCGTTGGCGGCGTCCTGGCTGACGGCCTCGTCGAGATGCTCGCGCAGGCTCATGGCGTCGGCGGAGCCGCCGATGGCGGCGATCCTGTCCATCCACACGGCGGTCGAGATGTCGGCCACCGCGGATCCGCCGGGCTCGGCCGCGGCCTTGGCCGACCAGTTGGGGTTCACGTAGCCGGTGGCGCCGGTGTACGGGTTCTCGACGTGCGGGCCGGGCTCGTTGCCGCCGTCGTCGTCGGCCTCGGTGGCGGTGACCGTCCTCGAGGTCAGGCCGGTGGAGGCGACGGTGAAGGTGCGGGTGCCGTTGGCGGTGTCGGAGTCCTGGGCCCCGGCCAGGGTCACGGTCTGCGGGGTGTTCCAGTTCGAGGTGGTGAACGTGCGGCTGGCGCCGGAGGAGACGGTCAGGTCGGCGTCGCCGCTGCCCGCCGTCGAGGTGACGGTCACGCTCGACGAGGGTTGCTCGGCCAGGCGCACCGTGTACGTGCCGGTGGAGCCCTCGGGTACGGTCACCGACGTCGGCGAGACGATGATCGACTGCTCCGTGGTGGCGTCGTCGTCGACCTCGGTCGCGGCGACCGTGGCGCCGGTGACGCCGGTGCCGGTGACGCTGAAGGACGCCGTGCCCGCCGTGGTGTCGCTGTCCTGGGCCGCGGCCAGGGTCACGGTCTGCGGCGTGTCCCAGTTGGACGGGGTGAAGGTCAGCGAGCCGCCCGAGCTCACGCTCAGGTCGGCGTCACCGTTGGTGCGGGTGGTGGTGACGGTCACGTTGGAGCTGGGGGCCGCGGAGAGCCGGGCCGTGAACGTGGCCGTGCCGCCCTCGTCCACGGCGACCGCGCTGGACGAGGTGACCACCGACGGGTTGGCCGGGGTCGTGTCGCCGCAGGTGGTGCCGTTGACGCTGAACGACGTCGGGTCGGGGTTGCTGCCCGACCAGGTGCCGTTGTAGCCGACGGAGATGGACGCGCCACCGGCCAGGCTGCCGTTGTAGGACATGTTGGTGCCGGTGACGCGGGTGCCGGACTGGCTCCAGCTGGCGCCCCACCCGCTCGGGGTGTACTTCTGGCCCGTGGTCGGATAGTCGAACGCCAGCGTCCACGAACTGAGCGCGTCGCCGGTGTTCTTCAGCGTGATGTTCGCGGTGAAACCGCCCTGACCAGGGCTGCTCGTCCACGAATTGGCAGAGTAGGTCACGTCGCAGGCGACCGCGGCGTTCGCGGCCGTGCTCTGGCCGACGGCGAGTCCTAACGCCGCGACGCTCACGGCGGTCATGGTCACGGCCCATTTGCGGAGGCCGCGTTGGAGTCTCACGAGCGATCATCTCCAGTGCTAGGTGGCTGGGAGCGCTCCCATGGTGAGCCGGACTCGCAGCCGTGTACAGAGGGCCGCTTCCGCCAGCCTCATTGCCGCCCCGCATGCTCGCCGAATACCATGGAATGAGGATGAAACTTTCATCCCGGGCAGCCTGGTGAGAGGAAACACGGGGGTTACCCGGAAGCCATTCCGTTGACATACGCGGGGGTGCATCCACAATCCATCGTGGGAGCGCTCCCACACCCCTACTCCCATGGAGACCCCGTGAAGTACAGACCTCCTCTCATCCTGACGCGCTTATCGAGGCGACTGGCCGTGGCCACGACCCTCGTCCTCGTGGCGAGCGCGACCGCGGCCGTGGCCGCCGCACCCGCCCAGGCGGCCGTGGCCTGTGACGTCACCTACACGGCCAACCAGTGGACGAGCAGCCCTGGCCAGGGCGGTTTCACCGCGAACATCACGTTGAAGAACACCGGCGACGCGCTCAGCTCGTGGACGCTGGCGTTCGACTATCCGACCACGGGCCAGAAGTACACCCCGAGCGGGTGGGGCGCCCAATGGAGCCAGTCCGGCACCCGCGTCACCGGCACCAACATGTCCTACAACGGCAACCTGGCCGGCGGCGCCTCCGTCTCCGTCGGCTTCAACGGCACCTGGACGGGCAGCAACCCCGACCCGACGTCGTTCACCGTCAACGGCACCACCTGCGGCGGCGAGGGCTCCAACGCGGCTCCCACCGTGTCGCTGACCTCCCCCTCGGCCGGCCAGACCTACACCGCCCCGGCGAGCGTGGCCATCGCGGCCAACGCGGCCGACTCCGACGGCACGATCTCGAAGGTCGACTTCTACCAGGGCTCCACCCTGCTCGGCACCGACACCTCGGCGCCGTACGCCTACAACTGGACCGGCGTGGCGGCCGGCAGCTATTCGATCACCGCCAGGGCCACCGACAACGGCGGTGCGACCACGACCTCGTCGCCCGTCGGGATCACGGTCTCGCAGAACACCGGGCCCGCCCTCGTCGTCAGCCCCACCAGCCTGTCCGTGCCCGAGGGCGGCACCGCGAGCTTCGGCGTGAAACTGTCGCAGGCGCCCTCGTCCAACGTGAGCGTCTCCGTCGCCCGCGCGAGCGGCGACGCCGACCTCACCGTCTCCAGCGGCGCCACCAGGACGTTCACGCCGTCCAACTGGAACACCGAGCAGAACGTCACGCTGGCCGCGGCCGACGACTCCGACACGACGAGCGGCTCAGCGGTCTTCCGGGTCAGCGCCACCGGCTACGACCCCGTCGACGTCACCGCCAACGAGGCGGACGACGACGTCGGCGGCGGCAACGAGTACGTCCAGCGCTTCGTCGAGCTCTACAACGAGCTCCACGACCCGGACAACGGCTACTTCTCTCCCGAAGGGGTGCCGTACCACTCGATCGAGACGTTCATGGTCGAGGCGCCGGACCACGGGCACGAGACCACGTCCGAGGCCTACAGCTACTACCTGTGGCTCGAGGCGGTCTACGGGCAGGTCACCGGCGACTGGTCGAAGTTCAACGACGCGTGGACCTCGCTGGAGACGTACATCATCCCGTCCACGGAGGACCAGCCGACGAACTCCTTCTACGACCCGTCCAAGCCGGCCACGTACGCGGCCGAGCACCTGGAGATCAGCAACTACCCGACCGCGATGGAGACCGGCGTCACCGTGGGCACCGACCCGCTGGCCAACGAGCTGCAGAGCGCGTACGGCACCCGCGACATCTACGGCATGCACTGGCTGCTCGACGTCGACAACACCTACGGCTTCGGCCGCTGCGGCGACGGCACGACCAGGCCCGCCTATATCAACACCTACCAGCGCGGCCCGGAGGAGTCGGTCTTCGAGACGATCCCGCAGCCGTCCTGCGACACGTTCGAGCACGGCGGGCCGAACGGCTACCTGGACCTGTTCATCGAGGACAGCGCCTACGCCAAGCAGTGGAAGTACACCAACGCCCCCGACGCCGACGCGCGGGCCGTGCAGGCGGCGTACTGGGCGCTGACCTGGGCCAAGGAGCAGGACAAGGAGTCGGAGATCTCCGCGACGGTGGCCAAGGCCGCCAAGATGGGCGACTACCTGCGCTACGCGATGTACGACAAGTACTTCAAGCAGCCCGGCTGCGGCAGTCCCTCGTGCCCGGCGGGCTCCGGCAAGAACTCCGCCGCGTACCTGCTGAACTGGTATTACGCCTGGGGCGGCGCGACCGACTCCAGCGCGGGATGGGCCTGGCGCATCGGCTCCAGCCACAACCACGCCGGCTACCAGAACCCGTTCGCGGCCTGGGCGCTGGCCAACGTGGCCGAGCTCAAGCCGAAGAGCGCGACCGGCTCCTCGGACTGGAGCACCAGCCTGACCCGCCAGCTGCAGTTCTACACCTGGCTGCAGTCGGACGAGGGCGCGATCGCCGGCGGCGCGACCAACAGCTGGGAGGGCCACTACGGCACCCGGCCGAGCGACCTGCCGAAGTTCCACGGCATGACCTACGACTGGCAGCCGGTCTACCACGACCCGCCGTCGAACCAGTGGTTCGGCTTCCAGGCGTGGACGATGGAGCGGGTGGCCGAGCTCTACAACGTCACCGGCAACGCCGACGCCAAGGAGCTGCTCGACAAGTGGGTGGAGTGGGCGCTCGACAACACCACGGTCAGCGCCGACGGCAGCTACGAGATCCCGTCGACGCTGCGGTGGAGCGGCGCGCCCGCGGGTGACTTCTCCGCCACGTCCGGCATGCCGCCGGCCAACCCGGACCTGCACGTGACCGTCCTGGACCACACGCAGGACGTGGGCGTCGCCGGTTCGTACGCCAAGGTGCTGATGTACTACGCGGCCAGGGCGAACCACGCCGAGGCGCGTGACACGGCCAAGGCGCTGCTCGACGGCGTCTGGGCGAACCGCGACGAGGCGGGCGTGTCCGTTCCGGAGACCAAGGCCGACTACCGCCGCGTCACCGACCCGGTGTACGTGCCGCCGGGCTGGAGCGGCGAGATGCCCAACGGCGACCCGATCAACGAGGACTCCACGTTCCTGTCGATCAGGTCCTTCTACGAGGACGACCCCGACTGGCCGAAGGTCGAGGCCTTCCTGAACGGCGGGGAGGCGCCGGTCTTCAACTACCACCGGTTCTGGGCGCAGGTGGACGTCGCCGTCGCGCTCGCCGAGTACGGGCGGCTCTTCCCGTGAGGAGGACGACTCTGATAGCGGCGGTGTCGCTGGTCCTGCCCCTGGTGACAGGGGTGGGGCCGGCGGCCCGTGCCGCCGAGCCCGCCTTCGCCTACGGCGAGGCGCTGCAGAAGTCCCTGTGGTTCTACGAGGCCCAGCAGTCGGGCGAGCTGCCCGACTGGAACCGCGTCTCCTGGCGCGGTGACTCGGCCGTGGACGACGGTGACGACGTGGGGACGGATCTCACGGGCGGCTGGTACGACGCGGGTGACCACGTCAAGTTCGGCTTCCCGATGGCGTTCTCCGCCACCATGCTGGCCTGGGGCGCGGTCGAGTACCGCGACGCCTACGCGGACTCCGGCCAGCTCTCCCACCTGCTGAACAACCTCAAGTTCGTCAACGACTACTTCATCAAGGCCCACCCGTCGCCGAACGTGCTCTACGGGCAGGTCGGCAACGGCGGCACGGACCACGCGTGGTGGGGTCCGGCCGAGGCGATGGGGATGGAGCGGCCGGCGTACAAGATCGATGCTTCGTGCGGCGGGTCGGATCTGGCGGGGGAGACGGCGGCGGCGATGGCGGCCTCCTCCATCGTCTTCCGCCCGACAAATCCGGAATATGCCGACACGCTGGTGACGCACGCCGAACAGCTGTACTCCTTCGCCGACACGGTCAGGAAGAAGTACACCGAGTGCATCACCGACGCCTCCAGCTACTACAACTCCTGGAGCGGCTACAACGACGAGCTGGTGTGGGGCGCGATCTGGCTCTACCGGGCCACGGACGACGCCTCCTACCTGGCCAAGGCCGAGGCCGGCTACGACAACCTCGGCAACGAGCCGCAGACCAGCACCAAGTCGTACAAGTGGACGATTGCCTGGGACGACAAGTCCTACGGCGCGTACGTGCTGCTGCACAAGCTCACCGGCAAGCAGCGCTACCTCGACGACGCCAACCGCTGGCTCGACTGGTGGACGGTCGGCGTCCACGGGTCGAAGGTGGCCTACTCGCCCGGCGGCCAGGCCGTGCTCGACCGGTGGGGCTCGCTGAGGTACGCGGCCAACACGGCGTTCGCGGCGCTCGTGCACAGCGACTCGATCACGGACGCGACCCGCAAGGCCCGCTACCACGACTTCGCGGTCAGCCAGATCGACTACGCCCTCGGCGACAACCCGCGGGACTCCTCGTACGTGATCGGCTTCGGAGACAACCCCCCGCGGAACCCGCACCACCGCACGGCGCACGGCTCGTGGACCGACCAGATCACCAACCCCGAGCAGACCCGCCACACGCTGTACGGGGCGCTCGTCGGCGGCCCGCCCGACCCGAACGACGCCTACACCGACGAGCGGGACGACTACGTCATGAACGAGGTCGCCACCGACTACAACGCCGGCTTCACCAGCGCGCTGGCCCGGCTCTACCAGGAGTACGGGGGCGCTCCCGCGGCGAACTTCCCGCAGGAGGAGACCCCGGACGGGCCCGAGATCTTCGTCGAGGCCGGCGTGAACGCGTCGGGCTCGACCTTCACGGAGATCAAGGCCATCGTCCGTAACCAGTCGGCCTGGCCCGCCAGGGTGCTGTCCGACGGCTCGTTCCGCTACTACTTCACCCTCGACGGCTCGACGACGGCCTCGCAGATCAGCGTGTCGTCGGCCTACACGCAGTGCGCGGCGCCCACGCTTCACCCCACGGGCGGCACCACGTACTACGTGCGCATCGACTGCTCGGGCGAGGACATCGCCCCGGCAGGACAGTCGCAGCACCGCAGGGAGGTGCAGTTCAGGATCTCCAGCGCGGGCACGTGGGATTCGGCCAACGACTGGTCGTACCAGGGCATCCCCACCACGCCCGGCACGACGCCGGAGAGAACCGAACGCATCGCCCTCTACAGCGGCGACTCCAAGATCTGGGGTGAGCCCCCGGGTCCGGACGTGGAGGACGACACTGCGCCCAGCAAGCCCGGCACGCCCGCGGTCTCCGCGATCACGGGTTCGAGCGCCAGGCTCGGCTGGACGTCCTCCACGGACAACGTGGGAGTGGCCGGCTATGACGTCTACCTGGGGTCCACCAAGGTAGGCACGGCCACGACCACGTCCTACGACCTGACCGGGCTCACCCCTTCCACCGAATACACCGCCCACGTGGTGGCCAGGGACGCGGCGGGCAACACCTCGCCGCCGTCGGACGCCACGGCGTTCACCACCTCCGACACGCCCGCGCCCACTGACGGGTGCGCGGCGGAGTTCGAGGTGACGAACGCGTGGGGCGGCGCGTACCAGGCAGAGGTGACGGTGCGCAACGGCGGCACGGAGGCGATCGGCGGCTGGACGGTCGCCTGGACGTCGCAGAGCTCGATCACGCAGCTCTGGGGCGGCAGGCACACGGTCTCCGGCTCCGCCGTCACGGTCGCGAACGAGGCGTGGAACGGCTCGCTCGCCCCCGGCGCCACCACCACGTTCGGCTTCATCGCGAACGGCACGCCGGCCACGCCCGACCCGATCACCTGCACCGCCACCTGACCCCGGGTCGAACCCGTCGGCCCCCGGCTGCGTATGAGGAGGTGAGGCGAAGCAACACTCCTGCCTTGTGACACATCCCGCCCGGATGGGACGGACGCGGCCCGATACCTCCAGTCGGCGCCGCGTCCGTTCGTGTCCTTCACCGGTTCATCTGGCTGTGGTGGCCTGCGCGAAGCGCTGCTTGGCCGCCTCGATGGCGGAGTCGTCCGAGAAGTCCGCGAACGCCTCCTCGTGGTAGCGCGGGGGGATGAGCCGCCTGACCCGCTCCGGATAACCCGCGCCCGCCTCCGGCACCTTGACGAGGGGCGGGATGCCGAGGCGTACGGCGATGGGCCCCGAGGCGCGCACGGAGACCGGCCATTCGCTGCTCTCGCCGGTGATGGCACACAGGTGACGGGCGTAGACCCACTTCACCTCGACGAGGGAGGACGCGCCGGCCGGTTCGGTTCCGAATGGCTCCACGGCGCACACGACGTCCGACTCGAAGTTGTGGCCGTGTGCATGGTGCTCGCCGGTCGACGCCCGTTCCAGGATCATGGTCACCTGGGCGGCGAGCTCCTCGTTCAGCTGGGCGGAGGGCTGCCTGCCCGCGAAGAACATCACCCCGGCCAGGGTCAGGCCGGCCAGGGTGACGCTCGCCGCGACAAGCCCGCGACGCGTTCTGATCACGAGCTGGTGCAGCTCAGGGTGGGTGCTGGGTTGGGGATGGAGCCGGTCGCGTTGAAGCCGAACGAGGTGGTCGCGTTCGGCGCGAGCTGGCCGTTGTAGGAGGCGTTCTTGACGGTCACGTTGGGCGGTTGCCCGGACAGGACGCCGTTCCACGGCGAGCCGTCGAAGGCCTGGCCGCCGCTGTAGGTCCAGGAGACCGTCCAGCCGTTCAGCGCGCTGTCGCCCGTGTTGCGCACGGTCACCTCACCCTGGAAGTGGCCGGCCCAGCCGTTGTCGGTGGCCTTCCACGTCGCGGTGCAGCCGCTGTCGCCGGGCGGCGGGTCGGTCGGCGTGACCGTGGGGTCGGGGTCGGGGTCCGTGCCGCCGCCGGGGCCGACTCCGGTCACTTCGCCGTTGCCGCCGTCGAAGACGACGTCGGAGCAGCTGTAGAAGTTCTCGTTGCTGTCCGAGCGGATCCAGTGGGTGAAGATGATGTGCCGCCCGCTCTTGCCGGACGGGAGCTGGGCGTTCCAGTAGTAGTAGCCGAGCCCGCCGGGGCCGCCGTTCTTGGGCGGGTTGGTGACGGTGCCGAACGGCTCGAGGTCGGACCACTTGAGCGGGCCGTTGGGGTTCCAGCCGTTCTTGGTGATGTAGTAGTCGAAGTCGCCCGGGTGCTCGGCCCAGTTGCTGTGCCGCATCTGGATGTTGGCGCCCGCGGTCAAGTGGGTGAGCGGCCAGTCGTCGCGGACCGCGTTGTAGGCCGAGAAGTCGTAGGGCCCGCCGGTGCCTCCGCTGCAGATCTGCCCGTCGGGGATGAATCCGGAGGTCCGGCCCGCGCCGTCGGAGCGCAGCACGGCGAACCAGTTGTACAGAGGGGTCGTGCCGCTCTGCGCGACCGCGTCGGCGCAGGCGGGGTTGTAGGGCTGAATCTGGCCGTTGTCCCGGAGGCCGTCCTGCCAGCACAGGAACGTGCGGCTGCCGGGGAACATCGTCACGCCGTGGGCCTGTGCCGGTGAGGGCACCATCAGGACACTCGTGATCAGGACCATGACGGCGGTGATCGCCGCCGACTTGAAGAACTTCATGGGGGAATTCCCTTGCGCTGACGACAGAGGAAGACCTGCCCATGACCAGCCCGCCCGGCCAGCGCATTGAATCACGGGTCCGGCCGATCCGACAACGCGCCGTGAAACTTTCAACCGATCT
This sequence comes from Nonomuraea sp. KM88, assembly GCF_052245635.1. NCBI lineage: Bacteria > Bacillati > Actinomycetota > Actinomycetes > Streptosporangiales > Streptosporangiaceae > Nonomuraea > Nonomuraea sp. KM88. The sequence goes on along the minus strand of NZ_JBQQCC010000008.1, from coordinate 255,114 downwards.
TGGTCATGGTTCCGCTGCTCGCCGCCGCCCGGGTGCTTGCCGCACATCGGTGCCGCCGGGAGGCTGCCATATTGGGAGCGCTCCCAGTACACTTCGTCACCAGACAGGACGGGGGCACATGCCATCAGGCTCGCGCGGCCGTGCTTTGCGAGGGGTGCGGCCGCGCGTTGGAGGGGTACGGCTGGTGCTGCCGTACCCCTCATCAACGCCGTCAGTTCGGGCCGAGTGCGGCCTCGATGTCGTCGAGCCTGGCCTCCAGCTCGCTCAGGCAGGCCGGCGCCAGCCGGCCCTCCCGCAGGCGGTCGGAGAGCTTGCCGCGCAGGCGCTCGGTCCCGCTCGACGCCGCGGGGCCGTGCGGCGCGACGAGGCCGTTCAGCACCTGGTTGAGGTCGAGCACGACGTCGGCGTCCGTCGCGCCGCACGGCGTCCTGTCCTCGAGCGTGGTCCTGAAGCCGGCCACCGCCTGCTCGACGGTGATCGCCGCGGACGGCGAGCTCTCGACCAGCGGCGACGCGGGGGACGGCCGCGGCTGCGCGGCCTGTTCGGGCATGTGGAGCTCCGACTGCTGGAACCAGAGCAGGATCGACAGCGCGATCGTCGCGGAGCCCGCGACCGTGAGCGCGCGCCTGACGTGCCGGCCCAGGGTGGCCGCGCCCAGCGCGCCGGTCAGCGCGGAGACGATCTCCGCCGCGCCCGGCCGCTCCTCCGGCCGGTGCGCGAGGCAGCGCTGGCACAGCGTGGCGACGGCGTAGGGCACGCCGGGCACCCGGGGAGGCGGCGCCGTCCTCCTGGCCGCCTCGATCTCCTCCCACGTCGTCTCCGGGTACGGGGTGCGCCCGGTGAGCATGGTGTGCAGCAGCACGCCCAGGGCGTACACGTCGACCGCGGGATGGGTGGGCGCTCCGCGCAGCCGCTCGGGGGCGACGTAGGGAGGGGTGCCGCGGTCGTCGTCGGGGTCGCCCGCCCAGGCCGCGATGCCGAAGTCGAGCAGCTTCGGGCCGTCGGCGGTGAGCAGCACGTTCTCGGCCGTGACGTCCCTGTGGACCAGGCCGCGGGCGTGCCCGGCCATCAGCACCCTGGCCAGCCGCAGCGCGATCGCGGCGGCCTCGGTCCACGGCAGCGGGCCCTGCTCGACGCGCTCGGCCAGCGGCGTGCCGTCGAGCAGCGGCATCACCACGAACGCCGCGACGCCCCCGCCTGTGGTGACGGTCTCGCCGTAGTCGTAGATCTCGATGGAGTCGGGGTGGATGAACCTGGCCGCGGCGCGTGCCTCGCTCCGTACGCTGACGCGCTCGCCGTGGTCGGCGTGGAGCGACGAGGTGAGCACCTTGACCGCGACCATCCGGTGCAGGGACTGGTCGAAGGCGCGCCAGATGACCGACATGCCCCCGCGGGCCAGCGGATCCAGCAGCAGATACCGGCGGGCCAGCACATCCCCAGGCTCAAGCCGACTCACGGACGACCAGTTCCGTGGGGAGAACGGGGTCGATGCCCGCGGCGCCCGTCAGGAGCAGCCGGGTGGCGACCGTGGCGAGCTCCTCGACGGGCTGGCGGACGGTGGTCAGCGTGGGGACGGTGTGCCTGGCGACAGGGGCGTCGTCGAATCCGATCACCGCCACGTCGGTCGGCACCTTGCGCCCGGCCCTGCGCAGCGCCTGGATCGCGCCCGCCGCCATCAGGTCGGAGGCCACGAAGACGGCGTCGAGGCCCGGGGCGTGGCGTAACAACCACTGCATGGCGTGGGTGCCGGAGGCGGCGGTGAAGTCGCCGTAGGCCACGGGCACGTCGGGTGCGCCCGCCGCCTGCAGGGTACGCACCAGGCCGTCTAATCGGTCGCGCGCGGCAGGTAATGAGGGCGGCCCGCCGATGGCGGCGACGTTGCGGCGGCCGGTCAGCAGGAAGTGCTCCGCCGCCTGGCGGCCGCCGTCGATGTTGTCGACGTCGACGTAAGGGAGTTTGAGGTCGTGGGGCGGGCGGCCGATGTTGCGCACCGGGATGCCCGCGGTGGACAACTTGATCGCCAGGGGGTGGCGCTCTCTCGCGCCCACGATGAGCACCGCGCCGGACAGGGCGGGCAGCGTGGACGACGTGGGGGTGACGGTGGTCACCATGAGATGGGTGCCGTGTTCGGCGATCACGCTGCCGGCCGCGGACAGGAGCCTGGCGTAGTAGGGTTCGGAGAAAAGCCGGGGAAGGTGGTCACAGATCACCGCTGTGACACCGTCGGCCATGGTTTTGGCGGCCGTTCCCCGTGGTGCGCGTTGCCGTACGTAGCCCATTCGGGAGACGGCGTCGTAGACTTGGCGGCGGGTCGAAGTGCTGACCCGCACCGAGCCGGTGAGGACTCGTGATGCGGTCGCGGGGGAAACCCCTGCAGCGGCCGCCACCTGTGCCAGTGTGGGCTGCTCGGTCATGGAGCACCTCGCGGAAAGATCCTGGGAGCGCTCCCACGTTACCAATGTTTCGCCGCTGTTAATAGGGCCTTTGCAAGGAGTGCGTCCTGCTGTACGGACGCGCTCCGGATTGATCGGCCAGGCATGCCGGTAGCCGTGGAAGCCTCCCGGGCCGCCGGATTTCCGACGGCCCGTTCAGGCATTTACGGCCCCTCCCTATGGGGTCACCCGAGGCCGACGTCCGCGTCGTCCAGCTCCGGATCGGTGACATCGTCGCCGGAGTCCGGCTCCGACCGGTCGGACCGCGAGGGCTGGCAGCTCGAGCCGCAACCGCCGAAACGCGAGGTGTTCATCGGCTGGAACTCGGTCTCCGGCACGCCCTTCAGCGCCAGGAGCATGGTGTCCTTCCAGATCGGCCCGGGGATCGAGGCCCCGAAGACCGAGCTGTAGTAGCGGCCGCCGATGGTGACGCCGTTGAGCTTGTGCTTCTGCGCGCCCCGCGTGTCACCGATGCTGACCGCCCCCGCCAGATCGGGGGTGAACCCGGCGAACCAGGCGGCGGCCTGGTCGTCCGTGGTGCCGGTCTTACCGCCCGCCGGGCGGCCGATGCCGCCGACGCCGCGCATCGTGCCCTTGGTGAAGACCCCCTCCAGGATGTACGACGCGGCGTCCGCGACCTCTGGATCCAACGCCTGCTTGCACTCGGGCTTGTACGTCTTCGTCTTGCCGTACCGGTCGGTGATCTTGCTGATGGCCATGGGCTTGCAGTATTTGCCCCGGGCGCCGATCGCCGCGTAGGCGGTGGCCACGGTCACCGGGTCCATCTCGTTGGTGCCGAGCGTGAACGTCTCGAACTCCGTCAGCGGCAGCCCGTCGGAGCGCTTGATGCCCAGCGACTTGGCCGTCTTGACCGTGTCGCACAGCCCGACCTTCTGCTCCAGCGCCACGAAGAAGGTGTTCACCGAGCCCCAGGTGCCGGTGGCCAGCGACTTGAAGCCGCCGCCGCCCCCCTCGGCGTTGGTGACGGTGTGGGAGGGGTCGCCGATGTTCTCGCCCTTGCAGTTCTTGAACGAGGAGTAGTAGGGCGCGCGGTAACCGCTGCCGGTGGAGACCCCGTCGTGGATCTTCATGCCCTCCTTGAGGGCGGTGAGCAGCGTGAAGACCTTGAACGTCGAGCCCGCCTGGAAGCCGGTGCCGCCGCCGTGCACCGCGTCGGCGACCACGTTGTACGACATCTCGTTCTTGCGCTTGTTGTCGCCGTACTTGCGGCTTGCGGCCATCGCCTTGATCGCGCCCGTGCCCGGCTCCACCAGGGCTTCGGAGGCGACCGCCTTGTCCGACGCGTGCACGTGCTTCCTGATGGCCCGGTCGGCGGCCTTCTGCATCTTCGGGTCGAGCGTCGTCTGGATCGTCAGGCCGCCCCGGTTGAGGAACTGGGTCCTGGCCTTCTTCGTCGCACCGAAGATCTTGTTGCTGAGGATCTCGTTGCGCACGTACATGCAGAAGTAGGGGTAGGCGCTGGCCCCGCAGCCGCCGGGCAGCGGCTGGCCCTTGTCGAAGCCGAGCTTCTCGGCCTTGGCCTCCTTGGCCTGCGCGGGCGTGATCTTGCCCAGCTCGGCCATCCTGTCGAGCACCACGTTGCGCCGGTGCAGCAGCCGCTCGCGCTGTTCCCTGCCGAGGTTGGGGTCGGTCGCGTTGGGGTCCTGCACCGCGCCGGCCAGGGTGGCGGACTGCACCAGGTTCAGGCTGGTCGCGTCGACTCCGAAGAAGCGCTTGGCCGCCGCCTCGACTCCGTAGGCGCCGGCCCCGAAGTAGGCGATGTTGAGATATTTCTCGAGGATCTGGTCCTTGGTGTACTTCTCCTCGACCGCCATCGCGTAGCGCAGCTCCCTGAGCTTGCGCGCGTAGCTGGCCTCGAGCGCCGCGTTCTTCTCCTTCTCGGTGGTCGCCGAGTTGAGCAGCACCTGCTTGACGTACTGCTGGGTGATGGACGAGCCGCCCTGGGCGATGCCGCCGGAGCTGAGGTTCTTGGCCAGGGCGCGCAGGGTGCCCTCGATGTCGATCGCGCCGTGCTCGTAGAAGCGGAAGTCCTCGATCGAGATGATGGCCGTCTTCATGATCTCGGCTACGTCGGCGAGCTTGACGTTCTCGCGATATTCCTCGTAGAACTGCGCGATCTGGTTGCCCTTGGCGTCGAGCACCGTCGTCTTCTCCGCGAGCGGGGGCTCCTTGAGCTCCTCGGGCTTGATGCCGAGCTCCTCCGATGCCGAGACGAACATCGCTCCCGTGCCTCCGACCGCCGGCAGCGCGATGGCCGCGGTCACCACACCTGCAGCCACCGCCGCACCGGTCAGGCGCGCGATACTCGACATACGGGACATGCTGGTAATACCTCCCCCTCTTGGCATTCGGGTGCATCCTAAACCCAGCCATGACGTGTTCTCTGTAAAAACTTGGACCCTGTGAGACGGGAGTTTGTTCGGGCGGCGCGGCCGGTTTTCCCGTGTTTGTAGGTATATCTGACGTTCGTGCTGCATGGGGCCCCTGTGCGGGCTGTGGCGATCTTTCTCCTCGCGATCGGCCGATTTCCCCCAGCCGAGGGCAAAGAAGCGTGTTGTCTGGCGGGTCCCGTGCCACCCGTCTGGCAACGTCGGCCAGGGCGTTTCCTGCTGGCCTTGGTGGAGGAGTCTTATGCGTGGTGTCGGACATAGCGCGGACTTCGACCGTCTGCTCTCGGCCGCCAGGTCATATTGGGGCGACACTCCCGGCGGCGACGGCTGCGTCGTGGCGGAGGCGTACGACGACGACATCCGGGTCGTGACGCGCACGCTGCTGGTCGCGAGGGCCGTGTGCGACCTGATCCCGGCGCGGCTGGTCGTGCTGACCGGCCCCGAGTGGCGGCGCCTCGCGGAGGCGTTCGGCGCCGCCGGCGACGTCCAGCCGGAGCTGCCACCCCTCGCGCTCGTCACCAGCCGCGCCGACCGCTCGGTGACCAGGGAGATCCCGGTCGTGCACGTCCACGGCACCGGCTCGCTGAAGGCGTACACGTTGTTCCCCGACCAGGGCCCGTGCTCCTTCTTCGACGAGCTGCCCGCCAGGGTCGGCGCGTTCTTCGAGCGGCACGTGTGGCCGCACAGGAAGACGATCAGGCCCGGGGCCGAGCGGGTCGCGTGGCGGGCGAAGAGCGGATACCAGCTCCGTACGGACACCGAGCGCCGCCAGCTCCGCTACTACGGCTGCTCCCGCCTGGGCATCGACGCCGACCGGCCGACGATCGCCGTGTTCGGCCACACCCCGGGACAGGACACCGAGCTGTACGACGCGACGGCGGAGTTCGCCGCGTCCGACGAGTCCGCGAACTGGCTGTTCCTCGACCCCGTCGCGAACGGCCATTCCCGGATGAAATGTGTGACCGGCGCCCTGTCCACCAACATGCTGTGGAGCGTGACGGACGTGGGCGTCACCTTCAGGGACAGCGACCTGCCCGCCTTCGGCATCCCCGTCATCCAGGCAGGCTGGTCGGAGGGCAGCGCCTGCGGCGCCACCTATCTGGCCCGCTCGCCCGCGGACCATCGCGGCCTGCTGGAGGAGGCCATCGGCAGGCACGCCAAGGGCGAGTCGTTCCTCGGCCCCGAGCAGCGCGAGCGCGCCCGCCTGTGGCTCTGGCTGCGCCGCTGCGGCTCCGACGTCCCCACCCAGCTCCTGCCGCACTGGGAGCACGGCACTGAGGACTACGCCCGAGCCCTCGCCGTCAACCTCCGGTACGTCGAGCGCGACGGCGACCCCCTCTACCGTGCCGTCGCCCGCATGTGGGATCGGCGCGAGCCCGTGCTCACCCGATTCGACTTCCACGACCCGGCAGCGCTGGCCACCACCATCACCCCCGAGAGGAGCATCCGATGACCAGCAGCACAGGATCCGACACCGACACCGACCTCGACCAGGTGATCCTGCCTGCGATACCACCCGTGCACCTGCTCAGCGGGCAGGTCCCCTCGCTTCAGGTGACCGACCGGCTGCACAGGGGCAGCCACATCGTCGGCAGATTCGAGACCTCGGGGTTGGCCGGTTTCAAGGTGGCCGCGCAGGGACGCCCGCTGCGGGTACTGCTGACGCTGTCGGCCGACGACCGGTCGGTGAGCGGCTGGCACACAGGAAAACCCGTGCCAGGCGGCCCGCTCACGCGGCTCGTGCAGATCCGCTCCCAGGGGCGGCTGCGCCAGTGCCTCCTGCTGAAAGGCCGGCGGTCGCACGCCAAGGTGGCCTTCGACCTCGCGGCCGAGGAGATCCCCGACGACGGCCTCGTCTGCATCGAGGCGCTCGACATCATGGAGGGCGACGGCATCGGCGAGGAGGTGCGCCGCATCGTGTCCGGGCGCGTCGCCCCCGACGGGGTGGCCGGCGTGCGCCTCGACAAGGTCGTGCTGGACGAGCCGCCGGAGGTGGACTTCGACCCGGACACGCTCGACGGCTTCCGCTGCGAGCTGTCGACGCTGATCAGCGCCGGCGGGCTGGCCAACCTCAACCGCCAGGGCGTACGCGTGCTGCGGTCGGGCATGTTCGTCGTCAACCCCGTGCTGAAGGACACCTTCGGCGGGACCGGCCGCATCACCCTGAGGCTCGGCACCAAGGCCGAGCCGGCCAGCCTCATCCCCGCGTCGTGGCGGCGGGTGAACAGCGAGCTGCGCTGGCTGCGGCACGCCACCAAGAAGCTGCTCGGCTCGGCGGCGCCCAGGGTGGATCGGGTGCTCAGCGTCAGGGACGGCGAGGCGGTCGAGTTCGAGCAGCGGCCCTGCGGCAACGTGACGGAGCTGGAGCTGGCCAGCCCGACGACCTCGCCGCTGCTGGTCTTCGTCGCCTCCGGACGCGGCGTGCTGACGACCCTGGAGTCAGGCGTCTCGCACTGACCGGATCAATGGAAAATGTCAGATCTTCCGTGAAAACGCCGTGCTGAGGGCAGTCTGTATGGATGACCGAGCGTGGATTGCGAATCGAAGCCACACGATACGTGCACTGCACGGTCATACGCGCCGGCGGTGAGCTCGACCACGAGGGCAGGGTCAGGTTCAGCGCCTGCATCACGTCCGTGTGGGACTGGTCGCAGGGGCCCGTGCTCGTGCTCGACCTGCACGACCTGGACTTCTACGACTCGTCGGTCATCGGGGTGCTCGCGATGGCCATGCAGCGGATGGAGGAGGAGCGCAGCGGCGGCCGGATCATCCTCGTCCAGCCGGACCAGCACCTGCTGTCGGTGCTGCGGCTGACGGACCTGCTGTCGCACGTGGAACTGGCCGACAGCGTCGATCAGGTCGTGGCGGAGCTGATGGTGCAGGCGCAGGACGGGTCGCCAGGGCGGGCCTCACCACGCGTGATCACCAGGGACGCCGGGCGAGACGATCGCCGCTGAGCGGCTTCGCGCGGACGGCGGAGCCCGCCACGTGCGTCACGTTCAGAGCCCGTACGCCTCCAGGAGCCGCAGCCACACCTCGCTGACCGTCGGGAAGGACGGCACCGCGTGCCAGAGGCGGTCGAGCGGCACCTCCGCGGTGACGGCGATCGTGGCGGCATGCAGCAACTCGGCCGCCCCCGGCCCGGCGAACGTGACGCCGAGCAGCACCTTCCTGTCCTCGTCGACGACGGCCCTGGCCTGGCCGCGGTAGCCGTCGCCCAGGAGATAGGCACCGGTGACCGAGCCCATGTCGTAGTCGACGACGCGCACCCGGAAGCCGTCCGCGCGGGCCACGGCCTCGGTACGGCCGACCGCGCAGATCTGCGGATCGGTGAACACCACCTGCGGCGCGCCGTAACCGCCCGCCAGGTCGCGCATCGCGGGCAACTCCTCACCGCGGGCCCGCGCGGCGATCACGTCACCGCAGACCCTGGCCTGGTACTTGCCCATGTGCGTGAGCAGCGCGCGCCCGTTGACGTCGCCCACGGCGTACAGCCAGCCATCGGAGACCCCGGTCGCGCGCATGCTGTCGTCGACCTCGATCGGGACGTTGTCGGGCAGGCCCACCGTGCCGAGCCCCACGTCGCGGACGGCGGGCCGGCGTCCCGTGGCCACCAGCAGCTCGTCCGCCTCCAGCACGGGCCCCTCGGGCAGGTGCACCGTCACCTTCCCGCCCGGCTCCGGCCGCTCGACCCGGCTGACCTGGGTGCCGGTGCGCACGGTGATCCCCGCGTCCGCGAACGACCGGGCGAGCAGCTCACCGGCGAACGGCTCCATCCTGCCCAGCAGCCCGTCGCCGCGTACCAGCAGGGTGGTCTGCCGGGCGCCCAGGCCGTGCATCGCCTGCGCCATCTCGCAGGCCACGACCCCGCCGCCGAGCACCACGAGCCGCTCGGGGATCACGCTGGTCGCCGTCACCTCGTGGCTGGTCCACGCATTCGCCTCGGCCAGCCCGGGCACGGGAGGCACGGCGGGCGTACTGCCCGTCGCCACCACGACGGCCTGGTGGGCCGTCAGCAGCCGCTCGCCGCCGTCCGCCAGGGCGACGCGCACCCGCCTCGGACCGTCGAGCCTGCCGCGCCCGCGGACGAACTCGGCCGGCACGCCCTCGATCCACCCCACCTGGCCGGAGTCGTCGAAATGGCCGACGGTCTCGTCACGACGGGCCAGCACCGCCGCCGCGTCGATGGGCCCGAGCTCCATGCCGGGCACCCGCGCCACCTCGCCCGCCAGATCGACCGGCCGCAGCAGCGCCTTGCTCGGCACGCACGCCCAGTAGGAGCACTCCCCGCCCGCCAGCCGCTCCTCGACGATCGCGGCCGTGAGGCCGCCGCGCACGGCCCGGTCCACGACGTTCTCACCGGCGGGACCGGCGCCGATCACGACGACGTCGAACTCGTCAGCCACCTTGCCTCCCAAGCACTCGATTCGGACGTGGGGAAACTCTTTCACGTCCGTGCGCCTATTACCGGGAACCTCCCGGCCCGTCGCCGGGGTGAGAGGCCTTTCATCTCGCACTCATGGTGGTCCAACCGCCGGCCGAGAGCCTGAAGGCAGCCGCGGAGGAACCGCGGGAGCACGTCAGGAGGCTTTCTCATGGCTCAGGAGTTACGGCGGGCCCTGCTCGCGATCTCGCTCACGCTCGGGCTGGGCGCCGGCACGATCTTCGTGACCGCCCCCGCCCAGGCGGCCGTCCCCACCACCCTCACGATGTCCTCGGCCGACGACGATGACGATGACGACGGCGCACCCCGTGGGGGCGTGGACACGGGTCTTGGCGGGCTGGCCCGTGACGACGACGATGATGACGGTGCCGCTCCGCGTGGCGGGGTCGACACCGGGATGGGCGGGACCGCTGAGTCGGCCGCGCCCGTACGGTTGCGCGTCCCCGCCATCAAGCTCTCCACCAAGATGATCCCGTTGCGGCTGGACGCCGAGCGCCGCCTGGTCGCCCCCAAGGCCTTCGACAGGGTGGGCTGGAACGAGGCAGGGCCGGAGCCGGGCGAGCGGGGCGTGGCCGTCGTCGCCGGGCACGTCGACTCCACCACCGGTCCCGCCGTGTTCTACCGCCTGCGCCACCTGCGCAAGGGCGACCGGGTGCACGTGGACCGGGCAGACGGCAGCACGGTCACGTTCGTGGTCGGCCGCGTGACCCGCTATCCGAAGAGCCGGGTACCGGACAAGGAGGTCTATCACGGAGGTGCGGGCGCCGAACTGCGCCTGATCACGTGCGGCGGTACGTTCGACCGCGCCCGCCGCAGCTACCGGGACAACGTGATCGTGTTCGCCCGCTGACGGGCGTCGCCGGTGTGCCGCAGGGGAGCCGGTTTCCCGGCGGCACACAGGTTGTCCTGGCCCGCATTCGCCTTCGCGTACGTCGGAGGTCGGAGCCGCGGAGGGGCGGCGCGGCTCGGCCGGGCGACCACCTGACCTACGACGTTCTATGACGGGCCCCCTGCCAGCGGGTTGGGCAGGATGGCCCACCGGTCGCCGGGCGGCGCGTCGTCGAGCTGGGCGAGCAGGTGGGCCTTCACCGTGAGGTGCGCGCCGAAAACGGCGTCGCGGTCGGCGTGCGCGTCCGGCGTGCCGGGCAGCTCATCGAACGCCCTGCGCGCGGCCGCGGCCACGACGTCCCACAACGTCGCCTCCGTGGCGCGGTCGCGCCGTCCGAGCAGCGCGACCAGGCTGCCGAACGTGGTGCCGACGAGCGAGCCGAGCAGCTTGCCGTGCAGCACGTCCGGGTCGTCGGTGAGCAGCCTGGGGCTGACGGGCGGGGTCTCGATCCCGTTGCGGGCGAGCCGGGCGGGACTGATCCTGACGTCGGCCAGGTCCCGGTAGATCAGCCGGTACGGCAGGCCGTCACGGTCGAGCGCGACCAGCAGGTTCTGGCCGTGCGCCTCCAGCGCCACGCCCAGGGCGAGCATGCCGAGCAGGTCCTCCGACGCCAGGCGGGCGAACGTCGCCAGCCACGCGACGGGGTCGCGGACCATCTCGCGGGTGATCGCCGCCACCGGCAGCACCGTCTCCGCGCCGGCGCGCGGTGTGGACTCCCGCAGCATGGCCGACACGTCGGCGCTGTGCTCGCCGTCGACCCTCGCGGCGGCCCCCGCCAGGTAGCCGGCGACGGCGGGACGCCCGCCCCGCCGTCCCGACAGGGCGGCGAGCAGGCGCGACAGCGGGACGCAGTCCCGGACGGAACCGGGGGAGATGTCCCTGACGCTGGAGGTCATCCGGGTGCTGAACGCCGTCTTCACGTGCGGGCCGCCGTCCACGGGGGCGAGGGTGCGTACGGACGTCAGCGGCCGGGCCGGGATCGCCCCCGTGGCGTACGGGCGCAGACCCAGGCCGGGCAGGACATGGCGGGTCTGCCAGGGGTGCAGGGGGAGCAGCAGCAGGTCGCCGTCCACGAGCGCGGCCGGCCACGACCCCGTCACCAGGCACGCGGCGGCGGGCAGCGCGACCAGGTCGAGGGCGACGGTGGTGCGGTGCTCCGGCATGTACGCGAGCTGCTCGGCCACGGAGACGCCGGGGCGGTTGCGGCAACCCGGATGGTAGGGGTGCCCGTCGACCACGCTCTGCTCGTAGTCCTCCGGCGTGTTCGGGCCGTCGGGGCCGGCCCGGGCGGTGGCGGCGGCGCGGGACAGGGCCAGCGAGGCGACGCTGTTGTCCAGGTCGTGCACCAGCCGGGTGGTGCCGGGCAGGGCGAGCGCGGCCAGGAGCTCGGCGGGGTGCGTGTACGGCCGGCCGTCCAGCCAGAGGGCCGGCTCGCCTTCGAGGTCGTACGGCAGCCGCGCCCGCCCCCGCAACCGCCGCCCGTCCGCCAGCGCCACGCACACCTGCCCGCCCTGACGCCCGTCCGCGAAGCCCGCAGGCCGTGCGAGGCCGGGCAGGGGTTCGTACAGCAGGCTGCGCCACAGGCGGCCCAGCACGGCGGCTCGGGCGCCCGGCAGGGCGGCGGCGTAGCCCGCGGAGAGCTCCGGACGCACGAGAGCCAGCTCCGCCTCGAACGCGGCCTCCGCCTTCAGCGCGTTTCGCGTCATGTCCTCCTGGCTACCCCGGGGTTTCCGTTCACGTGCCAGGTTCCGCCCCGGTGGGCACGTCGAGGAGCCCGAGGCTGTCCTGCTCGCCCCTGCGCGTGATGACCTCGTTGATGGCCCGGGCGAGCCCCTGCCTGCTGTAGTCGCCCTCGGGCAGCTCGTTGAGGTGGGTGAGCAGGTCGGCGGGCAGGTTCACGTGCTCGGACACCGCCGAGTACACCTCCCGCATCGCCACCCGGTCCCGGCCGCGGAACGCCTCGTCGATGGCCTGCTGCAGTTCGTCGAGCACGGCGTGGTCAGTCATCGGTGTCATCTCCTGTAGGTCCGGCGAGCAGATCCTCCGCCTGTTCCATCACCATCTCGACCGAGACGTCGCACACCCACGACCGGTCGTGCGGGCAGCGCTCCGCGGCCGGGTCCACGCCGCTCGCGCCGCATTGCGGGCAGGCCGTGGTCCAGGAGATCAGCGGGCGGTGCCGGGTCCTGCTCAGCGGCCCGGCGTTGATGAGGTTGCCGCACCAGTAGACGCCGACGGTGGGCGTGCCGACGGCGGCGGCCAGGTGGCGCGGGCCCGTGTCGTTGGACACCAGCAGGTCGCAGCGCTCGTACAGCGCGGCCAGCCCGCCGATGCCGAGCGCGCCGACGACGGCGACGGCGGGCCGCCGGATCGCCTCGACCACGCCCAGCACCAGGTCCTCCTCCTCGCGGGTGCCCGTCACCACGACCGGCCTGCCCAGCCGGTCGGCGACCTCGGCGAACCGTTCCACAGGCCAGCGCCGCCGCGGGTCGCGCGCGCCCGGATGCACGGCCACCAGCCCGGGCGGCGGCTCGCCCAGCAGTTCCGTCGCCTCGGCGCGGTCGGCCGCGGTGAGCGCCAGCCGCGGGTCCAGCCCGTCCGCGACCCCGCCGACCAGCGCGGCGACCTGCAGGAAGCGCAGCGTCTCGTGGTGGTAGTCGGTGTACGGCACCCAGCGGTCCAGCCGCTCGGCGCCGGGGGCGCGCATCCCCGCGCTCACCCTGGCGTCCAGCCGGCGGATGAACGGGTTGGAGTAGCGGCCACCGCCGTGGATCTGCACCGCCAGGTCGAACCGGCGCCTGCGCAGCCGCTCGCACAGCTTGTCGGGCGCGGCGTGCCCGGGCTCGACCGTGGACACGCCCGAGATCGGCGGCAGCGCCACCACGTCGTCCACGGGCCCCGGCCGTCCCGCCAGGAACGCGGCGTGCCACGGCATGCCCAGCAGCGTCAGGTGCGCGCCGGGGTAGGCCCGCTTGAGCGCCTCCAGCGCCGGCACGGCCAGCAGGAAGTCGCCGAGGGCGTTGGCCCGCAGCACCGCGATCCGTTCCACCCCGCCGACCAGCGCCGTCATGGCGCCTCCCGTACGGAGGCTGCCGGGCGCGTGGTGTGAAGGGTGGTGCATAGCCGCCTGGCTACCCCGAGACGTCATGCCCGTAACACCCGCCTAAATACTCCATCGTGGGTTTGACCTGGCCTTTTGCTGGTATGCGCCTCTCATGGGCACAGAGCGGGTCATCAGCGCCGCGGTGGTCGGCGACGTCATGCTCGACTCGTGGCTGTACGGCTCGGCCAAGCGCCTGGCGCAGGAGGCGCCGGTGCCCGTGATGAGCCTGGAGACCACCGTGGTCGCGCCGGGCGGCGCCGCCAACACCGCCGCCAACCTGGTGGCGCTGGGCGCCCGCGTCCGGCTCGTCGGCGTCGTGGGCGACGACGAGTGCGGCGAGACCCTGGTGCGCTCGCTCCAGCTGCGCGGCGTCGGGACGGACCTGCAGACGGTGCCGGGGCGGCGTACCGCGCACAAGCGGCGGCTGGTCACCAGCGGCCAGCTCACCGCGCGCTACGACGAGGAGGACCTCGACGGCATCCCCGGCCATGCGGAGCGGCGGCTGCTCGGGCGGCTGGCCGGCGCCATGGCGGGGGCCGACGTGGTCGTCGCGTGCGACTACGGAGGCGGCGTGTGCACCCCGGCCGTGCGCCGGGCGCTCGCCGGGGCGCCCCTGCTGGTGGTGGACGCGCACGCGGTGGCGGCGTGGCGGGAGTGCGCGCCGGCCGCGGTGCTCCCGAACTTCGCCGAGGTCGTACGCCTGCTCGACGACGGTGTGGAGCCCGCCGACCGGCCGGCGTACCTGGCGGCCCGGTCGGAACGGCTGCTGGAGCTGACCAGGGCCGGGGTCGTGGTCACCACGCTGGACGGGGAGGGCACCCTGCTGCACAGGCGCGGCCTGCCGCCGTACCGGACCTACGCCAGGCCCGCGCCGCAGCACATGGCGACGGGCGCGGGCGACACCTACACCGCCGCGTTCGCTCTCTGGCTGGCGGGCGGGGCCTCGCCCGAGGAGGCCGCGGAGGCGGGCCAGGCGGCGGCCGGCGTCGTCGTACGGCGCCAGGGGACGGCCGTCTGCACCCGCCACGAGCTGATGCGCGCGCTGCGCCGCCACGAGGGGACGGTCCAGACGGCGGAGAGCCTCGCCCAGCTGCTGGACGAGCACCGGCGCAGGGGCGAGCGGGTGGTGTTCACCAACGGCTGCTTCGACGTGCTGCACCGGGGGCACGTGAGCTACCTGGCGGAGGCGGGGCGGCTCGGCGACGTGCTCGTGGTGGCCGTCAACAGCGACGCGGGCGTGGCCCGGCTGAAGGGCCCGGGACGCCCGGTCAACCCGTGCGAGGACCGCATGTCGGTGCTGGCGGCGCTGAACGACGTCGACTACGTGACCGAGTTCGACGAGGACACGCCGGAGCGGCTGCTCAGGATGATCCGGCCCGAGATCTACGTCAAGGGCGGCGACTACACCCCCGAGATGCTCGCGGAGGCCCCGCTGGTGCGCTCGCAGGGCGGCGAGGTGCGCGTGCTCGGTTACGTCCGCGACCGGTCGTCCACCGCCATCATCGGCCGCATGCGGGCGATGCCCTGAGGTTTGGCGGGCTCGCCGTTCGGTAGACGGCAGCTCATGACACAGACCCTTCCGGCCCGCCCTGATCTGCCTGCGGAAGCCGAGCCCCGGCGGAAGCCGGAGCCACGGCGCAGGCCGGTCAGGCGGGCCGCCGCCCGCGGCGCGATCGCGTCCATGGCGATGTCGGGCAGCAGACAGTTCACCACCGCGCTCGGGCTGGTCGAGAGGACGCCGCCGGAGTCGGTGATCGAGCGGACCGCTCCCCGGATGTTCCACAAGATCCCGGTCGGGCGCCGGCCGGCCCTGGTGGAGGCGGTGCACTGGACGTACGGGGCGGTCGGCGGGGCGGTCTTCGGGCTGTTGCCGGGCGCCGTGCGCCGCCGGAAGTGGGCGGGCCCCGTCTACGGGCTGCTGGTCTGGGCCGCGTTCGAGACGGCCATCGCGCCCGCCCTCGGCCTGCCGCGCAGGAAGGGCACCGCCGTGGAGCGGATCGCGCTGCTGGCCGACCACCTGTTGTACGGGACGGTGGTGGGCGCCTCGCCGTGGCCGTACCAGGACACGCCTCAGAGGTGAGCCGAGAGCGCCCCGGCCAGCCACGGGCGCAGGATCGGCAGCACGGTCGCCGAGTGCATGGCGGACATGTGGTCGAGCCCGTCGAGCACCTGGACGTCCCAGCCGAGAGTTTCGAGGTCGGCCCGGTGGCGGGCCAGGGTGCCGCCGATGCTGACGTGCGTGCCGCCCCACCGCTCGTCGTAGTGGATCTCGTCGGCCGATCCGGCGAAGCAGAGCCGCGGGCAGGAGAGCCGGACGGCCCGGTCGTCGAACCCCTGCAACTCCTCGTAGAGGGTGACGAACTGCCGGGTCTGCTCCTCGGTGGTGGCCACCTCGGCCGACGACCAGTCGTACGCGTCGCCCGTTTCGGTCTTGTCGGTCTTCTCAGGCTGGGGCGCCTGCCCGGTGGCCATCTCGTACGTCGCGTTCGTCACCCGCAACATCTCCGCGTACGGCGCCCCGTACGCCGGGAAGCCGCCCATGACGAGCGCCGAGAGCCGGTCGGTCCTGATCGCCAGCTGCAACCCGCTCACCGCCAGCCACGAGTAGCCGTAGTACGCGAACCGCTCGGCTCCCGCCGCGTCGGCCACGGCCACCAGGTCGGCCGCGATGGCGGCGGGCGTGAGCGTGGCGGGTTTGGGCGTGGCCATGACGTGGCCCTGGTAGTCGAAGGCGATGACCTGGAAGGCGTCGCCGAGGCCGTCGATGAGCGAGCGCCCGAGGGCCGGGTCGGCGCCCCACTTCCGCATCTCGTCGGCCTGCTCGCCCTCGACGGGGCGCGGGTCGACGGGCAGCAGCAGGGCCGGGCCCGAGCCGTGCACCTCCACGTCGATGGTGCTTCCGTCGTGCAACGTCGCCTTGGCCATGGCGGGCTCCTCGCTGATTCGATACGCCGTAAACTATTGTCCCGGCGAGAATAGCTTATGGCGTAAAGAGTCTCAACGGGTTGGGCACGGGCACGCACCGCATGTCGCCGCCGTCGGCGCCCAGCCAGCGCAGCGTGAGATTGGCCTTGGCCGGCACGTGCGAAGCCGACAGCAGGTCGCGCAGCTCCACGGGGTCGTCGTGGTCCTTGCCCGCGGCGGCGAACACGCCCCTGGCCCGCGCCCACAACTCCGCGCGCAGCCCCGGATGGCGGGCCGCGACCGAGCCGGCGATCTCTCGTAGGTGGTTGGTCACCAGGCAGTACACCAGCCGCTCCCAGGCGTAGGAACGGCTCACCAGCGGCGCGTCCCCGAGCGCGGGATGCCGGTCCGCGACCAGCTTGACGCCCTCGTGATCGCGGAAGACGGCCTGCGCGGGCATGCCCTGCCCGTCCACCGCGATCAGCACGTTCTGCAGGTGGCATTCGAGCACCACGCCGTGGCGCAGGTAGGCGTGCAGGAGCGGGGGCACCACGTGGTCGAGATAGGCGCCCCACCAGGCCAGCGCCTGCTCCTCGCCCAGCCCGTCGAGCGGGTTGCCGGCGAACCCCTCGGTGATCGCCGCCGACAGCAGCGGCGTCAGTCCGGGACGAACGTGCTCGCGCAGCCCGTCGCGGACGATCGCGGCGAGCCCCTCGCCGCCGTCCGAGCCCAGCCGGGCGCTGCGGTAGCCCCGGTCGCGCAGCACGGCCGGGCGCGGCAGGTGACAAGGCAGGTCGTCGAAGGCCAGGTCCAGCGCGTCGGCGACCACGGGCAGGCGGCGCAGATCGCGCAGCCACAGCCGGCGGACGTCGTTCGTGATCCGCACGTCCAGGCTGAACTTGCAGAACAGGTCCGCCTCCGGCAGGTACACCGTGCGGATCGACGCGGTCGGCACGGCCACGGCCGCCGTGACCCCGAGGTGGCGCAGCCGCCCGCCGCGCAGGCCGCCCAGCAACTCCACCTGCCAGGGGTGAGCGGGCAGCGCCACCAGGCCGCCGGCGTCGAACCCGCCGGGCCGGTCCCGCGCCGCCGCGAACCCTCCGTGCCCGTCGGGCCCGGCCGCGAACGCGCCGGGCAGGTCGGGTCCTGCCGCGCGTCCGAGAAGGTCGAGGCCGGTGGTGTCACCCTCCTCCACCAGGTCCTCGGCGGGGACGCCGAGCAGCGGCAGGGGAAAGCTCGCGTGCGCCTCCGGCGAGTACCGCAGCCACACCTCCGGCCCCGACCCGCCGCGCGCCTTGGGCGCGGGATGGTAGCGGTGGCCCGCCACCAGAGCCTGCTCCGAGCGCAGGTACGGGTCCGCGGGCGGCGCGGCGGTCCGCCTGGCGGCCAGCAGCGCCGCCGTGACGTCCCGGCTGTGCAGGATCTCGGCGGGCAGCGCGTCGTTGCCGACCCCCGTGCCGGCGCGCAGCTCGGCGGAGGCCAGCGTGACCAGCTCGGCCAGCGTCAGCTCGCGCCAGCCGCCGGGCGTGCGGAGGGCGGGCCTGCCGGGGTGGCGCGCGTTCCGGACCCGCAGGACGCGGCCGGTCGCGGGCAGCAGGTACGCCCCGGGTTCGGGGCCGTACGGCCCGGCCACCTCGCGTAGGAGGCAGTTGAGCAGCGCCGTCGCCGTGAGGTCGTCGGCGTCCGCCCCTGCCTCGCCGTGCCCGGCCGGCGGGAGGAGGGCGTCAGTGATTGCCATGGCGAGCTTCTCCTACCGTTCATCCAGCATCCCCCGGTGGGTCCCTGGGACCCGTGGCCCGGTCCCAGGCACCTGCCCCGGCGGCGGGGTCTCACGACCGGTTTCCCGTCCGTTCTGCGGCCGGTGGCCTCGTGCCTCTATCTGGACCGATCGTTCTTGAATGTGTTAGCTTGGCGGCATGGCGAGGAACAAGGAGTTCGACCCGGACATCGCGTTGCAGAAGGCGCTGGACCTTTTCTGGGAACGCGGCTACGAGGCGACGTCGATGGCCGACCTCGTCGGGCACCTGGGCGTCGCGCGGGCGAGCGTCTATGCCACGTTCGGCGGCAAGCGGGAGCTCTACCTGCGGGCGCTGGAGCGCTACCTGGCGCAGCGCGACGTCGTCGGGCCGCTGGCCCAGCCGGGGCCCGCGCTGCCCGCGATCCGGGCGTTCCTCGACGCCTACGTCGCCGAATGCCTGGCCGACGAGCTGCGAAGAGGCTGCATGGTGGTGAACACCGCCGTGGAGTTCGCCGCGCGCGACGCGGCCATGTCGGCGAAGGTCGTCGCGAGCTGGGCGGAGCTGGAGACCGCGATCGCCGCCGCCCTCGTCAGGGCGCGGGCCCAGGGCGAGATCCCCGCGGAGAAGGACCCGCACGCGCTGGCCAGGTTCCTGCTCGTGCTGCTGCAGGGCGTCAGGGTGCTCGGCAGGGCCGACCCCGATCCGCACCGGCGGCTGCGTGACGCGGTCGATCAGGCGATGAACGTCATCAACATTTAAGAACGATTGGTATGGAATAATGGCAGAACGTTTCGCAGGCAAGGTCGCGCTCGTCACGGGCGCCAGCGGGGTCGTCGGCCGTGCGGCCGCGCTGGCGTACGCGAGGGAGGGCGCGGCCGTGCTGCTCGCGGGCCGCGACCCCGGGCGGCTGGCCGAGGTCGTGCGGCAGATCGAGGCGGATGGGGGGCGGGCCGGGGCGTTCGCGCTCGACATCACCGGGTCCGCCGAGGTCGCCGCCATGGTGGAGGCGGCCGTCACGCGGTTCGGGCGGCTCGACGTGGCGTTCAACGCGGCCGGGATCTTCGGCACGCTGGCGCCGGTGGCCGGCTATGACGAGGACGTCTGGGACGACGTGCTGGCGGTCAATCTCAAGGGCGTGTTCCTGTCGATGAAGCACGAGATCGCTCACATGCGCGCGCACGGCGGCGGCGTCATCGTCAACGTCGCCTCCAACCTCGGCGCCCACTGGCGGCTGCCCGGGGCCGGCGCTTATGTCGCGTCGAAGGCGGCCGTGAGCCACCTGACCCGTACGGCGGCACTCGAATACATCGCGGAGGGCGTACGCATCAACGCCCTCAGCCCCGGCCCGATCGACTCGCCCATGTCCGCGCGGCCCGGCGAGACCCCCGAGGAGCGGGACATCCGCATGAAGGACGCGCTGCCGATCGGCCGGGTCGCGGCCCCCGAGGAGATCGCCGCCGCGGCGCTGTGGTTGTCGTCGCCCGAGTCGTCGTTCGTCGTGGGCCACGACCACGTGATCGACGGCGGCGCCACCGCCTGACCTGCTCAGGAGGCCTGGAAGTCCGCGACGTTCTCCTTCGTCACCACCTTCACCGGCACCGCCACCGTCTTCTGCACCGTCTCGCCCTTGGCGACCTGCACGGCGGCCTCCACCGCCTGCCGGCCGAGCAGCTTGGGCTGTTGCGCGACGGTGGCGGCCATGGTGCCGGCCTGCACGGCCTTCAGCGCGTCCGGCGTGCCGTCGAAGCCGACCACCTTGACCTGCTGCCCGGCCTTGGCCCCCAGCGCCTTGATCGCGCCCAGCGCCATCTCGTCGTTCTCCGCGAACACGCCGGTGACGCCGGGATGCGACTGGATCAGGTTGGTCATGACGTCCAGCCCTTTGGTCCTGTCGAAGTCGGCCGGCTGCTTGGCGACGACCTTGATGTTCGGGTACGCCGCGATGCCCTGCGTGAACCCCTGGCCGCGGTCGCGCGAGGCGGACGTGCCCGGCGTGCCCTGGAGCACGGCCACCTCGCCCTTCTCTCCGAGCTGCTTGGCCAGCTCCTGCGCGGCCATCTTGCCGCCCGCCACGTTGTCGGACGCCACCGTCTGCGCCACCTCGGCGCCGTTGACCCCGCGGTCGGCCGCGACGACCGGGATGTCGACCCGCTCCGCCGCCTTCACCGCCGGGGCGGCCGCGTCGGAGTCGACCGGGTTGATGATGATCGCCTTCATGTTCTGGCTGGTGAAGTTCTGGACCTGGTTCACCTGCTGCGACGCGTCGTTCTGGGCGTCGGTGACGGTGAGCGTGGCCCCGAGCCTCTTCGCCTCGGCCTGCGCGCCGTCGCGCAGCTGGACGAAGTACGGGTTGTTCAGCGTCGACACCGACATGCCGAGCTTCAGCTCGCCCTCCTGAGCGCCGCCGCCCCCGCCACCGCCGCCCGAGCCGCACGCGGCCAGCCCGAGCACGGCCGCGGCCATGATGATCGCGGGACTGCGCATGATGTATCCCCTCCTAGTTGGTTCCCCTGCGCCGCAGGGTGTCGACGAGGACCGCGAGCGCGATCACCACGCCGATCACGACCTGCTGCCAGAACGCCGAAACCGACAGCAGGTTCAGTCCGTTGCGCAACACGGCCAGGATGAGCGCCCCGACGAGCGTGCCGAGCGCCCTGCCCTTCCCGCCGGACAGGCTCGCGCCGCCGATCACCACGGCCGCGATCGCGTCGAGCTCGTAGCCCGCCGCCGCCTGCGGCTGCGCCGAGGCCAGGCGGCTGGCCAGCACGATCCCGGCCACCGCGGCGAAACCCCCGGACAGCGCGTACGTGATGAGCAGCTGCCGGCCCACCTTGATCCCCGACAGCCGCGCGGCCTCCTCGTTGCCGCCGATGGCGTACATGGCGCGGCCCGAATAGGTCCTGTTGAGGATCACCGCCGCGATCACGCCCATGACCACCATCACGATCAGGGGGATCGGCAGGTAGGTCCCGATCGTGCCGCCCAGCTCCGACACGGCGTCGGGCATCGCGATCGGGCTGCCCTCCGAGACGACCAGGGCCAGGCCGCGGGCGATGCCGAGCATGGCCAGCGTGGCGATGAACGGCGGCAGCTTGCCGTACGCGATGAGAGCCGCGCTGACCAGCCCGCACGCGACGCCGACCGCGAGCGACAGCAGAGTGGCCAGCGGCCACGGCAGCCCGGCCGACGTGGCGGTCCAGGCGAGGGAGATCGCCGACAGCGCCGCGACGGACCCGACGGACAGGTCGATGCCGCCCGTCACGATCACGAACGTCGACCCGAACGCCAGGATCGCCGTGACGGCGGCCTGGACGCCGACGTTGAGCAGGTTCGTCAGGCTCAGGAAGTCGGCCGACAGCAGCGACAGCGCCACGACCAGCACCACGAGCGCGACCACGGCACCGTTCTCGGCCAGCCACGCGGCGGCCGGCGAGCGGCGGGGGAGCACGTCAGCGGACATGGGAGGCCTCCATGGTCGCGAGCGCCATCACGTCGTCCTGCGTCGCCTCGGTGGCGCGCAGCTCGCCCACGAGCCGCCCACGCGCCATGACGAGGATCCGGTCGCTCATCCCGAGCACCTCCGGCAGGTCACTGGAGATCATGAGCACCGCGTCGCCGGCGGCGGTGAGCGCGTTGACCAGCTGGTAGATCTCGACCTTGGCCCCGACGTCGACGCCGCGCGTCGGCTCGTCGAGGATGAGCACCTTCGCGTTCGCCGCCAGCCACTTGCCGATGACCACCTTCTGCTGGTTGCCGCCGGAGAGCGTGCGCACCTCCTGGCTCAGCCCGGTCATCCGGATGCCGAGCTGCTCGGCCACCCTGGCGGCGGTCCTGCGCAGGCCCGGCCGGTCCACGAACCCGGCCCGCGTGGCGTCGCGCATGGTGACCAGGCCCAGGTTCTCGGCGACGTCCGCGCCAAGCACCAGGCCCTGGGCCTTGCGGTCCTCGGGGACCAGGCCGAGCCCGGCCTCCATGGCGGCGTGCACGTCGCCGGGCGGCAGCCGCCGGCCGCGTACGGACACCTGGCCCGCGTCGTAACGGTCGGCGCCGAACACCGCCCGCGCCACCTCCGTGCGGCCCGCTCCCACGAGCCCTGCCATGCCGACCACCTCGCCGGCCCGCACCTCGAACGACACGTCGTCGAACACGCCCCGCCGGGTCAGCCCGCGCACCTCCAGCAGCGGCTCCCCCCGCTCGGCCGGCCGATCCGGAGCAGCGCGCGGGTACTGCTGGTCGATGGGCCGCCCGACCATCAGGCCGACCAGCTCGTCCCGCCGGGTGTTCGCCGGCACCTCGGCCACGGACCTGCCGTCACGCAGCACGGTCACCCGGTCGCCGATGTCGGCGATCTCCTCCAGGTGGTGGGTGATGAACACGACGGCCACGCCCTCGTCGCGCAGCTGCCTGACGATCGCGAACAGCCTGGCCACCTCGCTCGTGGTGAGCACCGCGGTCGGCTCGTCCATGATCAGGACGCGCGCGTCCAGCGCCAGCGCCTTGGCGATCTCCACCATCTGCATGCGCGCGATGCCGAGCCTGGCGGTCGGCGTGCGCGGGTCCACGTCCACGCCGACCCGTTCGAGCAGCTTGCGGGCCTGCTGCTCCATACGCTTGATGTCGACGAACCCGAACCTGCGGGGCGGGCGGCCGAGCGCCAGGTTCTCCGCCACCGTGAGCTGTGGGACGAGGTTGAACTCCTGGTAGATGGTCGCGATGCCGAGCCGCTGCGCGTCGCCCGCCGAGCGGATGTGCACCTGCCTGCCGTCCATGAGCACCCGGCCGCCGTCCGGATGGTACGCCCCGGACAGGATCTTGATCAGCGTGCTCTTGCCCGCGCCGTTCTCGCCCAGCAGGACGTGCACCTCACCGGTGCGCAGGCTCAGGTCGACGCCGTCGAGCGCGACCACGCCGGGGAACGTCTTCCGCAGCCCTTCGGCCCTGAGAATCTCGTGGCTCACACAGGAGCCCTTTCCGCTCAGGAGAGCGACGAACCCAGGAAGGCGGGGCGGGCCTCGGCCCGCGACCTCAGATCAGGTCCTGGCCCGTCCCGTCGTTCTGCGCCGCCGAGAGGGTCGCGGGGCGCAGGATGCGGGAGGCGCCGACGATCTCGATCCCCAGCAGAGCGCCCTCCTTGTCCAGGTCGAGGATGACGTATCCCGGTATCTCGTCGGCCTCCACCGGGATCTGGGTCGCCGACTCGCCGGCGTTGATGGTGTCAACGAGGTAGACGTAGGCGACGTCGTTCTCGTCGTTGTATTCGATCCGCAAGCCTGCTACCCCCTTCTTCTCCAGAAGGTCGTGATGACCTTGAAGTTGCTGTCGTTCCGGATCACCACCAGGCCGTCGTCCCCCTCGTACTCGGACGTGCCGGGGTTCTTGCCGGGCTTCTTGGTTCCCTGCGACAGGGTCTCATTGATCTGCTGCTCGGAGACGTCGCGCTCTTCCTGGCGCTGCCTCGCGTGGCGGGAGAAGAAACCTCCGTTGTTGTCGCCACCCGAGTTGCCCCTGCCCCTGCCGCTCCTGCGGCCCATCTGGGCCATGCCGTCCTGGACGGAGCGAGGGCCGGACTGCGAGCGCAGTCCTGCCGGGCGCATCGGGAGGCTGCGGCCGCCCGTGCCCGCCAGCGCGGGCGTTCCGCGGGGGCCGTTGAGGCGGTTGAGATCGTCGAGGATGCGGCGTCCCGGCTCGGTGACCCGGCGGCGCAGCAGCTGGCCGAGCACGTCGCCGGTGCCCTGCACGCCCTGTTTCCTGATCACCCGGTTGCGGGCCCTGGCCAGGAGGATGCGCCTGACGGCGAACGCCGTGCCGCCGGCCACGGCGCCCAGAGCCAGCAGCCGCGCGACGTCGACCGAGGCGTGCGCCGCCTGCATGATGGTCGCGACCTTCACCCCGGACACCACGTTGGCCGCGCCTTCGAGACCCACGGGCGCCAGCCTCGCCGCGTTGGCGGCCTGGTCGAGGTGGCCGCCGCTGAGCCCCGTCTTGTCCCAGTGAGCTTGCAAGGCGGTGCCGGACTCGCCGCCGTAGTGCTGCCCGGCGCCGCGTACCGCGCTCTCCCCCTGCGCGGCGGCGGAGACCCCCTGTGTGGACGTGGCGCGGGCGGCGGCGCTCTCCGTCCGCATGTCGTCCTCGTCGATGGTGTACCAGTTGCTGACCATCGGCATGATGCCGCTGACCTCTGGAGGCACGGTTATGCCCATGCGGCACCGGCGTCTCTCAACGCCTCGGCGTTCGCGGCCTCGGTGTCCGCGGCGTTCCTGACCGCAAGGTGCATGCCGTCGCCAGTGTCCTGCATCACCGTGGAAAGCCCCTGGTGCACGGCCATCGACACCTGCCGGCTCTCGGCGTACGCGCCGATGAACATGCCGAACGTGCCATCATCCCCGAAGGAGGAGACGCCGTCCCCGCGGTGAGCGAGGGGGTTGAGAGCGGCGTGGTGTTCCTCCGCGTGGGTCCTGACCAGGGAGGCATCTTGCCCCGTTCCTCCCAGGTCCATCTCCATTCCCGTCATATCAGTAATTGTACTGTGACTCATTAGCGATATTGCGTGACTTGTCATGACATTTGGCACATTGGTAAGGATCGAACCATCTGTCGCTAGACTGGGCCGCTGGTTCGCTCATGACCATCGGAGTGAGACATGCGCCCACCAGCACCGGAGGACGACGCGGAGTTCGTGGCCCGGTACGTCGAGAAGAGCCGGGAGGTCATCCGCGGCATCAAAGCCGCTCAGGCCGCGATCGGTCAGGTACAGGGCCGGGCGGAGAGCAGGGACGGGCTGATCGATGCGGCCGCCGACGGGCACGGAAGGGTGACGCGCCTGCGCATCGACCCGCGGGCGCTGCGGCAGGGCGAGCGGGCGCTCGGCGGCCAGGTGACGGCGGTGCTGCGCGCCGCGCAGGAGGAGGCCGCGCGCCAGGCGCGGGAGATAGCGGACGAGGCATCGGAACGCGCCGACGCGCTGCCCAAGCCGCTCGACGAGACGTTCGTCCGCGACCGGGTCGAGCAGGCGGCCCGCGACCTTCTTTCGTGAACGGGAGGCGGAACGTGTACGGCTTCGACCAGCCCTTCGGCGACGAGGAGGACGTCGACGCGCCCGTGCGGCAGGGCGACCAGCTCATGGCCAGGATGGAGGCCGCGCAGAACGACCTCGACAAGATCGTCGGCACCGGAAAGGGGCCGTCGCGACACGTGACGGCGTCGGTCGACCAGGAGGGCCGCGTCCTCGACGTCACGTTCGACCCCCGCGCCATGCGGCTGGGCAGCAGAGACCTGGCCGACGAGGTGCTCGCGGCGATCGGTGCGGCGTGCGCCGACGCCGAGCGGCAGACCGACGAGGTGCTGCGCGAGGCCATCCCCGGCTACGACCCCGTGGCCGTCCGGGCCGAGCTCGAACAGGCCCTGGCCGGCTGGGACTGACGGGTCACGGCCGGTGGCGCACGGGACGACCGGGCCTGACGGTCACGGTCGTGACGTGGGGAAGGACGCGTCGACGCGGAAGCCGCCGTCGGCGTCCTGGCCGATCTCCATGGTGCCGCCGGCCAGCTCCACGTGCCGGCACAGGTCGAGCAGGCCCATGCCGGGGTCGCTGACGGCGACCCAGGCGTCCGGCCTGCCGGGAGTGTTGCGCACGCTCAGCCGTACGGCTCCCGGCCGGTAGCTCACCTGCACCCGCGCGTCCGCGCCGGGCGCGTGCTTGCGCACGTTCGTCAGGGCCTCCCGCACCAGCAGGTACGCCGCCCGCCCCACCACGCCCGGCACCGGCGCGGGCGTGCCGGTCACCGCCAGCTCGACGGGCACCCCCGCGCAGGCCGATTCGGTGATCAGCGGTCGCAGGTCGGGCAGCGGCAACCCCAGGTCGAAGCCCTCTCCCGACGTGCGCCGCAGCAGCGCCACCATGTGGCGCAGCTCGTCCAGCGCCTCGCAGCCCGTCGCCCGCAGCTCCTCGGCCGCCGTCCGCACCCGCTCGTCGGGCGCGCTCATGGCCAGCATCCCGGCCTGCAACACCATCCGGCTCACGCGATAGGTGACCACGTCGTGCATCTCGCCCGCCAGCCGTTCGCGCTCGATCCGCTCGGCCCGTTCGGCCTGCCCGCGCCGGATCCGGGCCCGGGCGGCGGTGTACATCCCGTACATGACCGCGAGTGCGATCACCGTCTCGGTACGCAGGACGAGGGGCATCTGGTGGGGCAGCGCCAGCACGGCGAGGGCCAGGACGATCACCGGCAACCACTGCGCGGCCCCGGGGTGCCGATCAGTAAGCCGGTCGCCGGGCCGATCACTGGGCCGGTTTCCGGCGAACGCCATCGCGCCGTACGCGGCGAACGCGGCCGTGGGCGGCCAGAACGGCGCGCCCACGGGCGGGACCGCGGCGGGCGCCGCGAACACGAGGAGCACCGGCAGGGCGAGCGCCGTGCCCGCGCTGATCCACGCGACCGTGAGCGGGACCCTGCGCATCCAGAGCAGCGACAGCGCCGGCGCCATCAGAAGCGCCAGCACCAGACCCTGGTAGCCGGTCGCCGCGGTCAGGCCTGCTGCGACGATGACCGCGATCGCGTCGATCGGCCGCGGGCGGGCTCCGTCCACCGGCTCATCGTACGTTCGCGGGACTGGCGTGCCCACCCCTCAGCGCACGACCGGTCACGCCCTGGTGATGCGGACCGCGTCGGCGATCACGTATCCCGTGGCGGGTGTCCAGCGGCTCACGCCGACCACGTCGTAGGTGCCGGCCGCCAGCGTGTACGTCCCGAGCACCCGCCATTGCCCGCCCCCCGAGCGCTGGTCGACGGAGACCGTTCGGTTGCCGCCTGAGGCCGCCACGATGTACGGGGTCGCGCTGTTGTAGCCGGGATCGGACGGATACCACACCTCGACCCGGTAGGTTCCCGCGCTGGGGATGGCCGCACGGAACCAGGCGGGGTCGCTGGCCGACACCGGCTGGGCGAAGCGGTAGTCGGTGCCGTGCAGCTGCCCGGAGAAGGAGGAGGTGCCCCAGTTCGTGCTGGCGGTGAAGCCGGTGCCGGCGTTGTCGACGACGACGCTGAACGTGCCGCCGCCCGCCTCCACGACCCGGCCCGCGCTCGGCGTGCTTTCCTGGTGGGTGCGGTTGAGCGCGCTCACGTAGTAGGTGTAGGCCGAGCCGTCGGCGGTCGTGTCCGTGAACGTGGTCTGCCGGGTCGTCGTGACGAGGTTGCGGGCGTCGGCGAAGAAGCACGGGTCGGCCGCGGACCGCGCCCCGTCCACCCGGTACACCGCGTACGCGGTGCCCGAGCCCGTCCAGGCCAGCCGGACGCCGTCCGAGGCGCGCGCGGCCGAGGTGATCGACGGCGCGCCCGGCGCGCTGCCCGAGCCGCGCGCGGGCAGGAGCGCGGGCCTGGTGTAGTGGGCGTCGACGACCCGGGTGAACGCGCCGATCCTGTCGGCTCTGACGTCCTTGGCGCTGAAGAACACGTCGCCGACCACTTCGGGGTGTTTCCTGTTGTCGTGCAGGTGGTCGCTCAGCTCGGCCGGGTCCTGCCAGGCGGCGGCCTCCCCGGACGCGCCCGCCCGGTAGGCGGCCTGGCCGACGACGAGCTGCACGCCGGTGCCGCGTACGACGTCCGACCACCAGGCGGTGAGCACCTCGTACGCGGCGGTGGAGAACCCGATGTGCCAGTAGATCTGCGGCGAGATGTAGTCGACCCAGCCCTGCTTGACCCATTCGCGGCTGTCGGCGTAGATCGCGTCGTAGGACTGCAGGCCCGAGGTGCGCGAGCCGAGCGGGTCGGTGCCGGCGTTGCGCCAGATGCCGAACGGGCTGATGCCGAACGAGACGTGCGGCTTGGCGGCGTGGATTCGCTGGTCGAGCTCGCGTACGAGGAGGTTGACGTTGTTGCGCCGCCAGTCGCCGATGGTGGCGAACCCGGCGCCGTACCTGTCGTACGTGGCGGCGTCGGGGATGGTCTGGCCGCTCACCGGATAGGGGTAGAAGTAGTCGTCGAGGTGCACGCCGTCCACGTCGTAGCGGGAGACGGCGTCCATGATCGCGTTCTCGATGAAGGCGCGGACCTCCGGGATGCCCGGGTTGTAGTAGAGCTTGCCGCCGTAGGCGAAGCGCCAGCCGGGGTTCGTGCGCGCGGGGTGCGTGGAGACCAGCCTGTTCGGGTCGTCGTGGTTGGCGATCCGGTACGGGTTGAACCAGGCGTGGAACTCCAGGTTGCGGGCGTGTGCCTCGTTCACCATGAACGCCAGCGGGTCGTAGCCGGGGTCGCGGCCCTGGGTGCCGGTCAGCCACTGCGACCACGGCTCGTGGGGCGACGGCCAGAAGGCGTCGGCCGTCGGCCTGATCTGCACGATCACGGCGTTCATGCGCTTGCGTACGGCCAGGTCGAGCCAGGCCCGGAACTCCGCCTGCTGCGCCGACACGCTCAGCCCGGTGCGGCTCGGCCAGTCGATGTTCGCGACCGAGGAGATCCACATGGCCCTGAGCTGGCGCTTCGGGGTCGCGGGGTCGGTCGCGCAGTCGGCTGACGCGGTGGCTGCCCTGGCTTCAGGCGCTGGGACGGGGGCCACGATGCTGACAAGTGCGGCGGTGAGCGCCGCCAGGACGGTACGCAGGAGCGCGGTCACGAAAGGAAGTTTCAGCGCCACTTGTTGAAAGCGCAATAGTTTTCAGGGGCCCAATCTCACGAGCCTCTCGCCTCCCGGAAAGGTGGGGCGAAAAGTTTCACTTAACCGGGAAGTAATGTCAATTATCGACATTAGTCAGGAAGGTGTCGTACCGTGCCCCCGTTACCCTCAACGAGGAGCACCCATGACTCTCGCCCGCACGCGATTAGCCGCCCTCGCCACCTCCCTCCTCGCCGTCCTGCTCATCGTCGCAGGTCAGCCCGCCGTCGCCACGGCCGAGGAGAACCCGCTCGCCGCCGCGTTCGACCGCGCCGCCGCCGAACACGACGTGCCCCGCGACCTCCTCGTCGCCCTCGCCTACGCCGAGACCCACCTCGACGGGCACGGCGGCGAGCCCAGCGCCAGCAATGGCTACGGCGTGATGCACCTGGTCAGCAACCCCACCAACCACTCGCTCGAACAGGCCGCAGAGCTCACCAAGCTCCCGGTCGACAAGCTGCGCGCCGACGACGAGGCCAACATCCTCGGCGGCGCCGCCGTCCTGCGAGCCCACGCCGACAAGCTCGGCCTCGACGAGACGGCCAGGAAGGACATCGGCCGCTGGTACCAGGCCGTGGCCAAGTACGGCAACGCAACCTCACCCGAGCTCGCCCGCCTGTACGCCGACGCCGTCTACGAAGGGCTGGGCCTCGGCATCGACATCCGTGGCGTGCAGGTCAAGCCGCAGGAGGTCACCGCCGACCGCGGCGACCTCGCCAACGCCCGCGACCTCAACGCGCGCGCCGTGGCCAGCACCGACTACCCGCCGGCCGCCTGGGTCGCGGCCAACTCCGGCAACTACACCGCCTCCAGCCGGGAATCGAGCTACAACATCGACCGGGTGGTCATCCACGTCACCCAGGGCTCGTACGCCGGCACCATCTCCTGGTTCCAGAACCCCAGTGCCAACGTCTCCGCCCACTACGTGGTCAAGTCGTCCAACGGCGCCATCACCCAGATGGTGCGCGACAAGGACGTCGCCTGGCACGCGGGCAACTGGTCCTACAACACCCGCTCGATCGGCATCGAGCACGAAGGCTGGGTCGACGACGCCTCCTGGTTCACCGACGCCATGTACCGGGCCTCCGCCGCCTTGACGCGCCACCTCTGCGACAAGTACGGCATCCCCAAGACCCGGACCGGCATCATCGGGCACAACGAGGTGCCCGGCGCCACCCACACCGACCCGGGCAGGCACTGGAACTGGACCACGTACATGAACTACGTGACCGGTGGTGACGACCCGCCGTCGTGGACGACGACCGTCGACAACGCCACCTCCGGCCAGTTCTCCGCCAGCGCCAACTGGGGCACCTCCACCTACTCCAGCCAGCGCCACGGCGCCGACTACCGCTTCGCCGACCCGGTCTCCTCCAGCGACCCGGCCTGGTACTCGGCCACCATCCCCAGCGCGGGCACGTACCACGTGGAGGTCTGGTATCCGTCCGACGCCGGATACAACAGCTCGGCGCCGTACATCGTGGCGACATCGAGCGGCAACCGGACCGTCTACGTCGACCAGAGATCCGGCGGCGGATCCTGGCGCAGCATCGGATCCTTCTCGCTCAACGCCGGCACCTACAACGTCGTGGGCGTGAGCCGGTGGACCTCGGGCACCGGCTACGTCATCGCCGACGCGGTACGGATCAGCCGCTGAGAGCCGTGCGGTTCGTGCCCACTCTGGCGGGGGCGCGAGCCGTACGGGGGCCGGCCCGCCGTAACGACGGCGGGCCGGCCCTCACGACCCCCTTCACCCGCCAGGACCGGTCACCCGCCACGGCCGGGGCATTCGTTCGGCCCGCTACGACCAGCGGGTGAGTGCCGCCCGATGCCCGATCTGGGCCCCGCTGCCCGGATCGACGCGAAAGTCCCCCAACAGCGTCGTCGTCTCCAGAGCGGTGGCAACGCCCCACAGAGCCGCACGCCCGGCGCTCCCGGCCAGAGCGGCACAGTGGGTCGCGACCACGGCGGCGGCCACCGCCTGCACGGCCGGATAGTCGGGCACCACCCCGGTCCGCTCCCGGTAGGCGGTCACGAACTCCCGCTCCGACACCCCGACGGCCGCCTCGCCCGCGCCGCCGGGAAACCACTGCCCGACCCCGTAGATCCCGTACGGATCGCCGACCACCTCCCCGAACGCCCGCACCCCGGCCGCCACGGCGCAGACCTTCCGCGGACCGACGGCTCTCCCGATCACCGCGACATCCTCCTCGAAGGACCCGCAGCACAGCAGGTTCCACGATCCGCCGACGGGCAGTGCGTCCCCAGGCCCGGCCACGGTCACCGGAATGCCCCATTCGTTCGCCGTCCGCCCGGCGCCCGCCGCCACCTGCCGCCCGAAACTCCCCTTGCCCGGCACGACCCACAACCGGTCGCGCTCGCCCTCCTCGGCCAGCCGCTGCACGAACGGTTCCGCGTACGCACCGGCCGGCGCCAGGACCGACACGACATGACCGGGATGCGCGCCCTGCACGTCATCACCCGCCCCGCCGTGATTCCACACCAGCCGGTCCAGCTCCGCCGCGACCCGCCCCGCCCTGCGCATGAGAAGCGTGGAGTAAGGCCCCAGCAGCAGATCACACCGGCCCGCCAGCCCTCGAAGCACCCGCTCCAGCACGTCGGGATCGCTCCGATCGTCCTCGACGACCAGCTCCACACCGCCTGAGGCCGCCCGCCACACCTCCAGGCCCAGCCCGGCCTGCTCCCCGAACCGGGCGAACCTCCCGGTCAGCGAGAGCGGAACCCCTACGACCTGCGACGTCATCTCCCCATCATGTAACCCGAGGGTCCCCGTGAAGTGACAGGTAGCCAGCGGAAATGCCTCTCCCTCCATTCATTACGTGACCATACGATGACAGGGAGCAGTTGGTGCGAGTGAAGGGAAACATCCGTGGGCCGACACGAAGACCCTGACAGCCCCAAGGACACGCCGCTCAACCCCAAGCAGGGAGGTCAGGGCAGCAACGACGACGAGAACCGGACGGGTTCCGGCCAGCACGGTGAGGGTGAAGGCGGCAAGAAGTAGTGGACCTGACCGTGCGGATGGAGGCGTTGATCGCCGACCTCGACCCCCTCGGGGACATCAGGGACGTCGTCAAACAAGCGGTCCGCGCGGTGCCCCGTCACCTGTTCATCCCCGACGTCGGTCTGATTTCACCCCGCAAAACCGGCACCGCGGTCCTGATCGACCGCGACGCCGATCCCAGAACCTGGTGGGACATCGTCTACTCCGACACCAGCATCGTCACCCAGCTCGACGACGGACGCACAGACCTGCGTGAGATGGAAGGTGACTACACGTCCTCGGCGTCCGCTCCGAGCACGGTCGCCGACCTGCTGAACCTGCTGGACCCCCGCCCCGGTCACCGGGTGCTCGAGATCGGCACCGGCACCGGCTGGACCGCTGCCCTGCTGTCCCATCTGGTCGGTGCCCACGGGGAGGTGAGCACGGTCGAGGTGGACTCAGCCGTCGCCGGACAGGCGGCCAAGAACCTCGCCGCCGCCGGCGCCCAGCCGCACCTGGTCGTCGGTGATGGCGCTGCCGGGTGCCCGCAGCGGGCGCCGTTCGACCGGATCCACGTCACGTGCGGGGTCCGGACCGTTCCGTACGCCTGGGTCGAGCAGTCGCGGCCGGGCGCGGTGATCGTGCTGCCGTACTGCCCGGGGTTCGGCACCAACCACGCATTGCGACTGGTGACCATGCCCGATGGTATGGCGATCGGCCGCTTCCCCGGCTTCGCCTCGTACATGCTGATGCGCTCGCAACGCGGCATCCATGACCGTCCGCCGCGCGGCCCTGAGGACAAACACCATCTGACCACTCGCATCGACCCGCGCACGATCGCCCACGCCCCAGCTGGTGCCGATCTGGCCATCGCGGCACTGACCGGCCTGACCTCCAACGGCAGCGGCGAACCGGACGAGGACGGCGACCTGTACCGGCTGTGGGTGTCCGACCCCGCCGAGCCGTACTCGTGGGCGGCGGTGGACTGGCGTCCGGACACCGTGCGGTACAAGGTGTTCCAGGTGGGTGAGCGGGCTCTGTGGGACGAGGTCGTGGACGCCTATTTCCGATGGGTGAGCTGGGGGGAACCGGGGCGCGACCGGTTCGGCATGACGGTCACACCGGAGGAACACCACCTCTGGCTCGACTCCCCGGACCACGTGGTCGCACAGCGTCCTGGCTAGCGCACGCTACCGTCAATCAGAAACATCTCGACGTGGCCGCCTGCGACTCATACGTTCGCGAGCTGTCGGTGATGCACCGTTAGAGGCTCGACTTCAGCGGTGTCGTCGTTGTCGACGACGAGTTCGACGCGGAACCGAACCCCCATTGCCGCACCGAGGCGCAGCAGTGTCGCTATGTCCGGGATGCCGCCACCGCCCTCGATGCGAGACAGGGCGGGTTGGGACATCCCAGAGCGCTCCGCCACGACCTTCTGCGACAGGCCTCGGCGCTTACGGATCTCACGTAGCTGGTATCCGAGCTCCAGGTCACGGCCCGCCTGCTCGTATTCGGGATGAGGCTGCACATCCGCTTCCATCTCGCGCAGACGCTTGGCCTTGTAGGTTTCCCAACGGCTGTGACCCATCATGCGCTCCTCTCTGAAAGAACTCCGACCTGGGACCGTGCGCATCCTCTTCGCCTTCGATCCGTGGCGATTTAGCATCCTGCTGGTCCCGGGTGCTAAGTCAGGGCAGTGGAACGCCTGGTACAGGCAGGCTATCCCGCTCGCACGCGGGCTGACCCAGCAGGACATCGCCCAGCGCATGGGGGTTACCAAAGGGCGCGTATCGCAGATCGAGCAAGGAAAGATTTCGGGGCAGGACGTTCTTGCCCGGTATGCCACTGCGCTCGGCGGTCGGCTCCATCAGTCGATCTACTTCGACGACGGCGACATCGCTGCCATCGCCTGAACCCTGAGCGATGAGCGGCGGGTGCGGAAGTTGGAGCCTGCGGGCCGCCTTGCTCGGCGGGCGACCTCGCAGGAGCTTGTTGCAGGCGTGCTGATCGTCACACAGCTTGTGCTGGGCACTTTGTTGATCGGGACAGGGCTAAAAGTCGAATTCGCCGAGTTTGGCGCCGCCGATGAAGGCGCGGAAGACGTCGCCGCGCAGGACCATGGGTGGAACGTCAGGTTGTTCGGAGTCGCGGATGGCGTATCGGTCGCCGCTCAGCTTGGCCGCGTATAGACAGTCGCCGCCGCTGGAGCCGGAGAGGGTTGATTTGGTCCACTGCGCGGCTTCAAGCTCGGCGCCGAGTTCGTCACTGATGTTCATACCGTGCCGCCACCTCACGTATCAGTCGCTGACTCATGTGTATGGGATGCGCCCATTTGTGAATAGCGTCGTATCTGACACTAACGCGCCGCACGGCTTCCTCGTGAGCGGTTACGGAGCCGTGCGCGGCGTCTTCGAGTGAGATGTGGTCCGGTATGCCTTCGCTTCGGGCGAGGGAGAAGCCTCCCAGCAAGCCTGCGGTTGAGCCTACGTCCAGTGGCACCACTTGGATCGAGATGTTAGGGCGCTCGGCCATCGCCAGCAGGTGCTCCAACTGCTCCCGCATGACTTCTTTCCCGTCGACGGGCCGGAGGAGAACGCATTCGTCGAGCACCGCCCAATACATAGGCGGATCGTTGCGCTCGAACACGGACTGGCGCCGTAGCCGGGTCTCGACGGCTTCCTCGATCCACTGCTCGGTGGCTCCCGGTTCGGCGGCGAGGATGGCTCGTGCATAACGCGCAGTCTGGAGAAGGCCGGGAACCACGAGGGGCTACCACGTGCGGATCGTGTGGGCGCTTTATTCCACGGCCGGCCACTCGCTGAACCACTTCGGCACGGACATGACCCGGGTGTTGGGCAGGAGCCGGAAGAGGTCGCCGTTCAGGCCGAGGGCGGACTCGACCGCGATGGTGAAGCTCTTTGTCGGCTTTCGCTGGCCGCGTTCGACCAGCCCGATGAGGCTTTCGCTGCACGAGACGATGTTTCCCAGGGCCACTTGGGAGAGGCCGGCGGCAGTGCGTGCATTTTTCAGCACAACGCCGTAGGTGGGTGTTTCAGGGGGCGGGGGGTTGGAACTGCTCGTCCAAGGTCATGCCGGGGATCCTCTGCGGAGCAAGCGCACAGACAATGGCGGCACAGGTCTGTTCCAGCACGGACAGTCATGTGCTGATTACAAATTAGCGATGGAAGGTCACTCTGGGAAGGGGTTCAAGGACGCGAGAAAGGTGTTCAGGCTCATGCTCAAAACCCCGACGGGTCGAAAAGCTACACACGGGAAAGACCGGACGTATCCCTCTGGAGGGAGACGACGTTGCGGTGCGCGGGGCGTACCTCGTGGCAGGCCCGCCAGGCGATCGGGTTGTGGCTTGCCGACGCCCCCGCCGTCGTGCGGGCCGACGCGCTCCAGATCGTCGCCGAGCTGGTGGCCAACGTCATCCAGCACGTGCCGGGCGGGTCGGGGCGCGACTGGGTCAAGCTGCGGCTGGGGTTCGGTGCCGGGTTCGTACGTCTGGAGGTGGTCGACCCGGGCACCCTGACGTCGGCGCCGTGTTTCGTGCCCCTCCGGCCGGTGTCCATGGAGGAGGCCGGCCGTGGGCTGGGCATCGTGGCGGGGCTCAGTGCCCGATGCGGCGCGTACGTCGCCGAACGTGGTCGCCGCGTCGTCTGGGCCGAGCTGGCGACGGCCGGTGCCGTGCCGGAGACCTGATGGAGAGGGCGTTCCCCGGGTGGACGATCATGGAGGGGTCCGGGGGCGGCTACATCGCCTTCCGCGCTGTCCTCGTGCCCCTGGACCGTGGGCTTTCCAACGTACGGTGCGGTGCGACCCTGGCCGAACTGTACGAGCACCTGGAACAGGAACGCTGCCCGCAGGCGATGCGCGCGAGCCGAAGGCAGTTCGGCGGCAAGGCCTCCCCGCCTACGAGCCGTAGATGACCGACAGGAAGCGCACCAGCACCGCCTCCCTGGCCGGAGCGGGGAGCGCGTCCAGGACGGCGTTGACCGTCGCCATCTCCGGCTGCCCCGCCCCCGGCCGCAGGTCCACGCCCACCGACGCGGCCAGCTCCGCGAACGCGGCGTCGTCGAGGGCGTCCAGGTCGAGCCCCGCCACCAGCTCCACCAGCCCGTCGGGCAGCATGATCGGGCCGCGCAGCCGGGCGGACTCGGCCGACTCGGCGATGACCTTCAGCATGGCCTCCACCCCTGCCATCGTCACCCCCGTGACCGTGATGTGCAGGTTGGCCGGGATGCCGGCGTAGGAGAGCTGCGGTTGCAGGAACCAGCCCCGCGCCCGGGCCTCGTCCGCCAGCACGAACACGTCGATCCCGTCCCCGGCGAACGCCACCAGCGACGACTCGGGCTCGCCCAGCACGCGCAGCCCGGGGATCGCGGTGATTCCTTCGCGCAGCCTGGCCGTCGCCTCCAGCGTGGCCCGGCCGAGCTCGACGTACCCCTGCCTGCCGAGCGCCTGCAGCGTGGCCCACGCGCCGCCGAGCGGGCCCGCCGACCTGGAGCTCTGCACGGTCGCGTTGATGATCGTGTAGCCGGGCCAGGCGGCCGAGGCGAAGTACGCCCTGCGCCGCATCGCCGGGTCGGCGAACAGCACCACGGAGGCGCCCTTGGGGGCGTACCCGAACTTGTGCAGGTCGCAGGAGAGGGACGTGACCCCGGGCACGGACAGGTCGAACGGCGGGACCGCCGCGCCCGCCTCCCGTAACCACGGGAGCAGCCACCCGCCGACGCACGCGTCCACGTGGCAGGGAACGCCCGCGCCCGCGGCCACGGCGGCGACCTCCTCGATCGGGTCGACCACCCCTTGGGGGTAGGAGGGCGCGGACGCGACCACCATGATCGTGTCGGCGTCGATCGCGGCCTCGACGTCGCGGGCCCGCACCTTGTACGTCGCCAGGTCCACGGGCACCGGCACGACCTCGATCCCGAGGTAGTGCGCCGCCTTGTGGAAGGCCGGGTGGGCGGTGACCGGCAGCACGAGGTTGGGGCGGGAGCTCCGGGCGGCGTCGCGGGCGGCCTTGACCGCCAGCATGATCGACTCGGTGCCGCCGCTGGTGAAGATGCCGTGGCCGCCGCCGAGCAGGTCCGCGACCGCGCCGACGACCTGCCGCTCCATCTCGACCACGCTGGGGAACGCGGTCGGGTCGAGGCAGTTGACCTCCAGCATCTCGGCGTACGCCCGCGCCGCCGCCTCGCCGATCTCGGGCCGTCCGGTGTCGTAGACGTACGCGGTCACCTGGCCGCCGCGCACCGGTAAGTCGTTCCCCTTGAGCCTGGCGATCTCGCTCAGCAGGTCCTCGGCCGTCCGTCCGGTCAGGGGGAGGTTCACGCGGGCTCCTTCGGGGGCGAAGCTCACCGGGGGTCGCCGGGCAGGCCGAGCATGCGGTGCAGGGTCAGGTGCAGGTGGGCGCGGAAACGGCGCAGCACGGCCCGGTCGCCGGCTCCTCTGCGGCGGCCCTGGTCGTCGAGCACTCCGCCCTTGGCGAAGCCGTGCACGGACCAGACGACCGTCCACATCGCGTATTCGAGGTCCACTCTCGCGTCGATCAGCCCTGACTCGGCGATGGGACGCATGGTGGCGGCGACCGCGGCGAAGAGCGGCTGCACGTAGCGGCGCTCCAGCTCGGTGATGTCGCCCGCGTCGGAGAGCCATCGGTGCATCCACAGGGCGGGCACCTCGGGGTTGTCCACGCAGAAGTCGAGGTAGTCGTCGACCAGCCGGTGGATCCCGGCGGCGGGGTCGTCGCCGGGCAACCGGTCGAGCGCCTGCTCCAGGGCCGCCTTCTCCGCCAGGTGCGCGCGTTCCATGACGGCGAGGTAGAGCTCGCGCTTGCCGCCGACGTGGTAGTTGACGGTGGCGATGTTGAGCCCGGCCGCGTCGGCGATCTGGCGCGTCGAGGTGCCGTCGTAGCCCAGCGCGGCGAACAGCTGCGTCGCGACCTTGAGGATCTGCGCGACCTGTGCGGTCTCAGCAGGTGGCATGCTACCGAACGTAGTTCGGCCGCCACGTTTCAGTCAATCACTTGATGGAGAATCTACCTCGGCCGCCGTCCTGTGCGTCACCTGAGAGCGTCCACCGGCTCCATTCTGGCCGCGCGCAGCGCCGGGTAGAGGCCGGCCAGCAGCCCCACCACGGCGCCCGCGACGGGCGCGGCGATCGCCAGGCGCACGTCCAGGAGCGGCGTCCACTGCTTGGCGGCCGAGACGGCGACCACGGTGACCACGCCCAGGCTGGCGCCGATCACGCCTCCGGTCAGCCCGATCAGCGTCGACTCCAGCAGGAACTGGGCGGCGACGTGCCGGCGGGCGGCGCCGAGCGCGCGGCGCAGGCCGATCTCCGGTACGCGTTCCATGACGGTGACCAGGGTGACGTTCGCGATGCCGACGGCCCCCACGACAAGAGAGACCAGGCCGAGGATGAGGAAGAGCGCGTTGACGTCGTCCTGCGCCTGGTCGCGGGCCCTGGTGGGGCTGGGCGGGGCGACCACCTGGAGCATGTCGCCGTTCCCCGGGCTGAGCGCGGCCGGCGCCTGCCCGGCGATCAGCCCGGCGGCGCCCAGGGTGGTGTTGACCAGCACCCGGGTGACGTCGCGCAGCCCCAACTGCCGTCCCGCGGTGGGCGGCACGATCACCGCGGTGCTCAGGTTCCGCTCGCGGCGCAGGTCGCCCATGACGCCGATGACCGTGTACGCGTGCTTTCCGATGAAGATCGCCGGTGACCGGTCGAGCCGGGTGACGCCGAGTGCCCGAGCCGCCTGGTCGCCGATCACCGCCACGCGGTCGCCCCGCCGGATGTGTCCCGTGTCGTAGAAGCGGCCCTGCACCATCCGGCCGCGCGCCGCCTCCGGCAACCCGGTCGTCGCGGACAACACGGTCAAGGACTGCGTGGTGACCCTGGTCGGGTCCACGATGTCGTTGGAGCGTACGGACAGGTTCGTGCTGTCCTTGCTCTCGGACACCGCAGCGGCCGACTCCACGCCGCGCAGCCGGGTCAGCCGGTCGATCGCGTCCCACTCCACCAGCGGCTCGAACTCCGACTCGGGCACCTCCACGGTGATGGCCGTGGCCACCAGCGCGTCGAAACGGCCGACGATCTGGTTGCCCGCCGTCGCGGCCACGCCGAGCGTGACGACGAGCGTGGTGATGCCGAGCACGGTGCCGAGCGTGGTGAGGGCCGAGCGCACCGGCCGGGCGAGCATGCCGGCGACGGCCTCGCCGATCAGGTCGCGTACGCGCATCAGCCCTCCTCGACCAGCACACCGTCGGTGATGCGCACCCGTCGCCCGGCCCGCGCGCCGACCTCCTGCTCGTGCGTGATGACCACGATCGTCAGCCCCTGCCCGCGCAGCTCGTCGAACAGGCCGAGCACCGCCTCGGTGTTGCGGCTGTCGAGGTTGCCGGTCGGCTCGTCGCACAGCAGCAGCGACGGCTCGCCCATGAGGGCTCTGGCGATGGCCGCCCGCTGGCGTTCGCCGCCTGACAGCAGGCCGGGCAGGAAGCCGGCGCGGTGGGCGACGCCGACCCGCTCCAGCGCGGCCATCGCCCGTTCGCGCCTGCCGCCGCGCCCCTTCCTGATCGTGCTGACAGCCGTGCGGGAGCGGTAGATCTCGGCGAGCATGACGTTCTCCACGACGCTGCGGTGGGACAGCAGGTGGAACGACTGGAAGACGAAGCCGATCCGGTCGCCGCGCAACCGGGTCCTGGCGCCGTCGCGCAGGGCGGTGGTCTCGGCGCCGTCCAGCCGGTAGCTGCCCGAACTGGGCCGGTCCAGCAGCCCGAGCACGTTGAGCAGGGTGGACTTCCCGGAGCCCGACGGGCCGGTGACGGCCACGTAGTCGCCCCTGCCCACCCTGAGCGTGACGCGGTCGAGGGCGCGGACCGGCGGCAGGGCGGGGAAATCCCTGCACACCTCCGTCAGCTCGATGACCGGTTCAGCCACCGCTGACCACCACCCGGTCGCCCTCCTCGAGCTCGCCGGTGATCTCGACGTTCCCGTCCGCGGTCAGGCCCGTGCGCACCTCGACGTCCTTGGTCCTGTCGGGCGCGTACTCGAGGCGTACGCGGGCCCTCCCGTCCGCCGAAGTGATCACCGCGGCCACCGGGACCACCAGCACGGGCTCCTCGGTCGCCCCCACGGTGACCCGCGCCGTCACCGCGGTCCCCGCCTTGAGCCCCTTGCCCTTGGCGGGAGTGAGCAGGATCGATACGGCGCCGTCCGGGGGCTCCTCGCCGCCCGGCACCTTGGCCTGGTCGCCGACCGCGGTGAGCGTGGCCCGGTACGTCTTCCCCGTGTCGAGCTCGATGCTCGCCTCCATGCCCGCGCGCAGCAGCTCGGACTCCGCCGCCTCGACGCTCGCGGTCACCATGAACGACGAGCTGGTCACCGTGGCGACCTCGTCCTCGATCCGCTGCCCGGCCTTGACCGACACCTTCTGCACCCGGGCGGGCAAGTTCGTCAGGAACACCACCTCACCGGGCGGGACGGAGGTGCCGTACGCGCGGGCGTACTCGGCCAGCATCGCCCTGGCCGCCGCCACGTCCTTCCTGGCGCCCGCCACCTTGAGCCTGGTGGGGGAGAGCTGCCGGGCCTGCCGCAGCGCCTGCCGGGCCGTGACCAGCGCCTCCTTGGCGGTGCGCACGGCCTTGCGCAGCTCCTCCAGCCGCTTCTCCCTGGCCTGCCGCGCCTTGTCCAGGACCCGGCCGCGCGCCTCGTGGGCGGCGGCGAGGTCGGCCCTGGCGTTCTCCACCCTCATCCGCGGCACGCTCGTGTCGGCCGGTGGCCGGGTCGCCGCGACGACGGGCGTCCCGGACGTGGGCGTGGCCGTGGGGCCGGGGGTCGCCGTGGGCCCGGGGGTCGGCGGTGTCCTGGCCGCCTCCAGCGCCTGCTCGGCCGCCGCCAGCTTCTCCTCCGCCGCGCGCACGGCCGCGTCGGCCGCCGCCAGCTCGGTCTCGTCCTCGGGCGTCAGCCGCTGTTCCTCGGCCTTCTTCAGCGCCCGTTTCGCGGACGTCATGTCCGCCTCGGCGTTGTCGAGCTTGACCTTCAGCGGCAGCACGTCGCGGCCCTGGTCCAGCGCCTTCTCCTCGGTCGCGAGGGTCTCCCGCGCCGTCTGCACGGCCTTGCGCAGGGTGTCGTACGCCTGCCGGTCGGCC
Organism: Nonomuraea sp. KM88; assembly: GCF_052245635.1. Classification (NCBI taxonomy): domain Bacteria; kingdom Bacillati; phylum Actinomycetota; class Actinomycetes; order Streptosporangiales; family Streptosporangiaceae; genus Nonomuraea; species Nonomuraea sp. KM88. The sequence goes on along the minus strand of NZ_JBQQCC010000008.1, from coordinate 214,383 downwards.
AGCGTCGGCTCCTGGGCCTCGTACCCCTTCTTCGCGTACATCCTGGTGAGCGCGGCGATCGTGGCGCGGTCGAACACGCCCGTCAGCGGGCCGCCGAAGCCCAGCCGGCGCAGCGCCCGCTGCAGTTGCCTGACGTCGTCGCCCTCGCTGCCGGGCGCGATCGTGCGGTGCATCGGCACGGAGCCGCGCAGCGCGAACACCGGGCGGCCGTTGACCTCCATCAGCACCGCGCCCTCCTTGATCCGGCCCTTGCGCGGAGCCCGGGTCGCCCGTTGCAGCCCTGACGCGCCGCCGACCGGGTCCGCCACTGGGCCGCCGACCGCGCCGGCCAGGCTGATGGGCAGGGGCGAGCCGTACTCCAGGGTGCCGCTGGTCGTGACGGTGCTGACGAGCTTGCGGCGCTCGACGGCGGCGGTGACGAGCGAGGGCCTGGGCGCGGCCCTGCGGGCCGCCTCGTCGGCGGGAGAGCGGAGCCGGGTGCTCAGCGTCCAGCCCACGGCGGCGATGACGACGACGCCGGCGACGACGCCGGCGAGAAACCTGCGTGAGGATTTCATGGCGCACGTGCGTCAGAGGGCGAACTGGTCGTCCACCTGCTGCTTGAGCGTGGTCTGGCGTGGTACGTAGGCAGGATAGAAGTCCTTGCCGCACTCGAGGTCGTCGAGCGCGGCCTTGATCTCCTTGGTCAGGTACGGCTTGGCCTGCTGGGGAGTCAGGTCGGGCCGTGGGGAGCCCTTGTCGCCCTTCTGCTTACGAGCGAGCGCTGTCGCCTGTTCCTGGAAGGTGCGCTTGCCGCGGCTGTCCAGCGCCGTCGGCTTGGTGTCGCTGATCGTGTAGCCCTTGCTCTTCAGGCAGGTGGCCATGGACGTCGCCAGCTCCGTCAGCCCGGGGTCACCGTCCAGATCTCGCGCCAGCAGCCGCTTCTTGGTGAGGCCGGACTGGTTGAAGTAGTCGATGTTCGACTCGATCTCCAGGCCGAGGGCCTGCTTGGCCGCCTGGGAGACGCAGGCGTCCTGGGCCTTGCGGTAGGCCCTCATCTGGGCTTGGGAGAGCGAGGCCACCACCTTGGCGTTGGGATCCGGGTACTCCTCGGCCTCCGCCATCGCGGCCGAGAGTCCGATCTCCTTCGGGTAGACGAACTCGGAGAAGACGCCGAACCCGTATTTCTTGCGATATTGGCGCATCGCCTGGTAATCGCCGGAGTTGCGCTTGCGCTCCTCCTCGGACGGCTCCTCCTCCGGCTTCACGTAAGGCACGTACTTGAAGCCCTTCTGCTTCATGCAGTCGGCCTTGGCGGCTTCGAACTGGTGCTTCCTGTCCTTTGCGCCGGCGGCACTGGCCGTCGGCGAGGGCCGGGCGCTCTCTGCGGTGCCCCCGCAGCCGCAGAGCAAGGCCGCCGAGAACGACATGGCGAGAACCAGGCGTGATCTCTTCAACATGGCGGAGACCATACTCCGTTCCACGAAGCATGGTCAATCCAGGATGTGCCGCCGTTGCCGTAAGGGCGCGCCGGCGGCCCAGAGCGCCAGCACCGCGAGCACGCCCCAATAGGCCAGGTGCTGCCTGGTCAGCTCGGCGGAATGGGCGGCCAGGTCACCCGACGCCACCGCCAGATAGATCCCCGCCCCCAGCGCCCACCGGTAGTCGCGCGCCAGGTAGCCGCCCCCCGCCGCCAGCCCGAACGCCGCCGCCTCCACGGCCATCCTGCTCAGGGAGAGGGAGAACGTGCTCTCCTCCGCCATCCACTGCGGGCCCGACCACGCGGCCGCCACGGCCGCCGCGCACCACCACCACGACCTGGCCCGCAGCGGCCGCCCGCGCGCGGCCAGCACCCCCAGGCCGGCCAGAGTGACCGCGTAGCCGCCCGCCACCACGTAGGGGTCGCTGTCGGCGAACAACGCCTGATCGCCGAGCGGCGACGGGTAGACGGGCAGCAGCGTGAGGTCGAAGATCTGCCGGCCGCCCGCGATCGCGACCGCCTTCATGCCGACGACCAGCGTGAGCGGGATCGCCGCCCACGCCCACCCGCGCAGGACGGCGACCAGGGCGAGCGCCGACGCCGCCGTCCACAGCGGCATCGCCCCCGCGTACGGCAGCAGCGCCGCCGCCTGCAACGCCGCCAGGGCCGTCACGCCCAGGTGCAGGCCGTCCTTCCATGGGTTGCCCGTCGCCAGGTGCACGATGCGGCTGCGCACGCCGCCCGCCAGCAACCCCCACGCCTCCCTCGGCACCGGCACGGTCCTGCCGGGGCCGGCCGACTCCAGTAACACGTCGAGCAGCTCGTCACCGTGCGCCGCGCGGTAGGCGCGCGGATAGGCCCGCAACAACCTGCGGTAGCGGCGCTCCAGAGCACTCATGGCGGCCGCGGGCGGGGCGGCGGTCATGTGCTGGACGGCCGCAACACGAGCGAGGCGGCCTCCTGCATCCGCCTCGCCTCCGCCTCCACGAGTGCCTGGCCCTCGTCGGTGATCCTGAAGTAGCGGCGGTTGCGGCCGTTCACCGTCTCCTCGCGGTCGACGGTGATCACTCCGCGCTCGTTCAGCCGCTCCAGGATGCCGTAGAGGGTGCCGACCGAAGGCTGCACCCTGCCCGCGGACAGCTCCTTGATCGACTTGCTGATCGCGTGTCCGTGCAGCGGGCCCGCGCGCAGGGCGGTGAGCACGAAGTACATCGGCTCGCTGACTTCAGATGTTCCCCTCGGCATGGGGCGACAGTATTCCGTTCAACGGAGCGTGTGCAACGGCTCCGCCCGTCACGCGCAGCGCTCGCCGTTCAGGTGGAAGACCTCGGGGGCAGGATCCGGGCCCGCGCCGCGGGTGCCGGCGAACCCGAACGTCACCGACCTGCCCGGCTTGATCCGGTCGTTCCAGCCCAGCCCCGTGGCCGTCACCACCGAACCCGACTGCGCCAGCTTCACGCCCCAGCCCTCCTTCACGCGCTGGCCGCCGAGCCACGACCAGCGCAGGCTCCAGCCGTCCACGCTCTGCTTGCCGGTGTTCTCGATCACCACCTGGGCGATGAACCCGCCAGGCCACGAGCCGTGCCCCGAGTAGCGCACCCGGCAGTCGGAGCGCCCGCCGCCGTCCGCCAGGAACGCCGCCACCCACGCCAGCGGGGCGTTCCAGTTGATGGTCAGCTCGTTCGTCGCCCACGACTCGATGTCGTCGATGTAGCAGAACTGCGGCTTGCAGCCCTGCAACAGGCGTTGCGCGACCGGGTCCTGGATGGCGGAGTTGGGGCCGCCGGCCAGCGTCCCGCGCGGAGGGTTCGGCAGGGCGGGGTCGAGCTGGCGGGCGTACCAGCGGCTGTGCTGGTTCTTCGAGGCCACCTCGCCGTAGCCGGTCACGTACGACTGGTTGAGCGCGTTACGGCCCAGGAGGTAGTCCATGCCCTCGCGTACGGCAGCCAGGTACCTCTCCCGCCCCGTCAGGTCGTAGGCCGTGGCCACGACGACCAGGTTGTTCAGCACCAGGTTGTTGGAGCCCCAGTCGAAGTCCGGCGGGTTGTACGGCAGCCCGTACGGGTGCGCCTTCTGGACGGCGAGATACTTGTCCGCCCCCTCGATCACCGACTTGCGCACCCGGCCACGGTCGGGGATGGCGTTCGGCACGGTCGCCAGCTCCAGCCGGCCCAGCTGCGCGGTGTTGCCCCAGTCGAACCCGCGATCGCGCCAGACGTCGCCGGTGTGGTGCGGCGATCCCAGCACGAACTCCTGGAACTCCTTCTCGCCCGTGGTGATGAACAGCTCCGCCGCCGCCCAGTAGAACTCGTCGCTCACGTCGGCGTCGTTGTAGGCGCCGCCGCCCACGCCGTCGGCCGGGTCGGCGTACCGCTCCGGGTTCGCCTTCGCCGCCGCCCACGCCCTGCGGGCCGCCTCCAGGTTCCTGGCGGCGAACGCGGCGTCGTACGGCGCGAACAGCCGCGCCGCCTGCGCCGCCGTCGCGGCCAGGTTGAGAGTGGCGGCGGTCGACGGCGGGTGAAGCTCACGCGGCTGCGGGTCCAGGTGCGGCAGCAGCGGCAGCCCCGTCCAGTTCTGGTCGTGGATCTTGTGGTGGGCCATCCCCGCGTCCCGCTCGCCGTCCGGCACCTGCATGCTCAGCAGGAACTCCTGCTCCCAGCGGGCCTCGTCCAGCACGTCGGGGACGCCGTTGCCGCTCTCCGGGATGTCGAGCTGCCCGTCCTCGAACGCCGCCTTGTTCCGCTCGTACGCCGACATGAGCTGGTGGACCGAGATGCCGCCGTTGACGACGTACTTGCCGTGGTCGCCGGCGTCGTACCAGCCGCCCTTGACGTTCAGCGTGTAGTCGCAGACGCCCGGCTGGCACGGCACCTCGACGTCGCCCTGGTTCGGCGCGACTCCGGCGTGGCCGGCCGGCCTGCCGTAGCCGGGCCGGAGGGCGTCGAGGATCTCGATGCCGCTGCGCTGCGTGTAGTAGAACTTCAGCGCGTCGGCCGGCAGCTCGTCGTAGAGGCCGGCATCGATGTCGAACGGCCGGCTGGCCTCGCCGTCCGCCGTCACCGTGTAGCCCTTGCCCGGCTTGCGGTAGGAGCTGAAGTCGAGGGTGTGCACGTTCTCGCCAGAGCTGGCGTCCACGCCTCTCGGCGTGGTCCTGCCCCTGGCGACGGTCTTCTTGTCGGTGTCCTTGAGCTCCCACTCCAGTGCCGTGGTTTCGGTGGTGACCACGGTGGCCTTCTTGGGGCCCGCCGGGAGGTAGCCGACCATGTTCACGCGCACGCGCGGTCCGGTGTCCGGTTCGTACTCCTCCGGCTCGGCACCGCCCTTCAGCGAGACGTCGTCCATGCAGAACCTCCATGGCTCGGCGCTGCCGCCCAGTTGGAAGACGACCTGGGCGTCGGGCAGCGACACGGGTGCGGTGAACGTGTAGGAGTAGTCGTCACCCGAGACGCTGAGCTCGGGGGCGGCCGACAGATACTGCGTCCACGGGTCGACCGGGAGCTGGATCAGCGCGCGGCCGACCTTGGCGGGGGTCGCCGAGGCGGCGAAGCGGTACGCGTACGTCTCGCCCTCCACCAGCGGGATGCCGTCCTGGCCGATGATCACGTCCCACGGGTTGGCGGTGCCGCCGGGGATGTCGGCGCACAGCCGGCCCTCGTCCACGGCGAGGGTGAGGTTGGCGGTGCCCCACCAGGGAGCGGTGCCGGCGTCGAAGGCGCCGTTCACGATCTGCTCGGGTCCCTCGTCGGCGTGCGCCGCCGTGCCCGGGTACGCGGCCGGGGACAGGGCGACCATGGTGAGGAGGGCCAGCAAGGCGGCCCGGCATCGGGTCATGGAGGTCCTTCGATGGAGGGTGGGAGCGCTCCCAAATGGTGCGCGCCCTGATACTGCTTTCCCGTCCGCCACCCCGTCAACGCTCCGGCGACGCCCGGCGCCATCGCCCCCGGAAGGCCATGAAACTTTCAGGCCTGGCTGATGCCCGCCGTCCGGGCGCCGGCGCCCTTGAGGACGAAGTCGGCCGTCTTCTCGAGGAACGCGTCGTCGAGTGGACGGCCGAGCATGAGCAGGCGGAAGTAGAGCGGTCCGGAGATCGCCTCCAGCAGGAAGTCGGGATCGGTGCCGGGCGGCAGCTCGCCGCGTTCGACGGCGCGTACGAGCATCGCACCCGACGCCCGGAAACGTGCCGGCCAGAAGGCGTCGAGGAGTTGGTACAGGTCGGAGTTCTCGGCGGTGCGCGGCCCGGTTTCGCGCAGGAGCGCGGCGATCCAGGGGGTCTGCAGCCCGAGCCGGATCTCCTTGAGCAGTTCGAGGAGGTCGCCGCGCAGGGTGCCGGTGTCGGCCGGGGGGAGGAGCTCGCCGCGGCGCTCGATGAGGGCGGTGGACACGAGGCCGACCTTGTTGCCCCAGCGACGGTAGATCGTGGTCTTGTTGACGCCCGCGCGTTCGGCCACGGCGTCGATGCGTAGCGCGCCGTAGCCGACCTCGGCCAGTTCGGCCAGGGTGGCGTCGATGACCGCTTCGCCGACGCGTGCCGTGCGGCCTCCGGGCCGGACGGTCGCCGCGTCGGCGTGCAGGTGCTGGACGTCTTCGAGCGGATCTCCTGCCACGGGGACAGGTTAGGGCGCTGGCCGCCATAGGGACAAGTTAATGCACCAATGGGTTGCGCTAGCGAGGGCGACGATCTATGGTCTACAAACGCAACAGCCGGTTGCATCAAGGTTCGCGTGAGGAGAACGCCGTGATCTACCACCAGGTCCGTATGGCCATGAAGCCCGACGCCCCCGCCGATCAGGTGCGGCACGCGCTCGACCTGATGCGCGAGCTCGGCGAGAAGCTCGACGCCGTCGAGTTCCACCTGGTCGGGTGCGACTTCGGCGGTGAGTTCGACTACGGCGCCCTGTACGCGCTCAAGGACATCGACGCCTACCGCACCTACATGTACGACCCGCTGCACCGCCGGATCGACGCGCTCGGCCTGCCGCTGGTGGCCGACATGGTCTCCTCGGACCTCACCGACGACCCCGACCCCGACATCGGCGCCAAGATCGCCCAGGTGCACGCCGACCGCTTCAGCGATCACCCCGAGCTGCGCCACCTGGTCGAGAACCTCGGCTCCTACGAAGGCAGCGGAGTCGACGACGGAGGCCCCGAGCCCGCGTGAGCAGGCGGACGCCGGCCGTGCCCCCCTACAGGAGTGACGTCCCGTCAGCGGCGCGTGGGGCCGAGGCGCCGGATCAGCTCCGTCGCCTGGTGGCGGTCGTAGGGCACGGCCAGGCGCTCGGCGGCCGCCCCTGCCTCGATCGCCGCCTTCCTGGCCGCGCGCTCCCTGCCGGCGGCGGCCAGCACGAGCGCTCGGGCCCAGCCGATCCTGGCCGCCGCGCCCGGCGTGCGTGACAGGTAACCGGCCAGGTGGGCGTGGAGCCGGTGCACGGCCGAAGGCGGGCGCGTCGCAGAAGGAGACGCCGTCGAGGAACTCGCCGCGCCACAACCGCAGCGCCTCGGCCACCGCCTGCGCCTGGACGAGCCGGCGGTGGTCCACGAAGCAGCCGTCGTTCTCGCGCAGGCACACGTGGTCCCGGGTGATGTCGAGCCAGCGGCCCACCTCCCTGCGCAGCTCGGTGAGCGCGAGGCGCAGGCTGCCCCTGGCGTTGGCGTCGGGGCGCTCGCCCCACAGCAGCCCGGCAGCTCGGCCCGCGAGCGCGGCCCGGGCGTGGCGGCGAGGTAGCAGAGCAGGGCTCTGGACTTGGCGGAGCGGATGCCCACGGGCTCCCCTCCGATGGCCATTTCAGGCGTGCCGAGCAGCAGGAGCGTCAGCGAGTCCCCCATAGCGGGCAGGCTAGGCGCGATCCGTTCCCCTGACTGTGCCAAACGCTACGGATGGCGTGTGATCTGCACTACTGACCTGGGCGCTCACGATGCGCTCACGCCGCCTTCCGCACTCTGACGGCGCGTTCCGCGAAGGTCGCGAGACGTCAGCACATCAAGGAGAAGGCAGCATGCGCTCTCACAAACTGATCGCCGCGTTCGCCCTGGCCCTGGGCATGGCGGCACCCGCGGTGCTGGTGGCGAGCCCGGCCACCGCCATGGCCACGTCGTGTCTGGTGGAGCTCTACGACATCGACGCCAGCAACGTGGCGGAACAGGACGGGCGGGACGAGCTCCGCTTCCTGGTGCAGGGCAACCTGTTCCCCAACAACGGCGCCCACAACATGAGAAGCGGGGACGACGCGAACCCGAGCGACTTCGGCTACCCGACCGGGGCCATCAACAACGGCGTGAACGTGGCCTTCAACCTGCGCGAGGTCACGCGGCCGGCCCTCGGGCAGGGCGACAGTCTCGGTTCGGCGGTCGCCGAGGCCGCCACCTGCACCGGGCTCAGCGTCGGCCAGACCCACATCGACACGGACATCATCTCCGGGACGGACGAGACGGCGTACTCGTACACCGTCAAGCTCAAGCTGACCGGGCTGTAGCCGTACCTTACGCGGGCCCCGCCGGACCACGGCGGGGCCCGCGCCGCGCGCCGGGTCAGGGCGCGGCGGGCCGCCACATCGGCCAGAACACCGTGCCGTCGGGCAGCGCGAACGTGCCGCGTCCTTGATAGCCGTTCCTGGCGTACAGGTCGCGGTTGCGCGGGTCGTTGGCCTCCAGGTACGCGGGCGCGCCGTCCAGCCGGGCGTGCTGGTACCGGAGCAGCGCGGTGCCGAGCCCCTGCCCCTGGCAGTCGGGGTGGACCGCGAGGAAGGCCAGGTAGTCGCAGGGCTCCGCCGGACGGTGCTCTTCGAACAGCCCGTCGAGCACCCGGAACCGGTCGGCCCACTCGCCGGTCGCCTCGGCCAGGCGGCGGTCGTACGCTGACGGCGGGGACGGCGGCGAGACGTGCGGGAACCAGACCGCCGCCGCGGGGCCGTCGTCGATGAGGTGCACCTCGCCGTGCTCGATCGCGTGGTCGACGAGGATGCGGTGGTGGGCGGCGATGACCTTGTGCCGCTCGCGGCGTTCCGGCACCAGATATCTCACGACCCTGAGCTCGGCGAACGCGGTAGCGATGAGCTCCGCGACCTGCCCGGCGTCGTCGGCGCCCGCGTGGCGGACGGCCGGTCTCATCGTGAACGTCTTTCCCACGGCCCAGGCTCCTCTCGTCGCGTGCGGTGTCCTGGGCGGCCCCGCGCCCCTCCTGAGGGTAGACCTCCGTTCGCCCGCGTGGGAAGACGACACGAAATCCCAGGTCATAGCCGGTATTGGGCTTGATGTCCGACGCCGGGTACGGTCGGTCCCATGGGCGCCTTCCTCACGGGATCCGCGGTGCTGGCCACGCTGGCCGCGCTGTCGGTCGCTTGCGCGGGGGCCGTGCCCGCCGTACGCGAGGCGAAGGCGCCGGCAGCGTCGGCGGCGGCAGATCCGTCGCCCACCGGTCGCGGAGGGCCGCTGGCCGGGAAGGTCGTGGTGATCGACCCCGGCCACAACGGCGGCAACGCCGCGCACCGAGAGGAGATCGACCGCCTGGTCGACGTCATCACCGGTCGCAAACCCTGCAACACGATCGGCACCCAGACCCGGGCCGGCTACCCCGAGCACGCCTTCACCTGGGACGTCGCCAGCCGGCTCAAGCCCTTGCTGGAGGAGATGGGGGCCAAGGTCGTGCTCACCAGGCCCGACGACAAGGGCGTCGGCCCCTGCATCACCGAACGGGCCGCCATCGGCAACGAGGCCAGGGCGGACGCGGTCGTGTCCATCCACGGTGACGGCGCCGCCGCGAGCGGGCACGGCTTCCATGTGATCATGCCGGGGCTGATCGCCGGGCACAACGACGCCATCATCAGGCCGTCGCGGCGGCTGGGGCTGGCGATCCGCAAGGCGTACCGGGTGGGGACGCGCATGCCGTACGCCACCTATGCCGGGCGCGACGGCCTGCAGACCCGTACCGACCTGGGCGGGCTCAACCTGTCGAAGCGGCCGGCGGTGTTCGTCGAGTGCGGCAACATGCGCAACAGCCGCGACGCCGCCAGGATGTCGAAGCCCGCCTTCCGCGAGCGCATCGCCACCTCGCTGGCGGCCGGGCTCAGGCAGTATCTGCGCTAGCGGGGCCCAGCGGGATCCATACGAGGTGCGGTCGAGGTCGGGGAGACGTTCGGCGTCGGATCACCACCCGCAGCAGTTCGGGACGCAGGATGGCGCCAAGGAGCCGCCAGGCCGGCAGTGCGGGAGGCGGCCGACAGGCTCGTCGAGTCAGGCGAGGAGCGCGGGCTCCAGGTGGCCGTCCACCGGGACGGCGTGCGGATCGTGGACGTGGTCGCGGGCGTGGCCGACCTCCGGGAGGTCAGCCGTCACGGCAGAGCGGCTTGCCGCCGACGACGCAGGCGATGTCGTCGAGCTGGCAGCTGAGCAGGGTGCCGTCCATGCCCTGTACGACCACCAGGTCGCGCCGTGACCGGTGAGCCAGCATGACCCTGCCGACGACTCCGTTGTCCAAGATCACGGTCGGGCGGCCTGCCGCGTTCTCCATACCCTTGTGACTCCTCTCAGGTGCGGAACAGGCCTCACGCCGGATCCGTCACCACCAGCATGCACAGGCTTGTGCCGTAAGCGCATCGGTCATGCGGTTGTATTTCCGGATCCACCAGGGAAGGGCGGTGCCTCAGCGGCTCACGAAGAAGCCTCGCGGATGCGGTCGGAACAGGCCGGGAGCCGGCGCCGCGGGACCTGACGGGGCTGCGGGCGAGAACCTGTTCTGCCCGCACGTTCCTGCCGGTCCGGTGCGATGCCCTCTGCTGGGACGGTGTGCCCGCGTAGTATGACGACCAAGTCCTACGAGGCAGGGAGGAAGGCCCCTAGTGACCGAGCTAGAACGTGTTCCGCCCGGGGTTGACCCGAATGTTCCGAGTTCTGCGCGGGTGTACGACTATCTGCTCGGTGGCAAGGACCACCTCGCCATCGACCGGGCCGTGGCGGAGAAGCTCCTCGCGGTCGCGCCCGACTCCCGTCTCGTGGCCAGGGCCAACCGCCGCTTCCAGGTGGCGGCGGTGGGCCACCTGGCAAGGCAGGGCATCCGGCAGTTCATCGACCTCGGCACCGGCATCCCCACCTCGCCCAGCATCCACGAGGCCGTCCGCGAGGTGCACCCCGCCTGCCGGGTGATCTACGTCGACTACGACCCCGTGGTGCGGATGCACGCCCAGGTGCTGCTCGCCGACTCGCCCGGCGTCGAGGGCATCCAGGCCGACCTGCGCCGCCCAGAAGAGGTCCTGGCCGACCCCTACATCATCGGGCTGATCGACTTCGACCAGCCGGTGTGCGTGCTGATGGTCGGCGTGCTGCACTTCGTCATGGACGAGGAAGACCCGGCCGGCATCGTGGCCGCCTTCAGGAAACGCATGGCGCCGGGCAGCCATCTCGTGCTTTCCCACGCCATGGCGGAGAGCGACCCCGAGGCGGTCGCCCAGCTCACGATGGCCACGGCCGGCTCGCCCGCGCAGGCCAGGTTCCGCGCCCACCACGAGGTGCTCACGTTGTTCGACGGGTTCGACCTGGTCGGGCCCGGCCTCGTGCCGGTGCAGGACTGGCACATCGACGCCGACGACGCCGCGATCCCGCTGCTCGACCGCACGCCGCAACTACGCATCGACGGCGGGGTCGGCCGGCTCAGCGCGGGCTCGCCCCCGCACGGTCCGTGACGTCGAGGCGGGCCGCCGCTACCGGGCGACGGGCTCCTTCGGCTGCTCGGGGGCGGGCAGGTCGAGGCTGTCGCGGAGCTTGACCGGCTTGAGGAAGAGGGCGGCGATCACGCCGACCACGGCGATGGCCGCCGAGAACAGGAAGATGTGGCCGGTGGCGTCGCCGTAGGCGGTGCTCACGATGGTTCTGAACGGCTCGGGCAGCGCCTGGATGTCGAGCGTGCCGGTCCCGCCGGCCGCCTTGGCCGGGTCGATGCCCGCCTTGACCAGCCCTTCGTTGATGCCGACCATGACCCGGTTGGCCAGGACGGCGCCGAGCACGGACACGCCGATGGTGCCGCCGAGCGAGCGGAAGAACGTGATCGCGCCGCTGGCCGCCCCCAGCTCGCTGAGGGGGACGGTGTTCTGGATCGCCAGCACGAGGTTCTGCATCGACATGCCGACCCCGGCGCCGACCAGCACCATCGCGGCGGCGATGAGGAGCAGAGGGGTCTGGTGGTCGATTGTGGACAGCACGAGGAATCCGCCGGTGAGCACGATCGAGCCGACCACGATGTACGGCTTGACGTTGCCGCTCCTCGACACCATGCGCCCGCTGATCGTCGAGGAGACCAGCACGCCGAGCATCATCGGGATGGTGAGCAGGCCCGCCTCGGTCGGGCTGTATCCGCGGCCGGTCTGGAAATACTGGCCGAGGAAGACCGAGCCGCCGAACATGGCCATGCCGACCGCGAGGCTGGCGACGATGGCCAGCGCGGGGGTGCGCCGGCGTACGACGTGCAGGGGCACGACCGGCTCCTTGACGACCGACTCGACCCAGGTGGCGGCGACCAGCAGGAGCGCGCCGCCGCCGGCCATCGCGGCGGTCTGCCAGGAGAGCCACGCGAACGAGTTGTCCACGAAGGTGACCCAGATGAGCAGGACGCTGACGCCGGCGGCGATCAGGGTGGCGCCCACGTAGTCGATCTTGACGTCGGGGCGGCGTACGGAGACCACGTGCAGCGTCTTGTGCAGCATGAAGAAGGCGATCACGGTGAACGGCACCGCGATGAAGAAGCACCACCGCCAGCCCAGCCAGGAGGTGTCGGCCATCAGGCCGCCGAGCAGCGGCCCGGCCACGGTGGCGACGGCCATGACGCCGCCGAGGTAGCCGTTGTACTTGCCGCGGTCCTTCGGGCTGATCATCGCCGCGATCACGACCTGCACCAGCACCTGGAGGGCGCCCATGCCGAGGCCCTGGAGCGCGCGGAAGGCGATCAGCTGCGCGGTGTCCTGGGCGAATCCGCAGGCCAGCGAGCTGACCATGAAGATCACGATGGAGGCCTGGAGCAGCAGCTTCTTGCTGAACAGGTCGGCGAGCTTGCCCCAGATAGGCGTGGACGCCGTGGAGGCGAGCAGCGACGCGGTCACGACCCACGTGTACTGCGACTGGGTGCCCTTGAGCGCGCCGACGATCTGCGGCAGCGCCACTGACACGATCGTTGCGCTGATCATGGCGACGAACAGCACGAGCAGCAGCCCGCTGAGGGCCTCCATGATCTGCCGGTGCGTCATCGGTTCCGATGCCGGAGCCGTGGGTGCGCTCACGCGCGACCTCCCCTAAGGTCTCGGGTAAATAGATGCCGAGTGAGCAACTTTTCTCATTGAGCATATATTCCCCGACGGTAGAGTGAGCGCATCGTGACTCCTCCGCTTTTGAAAGGAAGCGGCTTCTCGCTAAGCCGCTTGCGCAGCCTGGCGAAGGGCAAGCCCTGCCCTCAAGATGTTGACCGCCGCGTTCACGTCGGCGTGCGCGGCATGTCCGCACGCCGTACAGGCGAACGCGGCCTGGGTGACGCGATTCTCCCGTGCGTTGTGCCCGCAGCGGGCACAGGTGCGGGAGGTGCCGGCAGGGTTCACCGCGATCAGCTCTCGACCGGCGCTTTCAGCCTTGTGCGCGAGGATCGTCAGGAACACCCCCCAGCCCGCGTCCAGGATCGACCGGTTGAGGCCGGACTTGGCGGCGACGTTGCGGCCGGGGGCTTCGGTCGTGCCGGACGCCGAGCGGGTCATGTTCGCGATCCGCAGGTCCTCGTGCACGATCACGTCATAGGCGGTCACCAGGGCGAGCGCGGCCTTGTGGGCGTGGTCGAGCCGCTGGCGGCGGACCTTGGCGTGCAGCGCGGCCACGCGGGTCACCGCCTTGCGCCGCCGCTTGGAGCCCCGTTTCCTGCGGGCGAGGTCTCGCTGGGCGTCGGCCAGACGGCCGGCGGTGGCGGCCTGGTGGCGGGGGTTGGCCGCCCGGCCGCCGTCGGAGGTGGTGACGAGCGAGGCCACCCCCATGTCGATCCCCGCGACCGCGCTGGTGGCGGGCAGCGGTTCGGCGGGCACGTCGTCGCACGACAGCACCACGAACCACCGGCTGCCTTCCCGCTTCACCGCGATCGTCTTCACCCGGCCCTTGACCGCGCGGTGCCGGTGGACGCGGACGTGCCCGACGCCCTGCAGGCGCACGTAGGTGACGGTGGGGTGGCCGGGCTGGGAGTCCCACCGGCAGCCGTCGCCGTCCTTCGGCCACTCGACCGTGCCGAACCGGCCGCGCCCCTTGAAACGCGGGAACCCCGGCGCGCGTCCGGCCCTGACGCGGTCGAAGAACGCGCGAAACGCCTTGTCGAGCCGTCGCAGGGTGGCCTGCTGGGACGAGAACGACCAACGCCCCTGCCCGTCCGGGTCATCGGCGCGGATGTGTTTCAGCTCGGCCGACTGATCGCCGTACCGGACGCTCACGCCCGCCTTGGCGTAGGCGGTGCGGCGGTGCTCCAAGGCGGCGTTGTACAGCGTGCGGTGGTCTTCCAGGCACGCCGCGAGCGCCGCCGCCTGCCGGGCGGTGGGGCGCAGCAGGAATCGGAACGACCTGCGCACACCCCACCTCCCGTCACGTTCGGTAACGACAACGCCACGATATCGGCTGGCGCCGACAAAACCAGGAAGGGCATCTGTGACGCGCGGACCCGACAGGTCAGGGCACGTTCAGGCCTTGACGGCCCTCCCGCTACCGATTCACCCGTCGCCTCAAGGCGACGGTCCCCTCGGGAGGATCTGATGGAGACCACGGTGGGGCTGCGCGAGCGCAAGAAGGCCGCGACGCGGCAGGCCGTGCACGAGGCCGCGCTGCGGCTCGTGGTCGAGCACGGGCTCGACCACGTCACCGTCGAGTCGATCGCCGACGCGGCCAACATCTCGCGCCGCACCTTCTCCAACTACTTCGCGGGCAAGGAAGACGCGGTGCTCTACGGGGAGGAGCAGCGTTTCCGCACCCTCGTACGGAAGGTCCGCGCCCAGCCGCCCGCCCTCAGGGCCTGGCCGGCGCTGCGCGGCGCGACCGAGGAGCTCTACCAGGAGATGGGCGAGCCCGAGCGGGAGTGGGCGCAGCGCACCCGGCTGGCCCGGCAACACCCGTCGCTGCTGGCCCGCCAGCTCGCCAACCACGCCGCACTCGAACGCGACCTGTCGGAGGCGCTCGCCGAACGGGCGAGCGGCATACCGCCCCGCGTGATGGCGGCGGCCTTTCTGGTGGGGCTGCGCATCGCCGCGAACGTCTGGAGCGACGAGCAGGAGTCCCGCATGCTCATCGACGTGATGAACGAAACCCTCGACCAGATCGCCCGGCCCTTCACCTGATCGCCAGGGGGAGCGGCAGCCGGCCCGCGCTCCGGCGGGGACCGGCACTAGTGCGGGCTCCACCACAGGGTCTCGCCCGCGCGCCCGTGTGCACGGGCCGCGCCGCCGATTCACTGGTCGGCATGACGATCACACGGATGGTTCCCGGCCGCTGGGTGGAGGGCACGGGCGCGGTGCTCGGGCCGCCGCTGCTCATCGCGGGGGTGCTCACCCGGATCGGCGAGGACGACTTCTTCCCCGGCCAGCTCGCCGCCTACGCCGCCGATCCGGGGCGGATGGCCGTGTCCTACGCCCTGTTCACCGCCGGCGTGGTGCTGCTGTGGCCGGCGGCCACCGCGCTGGCCCGGCGGATCGCCGCCACGCACCCGGGCTGGGCCCGGTGGGGGGCCACGCTGGTGGTTCTCGGGCTGTTCGGGCGGGTCTTCCACGCCGGGGTGAGCCACCTGGCCTTCCAGATGGTGGACGAGCTCGGGCTGGAGGCGGCGCAGCGGGCGGTCGCGGACACGTACGGCGCGTTCCACGTCTTCAAGGCGGTCAGCGTCTGCATCGTGGCCGGCTGGATCGTGCTCGCCATCGGCGCCTAC
Source organism: Nonomuraea sp. KM88 (assembly GCF_052245635.1). Taxonomy (NCBI): domain Bacteria; kingdom Bacillati; phylum Actinomycetota; class Actinomycetes; order Streptosporangiales; family Streptosporangiaceae; genus Nonomuraea; species Nonomuraea sp. KM88. The sequence goes on along the minus strand of NZ_JBQQCC010000008.1, from coordinate 199,009 downwards.
CGGGCCAGGGCGTTCGGCTCCGGCGCGTACGGCGTGGTCAGGTGCGTCGCGCTGGCGCTCGGGCACGCGCTGCCGCTGGGCGTGCTGAAGGGCGCCGCTGATCCGATCTCGCTGGCCGCCCTGGCCGGGCTCGCCGTCGCCCTGGTGCCTTTCGGCGTCGGCGTGCTGAAGGACGGGCCCGCGCCCCGATGGCAGGCCATCGCCCTCACCGTCGTGCTGGTGCCGGTCGCGTACGTCCTTGGGATGTACGGCTGAGCGCCCGTCAGGGTCAGCGCGGGGCAGGGCCGGTGCTGGCGCGCGTCACGAGCTCGGCCGCCGGGGCCGGCACGTGGCGCGGCTCGCCGCCGTCGAGCAGCTCGAACAGCAGGCGTACGGCCTGCGCGCCGAGCGCGTCCACGTCGCGGCTCAGCACGGTCAGCGCCGGGCGTACGGCCTGGCAGAGCGGGAAGTCGTCGCCCGCCACGAGGGACAGCTCGCCCGGCACGGCCAGGCCCATCTCGCCGGCCACGCTCAGCCCGGCGACCGCCATCACGTCGTTGTCGTAGACGATGGCCGTCGGCCGCGGCGTCGAGCTGAGCACGCGCCTGGTCACCTGCGCGCCCGCCTCGCCGGTGCGGTCGGTGGGGATGAGGGTGCAGGCCATGCCCGCCCGCTCGCAGGCGGCGGCGAAGAGCCCGGCCCGGCGCGCGGCCGGCAGCAGGCCGGCGGGCCCGCACACCCGCGCCACCCGCCGGTGGCCGAGCGCGGCGAGATGGCCGGCGACCAGGCCGGCGCCGACGGCCGGATCGGACCAGAGGTGCGTCAGCCCGTGGGGCCCGCTCGGCTCGCCGAGGATCACGGCGGGCAGGCCCATGGACGCCAGGGCGCGCGGGCGCGGGTCGTCGAGCGCGAGGTCGGAGACGATGACGCCGTCGACGCGGCGCTCACCGTGCCAGCGGCGGTAGACGTCCAGCCCGTCGTCGTGGCCGGTGACGAACTGCAGCACGAGCCCGAACCCGCGGCCCGCCAGCTCGGCCTGGATGCCGCTGATGAGGCGGCGGTGGAAGGTCTCGACGGACAGGCCGGGCGACGGGCGCGACACCGCCAGCCCGATGGCGTGCGCCGCCGCGCCGTGCAGGGCCTGCGCGGGGACGCTGGGGAGGAAGCCGAGCTCGGTGGCGATGCGCAGGATGCGCTCGCGCACGGCGTCGGACACCCCGGGACGGCCGTTGATGGCGTAGGAGACCGCCACGCGGGAGACTCCGGCGCGGCGGGCGATGTCGCTCATGGTCGCCTGCCGCCCCATCGCACCTCCACCCGCCGGCCTACGGACATGCTAAGGGTGGCCCGCCGCCGGCGGGACGGTGGCGCGGTGCCGCCCAGGAAGGCCCCGCGGTCAGCGGGACGGCGGCGCGGTGCTGCCCCGGGGCGTGAGGTGGGCCGGCTCGTCGTGCACGTCACCGGGCCTGTCATCGCCCCCGTTGCCGGACCCGCTGTCCATGGCTGCCAGCAGCAGCCGGGCCGCGTGCACGCCGTAGGCGCCGATGTCGCGGGTGAGCGCGGTCAGCGGCGGGTGCAGCAGGTGGCAGATGGGAGAGTCGTCCCAGGCCACGATGGACAGGTCGGCGGGCACCGACAGGTTCAGCTCCTGGGCGACGGTCAGGCCCGCGATGGCCATGATGTCGTTGTCGTAGATCAGCGCGGTGGGCCGGTCGTCCGCGCAGAGGAGCCGCCTGGTGGCCTCGGCGCCGTGCTCGGCGCTGTAGTCGGTCGGCACGGTCACCGCGCTCACCCCGAGCCGCGCGCAGACGCCGGTGAACACCTCGGTGCGGATCGCGGTGTGCGCCAGTTCGGAGATGCCGCTGATCCGCGCGATCCTGCGGTGGCCGAGCGCCGCCAGGTATTCCACCGCCTCCACCATGGACACCCCGTCGTCGGACCAGATGCTGGCAAGCCCGCCCGCGGCCGACGGCGGGCCGATGACCACGGCGGGCAGGCCCAGCTCGCGCAGCGCGCTCACCCGCGCGTCGTGCACCCGCAGGTCGCAGACGAGCACGCCGCCGACCCGGCTCTCGCTCCACCAGCGGCGGTAGAAGCCGATCTCCTCGTCCTGGTGCGCCACCATCTGCAGCAGCAGCGCGTAGGAGCGGGTGGACAGCTCCGCCTCCAGGCCGCTGATCAGCTCCATGAAGAACGGCTCGACCCCGAGCGTGGCCGGTGGGCGCGGCAGGGCCAGGCCCACGACCTTCGCGGGGGCGCCGGCGAGAGCGCGGGCGGCGCTGTTGGCGCGGAACCCGAGCCGGTCGGCGATGGCCAGGATGCGCTGCCGGGTCTGCGGCGAGACGCCCGGCTGCCCGTTCAGCGCGTAGGAGACGGCCCCCTTGGACACGCCCGCCTCCTTGGCGATGTCCGCGATGGTCGGTCGCTTCACGGCTGGCCTCCCGGGTGACTTTCACGGTTCACCGATCGTACGGGCCGGGCGGGCTGCTGTCGCGGGTGTCGAGCCGGCAGCGGCCCTCGTGCTGCTGATGGACGTTGACGGTCATCAGGGGCCCACGTAGAGTCTGGCTCGCTTACTCGGTTTAGCTCCCAGCGTCAGGAGACCACGTGTACCGTCCGCTGCACGACGGCTGGACCCTCCGCCCTGACGGCGACACCCCGGTGGGCCCTGCGGTCATACCGGCCGCCGTTCCGGGCAGCGTGCACACCGACCTGCTCACCGCCGGCCTGATCGACGACCCCTACCTCGACGACAACGAGACGCGGCTGGGCTGGATCGGGCGTACGGACTGGGTCTACGAGACGTCCTTCGAGTGGAGTGACGACGGTCACGAGCGGGCCGACCTGGTGTGCGAGGGGCTCGACACGGTCGCCACCGTACGCCTCAACGGCCACGAGGTCGGCGCCACCGCCAACATGCACCGGTCCTACCGGTTCGCCGCGCGCGACCTGCTGCGCGAGGGCGCCAACACGCTCCAGGTGTCCTTCCGCGCCCCCTACGCCTACGCCGAGGAGCAGCGCGCGCGGCACGGCGAGCGCCCCGGGGCCTACGACGAGCCGTACGCGTTCATCAGGAAGATGGCCTGCAACTTCGGCTGGGACTGGGGGCCCACGCTGGTGACCAGCGGCATCTGGCGGCCCATCGGCCTGCACTCCTGGTCCGGCGCGCGCCTGGCCGAGGTCCGCCCGCTCGTCCGCGGCGACGGCGTGGACGTGCACGTACGCGTCGACCGCACCGGCGACGCGCCGGTCACCGTCACCGCCGACGTGGCGGGAGTGCGCGCCGAGGCCAAACTGGCCCACGGCGAGAGCGAGGCCGTGCTCCGCCTCGACGTGCCGAGGGCCGAGCGGTGGTGGCCGCGCGGCCACGGCGCCCAGCCCCTCTATCCGCTCACCGTGCGCGCCGGCTCCGACCGGTGGCGGCGCGAGATCGGGTTCCGCACGGTCGAGCTCGACACGGACGCCTTCCGCCTGATCGTCAACGGCCGGCCGGTGTTCGTGCGAGGCTTCAACTGGATTCCCGACGACTGCTTCCCCGCCAGGACGACCAGGCAGGACCTGGAGGAGCGCTTCGACCAGGCCGCCGCCACCGGCGCCAACACGCTGCGGGTGTGGGGCGGCGGCGTCTACGAGTCGGAGGACTTCTACACCCTGGCCGACCGCATGGGCCTGCTCGTCTGGCAGGACTTCACGTTCGCCTGCTCGGCCTACCCCGAGGAGGAGCCGTTCCGCTCGGAGGTGGAGGCCGAGGCGCGGGAGAACGTCGCCAGGCTGGCCGCCCATCCCAGCCTGGTGTTGTGGTGCGGCAACAACGAGAACATCGAGGGTCACCAGCACTGGGACTGGCGCGAGCGGCTGGCCGGCCGGAGCTGGGGCGCCGGGTTCTACTACGACCTGCTGCCCGGCGTCGTGGCCGAGCTCGACCCGACGCGACCCTACTGGCCGGGCAGCCCCTACTCGGGTGCGCCCGACCGCGACGTGCGCGACCCCTCGACCGGCACCGTGCACATCTGGACCGTGTGGGGGCAGGGCCGCGACTACACGCACTACGCCGACTACGAGCCGCGGTTCGTGGCCGAGTTCGGCTACCAGGGCCCGCCCGCCTACGCCACGCTGCGGGCCGCCGTCTCCGACGAGCCGCTCGCTCCCGGCTCGGCCGGCGTCACGCACCACCAGAAGGCGGTCGACGGCAACGCCAAGCTGCTGTCCGGGCTCGGCGACCACCTGCCGCGGCCCGCCACGTTCGACGACTGGCACTACTACACGCAGCTCAACCAGGCCCGCGCGATGGCGTTCGGGATCGAGCGGTTCCGCTCGCTCATGCCCCACTGCATGGGCACGGTGGTGTGGCAGCTCAACGACTGCTGGCCGGTGACGTCCTGGGCCGCCGTCGACGGCGCGGGCCGCAGGAAACCCCTCTGGTACGCCCTGCGCCGCGCCTACGCCGACCGGCTCATCACCTGGCAGGACGGCGAGATCGTGCTGGTCAACGACACCGACGAGGAGTGGGCGGGCACGCTGGAGCTGGCCCCGCGCGACCTGGGAGGAAGGGCGCTCGCGGCGCACGGACAGCCTGTCGCCGTGCCCGCCCGTGCCACGCTGCGCGTCACCCCACCGGATGACCCGGCGGCCGGGCTGCTCACCGCGGAGCTCGGCGGCGAGCGCGCCCTGTTCGTGTTCGCCGAGGACCCGGCCGCCGGCTATCCGCCGGCCGAGTTCACCGCCGCGGTCGAGCCGGAGCCGGGCGGCGTCGCGGTCACCGTCACCGCCGCGACCATCCTGCGCGAGCTGGCGCTCTTCCCCGACCGGCTCGACCCGGCGGCGGCCGTGGACGACCAGCTGGTCACGCTCCTGCCGGGGGAGAGCGTCACCTTCCACGTCACCACCGGACGCGACCTGGACCCGGCGGCGCTGACCTCCTATCCGGTGCTGCGCTGCGTCAACGAGCCGCGGCCGTCATCCGCCTAGCGGGGTGCGGGCGAGCGCGCGCTTGAGGATCTTGCCCGTGGGGCTCATCGGCAGCTCGTCCACGAACGACAACCGCCGGGGGTATTTGTAGGCGGCCACGCGTTCCTTGACGAAGTCGCGCAGGTCCTCGCGGGTCACCGGGGCGCGCAGGGTGACCGCCGCCTCGATCTCCTCGCCGAGCTCCGGGTGCGGCACGCCGTACACGGCCGCCTGGCGCACGGCCGGGTGCTCGTACAGGACCTCTTCGACCTCGCGCGGGTAGACCGTGTAGCCGCCCCGGATGATCACGTCGCGGCGGCGGTCGACCAGGAAGAAGTAGCCGTCCTCGTCGACCCGGCCGAGGTCGCCGGTGTGGAACCAGCCGTCGCGGATGGCCTCGGCCGTGCCGGCGGGGTCGTTCCAGTAGCCCTTCATCACGTTGGGGCCGCGGACGACGACCTCGCCGATCTCGCCGGGCGGGGCCTCGGCGCCGTCCTCGTCGACGATCTTCATCTCGACGTCCCTGATGGGCCAGCCGATCGAGCCGGGCCTGCGGTGGGGGCCGCCGCGGTTGGTCGCGGCCACCGGGGAGGTCTCGCTGAGGCCGTACCCCTCGATGATCTCGCAGCCGAACCGCGCCTCGTAGGCCCGCAGCACGTCCAGCGGCAGCGCCGCCCCGCCGGACGCGCAGACCCGCAACATCGACAGGTCGGAGGCGCCGGGGTGGTCGAGCAGCGCGATGAACATGGTCGGCACGCCCTGGAAGACCGTCACGCCGTCCCGCCTGATGACCTCGAGCGCGCGTCCAGCCTCGAAGCGCCGCAGCAGCGTCAGCCGCGCGCCCGCCTGCACGGTCGCGTTGAGCGAGCAGGTCTGGCCGAACGTGTGGTAGAGCGGCAGCGCCCCCAGCACCACGTCGTCCACGCCGAGCGCGTGCATGCGGGCCACGGTCGCGGCGTTGCCGGCCAGGTTCGCGTGGGAGAGCTCGATGCCTTTCGGGCGCCCGGTGGTGCCGGAGGTGTAGTGGATGACCGCGGTGTCGTCGTCGCGCGTGCCGGCGACGTCGCGGTCGGGCGCCACCTGGCGCAGCAGCCTGCGGAACTCCTCGGGGACGACGAAGAAGCAGTCGGCCTTCGTACCCGCCGACCCCGCCTCCGCCGTCTCCGCGAACGCGTGCCAGGCGATCAGCAGCCGCGCCCCGCAGTCACCCAGGTAGGCCGCGATCTCCCGCCGCTTCAGCAGCGGATCGAGCGGCACCACCACGGCCCCGATCCGCAGCACCCCGTAGTAGACCACGCCGAACTCGGGCACGTTCGGCAACATGATCGCGACCCGGTCGCCGGGGCCGATGCCGCGGCAGCGCAACAGCCCCGCGAGCCGAGCGCTCAGCTCCGACAGAGCTCCGTACGTGAGCTCCGCCTCGTCCAGCGTGAGAACCGCTCTGCCGCCGAGCCGCTCGGCGGTGGTGAGGAGCCGGTCAGCGAGGTTCATGGAAAGACCGTACGTCCGCTCTCCCACGCCCCTCATTGGTCGCGGTGGCCAGTCTTTCCCGGCCGGAATTGGTCGGCGACGCGTCCTGGAGAGCGATCGCGACGAGCAGGTCGACGAGATCGTTGATGGAGCGCAGGCTCCGGCCCGTGCGCTCCTGGATCCGGCGCATGCGGTACTGGGCGGTGTTGGGATGGATCTGCAACCGTTCTGCCGCGGCCCGCAGGTTGAGGTCGGCGGCGGCGAACGCCCTGATCGTGGCCGTGAGCACGCCGCCACGCGCGCGGTCCTCCGACAGCAGCGCCGTGATGCGCGGATCGACCAGGTGACGGGCGGTGTCGTCGGCCTTCAGCGCCAGATACTGGAACGGCGTGATCCGCGGCAGCGCGGCGACGCCGCCCTCCTCGGGCACGAAGTCCAGCACCGCCCTGGCCTCCTGGTAGGCCTGCGGGATCTGCGCCGGGCCCGCCGCCACGGTGCTGATGCCCATGGCCAGCCTGATGCCCTCGCCCGCCAGGCTCTCCAGCACCTCCTGCAGCCGGTCGCAGAGCCCTCCCGGGTCGGCGCCGGGGCCGAGCACGGGGATCGCCACGATCTCCGACTGGCGCACGACCGACAGCGTACGGGTGCCGTTGCCGCCGGTCCTGGCGATCGCGGCACAGGCCGCGTGGCGGGCGTCGGCGCCCCGGTCAGGGCCCGTCGTCACCGCCGAAGGCGAGCCGACCAGCACCGCGGTCACGACGAGCAGCGGCGTGCGGGACGCCAGGCCGTGCGCCTGCGCCGCGGCCAGTTCCCTGCCGCGCGTCGGCACGCCGCCCACCAGCAGCGTCTCCAGCAGGTCACGGCTCTCGCGGACCGCCTCGGCGGCGGCGTACTGCTGGAACTCCATGTACGCGTTGGCCGCGTGCGTGCTGGCGAAGTCGCAGTAGCGCATCAGGGGGGACGCCAGCGACAGCGCCGCCTCGCGGCCGGCCGGCGTGTGCCCGGCCCGGTCGACCACCGACTGCCAGAACACCTGCTGCCCGACCCTGAACGCGTTGATGTAGTCGGCCAGCGCCACCCCCGCCCTGGCCCGGCGCATCGCCGCCCGCCGGGTGAAGGCGATGTCCTCGAACGTGACCGTGCGCTCCTCCAGCAGCACGGCCAGCTTGGCGCGGTAGTGCTTGACCACCTGGTCGCGCACGTCCGCGTGGAAGTCGGGGCCCTGCGCCGCGTAGGCGGGGATCTCCTCCCGCATGGTGGCGAGCGCGGCGGCGGCCAGGGACGGGAGGTCGTCGAGGAGTTCGGAGAGGATGCGCGCGCGTTGCGCGCGGACCGCCTCCGCACCAGTGAGCGTTTCCGTGCTGGAACCACTGGACATGCCGGGATGATCCATGGCCATGGGCGGGCGGTCAACGGGTCGTAACCGGTATGAGACCCACGCTGTGCTCAGAGGACAACTCGCCTGAGACATCTTGGGTCACCGTGCCCAATGCGGCGCTTCGCGGCCGGATCCTACGCTGAGCCCAACTTCAGAACATTGTTCTCCAGGAGGCCGGATGCTGGAGGTACACGATCTTACCGTTCGCTTCGGGGGCATCACGGCGCTGGACGGCGTCGGCTTCGACGTGGGGCGCGGCGAGATGGTGGGGCTCATCGGGCCGAACGGCGCCGGCAAGACCACCCTGTTCAACTGCCTGACCCGGCGGTACGAGCCCGGGTCGGGGACGATCGTGTACGAGGGCGGCGACCTGACGGCCGTGGCCCCGCACGCCATCGCCGGGCTCGGCATCGCCAGGACGTTCCAGAACCTCGGCCTGTTCCCGCGCCTGTCCGTACGCGACAACGTGCTCGTCGGCGCGCACCACCGGGGCCGGGCCGGCTTCCTGTCGGCCGGGTTGCGCCTGCCGGGCGTGCGCCGCGAGGAGCGCGCGTTGGGCGCCGACGCGGACGGGGTGCTGGAGCGGCTCGGCCTGACCGGGGTGGCCGGGCATCCGGCGACCGGGCTGCCGTTCGGCACGCTCAAGCGGGTCGAGCTGGCCCGCGCTCTCGTCGGCCGGCCCCGGCTGCTGCTGCTCGACGAGCCCGTGAACGGCCTCAACGCGGCCGAGGTCGAGGAGTTCGCGACCACGCTGAACGCGCTGCGCTCCGAACACGACCTGACCGTCATCGTCGTCGAGCACCACATGGGGTTCGTGATGGGGATCTGCGAGCGCATCGTCTGCCTGGACTTCGGCCGCAAGATCGCCGAGGGCCCGCCCGCCGAGGTGCAGCGCGATCCCGGCGTCATCGAGGCCTACCTGGGGACGGCGCCATGACGGATCTGGTGGTGGAGGAGCTGACGGCCGGATACGGCGACGCCCGCGTGCTGCACGGCGTGAGCCTGACCGTCGGCCAAGGGGAGATCTGCGCGATACTCGGGCCCAACGGGGCGGGCAAGACCACGCTGCTCAGGGCGCTGTCCGGCATGATCAGGGCGCGCGGCACCGCCACCCTGGGCGGCGCCGACCTGACCGGCCGCTCGCCCGACACGCTCGCCCGGCAGGGCATCGCCCACGTCCCCGAGGGGCGTGGCACGTTCATGCCGCTCACCGTCGAGGAGAACCTGCGGCTCGGGGCCTACGTCCGCAGGCGCGGGGCCGGCGTGGAGGCCGACCTCGACCGCATCCACGGCTATTTCCCGGTGCTGAAGACGCGGCTCAAGCAGGCCGCGGGCAGCCTCAGCGGGGGCGAGCAGCAGATGCTGGCCATCGGCCGGGCCCTGATGTCGCGCCCCCGGCTGCTGCTGCTCGACGAGCCGTCGCTCGGCCTGGCTCCGCTGGTCACCCGGGAGCTGTTCCGCATCGTCCAGGCCATCAACGCAGAGGAGCGAACCACCGTGGTCGTCGTCGAGCAGAACGCCCATCTCGCCCTCGGCATCGCCCAGCAGGCGCACGTCCTGGAGACCGGGCGGATCGTCCTGTCGGGCACGGCCGAGGAGATCAGGGCCGACGAGCAGGTCGCCCGGTCCTACCTCGGATACCGGGTGTAGCCGATGGCCGGATTCCTGCAGCAGGTCGTCCAGGGGCTCGGCGCGGGCGCCATCTACGCCAGCCTGGCCCTGGCCCTCGTGCTGATCTACCAGTTCACCGGCATCGTGAACTTCGCCCAGGGCGAGCTGGCCATGTTCTCCACCTACGTCGCCTGGCAGCTCACGGCCGCCGGGCTGCCGTTCTGGCTGGCGCTGGTGGTCACGCTGGCGGTGTCGTTCGCCGGCGGGATGCTCATCGAACGGGTGATCATCCGCCCCGTCGAGGGCGCGCCCGAGCTGACCCTGGTGATCGTCACCGTGGGGCTGTTCATCTTCGTCAACGCCGCCGCCGGGTGGATCTGGACGTTCCTCATCAAGGACTTCCCGAACCCGTTCCCCGCCGGCGCGCTGGAGGCGGGCGGGATCAGCGTGAGCTTCTCCACGCTCGGCGTGCTGGCCGTCGTGGGCGCCGTCATGGGGCTGCTGTACCTGCTCTTCCGGCACACCAAGATCGGGCTGGGGATGCGGGCGGTGGCCACCAACGCCGAGTCCGCGCGGCTGGTCGGCATCCGGGTGGGCTGGACGCTCGCGCTCGGGTGGGGGCTCGCCTCGACCGTGGGCGCGGTGTCGGGGGTGCTCGTGGCGCCGCTGCTGTTCCTCGAGCCCAACATGATGGGCGGCGTCCTCATCTACGCGTTCGCGGCGGCGACGCTCGGCGGGTTCGACAGCCCGCTGGGCGCGGTCGCCGGCGGCCTGATCGTCGGCGTCGCGGAGACGCTCGCCGGGGCGTACGTCGGGTTCATCGGATCCGACCTCAAGGTGGGCGTGCCGCTGGTGATCATCCTCGGTGTCCTGCTGCTGCGGCCCCAGGGCCTGTTCGGGCGAGCGGTGGTGGAGCGGGCATGAGCGAGGCCACGAACGCCGCCCGGGCGCGGACCGTCACGCCGCCCCCGCCCTCCGCGCCGCGGCCCGCTGAATGGTGGCGGTCGGCGCGCTGGCGCTGGGGCGCGTCCGCGCTGCTCGCTGCGGCCGCCTGCTACGCGCCGTTCCAGCTGGTGCCGTTCCACGTCTTCCAGCTCACGATGGTGTTGATCTACGCGGTCGCGCTGCTCGGGCTCAACCTGCTGGTCGGGCACGCCGGGCAGATCTCGCTCGGCCACGGCGCGTTCTTCGCCGTCGGCGCCTACACGGCCGCCATCCTGCTCGAACACTGGTCTGTGCCGTACCCGCTGACCCTGCCCGTCGCGGCCGGGGCGGCGTTCCTGCTCGGCCTGGCGTTCGGGGTGCCGGCCATGCGGCTGCGCGGCCTCTACCTGGCGCTCGTGACGCTCGCCATCGCGATCTTCCTCGTCCCGCTGCTCAAGAGGTTCGAGGAGCTGACCGGCGGCTCGATGGGGCTGACGCTGGCCAAGCCCGCGCCGCCCGCGTGGAGCGGCCTGGCCGAGGACCAGTGGCTGTACTTCCTCACCCTGGCCGTCGCCGTCGCCGCGTTCCTGCTCTGCGCCGGCCTGCTGCGCTCGCGCGTCGGCCGGGCGCTGCACGCCATCAGGGACAACGAGGGCGCGGCCGAGGTCATGGGCGTGCGGCTGTCGGTCCACAAGACGCTCGCCTTCGCCTGGAGCGCCATGTTCGCGGGGACGGCCGGCTGCGTCTACACGTGGGTGATCGGGTTCGTCTCGCCCGACTCGTTCACCGTCAACCTGTCGATCACGCTGCTGGCCGGCCTGGTCGTCGGCGGGCTCGGCTCGCTGTCGGGGCCCGTGCTCGGGGGCTTGTTCGTGATGTTCGTGCCCAGCCTCGCGCAGGACATCAACGACGCCGCGCCCGGCGTCATCTTCGGCCTGCTGATCATCGCGGTGATGTACGTGGCCCCGACGGGGCTGGCCGGGCGCTTGATCAGGAAGATTCCCCGGAAGGAGTAAGAGGGATGCGAGTATCTGCGATCGGCTGTACGGCGCTGCTCGTGCTCGCCGTCGCCGCATGCGGGGGACGGGACCAGGGCGCCGCCACCGGCACGGCCACGTCGGGCGGCCAGTGCCAGGGGCAGCAGACGACCGGCATCACCGACACGAGCATCAAGCTGGGCGGCATCTACCCGCTGTCCGGCCCCGCCTCCGCCTACGGGGACATCCCCAAGGGCATCAAGGCGTACTTCGACTACGTCAACGCGGAGAAGAACGGCATCGGCGGGCGCAAGGTCGAGTTCGTCGTCCGCGACGACGGCTACCAGCCGCCGAAGGCCGTCGAGGAGGCGCGCAGGCTGGTCGAGCAGGAGCAGGTGTTCGCCCTGTTCCAGACGCTCGGCACGCCGTCGACCACGGCGACCTGGGACTACACCAACCAGCGCAAGGTGCCGCAGATCTTCGTCGCCACGGGCGCGTCGAAGTGGGGCGCCGACACCCAGCACCCGTGGACCATCGGCTGGCAGCCCAACTACATCTCCGAGGCCCGCGTCTACGCCCAGTACCTCAAGCAGGAGAGACCGGACGCCAAGGTCGCCGTCCTCTACCAGAACGACGACTTCGGCGAGGACCTGCTCGGCGGCTTCAAACGGGCCATCGAGGGCACCGAGGTCAAGGTCGTGGCCGAGCAGAGCTACGAGGTGAGCGACCCGAGCGTCGACCCGCAGATGCGCAACCTCGCCCAGTCGAAGGCCGACGTGTTCCTCAACGTCACCACGCCCAAGTTCGGCTCGCAGGCGCTGGCCGCCGACGCCAAGAACACCAAGTGGAACCCGCTGCACATCGTCAACAACGTCGCCGCCTCGATCACCGTGCTCAAGCCCGTCGGCTTCGAGAACGTCCAGGGCGTCGTGTCCAGCACGTACTACAAGGACCCGAACGACCCGACGTGGCAGGACGACGCGGAGATGAAGCTCTACAAGCAGAAGATGGAGCAGTACGCGCCGGGCGCGGACCCCAACGTGCCGTACCACACCTTCGGCTGGGCCGTGGCCAGCAGTTTCCACAAGGCCATGGAGGCGGCCGCCTGCCCGACCCGCGAGGGGCTGCGTGACTCGGTGCGCAACATGAAGGGGATCGCGGTCGACATGCTGCTGCCCGGCGTGACGATGGACACCGCGCAGGGCGACGGGTTCCCGATCGAGTCGATGCAGCTCATGGAGTTCAAGGGCGAGCGGTGGGAGCTGTTCGGCGAGGTGATCGACACGCGCAAGGAGTTCGGGCCCCTGACCAACTGACCTGTCAGGTCGCGGCGACGATCGTGCCCGTCGCGACCAGCCGGTCGACCGCCTCAGAGATGGCCTCGAGCGCGGTGTGGCGGGGCCGGTGGCCCAGCAGCCGCGCGGCCTTCTCCATGCTGCAGTGCGGGCTGTGCGCGATGTGGTCGTACGTCACCCGGGCGTCGTCCTCCGTCACCGTGTCGCGCCACTGCTCCCACGGCAGGTAGGCCAGCCGCGCCTCCCGCCCGAACCAGCCCGCCACCGCCTCGGCGTAGCCGCGCAATGTCACGGCGGTGGTGGCCACGGAGTGGAAGCTCTCGCCCCTGGCGGCGGCCGGGCTCGCGATGGCGTCCATGAACAGTTTTGCCACGTCGTCGGCGTGCACGTGCTGGACGGTCTCCATGCCCAGGTTGGGCAGCGCCAGCTCGCCGCCGTCGGCCAGCGTCTGGAAGACGGCCGGGTTGACGTTGCCGGCCGGGTTGACCGGCACCCATCCCGGCCCGGTGATGTGGCCGGGGTGGATGATCGTGGCGGGGAAACCGTGACGGTGCGCCCGGTCGAGCAGGTAGGCCTCGATGGCGGCCTTCTGCCGGCCGTACTCGGCGATCGGCCGGCGCGGCCGGTCCTCGGTCGTCGGCACCCGCGTGCTGGGGCCGTGCACCCAGATCGTCCCGCAGTGCAGGAACTGCCGCACCCGCCCGTCCAGCGCCTGCGCGAGGTGCCTGGCGCTGGCCTCCGTGAAGCAGATCAGGTCGATGACGACCTCGCCGCCGAGCTCCGCGACGCGCCGCCCGAACGAGCCGTCGGCCTCCTCCGCCGTCCGGTCGGCGGTGACCAGCTCGACCCGCCGCCAGGCGGGGTGCGGCGTGTAGGGCTGCCGCTCGCCCCGGCTCACGGCGACCACGTCGTGGCCCGCGTCGACGAGCCTGGGAATGAGATAGGTGCCGATGTGCCCGCTGCCGCCGATCACCACTACGCGCATGCGCACAGCGTAGACCTCCGTGGCGAGCCGGTCACCGTCGCCTTGGGCGGCCCAGATACGCTCCTGATGTCCAGTTTCGGAGGTTAGGGCTTGTCGGGGGTTGTCGCGGCGTTCGTCGCTCTGGTGTCCGTTGCCGTGCTCGGTTACCTCGTCGGCTGGAGCGGGCTCCTGCGGGCCAGCGACGAACTGGTCCTGTCGCGGCTGGCGTTCTTCGTGGCCACGCCCGCGCTGATGTTCGCCACCGTGTCGCGTGCGGACCTGGGCTCGCTGTTCTCGCCGGTGTTGCTGACCCAGATCGTCGCCGTGGCGTGCGTGCAGCTCGCGTACGTGCTGGTGGCGCGGGCGGTCTGGCGCAGGGACCGGCGCGAGGCGACGATCGGCGCGCTCGCCGCGTCCTACGTCAACGCGGGAAACCTGGGCATCCCCATCTCGATCTACGTGCTCGGCGACGGCGCGCTCGTCGCGCCCATCCTGCTCTTCCAGCTTGTCGTGCTCACCCCGGCCTCCTTCCTCGTCCTCGACAAGGGGGCCAGGTCGGTCCGGGCGGTGCTGCTGCTCCCGCTGCGCAACCCCCTCACCGTCGCCTCGCTGCTCGGGCTGGCGTTCGCGCTGACCGGGACCTCGCTGCCGGTCACGTTCATGCGCCCGATCGAGCTGCTCGGCGGCGCGGCCGTGCCCGTCGCGCTGCTGGCCTACGGCCTCAGCCTGTACGGCTCCCGGCGCGCGCCGGCGACCCCCGAGGACGGCGGCGTCGGGAAGGAGGTCTTCCTGGTGATCGCGCTCAAATCGTTCGTGCAGCCGGGCATCGCCTACCTGACCGCCCGCCTCGCCCTCGGGCTGGAGGGCGGCGACCTGCTGGCGGCCACCCTGTTCGCCGCGCTGCCCACGGCGCAGAACATCTACGTGTACGCGGTCACGTACGACACCGGGCGGCGGCTCGCCCGCAGCGCCGTGCTGCTGACCACGGGGCTGGCCATCCCGATCATGACAGCGATCGGCGCGGCCCTGGGCTGACCCCCGCGGTCGCCGGCTCACCCCCGGCCGCAGCGCTCGCGCAGGGTCGCGACGCCGTCGCCGTCGAGCTCGTCGCAGTGGGCGGTGCGCCCGGTCATCGCCATCACGAGCGCCAGCGTGGTGCCGGAGACGAGCGCCCCCGAGCCGGTCGCGAAAGGACCGTCGGTCGCCTCCAGCCGCAGGCCGCCGATCCGCCCCTTGGCGAGGACGACGAGATCGGAACCCTGGTAGTAGCGCGCCAGGCGGGTGAGCGTGCCGATCGGGTGGTCGCGGCGGATGCCCAGCGGCCGCCTGATGTCCTCCCCGTGCACGACCGTCTCGCCGAGTATCGCGATGGCGGGGAGCGGCGGCGAGGTCGTGCTCGTGACGGCGCGCCGGAAGCCCTCCAGCGTGTCCTTCGGGGTCGCGCCCAGGTGCTCGGCCAGCCGCATCGCCACCTGCTTGTCGAAGTCGAACCTGCAGCGGATCACGCCCGCCAACCACCTCAGGGCAGTGAGGTTCGCCGAGGACGTGAGGTGGGCGAGCACCTCGCGCACGGTCAGCCCGGCGCACAACGACGGCGTCGCCCACTGATCGTCGGTCAGATCCGCCAGATCCGCCGCGAGCGCCGCCCGCTCCGCGTGGATCAGCGGCCAGACGTCTTCGCCGTGCTTCGTCATGCTGGGTGCTCTCCTGCTGTGGGTCCTGACTCGTACGGAGAGAAGACTCCCGGACGCGGACAAAGTCATCGCTTCCCCCTGCCATCGCATCATCGCCATTTGGGGGCAAAAGGGATCTTAGATGTGAAACGTATATTTCGCCGCGCGACGCAGGGAGAACATTTACGTATACGCGTATGATCGCCCTAGAGGGCGCCCGCCCCGGTTGTTACGGTTCTCGCGATACCGCGACTATCCAGGGGGTTTCATGGGCGAGTCCTCGACCGTCCCGCTGCACATGCGGCGGGTGGGGTTCGATCCCGCGCCGGAGCTGACGGCCGCGCGCGACGGCGAGCGGGTCAAGCGCATCACGACGGCGTTCGGCGACGAAGCCTGGCTCGTGACCCGCTACGCGGACGTACGCGAGGTGCTGGGCGACTCCGAGCGGTTCAAGATCGCGCCGCAGGGCATCGCGCGGTTGCCCGGATCCCCGGAGATGACCGAGGAGCAGCGGGCCAAGGTACGCGCGGGCAACCTGCTCGGCGTCGACCCGCCCGAGCACACCCGGCTGCGCAGGATGCTCACCGCCGAGTTCACCATCCGCCGCATGCGCCGGCTCGAACCGCGGATCAAGCGCATCGTGGACGACCACCTCGACGCCATGGAGGCCGCCGGCTCGCCCGCCGACCTGGTGTCGTCGTTCGCGCTGCCGATCCCGTCACTGGTGATCTGCGAGCTGCTCGGCGTCCCGTACGAGGATCGCGAGACCTTCCAGCACCGCACCAGCAGGATGCTGGACATGACGGTGCCGGGGGAGGAGCGGCTGCGCATGCAGTTCGAGCAGCGCGCCTACATGGAGCAGCTGGTCGCCCGCATCCAGGCCGACCCAGGCGACGAGCTGCTCGGCATGCTGGTCCGCGAGCACCCCGACGACCTGACGACCGACGAGCTCGTCGGCATCGGCGGCCTGCTGCTGTTCGCCGGGCACGAGACCACCTCCAACATGCTCTCTCTCGGCACGCTCGCCCTGCTGCGCCACCCCGAACAGCTCGAACTGCTGCGCAAGGAGCCCGAGCGCATCCACGCCACCGTCGAGGAGCTGCTGCGCTGGCTCAGCATCGTGCACTCCGGCACCACCAAGATCACGACGTCCGAGGTCGAGATCGGCGGCCAGACCATCGGGCCGGACCAGCTGGTGATCTGCTCGCTGCCCTCCGCCAACCGCGACCCCGAGCTCATGTCCGGCGCCGACACGTTCGACATCACCCGGGGCGCGCCCGGCCACCTCGCCTTCGGTCACGGCGTGCACCACTGCCTCGGCGCCCCGCTGGCCCGCATGGAGATGCGCATCGCGTTCCCCGCCCTGCTCCAGCGCTTCCCCGAGCTGCGCGTCGCCGACTCGGGCACCAACTTCCGCTCCTTCAGCGTCGTGTACGGCATGACCGCGCTGGAGGTCGCCTGGTAAGCGCTCCTTCACCGGTCCGGGAGAACGGGACAGCGGCCCCTTCACCGGCTCCGACAACCGGACATCGATCCTTCTCCGACGTGGGAAAGTGTCGGCCCGGCCGGATACCGTGCAAGCGTCATGTCCAGGACGTCACGTCGCACGAGCTGATCGGCAGGGAGCACCCTGCCGCGCTGCTGCATGCCGAGATCTCCAGGGCGATCGGCAGCCACGGCGGCCCGCCACTCGTCATAGGCGAAGTCGATCGCCTGCTTGAGCGGGGCGGGGAAGCCGCGGTTGTACTCGGGGGTGACGACGAACGCGTCCGCGGCGCCGACGGCTGCGGCACATGGCCGGCGTCGCCTGTGCCGGATAGCGCGCGGGGGGTCCTGCGGAATCCCGTCCGGGTGTCAGCCGGCGGGCCTGATGGTGTAGCCGACCCCGCGCACGGTGTGGATCATCGGGGGGCGCCGGGCGTCGATCTTGCGGCGCAGGTACGAGATGTACAGCTCGACGACGTTGCCCTGGCCCGCGAAGTCGTAGGCCCACACCCGGTGGAGGATCAGCGCCTTGCTGAGCACCCGCCCGGGATGGTGCATGAGGAGCCGGAGCAGCTCGAACTCGGTGGGCGACAGCTTGATCTCCACGCCCGCCCGTCGTGCCTCGCGGGTTCTCTGGTCGAGCGTGAGGTCGCCGACCACGAGCGCGGGCAGGCGTACGGCCTCGGACCGCAGGGTCGGGATGGTCGTGTGCATGCTCGTGATGATGGCGTCCGTGCATGAGTTTTTGATGATGACGGTTTCGCTCATGGCCACCGTGAAGAACGTCGTGCCGGACCGCAAGGCGTACATCATCCCGACCTCCACCAACGCGGGCGCCTTCTGGTACCGCAAGGACTGGTTCAAGGAGGCCGGGCTGGGGCCGCCCAAGACGTGGAGCGAGTTCTTCACCACCGTGGACAAGCTCACCGAACCGGAGGAGAACCGGTACGGGTTCACCATCCGCGGCGGCTCCGGATCCATCGCCCAGATGCTGGAGGTCGTCTACGGCCAGTCGGGTCTCACCGCGTTCTTCGACCCCACAGGCAAGGCCACCCTCAACGACCCGCGCAACGTGACGGCACTGGAGAAGTACGCCGTCCTCTACAAGAAGAACACGCCCGAGGGGGACCTGCAGAACGACTACGTGAAGATGGTCGCCCAGTTCGACACGGCGGGCAACATCGCGGTCATGCAGCACAACCTGGGCTCCTACCAGGACCACATGAAGGCGCTCGGACCGGACAAGGTGGGCTCGTTCTCCGTGCCCAGGTCCGACTCCGGCACCCAGTCGGTGTTGTCCAGCCCGGTCAGCGGCGTGGCGGTGTTCTCGGCCGGCAAGCAGAAGGAGGCCGCGTTCGAGCTCGCGGAGTCCTTCGCCTCCAAGCAGGCCGACAGCTACATCGCCGAGAAGACCGGCGTCATCCCGGCCAACAAGGACGTCGCCGGCGAGCCGTGGTTGTCGGAGGCGGAGCACATCGCCGAGGCGCAGCGGGTGATGAACGACCCGGAGACCAAGGTCGTGCAGATGCCGTACCACCTGCCGGAGTTCAACGAGATCACCAAGACGTGGGCGGAGCCGCTGTTCCAGAAGGTGCTGCTCGGCCGGCTCGGCGCCAAGGAATTCCTTGACCAGTTCGCGGCCAGACTGACCGAGGCCCAGGCCGCGTACAAGAAGCGGATCGGCTAGCTGACCAGGGCGTTGTCCACCGTACTGCCCGAAATGTACTTTCCGGTCCGCTGTCGGACGCTCTAGTGTGGCGTCGTGACCACTAACGTGATCTTGCTGAACGGTGGGTCCAGCTCGGGGAAGTCCGGCATCGCCCGGTGCCTCCAGGCGGTCCTGCCGGACCCATGGCTGGCTCTCAGCGTCGACACCATGGTCGACGCGATGCCCGCCTCCATGCGGGCGTCGGAGTCCGGGATCGAGATCGCTCCGGACGGTGCGGTGAACGTCGGACCGGAGTTCATGGCTCTGGACGCGGCGTGGACCGAGGGGGTCGCCGCCATGGCCCGTGCGGGTGCCCGGATCGTCATCGACGACGTCTTCCTCGGGGGAGCGGGATCCCAGGAGCGGTGGCGGAAGGCTCTCGCCGGGCTGGACGTGTTGTGGGTCGGCGTCAGGTGCGAGAGCGCGGTCGCGGCCGGCCGCGAGATCGCGAGGGGCGACCGGACCCGGGGCATGGCCGCTCTGCAGGCGGAGGTGGTCCACCAGGGCGTGACCTATGACCTGGAGGTCGACACCACCCGCACCGAGTCCCTGGACTGCGCGCGGGTCATCGCCGCCCGGGTCGGCTGAGCGGGGATCCCCCGCGAGGGCGGTCTTGGGAAGACACATATGACCTCAGAGTGATCAAACTGTTACTCATAGTTACTATGGGTCGGGTTGGTGCACGTATGCAGCGTGCAGCCGCAGATCACTCCAGGGGGCTGAAATGACCGATGACACCCGGGCCGAGAAGATAGAGATCGACGCTGAGGAGACGGCGGTGGGGGCCGAGGCCACGCTGCTGCACTCCCAGGACGACCCTGCGGCCTCGGCGGCGATCGACGAGGCGGTGGCGTCAGAGCTGCTGGAAGACGCCTCCGCCCGCACCGCGGCCGAGGCCAGGCGGGAGAGCGAGAGCCAGATCGCCGCACTCGCCGCGCACGATCGGGAGCGCGTACGCGGGCTCCAGCGCGACCTGGGCGCCATGGGCGCGGAGGTCTGGCCGGTGGCCAGGTGGTGGGGTTTCGAGATCCACCTCAACGAGAGCGCGGCGCTGCTGGCCTCCGAGATCGCCCAACCGGCAGGAGAGCTCTCGGGCACCGTGCTGGGCTCCTGGCTCGCCCGGATCGTGGAGCGCTCGGTACGGGACAAGGCCGCCTGGATCACTTCGGCCGCCCGGCCGTACGGGGTCCGGCTGGTCTCGCCGTGGACCGCGCCCGCCATGCTCGTCCCCGCCCGCGACGACGACAGGCCCGGCGGCGACGCCCAGCTCTACTGGGCGATGCACGAGCCGGACGAGGGGTGGAGCGACGACCAGCCGTTCGTCGACCACTTCAGCGTCTCGGGGCCGACCCTCGCGGAGTTCCAGGACCGCCTCTACCTGGCGCACCGCGGCGGCGACGGCGACTCCAGCCTGTGGTGGGCGGTCTACGACGCCGAGGAGGGCTGGAGCGAGGACCAGCGGTTCCCCGAGCACTTCAGCGACTCGGGGCCGGCGCTGGCCGCGTACGACGGGCAGCTCCACTGCGTGCACCGGGGCGCGGGCGACGACGCGCTGTGGTGGACGCGCTGGGACGGCACCTGCTGGACCCCCGACCAGAAGCTGCCCGGCCACGCCGGCTCCGCCGCCCCCGCGCTGGCCGCGTACGACGGGCAGCTCCACTGCGTGCACCGGGGCGCGGGCGACGAAGCGTTGTGGTGGACGCGGTGGGACGGCGCCGAGTGGAGCCCCGACCGGCGGCTGCCCGGCCACTCCAGCCGGTCGAACCCGGCGCTGGCCGTCTACCAGGGCCACCTCTACTGCGTGCACCGCGGCGCCGGCGAGGACTCGTCGTTGTGGTGGACGCGCTGGGACGGCGCCGAGTGGAGCCCCGACCAGAAGCTCCCCCGCCACCACGCCGCGGAGGGCCCGGCGCTGACCGTCTACAAGGACCGCCTCTACTGCGTGCACCGCGGCGACGCCGACCAGAGCCTGTGGTGGACCGCTTTCAACGGCTCCGGCTGGAGCATCGACCAGCGGCTGCCCGGCCACCACAGCGGCGAGGGCCCGGCCGTCATCGCCTACCGCGACAAGAACGCCACCCGCGACCAGCTCATGTGCGTGCACAGGGGCCGCCGCTGAAACGCCCCGCAGAAACACCGGGTGCCGGCCCGAGCCGGCACCCGGTGCGCGGGTCACCACCCCGCGAGCTGCTCCAGGAACCACTCGACCAGGGTCGGGGACACGCTGCTGTGCGCCGAGTTGCCGAGGTCGCAGCAGAACGCGTCCAGGAACGTCTCGTCCTTGGGCAGGTCGCTGAGGTCGCGGTAGAGCTCGGCCTGCCACTGGAAGGGGTCCCTGGCCAGGGCGACCGCGCTGACCACGGGGACGAAGCAGCCGGCGCGCAGGGCGTTGTCGATCGGCAGGCCCATCGCGTCGGCGAGCCTGCCCCACGAGTCGAGCGTGCCGCCCGGAGCGCCGTCGAACGCGGCCACGTGGCTGGTGGCGCTCGTCCACACAGGCCCGCCGAACCGTACGGTGCCGACGTTCTGCAGCTCGCCCAGGTCCGGCTGGATCCTGGCGGTGAGCTGCAGGGAGTCGTGGCGCAGGTCGAAGACCGGGGTGCCCGGCGGCAGGACGGGGCCCGTGCCGTTGCCGATCCCGTTGGCCATCCCCAGCTTGTACGGGCGCATCGGGAACCAGCCGACCCGGCGCAGGTCGTCGAGGAAGCCGGTGCGCAGGGTGCTGGCGGTGGTGACCGGGCCCGAGTAGTTCTCGTTCTCGACCCAGGCCCACAGCAGTTGTTGCGCGGCCGGGCTGCGGATCAGGTCGGCCTGGCCCGGCCCGTCGGAGGCTGGCTGGATCGACTCGTGCAGGTAGGCCAGCTGCTGGAGCACCAGCGGGATCCACGCGCCGAGGTGCGGCGTGTCGTAGGAGAAGTACTTGTCCGTCTGGTGGTCGAGGCGCTCGCTCTCCATGCGGGCCAGCGCGTACCTGGTGATCATGCCGCCCATGCTGACGCCGCCGACGACCAGCGGATCGTCGCCACGACGCTCCTCGATGGCGCGCAGGACGCAGGTGACGGCGACGGCGGCGTTGGCCTGGATGTAGGTGTGCCGCTCGTCGAAGCCGAGCAGCACCACGTCGATGCCCATCATCCTGAGCTGGTCGAGGAACCCGGGGACGTTCTTCTGGTAGGGGGCGTTGAGGTGCAGCCAGAGTGCGTCGAGATCGCTCGGCCCGTGGTTGAAGCCGTCGGCGATGATCAGCGGCCGCGACAGCGCCGTGTGCCCCTCCGCCAGGTGCACGGCGGCCCGGCCGGTGGCCGTGTGGCCCTGGTACGGCTCGTCGCCCACCAGGTCCCAGACGAGGTCGGCCCTGGGCGCCTGGCCGTCGCGCTCGGGCGGCGTGGCGAACCAGACCCCCTGACGCCCGAGCGCGTCCGCGATGCGCTGGACCTGGTCGGCGGAGAGAGTGCCCTCGATACCCTCTGCCTTGGCCTCGACGTCGATTCTCGGTTCCTGGGACATGTGCTCGATCCTCTCGCTCAAAGCGAAGCCCGCTGGGCCACTGGCCCCACCTTACGGTCACTCTTAGCGATATATCGAGCACATAAGGTAGTGGCGCTACTTGTCCGCAGGTCCCCTGGTTTCACCGCCTCCAGTGGGGTAAGCGCAGTGCTGAGGCCAAGCCGGGCACCCGTGCGGCGACGGCCGCCAAGCACTGTCGGCAGGCACTGCCGGCACGTTCTGTCGGCGAGGAGCCGCGATGTCACTCATCGATCCGGAATGCGTCCGTCAACTGCTGGACTCGCGCCACCAGGACGCCACGCTGGTCTACGTCCGCGGCGACTGTGTCGTGCTGCCGGCCGCCGAGGTGGACGACGCCCACCGGGGCCTGGTCATCGCCAGCCGCGACGAGGTGGTGGCCCAGTTCCCCGACGACGGCCCGACCGACGAGACGCTGGAGGCCGTCGCGACCCGGCTGGACAACATCGTCAGAGACCTGGGCGCCTGACGCCGGCGAGCCCGGCCGCTCCCACGGAAGCGGCCGGGCTCCGGAGAACGGCGGGCGCGGCCCGCGTCGGGTCATTCGCAGAGGGCGCGGTCCAGCGCGGTCTCGACGTTCTTGACGGTCTTCATGTCGGCGGGGAGCGCGGTGGTGGCGATGGTGGCCGCCCGCCCGTCCTCGGTCGCGGCGTTGCTCGTGGCGTAGCCGGGGGCGGAGCCGCCGTGCGACCAGGCGACGCCGCCGCAGCTCAGCTTGAAGGTGGCGATGCCGAGCCCGTAGCGGGCCTTGCCCGAGGTGTCGAACTGCGGGGCGGCGACGGTCTTCTTCATCTGCGCGAGCTGCGCGGGCCTGAGCAGCCTGCCGTCCAGCAGCCCGACCATGAACCGGTTGAGGTCGCTCGGCGTGGAGACCAGCTGGCCGGCGGCCCAGGCCATGGACGGGTCCATCGTGGACACGTCGGTGTACGGCTCGTCGGGCTTCGTCCGCCAGTAGCCCCTGGGGTGCGGCCCGCGGATCCTCTGCTCGCCCAGGCTCGGCCAGTACGTCTTCTCCAGGCCCAGCGGCTTGATGACGCGCCGGGTGATCTCCTCGCCGACCGGCCGGCCGGTGACCTTCTGGATGATGAGCCCGGCGAGCACGTAGCCGGTGTTGCTGTAGCTCCAGCGGCCGACGGGCGTGCCCTTCTGCGTCCTGGCCGCCTCGACCAGCTCGTACGGCTCGTAGTGGCGGTGCTGGATGTCGAAGTAGTCCTTGAGCAGCACGCCGTCGTAGTCGGGCAGGCCGGCGGTGTGCTGGAGCAACCGGCGTACCGTGATCTTCCTGCCGTCGCCGGCCCTGCCGCGCAACATTCCGGGCAGGTACTGCTCGACCTTTCCGTCCAGCTTGATCTTGCCCTCGCCGACCAGCTGCAGAACGACCACGGCGGTGAACATCTTGGTGTTGCTGGCGATGCGCACCCGGCCGTCCACGGGCACCTCGGCCCCGGTCTTCAGGTCGGCCACGCCCGCGGTGTAGTGCCGGGTGCGCCCGTCGCGCCCGCGCACCGCCGCCAGGGCGGCGGGGAACCCGCCGTCGGTGACCAGCGCGTCGAGCCTGCGCTGCAGGGACGACGACGGCTCGGCCGCGCTCGCCGGGGCGGCCGCCAGCGTGCCGGCCAGCGCCAGCCCGGTCAGTCCTGCCAGCGTACGCCGGGTGGTGACACGCGGATCGATCATGGGGGGAACGCCTCCTGCTCGCGGCTGTCTGTGATGCCTCCAAGCATGTCGGCGAGCCGGTCCCTCGAGCGATCCCACGTGCTGGAGTCCGGCGGTACAGCCAGCACTACGCCGAGTGCCGCGCACCGCTCTCGAGGTAGTGCAGAACGGCGGCCACCCGGCGGTCCGTGCGATCCGTGGGCGCCAGGTCGAGCTTGGCGAAGATGTTGCGGATGTGCTTGTGCACGGCGCCGTCGGTGACGAAGAGCCGCTCGGCGATGGCCGTGTTGCCCAGGCCTTCGGCCATCAGCGCCAGCACGTCGCGCTCGCGCGGGCTGAGCCGTTCCAGCCGGTTGCCGGGGCGGGTGCGGGTGAGGAGCTGCGCGACGACCTCCGGATCGATCGCCGTGCCGCCGTCCGCCACCCGGTGCAGCGCGCTCAGGAACTCCTGCACCCGCCCCACCCGCTCCTTCAGCATGTAGCCCAGCCGGGAGCTGCCGTGGGCGAGCAGCTCGGTGGCGAAGGCCTGCTCGACGTACGCCGACAACACGAGCACCGCCAGGCCCGGCTGCCGGCGCCTGGCCTCGACGGCGGCCCTGATGCCCTCGTCCGTGTGGGTGGGCGGCATCCGCACGTCGACGATGGCCGTGTCGGGCCTGTGGGCGTCCACCGCCTCCAGGAATCCGTCGGGGTCCGCCGTGGTGGCCACGACGTCGAGCGCCTCGGCGCGCAACAGCAGCGCGAGACCCTCGCGCAGCAACGGGTCGTCCTCGGCGATCACAATCCGCATGGCAAACTCACATTCAGGGTGGTCGGCCCACCTGGGGGGCTGGTCAGCGCAAACGTTCCGTCGTGCGCTTCCGTACGGTGACGGATCCCGGCGAGGCCGGACCCGGATCGTTCCCCGGCTCCGCCGCGGCCGTCGTCGACGATCGTCAGCCAGAGCCGGTCGTCCCGCTGGCGGACGGTGACGGTGGCGCGCCCCGCCCCGCTGTGCCGGGCGACGTTGTTCAGCGCCTCGGCCACCACGAAATAGGCCGTGGCCTCGACGGACACGGCGCACCGGCGGGGGAGGTCGGCGTCGATCCCGCAGGGCACCGGACTGGCCGCCGCGAGGCCCGTCAGCGCGTCGGACAGGCTCCGGTCTTCGAGCACCGGAGGCAGGATGCTGCGCACGACGCCGCGCAGTTCGGCGAGCGCCTGCTCGGCGGCGCCCTGCGCGTCCTCGAGCATGGCCTCCGCGGTCGCCGGGTCGCGGGCCACCGCGCGGCGGGCGGCGCCGAGCATGACGGTGACGGCGACGATCCGGTTCTGGGTGCCGTCGTGCAGCAGCCGTTCGATCCGCCGCAGTTCGGCGGCGTGCGCGTCGACCGCCGCCGCGCGGGTCGCGGTGAGCTGGGCGACCCGCAGCGCCAGGTCCGCCCCAGGGACGGGGGCCAGCAGCCGGCGGCCCGGCCACGCCTGTAACCGCGGGATGACCGGGACCAGAAGGAGGGTGAGGGCGATCCACCCCAGACCCATCAGGACGATCATGAAGGTGTCGGTGAGCTCGTCGACCTCCAGCAGGCCCATGCCGGGGCCGCCGGTCTCGCCCGGCGGCAGGAGCCGCCACCACAGGGGATAGGTGAGGTCACGCGCGGCGTAGAGCGGAAGGGTGATGCCGGCCAGGCCGAGCACCAGCCCGAAGCTCCCGTGCGTGAGCGCCCAGGCCAGCTCGCGCCGGGTCACCGGCTGTTTGAGAGCGGCCCGCAGCCCGGACGGCAGCGGATCGGGGACGATGATCTCCGGGCCCCAGCGGGACAGCCGCGCCCGCTCGCGGTCGGCGATGGCCCGCAGCACCCGCAGCGCGGTGGGCAACACGAGGAGGCCGGCGCCGACCAGGCAGGCCAGCGCGCTGACGATCACCCCGAGCAGGGCGATCAGCGTCAGGACCGCCGTGCCGAACCCGCCGGCCAGATATTCGAGCCCGTCGAGGGTGGCGCGGGCGCGAACGATCGGGTCCCATGGGCGGACCGGCTGCTCACCCCTCGCAGGGTCGTTGACCGGCATTCCCGCACCTCCCGTGCACGACGATAGGACATCGTCGGAGGACCGGTGGAGATCGCCGGGGAAGAGTACAGCCTGCTGTACCGCCGGTGTCCCGATGGCGGGATCGCCGATGCCGGCGACGCTCCGTAGCTTCGACGGCATGACGACCACGACGAGTGAGGAGCACACCATGACCGACTCCGGCATCGCCGCCCGCGGCAGGATGACCAGGCCCGTTCTCTGGGTGCTGCTGGGCGTCAGCGCCGTGTGCAACATGGTGACGTCCACGATCGGCATCAATCCGCTCATCGGGATCGGCTTCGGCCTGCTCACGCTGGCGCTGGGAGCCGGGTTGATCGCCCAGTACCGCAAGGAGCGCCGCCGCCGGTGACGGAGCACCCGCCCCCGTGGTGCCGGCTGGCTCCACCGGGGGAGGAGGTTCCCCCGGTAGAGGGAACCTCCGGCGGCCCGTCGCCGACAGGCTGGCGGGCATGAAACGAACCATCGCACTCGCCACCCCGATCGCCGCCCTCGCCCTGCTGGCCGGCCCTGCAGGGGCTGTCACGGCCCCCGAGGCGCCCATGTACTCGTTGCGCGGCAGCGCCTCGGGGACGCTGCCCGAGTCGTTCGGCCAGTGGGCGGGGGACAAGGTGCGCTTCGCCATCGACGCCAGGAGTGACGGGGCGAAGACGCGGGGCACCTTCGACGTGTTCCACGCGGGCAAGCCCGGCGAGCCGGCCGTGGGCGAATTCCAGGGCAGGATCAGCTGCCTGGTCGCGGCCGACGGCATCGCGGTCGCCACCGGGGTCATCACCAAGGGTCACGTCACCATCGGCGACAAGCCGGCCATGGACGTGACCGGCAAGAAGGTCTCCTTCACCGTCCACGACAAGGGGCGCCGCGACACCATGTTCTGGATGTGGGAGTTCCTGGGCGCGCCGGTCAACGACTGCCAGGGCACGGTGCCGGTGTTCAGACCGTCGAAGAGCAGCCTTAAGGTCAAGGGCTGACTGGTTCACTTAATCACTCCCGAACCGGTCTATGTGCGTGGTCCGACGGCCGTCTAGCCTCGGCCGTATGACGATGACGAGACGGTCGCGGACGGTTCTGACGACCCTGGACCACCAGGTCCCGCCGTTCATCCCGCAGGGGGCGGAGATGATGACGGCGAAGGTCGAGTTGCCGCCGGGTGACCCGGGCACGCCGCCGCACCGGCACTCCGGGCCGGTCTTCGGCTACATGCTCGAAGGCGAAATGATCTTCGAGCTGGAGGGGGAGCCCGAACGGGTGATCAGAGCGGGTGAGGCGTTCTGGGAGCCGGGCGGAGACGTGATCCACTACCAGGCGGCCAACAACCTCAAGGACGACTGGAGCCGGTTCGTGGTGGTGATGGCCGGTGTGCCGGGTGAGCCGATGCTCACCCTCGTGGACGAAGGCGAGCTCGCCGCCCGTCTCGACCGCCGCGCGCCCAGGCCCGCGCAGGCATGACCATGCGCGTCTTCCTCGCGGGCGCCACCGGCGTGCTCGGCCACCACATCGTGCCGCGGCTGCTCGCCGCGGGCCACCAGGTCACGGCGCTGACCAGGGGCCGGCGGCCGGTGCCTGACGGCGCCGCCGCCGTGCGCGGCGACGTCCGCGACGCGCACGGCCTCGCCCTGGCGGTCCGCGAGGCCGCCCCCGACGTGATCATGCACCAGCTGACCGACCTGAGCGGCGGCGACCCCGCCGCGAACGCCGAGCTCCGCAAAGCCGGCACCCGCGCCATGGTCGACGCCGCGCTGGCCGCCGGCGTGCGCCGCATCGTGGCACAGAGCATCGCCTGGATGTACGAACCCGGTGACGTCCCCGCGGTCGAGCGGACCCCGCTCGACGTCGACGCCGAGGGCCTGCGGAGGGTCAGCGTCGACGGTGTGGTGGCACTGGAGGACACGGTTCGCGAGCTGCCCGAATGGGTGGTCCTGAGATACGGACTGCTGTACGGCCCCGGCACCTTCTACGAGCCCGGCGGCCCGATGGCCGGGCAGGCCCGGCAGGGCGCGCTCGTGGCGGGCCGCGACGTCAGCAGTTTCGTCGAGACCGGGGACGCCGCGACGGCCGCCGTACAGGCACTCGGCTGGCCGACCGGGGCGGTGAACATCTGCGACGACGAGCCCGCGCCCGCCGCCGACTGGGTGCCCGCCTTCTGCCGGGCCGTCGGGGCCCCGCCGCCGCCCCGCTCGGACGCTCCGAGGAGCCCGCAGGCGCGGGGCGCGGACAACCACCACGCCCGCAATCACCTGGGATGGGAGCCCGCCTACCCCTCATGGCGCGACGGCTTCGCCGAGGTGATCTCCCGAACGGGCTGACCCCGGCGCGGTGCGGCGGTCGGCTTTTACGTTGACGAGGTGGTGAGCGCGCAGAGGGCCTCCAGGGCGCGGCGCCAGTCGTGCCGGGGCGGGGCGGCGTAGCCGATGAGCAGCGCGGCGGGCCGGTCGCCGGACGGCTCGTGCCAGTAGCCGGCCGCGTGCAGGCCCTGGAGACGGACGCCTGCGCGCCGCCCCGCCTCGATCAGCCGCCGTTCCCGCTCGGCCGAGGGGAGGGGCAGCAGGGCGTGCAGCCCTGCGGCCACTCCCGGCAGCGGCGACGAGAGCCGTCGGGCCAGCTCCGTGCGGCGCCGCCGGTAGACCAGGCGCGAGCGGCGGATGTGCCGGTCGTACTCGCCCCGCTCGATCAGGTCGGCGAAGGCCAGTTGGGTCACGGACGGAACCGACGCCCCGGTGTCCTCGACGGCCCTGATCACCGGCTCGCGCAGCGAGCGGGGGACGATCAGCCAGCCGAGCCGCATCCCCGGTGCCAGTGCCTTGCTGGCGCTGCCCGCGTATACCACGCGGTCGGGTGCCAGCGCCTGCAGGGCCCCGACCGGGTGGTGGTCGTAGCGGAACTCCCCGTCGTAGTCGTCCTCGATCAGGTAGCCGCCCGTGTGCCGCGCCCAGCCGGCGAACGCCACCCGCCGCTCCGGTGCCAGCACCACGCCCAGCGGGTGCTGGTGCGCGGGGGTGAGCAGCGCGGCCGCGCAGCGTACGGGCAGTCCTGCCGGGTCGGCGCCGCCCGCGTCGACGGCGAGCGGCGCCGTCTCCAGCCCCGCGGCGCGTACGAGCTCGCGGTGGCGCGGGAGGCCGGGGTCCTCGGTGGCGATCCGCGTGCCACCGAGGCCGCGCAGGGCCCTGGCGAGCAGCGCCAGCCCGGAGGAGAACCCGCCGACCACGATCACGGAGCCGGCGTGGGCCCGCACACCGCGGGCCCGCCCGGCGTAGCCGGCGATCGCCTGCCGCAGCACCGGCAGCCCGGCCGGGTCGCCGTAGTCCAGGTCACGGGAAGGGGCTGTGGCCAGGGCCCGGCGCACGGCCGACGCCCACGCCGTACGCGGGAACGAGCCGACGTCGGGCCGGCCGGGACGCAGGTCCACCGACCAGGTCTCCGCCTCGTGGGACCTTCCGGCGAGCGCGTCTTCGCCGGGTTCCGCGGTCGGCGTGGGCGGCGTCGCGACCGAGGTGCCCGATCCCGGTGCGCCGGTCAGCCAGCCTTCGGCGATCAGCTGGGTGTAGGCCTGGACGACGGTGCCCCGTGAGATGCCCAGGTCGGCCGCGAGGCTCCGGCTGCCCGGCAACCGGCTGCCGGGCGGCAGCCGGCCGGAGCGCACCCCGTCGCGCAGCGCCGACTCCAGCGACCGCCCCAGCGCTCCCGGCCCGCGACGCCCGTCGCGAGGCCCGTCAAGACGCACGTCGAGATGCAGGTCGAGCCCACCCGGCTGCTCCGCCACGCCGCCTCCATGCCCCCTGCCACGCCACGTGAACGACGTGAAGGATGGTACGCGTGCACGCCCCGGCGCTCAGGAGCGGGCCTCGTGGTCCGGGGCGGCCGCGGCTCGCGTCCTCCCGACCCGGCCCGTCACGGGCGGAACACGGCCCTGACGCAGCCTTCCCGCTTCGTCTTGAACAGCTCGTAGCCCCTGGGCCCGTCCTCCAGGCGCATGGGGTGGGTGAGCAGGGGCGAGGCGTCGATCTCGCCCTTGCTCATCCGGTCGAGGATCATCGGGATGTAGCGGTGGCCGTGCTGCTGGCCGCCGCGGAGCGTCAGGCCCTTGTTCATGACCGCGCCCATCGGGAACTTGTCGACCACGCCGAGGTAGACGCCGAGCACGGAGACGACGCCGCCCTTGCGGCAGGCGTGGATGGCCTGGCGCAGCGAGATCCCGCGGTCGGTCTGCAGGCGCAGGGCGTGCTTGACCCGGTCGTAGGCGTACTGGGCGCCGGTGCCGTGGCTCTCCATGCCGACGGCCTCGATGCACACGTCGGGCCCGCGCCCGCCGGTCAGCTCCTTGAGCGCCTCCAGCACGTCGGACTCGCCGTAGTCCAGGATCTCCGCGCCCATCTCGGCGGCCATGGCCAGCCGTTCGGGGAACCGGTCGATGACGATCACCCGGTCGGCGCCCATGCGCAGGGACGCCAGGGCCGCCATCTGGCCGACGCCGCCGCAGCCCCACACCGCGACCACGTCACCGGGCCCCACCTCGCCGAGGTCGGCGCCCATCCACCCTGTGGGTACGGCGTCCGAGGCGAACACGGCGCTCGCGTCCGGCACGTCGTCCGGCACGGGGAAGGCGTTGACGTCCGCGTACGGCACCCGTACGTATTCGGCGTGGCTGCCCGCGAAGCCGCCCAGCGCGTGGGAGTAGCCGAAGATGCCCGCCGAGGCGTGCCCGTTCGCCGTCTCCAGGAAGCCGGGGTTGGGGTTGGAGTTGTCGCACAGCGACCACAACCCCTCCTTGCAGTAGTGGCAGCGCCCGCAGCCGATGATCGAGCACACCGTCACCCGTTCGCCGACGCGCCGCCGGCGCACGTCGGGGCCGGTCTCGACCACCTCGCCGACGAACTCGTGCCCGAGCACGTCACCGGCCATCATCGTGGGCACGTAGCCGTCCAGCAGGTGCAGGTCGGAGCCGCACGTGGAGCTCGCGGTGACCTTGACGACGGCGTCCTGCCGGTTGAGCAGCCCGGGGTCGGGGACGTCTTCGACCGCCACCTCGTTCACGCCGGTCCAGCACAGCGCCCTCATCGTGCGCCCTTCCTCGTGAGATGCCGGAACGCCGGCGTGCCGGCGCGGCCGAGCGCGGTGCGGTGGCCCTCGGGTTGCCCGTCGACCAGGAGCACCTCCCCGGTTTCGAGCAGCTGCTTCAGCTTCCGTACGCGGTCGCGCGTCTCCCCGTCGGCCTCGCGTACCGCGATCTCGCTGCCCCGGCCGCCGGGTGCGGGCCTGACGCGGATCTCGTGCCGTTCGGCGATCCGGGCCAGTTCGTCGGGCCGATCGGGGCCGGTCAGCCGGGCTGGGTCCGTCTCGACCGTGACGGTGAACCATCCGTTCGGGTTGGGCGGCGCTGAGCGTGCCGCGCGCACGATCGCCATCCCGGCCACCGTCGCCGCTCCGGCGAGGAGCACGGCCGTGCGGCCCTTACGCCGCCGGGGGCCGCGGGCGGGCAGTTTCGCGTGGGCCCGGGCGGCCCGCTTTGTGCTGGACGCTTTCATGCTCCGCGGCTGCCCGTGGCCGCCCCCGGCAAACCGGCCCGGCGGAGGGACCTGATCTCGTCGGTGAACACCTTGCGCCGGTCTTTGGGCGTGAAGACCGAATGCGCATGCAGGCTGCGGACCACGCTACGGCCCTGCCGGACTCGGGTTGGGTTCCCCGCCCTGATAACCGGCGGTGCCGTGGACCTGATGATAGTTTGTTCGATTGTGAAACTGGTGGTGCAGGTGAAGCTCCTGCCGACGCCGCAGCAGGCGGCGGCGCTGGAAGCCACCCTGGACGCCGTCAACCGGGCGGCGAATCTCGTCGCGGCATTGGCGTTCCAGCGCCACTGTTTCCGTAACTTCGATCTGCGCAGGCACGCCTACGATCAGATCAAGGCGGAGTTCGGGCTGGCGGCCCAGGCCGCCCAGCATGTGATCAAGAAGGTCGCCGACGCCTATCGCACGCTGCACGCCAACCTGGCCGGGGGGAATCTGGGCAAGCCCGGATCCCCGCGCCGTCTCAAGGCCGAAGCCAAGCCGGTCTCCTTCCGGCCGCTGGCGGCTCAGCCGTATGACGACCGGTGCCTGTCCTGGCAGCACGAGGCGCGGACGGTGTCGATCTGGACGACCGGCGGCCGGCTGAAAGGGGTGGCCTTCACCGGCTCAGAGGAGCACCTGGCCCTACTGGCCGCCCACCGCCGTGGCGAGTCGGATCTGGTGTGCCGGGACGGGATGTGGTTCCTGCACGCCACCATCGAGGTCCCCGACGTCCCGGCCGCCGCGCCGGAGGGGTTCTTGGGTGTGGACCTGGGCATCGCCAACATCGCCACCACCAGCGACGGCGTCCGGCGCAGCGGTAAAGGGCTGAACGCGGTGCGGCACCGGCATCGTGCATTGCGCCGCCGGTTGCAGGCCAAAGCCACCAAGTCCGCCAAACGGCTGCTGAAAAAGCGGCGCCGGGCCGAGGCGCGGTTCGCGGCCGACACCAATCATGTGATCGCCAAGCAGATCGTGACCGAGGCGGAACGCACCGGGCGCGGGATCGCTCTGGAAGACCTCCAGGGCATCCGCGAGCGGGTACGGCTTCGCAAGCCCCAGCGGGTCACGCTGCATGGGTGGAGTTTCCACCAGCTGGGCGGCTTCGTCGACTATAAGGCGGCCCGGGCCGGTGTTGCCGTCATCTACGTCGATCCGTCCTACACCTCACAGCAGTGCTCGCAGTGCGGGCACGTGGACCGGCGCAACCGGCCCGACCAGGCCACCTTCTCCTGCACGTCGTGCGGCTTCGCTGAGCACGCCGACGTCAACGCAGCCCGCAACATCGCCTCACGCGGTGAAACGGGCTGGGCAGTGAGTCACGCTGCCTAACGCGGACCACACCGTGCACCCCATGCACGGCGAGGAGCTGCAAGCTCGGTCGTTCATCGGCCGAGAAGCTGACCATGGAGTGCGGCACGAGCTCGCACGGGTCGGCCGCCCGCACCCGCTTGAAGTGCGCGAACAGGGGGCCGTCCCCGGCGAGTGGGTCGTTCTTCGGCTGGAGGGGCTCCTCGCTCGGGCTCTCCTCCCGGCTCTGCGCCGGGGGGTCGTCGCCCGGCCGCTCCGCCCCGCGCCGGGAGCCGAGCTCGATCACGCCGCAGCCGCTCAATACAACGGCGGAGCCGAGCACGGCGGCAAGTGTTCGTACGCCTTTACTGAGATATTTCGAACTATTTTGAAATGTTGTCGAATTCATAGCGGGACGTCACGGTACAGCAAAGGGGTTGGCCCCTTCAAACCGGCGACGGGTTCAGGGCGGGCGCAGCCCGAGGAGCTCGCCGAGGTGGTGATCATTTCGTGCCCTGGATGATCTCTTATGGCCCCGGGTCGGCGAAGAGAGCGAAACGCATGTCCCGTATCCGGGCAATGGCGGTGTGTCGCCCGCTCGCTCCGAAATATGGTGTTTGAGGGGCGCCTGCGTGGCAGGATTGCCGGTGGGCGGCCCGGGGTGATGTGCTGAATTAGGAGCATTTATGTCGACTGCTCGTGAGATGAGCGATCCGACCGATATACCTGACAGGGATTCTCTGCAGCCTGGACCCACGGCGCTGCGCATATTGGTGGGGACACAGTTGCGCCGGCTGCGGGAGTCACGGGAGATCAGCCGCGAAAAGGCGGGATATACCATCCGCGGCTCCCATTCGAAGATCAGCCGGATGGAGGGCGGGCGCAGCAGTTTCAAGCTGCGCGACGTGGCCGACCTGCTCACCCTGTACGGCGTGGCCGACGACGCCGAACGCCAGGCCCTGCTCGTCCTCGCCGAGCAGGCCAACGCGCCGGGCTGGTGGCAGGACTACCGCGACGTGATCCCCGACTGGTTCGAGCCCTACCTCGGGCTGGAGCAGGACGCGGCGCTGATCCGTACGCACGAGATCCAGTTCGTCCCCGGGCTGCTGCAGACCGAGGACTACGCCCGCGCGGTCTTCGTGCAGGGCCACAAGGACGAACCCGCCGAGCTGATCGAGCACCGCGTCGAGCTGCGGATGCGCCGCCGGCGCATCCTGTCCGAGCCCGCGTCGCACAAGCTGTGGGCGGTCCTGGACGAGGCCGCGCTGCGCCGCCGCGTCGGCGGCGAGACGATCATGCGCGACCAGCTCCGCCACCTCGTCGAGCAGGCCGAGCTGCCGCACATCACCCTGCAGGTGATCCCGTTCAGCATCGAGGGCGCGGCCGGCGGCGCCGGCCCCGTCACCATCCTGCGCTTCGCCCAGGCGGAGCTGGACGACGTGGTCTACCTCGAACACCTCGCCGGCGCGCAGTATCTCACCAAGGACTCCGAGGTCCGCCCCTACCAGCACCTGATGAACGAGCTCAGCGTGCAGGCGCCGCCGCCGTCGGAGACCCCGGAGATCCTGCGTCAGATCATGGCCACGATGTAGGTCACCGCTTGCGGGCGACCCCGCACAGCGCGTCGACCTCTTCCATCGGGGCGAGCGGGTCGGGGTCGGGGCGCCACAGCGGCAGGGACACCACCCCGGGCTCCACGAGGTCCATGCCGTCGAAGAACGCGGCGAACCGCTCGGGGGTGCGCAGGTTGTAGGGGACGCCGCCGCCCGAGTTGTAGTCGTCCTGGGCCTGGTCGAGCGCCTCGCCGGTGACCAGGTTGACGCCGTCCCACAGGGCGAGGTGGCTGCCGGGCGGCAGGGCGTCGACCAGCCCTCGCACGATGTCGTGGGCGCCCTCCTCGTCGGTGACGTAGCCGACGATGCCCATCAGCATGAGCGCGACGGGCCGGTCGAGGTCGAGTGTCCTGGCGGCGGCGGAGACGATCGCGCCGGGGTCGCGCAGGTCGGCGTGGACGTAGTCGGTGGCGCCTTCCGGCGTGCCGACCAGCAGGGCGCGGGCGTGCGCGAGCACCAGGGGATCGTTGTCGACGTAGACGACGCGGCACGACGGATCGGCCCGCTGGGCGACCTCGTGCGTGTTGTCCACCGTGGGCAGCCCGGTGCCGATGTCGAGGAACTGGCGCACGCCCGCCTCGTTGACCAGATGGCGCACGATGCGGGCGAGCAGGTGCCGGGACAGGCGGGCGATGTGCACGATGTCGGGGAACGCCTGGCTGAACTGGTCGCCGGCCACGCGGTCGACGTCGTAATAGTCCTTGCCGCCGAGCCAGTAGTTCCACATCCGCGCGGCGTGCGGCACGGACGCGTCGATGCCGGACGCGGCCACGTGACCGGTGGGAGGGGGTTCACCTGCCATGAGAGTGCTGGGCTCCTTCCGAAAGGGCCTGCGGGAATCTCAACCTAGCGTCCCGCCCGCTCCGAAAGGAGATCACGCACAGAGCCGCGGCGCCGGAGACGGCCGGCGCCGCACGATCTCTCGCCGCCGCTCAGCCGGCGGCGACCGGTTCGCCGTTGCTCAGGCTGGTGAACAGGCGCTCCCACTGCGGCATCACGACCTGCGGCGTGTACGCGTGGGCGACCTCGGCAGCGGCGGCGCCCAGCCGCCGGCGCAGCGCGGGGTCGCTCATCACCCGCCTGAGCGCCGCCGACAGCGCCTCGATGTCGCGCGGCGGCACCAGCACGCCGTCCACGTCATGCGTCAGCACGTCACCGGGGCCCGTCGGGCAGTCGAAGGCGACGATCGGCAGGGCGTGACCCATCGCCTCGATCATCGCCATCGGCAGGCCCTCGATCCGCGAGCTCAGCGCGTAGACCGACGACTGCGACAGCTCCTCGTGGATGCGGTCGCTGCGGCCCATCAGCCGGATGGCTTCGCCCAGGTCGAACTCGTCGAGCCGCTGCTGCAGCCGGTCCTTCGACGGGCCCGTGCCGAAGATGCGCAACCGCCAGTCGGGGAACTCGGGCGCGATCGCGGCGTAGGCCTTGATGAGCATGTCGAAGCCCTTCTGGGGCACCAGCCGGCCGACGGCGATCACCACCGGACGGGTCAGGTCGGAGTGCTTGCGCCCCTCCATGTCGACCGCGTTCGGGATGCGCACGACCGGGGTTCCGGGCAGCAGCGGCCGGTATTCGTTGACGCTGGTCTCCGTCAGCACCGTCACCGCGTCGAAACGGCCGTAGTGCTTGGCGATGTCCTCGCGTACCGCCGGGTGGTAGGAGCCCAGGTTCATGTGCTCCTGCGCGACCCTGATCACCTTGCGCGAGCCGCGGCGCGCGGAGATGAGGTTGAGCGCCGGCCGGGTGGTGACCAGGATGCCGCCCTCAAGGCCGGACACGTAGTCGATGACCGCGCCCTCCACCCGCTCCGTGAAGTATTCGGCGGCGAACTCGCCGTACGGCACGATCTTGCCGCGGGCACGCCGCCACACCTTGCGGGCCAGCGAGTCGGCGGCGACGCCGTCGCGCTGGTCCACCAAGGCCCACACCCGCACGCGCTCGTCGATGGCGAACTGCGGACTGCTCCGCCGGCGTACGACGCTGACGATCTCGACGTCGTGACCCGCCTCGGCCATCGCGTTGGCCTGGTTGACCACCGTCCTGATGGTCCCGCCCATGCCGTACGCGTGCAGCAGCATGTATCGGATCTTCACGGTAGGTACTCCCACGTCCGGCACATGGCGTGCAACACCTCGGGAATCTCCGCCGGCTCGGGCAGGTCGCGGCCCTTCTGCACGGTGCCCGAACGGATCTTGTCCTTCCAGTCGCCGAGCCCCTTGGTCACCACGTCGGGCGTGCCGTAGGAGAGCAGCTCGGGCGCCCAGCCGATGCCGAGGAAATCGCAGATCAGGCGGCTGATCTTCTCCGGGTCGGCGGTCAGCTCCTCGTAGCGCACGGTCAGGCCGGGCAGCGCCTTCCTGGCACGCTCCACCGCCTTCATGTACCGCAACGCGTCGGCCGCCGCTTCGTCCGGCGTGCGTTTGCCGGGGCTGGCTTCGTACCAGGACGTCGCGATCGAGGCGGGGTGGCGCAGCAGGAACACGAACCGGGCATCCGGCCAGCACGCGGCGAGCCGTTCGTAGGCGAAGGCGTTGGCCGGCGTCTTGTCCACGATGTACCGCTTCCCGCTGCGTACCAGCTCGCGGTGGAGCACCCGGTCCCACAGCAGGTGCTCGATGTCGGCGCGGTTGTGCCCGAGCGCCTCCATCGCCTTCTCGGCCAGGGTCGTGCCGAAGTCAACGCTCAACCGGCGTACGTGCAGCTCGTGGGGGGCGTGCAGGTCCGGGTGCGCGTTGAGCATCGACCGCAACAACGTCGAGCCGGACCGGACGGGGGAGATCACGAACACCGGGGCCTCGAGCAGGCGATCGCGGGGGTCGGACGGCGGCCGGAAAGAAGTGTCGGGGGCGGCCTTTCTGGGCCGCTCGACGACCTTCTTCGCGTTCTCCGCTTTTCCTACCCGTTCGATCCGGAATCCTGCGTACTTGGCCAGCGCGCTGTTGAACGTACGCTGCCACATCATGGTGGGCGAGGTTACCTGCCCTTTCTGTGGATTACCTGAAAATCATCGCCGAACTCGATCGTGGCTCAAGAACACGCCATCTCACGGCAAGAAATGACCATGTGTCACGCCAAGAACACGCGATGCAAACCGTATGTCGAGGAAACATCACGGCTATTACCCGTGCCCATTTTCCCGTCGTTCCAGCGGGTACCTGCCGGGTTGGGTAGATGCTCCAGCATGAAAGAGCACACGGTGCACTGAGGGCGCCATGGGAGCCATCGAGCGGGCCGCGAGAGAGCTGCGGCGCAAGGCCGAGCAGACCCCTGCCCACCGCGACCGCCACGTCGACCTCCTGCGTGCCGTCGCGATCGCGGCCGTGGTGACCGGGCACTGGCTGGTGCTCTCGGTCAGCTACAACGGCGGCCTGCACGGGGTCAACGTCCTGGACGTCGTGCCGTGGACCCGGCCGCTGACCTGGTTGTTCCAGGTCATGCCGATCTTCTTCCTGGTCGGCGGGTACGCCAACGCCGCCTCGCTCGCCGCCCACCGCCGCGAGGGCGGCGGCGCCGCCGGGTGGACGCTGCGCCGTACCGACCGGCTGGTGCGGCCCACCACGATGTTGCTGGCGGTGCTCACGGCCGCCGGCCTGGCCGCCGGCGTCGCGGGGGTCGGCCCCGAGCTGGTCGGCATGGGGGTCTGGCTGGCGGGCATCCCGCTGTGGTTCCTGGTGGCGTACCTGTCGGCGGTGGTCCTGACGCCGGTGATGCACGCGCTGCACCGCAGGTACGGGCTGGCCGTGCCCATCGTGCTGGTCGTCCTCGTCGCGGCGGGCGACGCGGGGCGGTTCGTGCCGTGGATCCCTTACGGCGGGGCGGGCAACTACCTGTTCGCCTGGCTCGCGGTGCACCAGCTCGGCTTCGCCTGGCAGGACGGGCGGCTGCCGGCCCGCCCGGCCGTCGCGCTGCCCCTGGCGCTGACCGGGCTGGCCGCCCTGGTGGGGCTCACCGTGTTCGGCCCCTATCCGGTCAGCATGGTCGGCGTGGCGGGGCAGGATATCCAGAACACGTCCCCGCCCACCCTGGCCCTGCTGGCGCTGGCCACCGCCCAGACCGGCGTCGCGCTGCTCCTCCACGAGCCCGCCAACCGGTGGTTGCAGGGAGTACGGCAGTGGACGGCGGTCGTGGCGGTCAACTCGGTGATCATGACCCTGTTCCTGTGGCACATGACCGCCGCCGTGCTCGGCGTCCTGGCGCTCTACCCCACCGGGCTGCTGCCCCAGGCCGCCCCCGGATCCCTTCCGTGGTTGTTGTTGCGCATCCCCTGGCTGGCCGCGCTCGCGATCATCCTCGGCCTGCTCGTCGCGGTGTTCGGGTCCGTGGAACGGCGCAGCGGCCCCAACGCGCCCCCGGGACGCGGCGCCGCTGCTCTGAGCTTCGCCGGGATGGCCGCCGTCGTGGGCGGCCTCCTCGCCGTCGCCCTGGCAGGGCCCGGCAACCACGGTCCCGCCGGCTTCCCCACGGCGGCTCTGATCGGCTATTTCGCCGGGGCCGCGCTCCTGCGGATCTTGAGGAGCGGCTTCCCCGGCCGCTCCCGGCCGGACCCCTGACGTTCGAGGCCGGCCCGCGTCCCCCGACCTCCGTCCGAGGAGGTTACGCGGGCCGAGTACGGCCACGCGCTCAGGTCACGCGGGTGCCGTCCGTGCCGACGCCGTACTCGCGGTCGAGCGTGCCGCCGCCGAAGTCGCGGTCGGCCATCGCCGGCGTCGCGAACAGCGCGGCGGAAAGCGCGCCGAGGGTGATGCCCGCCGCGATACGTGAGCTCTTCACCAGTCACTCCTCTCGTGAGGGGAGCCGCTCCCCGTTCACGTCATCGAGTCTCGGCGGGGCGCGCGGGCCAGGACCAGGCCGCGAGCCGGACATTCACCGGACATTGCGGCGTTCAGCCGGCGCCGCTGAGCTCGTTGGGGCTGCGCGGCAGGGTGGTGCTCCTGACGACCTTCCCGGACGCGAGGTCGATCGCGTGCACCTTCCTGGTCGCCGGGTCGCTCACGTAGACGCTCCGGCCGCGGACGAAGATGGCCGGCCGCGGCTGCTGCCAGTCGATCGGCTCCTTCCACTCGCCCATGACCTCGATCGACCTGACGACCTTCGCCTCGGCGGGGTCGATGACGTGGACGCGGCCGTCGGTGCCGAGCACGAGGGCCTCCCCCTGCGGCCCGCGGGCCAGCGAGCGGAAGGTGTAGCTCGTCCCGAGGTCAAGCAGCCGCATCGTGCCGGCGGCGGTGTCGATGAGCGAGACCTGCGTCGGGCGCTCCAGCTCGGCGTCGGGATCCTTCTTGTAGTCGCCGAGAACGATGGGGGAGACGTCGGAGCCCGCCTGGTTGCCGATGCGGCCGTACTCGTCGGGGCTGTCGACCTTGGTGAACTCGCCGTCCTTGTAGATGAGCACGCCGTCCTCGCAGCCGACCACGACGGCCTCGTTCCGCGCGGTGGCCTCCCCGTGGACGCCCGGGCAGTCCTCGCTGCGCGCGATCTCCTTGCGCGACCTGTCGAGGACGAGCAGGCCCGTCCGCTTCTCCTCGGTGCCGAGGGAGACGACCAGCTCGCCGTTCTCCAGCTGGAGCGCCACACCGTGGTGGGGCGCGGCCGCGGTGTAGACCTCGCCTTCCGGCAGGCCCCCGGCCAGGTCGGCGGGGTCGAACACGGTCACCTCGCCGGTGCCGTCCGAAAACAGCACGGTGGTGCCGCCGTGCCTGACGACGTGGCCCGGCTTGCTGCCCTTGAACTCGTCGTCCTTCAGCGCCGGGGTGACCGCGTCGAGCACGCGGAAACCGGTCGCGGTGGAGACCATCACGTGCCGCTCGTCACCCGCGGGGTTGACCCGGTTGAACCCGGCCAGCGGGATGTCCTTGGCCAGCCGCAGGCTCTGGCCGTCGAGCACGTAGAGCCCGCCGTCGTACGTCACCACGATCGGATCCGTCACGGGCGGCTGAGGGGAGGAGGCGGCGGGCGGCGCGGCGCCGGGCGCAGGGGCGGGCGGCGCGGTTCCGCACGCGGCCAGCAGGGCCGCGGCTGCGACCAGAACGGGAACGGATGTCCTGACGGTCATGAGTGTGCCTTTCTCTGGGGGTTCAGCGGCCGTTGAGGCCGTCGACGATGGCTTTCGTGTTGGTGCGGACCATGTCGAGGTAGGTGGTGGCGCCCGCCGTGCTGCTCAGCGACTCCGAGAACAGGGGGACGACCTTTACCCGCACGCCGGCCTCGGAGGCGAGCACCTGGGCGAGCCGGTCGGGCTGGGAGGAGTCCGCGAAGATCGCGTTCACCTTCGTGCGCTGGACGGCGACCTTCAGCGACTGCAGGTCCGAGGCGCTCGGGGAGGCCAGGGTGGTGCCGCTGGGGATCACCGCGCCGACGACCTCGAAGCCGTAGCGCTGCGCGAAATAGCCGAAGACATGGTGGTTGGTGACCAGCTTGCGCGCGGCGGGAGGGACGGTCGCGACCTGCTCCGCCACCCAGGCGTCCAGCCGCTCGACCCGCTCGCGGTAAGCGTCGGCGGCGGCCCGCACGGCGGCCGGATCGGCGCCGTCCACGTGCGCGATGACCTGCTCGGCGATCAGGTCGACGGCCCTGGCCATGCGCCGCGGGTCGGTCCAGAAGTGGGGGTCGAGCTGCCCGGCGCTCTCGTCGCCGGCGAAGCGGAGGGGTTCGACGCCCTCGGCGACGGCCAGCGTGGGCAGGCCGGCGTCCGCGGCGGCCCGTACGTTCCGCAGGACGCCCTCCTCCAGGCCGAGCCCGTTGTGGACCACGAGGTCCGCGCGTTCGATCAGCGCGGCCTCCTGGGCCGAGACGCCGAACGAGTGCGGGTCGGAGTCGGGCTTCATCAGCACGGTCACCTCGGCCTCGCCGCCGGCGACGGCGCGGGTGACGTCGCCGAGGATGTTGGTGGTGACGACCACCTGGGGCCCCCGCGCGTCCTGGCCGGCGCATCCGGCCAGCGCCGCCAGCACGACGGCCGCCGCGGCGCAGGCGGCCCTGCGCGCCCTCATCGCCCGGTCTCCGTCATGTGCGCGGGCGCGAAGCCGGGCTCGAACGTGCGGGCGTGCCTGAGGCCGTCGTTGTAGTCGATCTCGTGCACGGCCCGGCCCGCCGGGTCGTTGACGTACGCGCGGGCGGCGTCGACCTCGATGGACGGCGCGCCGGTCAGCGGCGTGCGGAGCACCATCGTGCCGGCCTGTTCCTTCCCGGAGCCCGGGTCGTACGCGCGCAGCGTGCCGTCACCTGTCAGGACCAGGACCGGCATCCCGTCCCCCGCGGCGTTGACCGCCACGGCGGGCCCGGTCCTGATCCGCCGCCACGTCCTGGCGGTGACGTCGAGCACCCACACGCCCGCGTCGCCGGCCCTGGCCGCCAGGATCGTGCTGCCAGGCCGGTGCCGGAACTCCGTGGCCCGCCGGCCGGCGGACGGCACGCGCGGGTAGGGGATCCGCACGATCTCGAACGCGCCGTCGTCCTCGGTGACGAGCACGGCGCCGCCGGCGCAGCCGATGATGACGCCGCGCCTGGTCACCGCCGTTCCCGCCGCGTCCGCGCAGGCGCCGATGGCCTGGCCCGGCTCGCCGGCCCGCGTCACGAGCCGCACCTCGCCGCCATCGGCCACGATCACGTGCTCCGCGTACGGCACCGCGGCGGCGGCCGTGAATCTGGCGGTCTCCGCCAGCGTGCCCTTCTCCATGCGGGCGCGGTCGAGCAGCATGACCGTGCCGTCGGAGGAGCGCACGGCGGTCACGGCGGCGTCGCCGGCGATGGTGTACGGGGGCCGCCCGCGCAGCGTGCCGAGGTCGCGGGGCGCCGCCCGGTAGTAGTGCACGTGGTCGCCGTGGTCGACGGTCCACGCGCCGGTGTCGATCACCCGGAGCCCGCCCGTGGCGGTGGTGAGGTAGGCGAAGCGGCCGTCGCCGGTCACGCTCTCGACCTGCTCGACGTCGGCGACCGGTGACACCTTGCCGGTGAGCAGGTCGAGCACGCGCACGGCGCCCGCCCGGTCACCGGCCAGCAGCAGCCGCGACTGGGGCTCCGGCATCTCCTCGGCGCCCGCGACGTACCCGTGCGGGGCGCGGGCGGCCGTGCTCTGCTGCGGTTGCCGCCCGCACCCGGCCAGCAGGAGCAGCCCGGCGAGCGACGCGGCGACGGCGGCCCTCATGACGGCGCTCCCGTACGGGCCGCGAGGCGGTGTCTCAGCAGGCCGGCCGCCGCGGAGACGAAGAACAGCGCCACGGCGACGGCGGCGATGGTGGCGCCCGCCGCCGTCGCCGCATGCCAGGAGACGACGAGCCCGGCCACGGTCGAGACGATCCCGAGCAGCGCCGCCCCGAGCATGATCTTCGGGATGGCCCGCGCCCACAGCGCGGCGGCGGCGGCCGGCGCGATGAGCAGCCCGAAGACCAGCAGGGTGCCGACGATGTGGAACGAGGCGACGATGGCGACCGTGACCAACCCGACCAGCAGCACCTGAGCCGCCCGCGGGCGCAGGCCGAGCGTGTGGGCCTTGCGGGGGTCGAACGCGAGCGCGACGAACGCCCGGTGGCCGAGCGCCGCCACCACGACGGTGACCGCGAGCGCGACGCCCAGGCCCGCGAGGTCGTCCCCGCGGACCGCGAGCACGTCACCGAACAGGAACGCGGTCAGGTCGACGGCGAACGACCGGGAGTGGGAGACGACGATCACGCCCAGCGCCAGCATCCCGGCGAAGAGCAGGCCGATGCCGGTGTCCTGGGACAGCCGCGGCGACCTGCCGAGCACGCTCACGCCCAACGCCATCCCGGCGGCGCTGAGCAGCCCGCCGACGAGCACGTTCACCCCCGTCAGGGACGCGAGCGCCACGCCCAGGAGCATCCCGTGGGACATCGCGTCGCCGAGGAAGGCCATGCCGCGCAGCACGACCCAGGTCCCGGCGATCGCGCAGATGAGGGAGACGAGGACGCCCGCCCAGAGCGCCTGCCGGACAAATGACACCTGGAAGGGATCAAGCAGCCAATCCATGACAGCCACACTACAATGAAAACCGTTGTCGTTTTCAAGTGGAGGTTGGCCATGAAGCTCGGCGATGCGGTCGCCATCCATGACGTCGTGGCCGGATTCGGCCGCAGGACGGTGCTGCGCGGGATCTCGGCCGGACTGCCCGCCTCGGCGGTGACGGCCGTCGTCGGCCCGAACGGCTCGGGTAAGTCCACGCTGCTCGGCGTGCTCGCCGGCGTCATCAGACCGGCACGCGGGCGGATCGAGCGCGACCGGCGGCGCCCGGGATACGTGGTTCAGCGCAGCGCGGTGCCGGACGCCCTGCCGCTCACGGTCCGCGACGCGGTGGCGATGGGTCGCTGGGCGCTACGCGGGCCGTGGAGGCGGCTGACGGCGGCCGACTGGGCGGTGGTCGACGCCTGCATGTCTCGCCTGGGCATCCTCGACCTGGCCGGGCGGCAGCTGGGCGCGCTGTCGGGAGGGCAGCGCCAGCGGGCGCTGGTCGCCCAAGGGCTGGCCCAGGAGCCGGGGCTGCTCCTGCTCGACGAGCCGGCGACGGGGCTCGACGTGGAGGCCGGCCGTCTCATCGGCGGCGTCGTCGACGAGGAGAGCGCGGGCGGTGTCACGGTGGTCCACGTCACCCATGACCTGGCCGCGGCCATGAGAGCCGGCCACTGCCTCCTCCTCGACGGTGGCCGGCTGGTGGCGCAGGGCCCTCCCGGCGAGGTCCTGACGCCGGAGGCGCTGCGGGAGGTGTTCGGCGGCTCTCATCCACAGCCTGTGGGCGCCGTGACAGCGCCTCCCGCCACCCTGGAACCGGAAGGGTGACGGGAGGCGCGCGGCGGAAAGGTGCGCCGGTCTCTCTCGCGGGGCGGTCAGACCTCTTCGGCCACCCCCAGGTACATCACGCTGGAGTCGGCGGGGTTGAAGGCGATCGAGGTGACCCGGTCGTAGGCGTTGTGCCGGATGGTGACGTTGTCGCGCCAGAAGTCGTACCGGTAGATGTCGGTGCCGAGGGAG
Source organism: Nonomuraea sp. KM88 (assembly GCF_052245635.1). Taxonomy (NCBI): domain Bacteria; kingdom Bacillati; phylum Actinomycetota; class Actinomycetes; order Streptosporangiales; family Streptosporangiaceae; genus Nonomuraea; species Nonomuraea sp. KM88. The sequence continues at coordinate 154,926 of NZ_JBQQCC010000008.1, read as the reverse complement.
GACCAGCCGGTGCCCCACACGAAATAGAGCACGCCCGGGTCCTTCGGGTGGGCGGCGAGCAGCGGCCCGTTGGGGATCGTGATGCCGTTGCCCTGGTCCACGACGGGGACGAAGCGGCGGCCTCCGTCCATCGAGCGGTAGATGTGCCGGCCGCCGGACGGCGCGCCCGCGTGCAGCTCGTCGAGGTCGAGCCCCATCACGTACACGACGTTCGGCGAGGTGGGCGAGATCGCGGCGCTGAACACGTTGACCTTCCCGCCGGACGCGCTCAGCCCTTTCGCCGTCGTCCAGGTGCGCCCGCCGTTGGTGGTGACGCGCACCCCGGTGTTCGACGCGCCCAGCACGACGTGGTTGAGGTTGTGCGGGTCGAACACCGCCGTGTAGACGCTGCGCAGCTCGTCCTTCTCCCAGGCGGGCACGCCGATGGGCTGCCACGTGCGCCCGCCGTCGCGCGACTCGTGCAACTGCCCGTCGCCGTCGGCCACCCGCAGCTGGTCGCCGTGGCGGCGGTGGGTGCCGAGCCCGGCCAGCCTGTCGGCCGGCGAGGTCAGCGGCGTGACCCCGTCGGTCGTGGCGAGCGAGAGGTGGCCCTCGCGGTCCCACGCGTAGGCCCGGTCGCCGCGGGCCGCGGTCAGCTCGAGGTTCGAGCCCGCCACCTCGCCCACGGGTTCCCACGTGCAGCCGGCGTCCGAGGAGCGCGACAACTGGTTGTTGGCCAAGGAGAGCAACGTGTCAGGGCGGTCGAGGGTGACCAGGCCGTTGGTGTAGACGACCGGCTCCAACGTCTTGCTGGTCGGTGTGATGGTCTTGCCTTCGTCCCGCGTGTACGTCACCGTGCCGTCGCCGGTGACCGTCTCGCAGGAGGGCTGGTGCCAGCGGCCGAAACCGTCAGCGGACGCGGGCGTCGGGGCCGACACGACCGCGAGCGCGGCCGTCAACCCGATGGCGAAAGCCTTCTTCAAAGCTGCCTCCCTGGCAGGCATGGGTGCGAAACATCAACAGGTCCATGTCCGTCCTACCGGGAAGCGGATCGCCGAGGCCAGCTCAGCGGTTGGCAGCTTTGCGACATTTCATGAATATGACATGCTTGTGGATCGTGGACCCGCATGACAACGCACTCGCGGCGGTCGGCGTCGACGCCGAGGACGAGCAAATATACCGTGATCTGCTGCGCCGGCCGCGCGCGACGCTGCACGAGCTGGCCGCGCACACCGGGCGCACCACGGTGGCCCTGCGCCGCGCGTTCGCCCGGCTGGAGGCGCTGGGTCTGGTCAGCCGCATGGCGGGGCGACCGGTCCGGTTCCTGGCGACCCGGCCGGACGTGGCGGTCTCCGCCCTCATCTCGCGCAGGGAGGAAGGGCTGGCGCAGGCGCGGCTGGCGGCGCTGGCGATGCTCGCCGAGACCCCGCGCACGGAGAACCACTCGCCCGAGGAACTCGTCGAGGTCGTCCAGGGCCGGGCGGCCGTGGTCCAGCGGTTCACGCAGCTCCAGCAGGCAGCGACCGGGGAGATCCTGGTGCTGGACCGGCCACCGTACGCGCAGGATCCCAGCGAGCAGAACGTCGCCGAGATGGAGCGCCTCGCGTACGGCCTGCAGGTGCGCGGCATCTACGACGCCTCCGCCCTGGAGATCCCCGGCAAGCTGCGCCTCGCCCAGGAGTCGGTGGCCGCGGGCGAGCAGGCCAGGGTCAGCCCCGAGGTGCCGATGAAGCTGGCCATCGCCGACCGGCGGATCGCGATCCTGCCGCTGAGCACCGACGAGTCCGCCCATGCCGACAGCGCGGTCATCGTGCACTCCTCGACGCTGCTCGACGCGCTGGTCGCCCTGTTCGAGGTGTTGTGGAGGTCGGCGCTGCCGCTGCCGGCCAGACCGCTCGACGCGCCGTCCGGCGGCCCGGCCGACCTTCCCGACCCCGAGCTGTTCACGCTGCTGGCGGCCGGGCTCAAGGACGAGGCCGTGGCGCGCCAGCTCGGCGTGAGCCTGCGTACGGTGCACCGGCGGGTCAGCGAGATGATGGAGCGGCTCGGCGCGCGCACCCGCTTCCAGGCCGGGCTGCTCGCCGCCCGCCGCGGCTGGTGGGGCGAGGACGGGCCCCGACCCGGCTAGGGCCACCGCCCGAGGCCCGGCAGTTCGTCCATGGCATGGCTCCAGCCGCCCGCGACCCGGCTGGGCCCGCCGCCGTCCCCTTCTGCGCTCAGGCGGTCACGGCGAGCGCCGCCTTGACGGCCTGCTCGTGCCAGCCCGTGGCGCCGATGCCGGCGAAGATGTCTGCGGCCTGCCGGAAGCAGCCGATGCTCTCCTCGCCTTCGAGCTGGCCGAGCGCGAGGAGAACGCGGCCCTCGATCAGCCTGTCACCCACCTGGCGGGCGATCCCCAACGCTCTGTGCAGGTCGGCGGTGGCCGCGACCAGCTCCCCACGGTCGAGCCGCGCCTCGCCCAGCGCGTGCAGCGCGTACGCCTGGCCCACCAGGTCGTTCAGGTCGATGGTGATGGCCAGGGCCTGCTCGCCGTCCCTGACGGCCTCGGCGTGCAGGCCCTGGCGGCGGCGGACCTCCGCTCTGCGCTTGAGCAGCTGCGCCTGCGACAGGGCCCGGTTCGTGTTGATGACCAGCGCACGATCCAGCAGCCGCGCGGCCTCCTCCAGCCGGCCTTCGAGCATGTGGATGTGCGAGAGGAAACCCAGCCCGTGCGCCAGCGACATGGCGTCGCCGACCTGCTCGAACAGCTCCAGCGCGCGTTCGAGCTCCGCCCTGCTCCTACCCAGGTCGCCCTGGAAGAGATGGACGGTGCCGAGGTGACGGAGCACGATGGCCTGGCCGGGCACGTCCGCGAGCCGCTCGAACAGGCCGAGCGCCGCGCGCAGGAACCCGGTGGCCTGCGGCAGCCGCCGCAGGACGAGGTTGAGCGAGCCGATGGAGTAGAGCATGGCGGCCTGGCCCGGCAGGTGGGAGGCGGCACGGCAGGCCTCGAAGGCCCTGGTCGCCACCGCCTGCCAGTCGGTGAAATAGGCGCGACACTCGAACAGGTGCACGTAGCTGGCCACCAGGTCGCGGCTCAGGTCGGCGAGCCCCAGCTCGGCGCACTGCGACACCGCGGCGACGAGCGTCAGCCGCTCGCTCTCCAGCCACGCCAGCGGGTCGCTCAGCAACACCGCCTGAGCCGCCTCGCCGGGCAGCCAGCGCGGCGCGTCGCCGCGCGGAACCCTGCTGTACTGGTGGCCGTAACGCAGGTCGCGCGCCTTCTCCGCCAGACCGAGCAGCCCGCCGAAAGCCCGGCACAGCGCGGCCGATGCTGCGCCCGGCGGCCCAGCCGAGGCCTGCTCGCGGGCGAACAGGCGGATCAGATCGTGGAAGCGGTAACGCGGCTGACCGGCCCCGTCACTACCGAGCGGTTGCAGCAACTGGGTGTCGACCAGCTGTTCGAGCAGCAGTTCCGCGTCCTGGACCGACGTGTCCAGCAGCGCCGCCGCCAGCCAGGGCGCGAACCCGCCCGGGGTTTCCACCATCGCGAGCCAGCGGAAGGCCAGGGCGGCGCGCTCCGACAGCTCGCGGCAGGACAGCTCGATGCTCGCCCTGACCTCGAAGTCGCCCCGGCTGAGCTGGTCCAGCCGGTGGTGCTCGTCGGCCAGCCGCTCGGCCATCTCGGAGAGCGACCACCGCGGCCTCGCCGTCAGCTTCGCCGCCGCGATGCGCAGCGGCAGCGGTGACCTGTCGCACAGTGTCGCCAGCCGGGTCGCCGCCTCGTGCTCGGCCGACACCCGCTCGGCTCCCACCACGCGTTCGAGCAACTCGACCGACTCCTGCTCGCTCAGGACGTCCAACGGCACCTGCAGCGCGCCGTGGCTCACGGCCAACCCCTCCAACCGGCGCCGCCCGGTGATGATCACGCAGCAGTCCGGCGTGCCGGGCAGCAGCGGGCGCACCTGCGCGGCCGACTCGGCGTTGTCCAGCAGGACCAGCACCCGCTTGCCGTCCAGGGTGCTGCGGAACAGCGCGGTCCGCTCCTCCAGCGCGGGTGGAACCGCCGTCCCCGGCACCCCGAGCGCGCGCAGGAAACGCTCCAGGACGGCCGACGGCTCCGCCGACCTCCTGTCCCGGTCGTAGCCGTGCAGGTTCGTGAACAACTGACCGTCGGGGAACCGCCCGGCCACCTCATGGGCCCACCGCAGGGCGAGCGAGGTCTTGCCCACCCCAGGGGCGCCGCTGATCACGGCCACCGGCAGGCCGTCCCGCTGCGGCCGCGTCAACCCGTCGAGCATCCGGATCTGCGGCGTACGGCCCACGAACGCCGACACAGCCGGCGGCAACTGGGCCGGACGTACCCCCACCAACGCAACGGGCTGGTCCACCTGAGCACCGGACGCGCCCGGCTGCGCGGTGGACGCGCCGGGTGGCGCGGTGGATGTGCCGGGCTGCGCGGTCGACCCTCCGGGTGGTGCGATGGACCGGCCCGGTGGACCGGACGGAGTGGTGGACGTCGGTACGGATGGCGTGCCGGTTGGGACGGCGGGCGTGCTGGGCGGCGGCGCGGGTGGGTCCTCGTGCGCTGTGCCGGCAGGGGGCGGTCCTGCCAGGATCGCCTGCTGGAGGTCCCGCAGAGCCTGTCCCGGCTCCAGACCGAGCTCGTCCAGCAGGTGCCGGCGCCCCTGCTGGTAGCTTTCCAGCGCGTCGGCCTGCCGTCCCGAACGCCACAGCGCCAGCATCAGCCGCTCGCGCAGCCCTTCGCGCAGCGGGTGCTCCTCCACCAGCCCGGCCAGCCGGGCCACGGCCTCGCGGGGACGGCCGCAGGCCAGCTCCGCGTCGGCCCACTCCTCGGCGATGTCGAGCCGGGCGTTCTCCAGGCCGCGGGCGGCGGCGGCGATCTCGGTGGTGTCGATCTCGGCCAGCACCGGGCCGCGCCACAGGTCGAGCGCCCGTGCCAGCGTGGCCGACGCCTCCTCCGGCCGGCTCGCCCGCCGGGCGGCGGCGGCCTGCTGCCGCGCCTCGTGCGCGTCCAGCCATACGTCGTCGGTGAGCAGGCGGTAGCCGACCCGCTCGGTGGCGATCAGCTCCGCGTCCCGGCCGGCGGCCCTGACCGCCTTGCGCAGCGTGTGTACGTGGATCGCGACCTGGTTGCGCGCCGAGCCGGGCAGGCGATCCCCCCAGATCGCCGTCACCAGCCGGTCGAGCGGCACGATCCGCCCGGCGTCCAGCAGCAGGGCGGCGAGCAGCGAGCGCGGCCGCGGGCCGCCCAGCTTGACCGGACGCCCCAGGCAGCTCGCCTCCAGAGGCCCGAGGATCCGGAATTCCATCTGTGTTGTCATGTCATCCCCCGTCGACCGTTCGATTGCCGTCTCCCCCTAGCGGCCGGGCCATCATGAATCGGTTCGAAATCACCCCTAAAGCCCGGGCCCTTAGCCTCGCACCTCGGCCTGACATGGCGTACCAGTTACGTAACAGGGAGGCATGAACAAGGCCGGATCCCGAGGAGGCCCGGGTGGCGGTCACCGGTGACCGTGCCGGTTGGACGCGCTCAGGTGAGAGGGCGATTCCGGGCGAGGAGGTTTACCTGGCCCTGCGATCAGGCAGGAGGAAAGCCCGTACGAACCCTGGAGCAGGAGCTGACCGTGCACCATTTCACCATCGCGACCGTTGCCGAGGAGAGCGCCGACTTCCGCCGCGTGTTGTGGACGGGGGAGAAGAGCCAGCTGGTGATCATGACCATCCCGCCGGGCGGCGAGATCGGCGACGAGGTCCACGAGGGCATCGACCAGATCCTGACGTTCGTCTCCGGCGTGGGCGAGGCCCGGGTGGGCGGCGAGACCAGGGAGGTACGGCAGGGCGACCTGGTCGCCGTCCCCGCCGGGACCCGGCACAACTTCGTCAACACCGGCGTGAACCCGCTGGTCCTCTACACCGTGTACGGCCCGCCGGAACACGCCGACGGGGCCGTGCACAGGACCAAGGAGGAGGCCGACCGGGCCGAGCACGCCGCCTGACCCCGCCGCCCCTCCCGGGCTGCCACCCGCGAGCGTCCGGCGTTCATGGGATGGGCTCGTTGCCCTGTCGGGTCGGCGGAGGGGGCCTACCGGGGGGCGTCGAGAGCGAACGGGATGTTCCGCCAGGGGCTGCCGGGATCCTGGGTGAGGATGCGGTGCGGGGTGAGCGCGGAGCCGTACATGTGGCCGAACGCCTCGTCGTCGAAGCGCAGCACCCGACCCAGGACGTAGCCGGCGGAGAACGACTCCCACGTCTCGTACACCTGCCGGGTCAGCTCGCCGGCCTTGGTCACGACCTGCTCCACCTCGAACGGCTCGGCGAAGCGGGCACTCAGCCCCCAGCGCGCGAAGTTCACCGCCCGGCCGAAGTCGTAGCCGAGTGCCGAGGTCACGTACCCGTCGGGCGGCAGGATGCCGTCGGCGCGGAACCGGTCCTCGTAGCGGGCGATCCGCCCGATCAGCTGCATCATGGCGTCGATGCCGGGCGGGCCCATGCCCTTCTGGGCGAGCACGCCGGCCGCCGCCTGCTGCCACATCGACGGGTCGCGGTGCGAGCCCGGGTACTGCCGGGCCAGATCGCTTCTCACCTGGAGCAGGAACTCCGGCTCGACCGGGCTGTTGCGTCCCTCCAGCAGGGCGGTGACCTGCGTGTGCCAGCCGCCGCGGTCGGTGACGCCCCAGGACTCGCGCAGGGTCTCGACGTCGCCCTCGTAGTGGGTGTAGACGTCGCCGATCTCGTTCCAGATGACCCCGTTGTGCACCGCGAGGTGCCCGCCGCAGGCCAGCCCGTGGGCCAGCGGCCCGTGCAGGGGGCCGGTGTACCTGGTGAGCAGCTGGTCGGCGTCGTGCCCGCGCTTCGGGACGCTCTTCTTGAGCGACTTCCAGTGCCGGCGTTGGCGCTTGGCGTCGTTGAAGTACGCACCCGACGGGCTCCCCGGGTTGACCAGCAGCCCCTGCAGCTCGCCGCCCCACCACTCCTCGGGAGGGAAGGGCAGGCCGACCTCGCAGGCGACGGCGTCGTGCCGTCTCGGGGGCAGCTCGCCCCGGGTGTAGACGACCAGGCAGTCCTTGCCCTCGGGCCCCTGCTCCGTCAGCCAGTTGACGACCAGCTTGCGGCTGTCGACGCGGTCTTTAGGCTTGTAGGAGAACGTGTCGACGCCCAGCAGGACACTCACGTACGCGTCCCAGTCACCGCGCGACTTGGCTTCGAACAGTGCTCGCTCGACGTCGGTCGGCGGCACCCAGGGCGGCCCCTGGCCCTGCGGGTTGTTGATCGGCATTTCCATGGAGGCTGACCTTAGTGAACAAACTCCACGTAAAGGGGCGAAATCACAGGTCCCTCTCGGTGTTCCGGAGCTCGGCCGGCAGCTCGTCCTGCCCGGCGATCACGTCGGTGAGGATCCGGCGTGCCGAGCGCATCAGCTCGGCCACGTCTCCGCTGCTCAGGTCATAGACGGCGGTGGCGCCCCTCCGGGTCGCCGCGGGGGCCCGGAGGGCGTCAGGCCTTTCGGCCGACGCCGCCGTAGAGCCACTTCGTGGCCTGCGGGGCAGGGTCGGAGGGGTCCGGGTGCCAGTTGTCGATGGTCACCAGCCCGGGCTCGACCAGGTCGAAGCCGTCGAAGAAGCGGGCGATCTCCCCGTGCCCGCGGAAGAAGATCGGCGTCGGCGTCCTGGCGTAGACGGCCTCGATCTGGGCGACCGCCTCCGGCGAGTGGGCCTCGGTGGTGACGTGGGTGGCCGTGAGGTGGCTGCCGGCCGGCAGGGCGTCGTGCAGCTGGCGCATGATAGGGCCGCGTTCGTCCAGGGTGAGGAAGTGCACCATGGCGATCATGAGGACGCCGACCGGCTCGTTGAAGTCGATGAGCTTGACCGTCTCGGGGTGGCCGAACACGTCGGCGGGGCGGCGCATGTCGGCGGCGGCCACGCTGGTGTTGTCGTCGGTGGCCAGGAGCGCGCGGCCGTGCTGCAGCACCACCGGGTCGTTGTCGACGTAGACCACGCGGGAGTCGGGGGCGATCTCCTGGGCGATCTGGTGGGTGTTGCCCACGGTCGGCAGGCCGGAGCCGATGTCGATGAACTGCCGGATGCCGTTGCGGGCCATGTAGCGCACGGCGCGGCGCAGGAAAGCGCGGTTCTCCTGGGCGAGCTGGCGGATCTCGGGCATCGCCTTCTCGACCTGCCGCACGGCCTCCCGGTCGATCTCGAAGTTGTCCTTTCCTCCGAGGTAGTAGTCATACATCCGGGCGACGCTCGGCCTGGTGACGTCGATGCTCGTCGGTGCGTTAGGCCTCTGCTCCACCATTTCCCCGACCTCCACGGTAGATCATTTCTTACTCAAGTTAGCGCAGTAGAGCAGGTCGGGGTGTAAAGAAGGCGTCATTCGACACCGAACCCGCCAAAGACCCCGGATGGTGCGATCGTTCGCCGACGGTCACGGGGCGCCGCGGCCACGGCGCCCCGTGTGGCGGTCGTGTCGTACCGGTGCAGGGTCCTGGCAGGGCTGGGGTGGCGCTACGGGAGGGTGACGTACTCGTCGAGGAAGCTCCGGGCCGTGGGGGTGTCCAGGCGGTAGTCGTAGTTGGTGCCACGGCAGGCGTCGTCGGCGCCGCTGATCGAGGTGGCGACGAGGAGGTGCGACTCGGGACCGCCGAGGAAGTTCGGGCCGCCGGAGTCACCGAAGCACGTGCTGCCGTCGCCTTCGGCCTTCAGTGACAGGTCGAGCCACCGGCGCGAGAGGTTCTTGAAGGAGATGGTGGCCTGGTTGCGGGTGTCCGGGTAGTGGAACTGCGGGGCGTCCTTCTTCTTCCTGGTGGGGTTCAGCGAGCCGTAGCCGACGGGGGTGAAGGCCGACTTCTGCAGCTTGCCCTCGACTTCGAGCTCGTCGAGCATCCCCTCGCGGGGGAGCTGGGCGGGCTTGATGCCCGGGATGGGCTTGTCGAAGAGGACCACGGCCATGTCGTGCAGGGCTGATTCGTCCTTGAAGCGGGGATCCGGCACGTAACGCCCGGTGTAGTACGCGGTCCCGGGCTGGTAGCGGTCGGCGAAGGTGACCCTGGCGGTCTTCTGCCCGCGCTCCCCGCAGTGGGCGGCGGTGAGGAAGACGGTGGGCGCGATGAGCGTACCGGTGCAGTAGGCCCATGAGCCGTCGGGGTGCGCCTTCTTCGCGATGAGAGCGCCGACTTCGGGGTGTGCGTTTCCGTCGGCGACGCCGTTGGTGATGGCTGCTGCCGGCGCTGAAGGGCTCATCATCAGGACAGCAAAAATCATGATAAAAAGGACGAAACGCATTAAATGAGTATAAACACCCCTGTCCTCTCCATGAAGATGAGGGAAAAAGATCTACTCATGCCGTTTCCGGCCCGGATCCGGAGCGGATCCAGGCCGGGAACGCCCTTCAGAGCGCGTTGGTGTTCTGGGCGGCGCGGTAGACGGCCATCGCCTCGTCGCCGAAGAACGGGCCGAACATGAAGTCCGGGGCGAAGTTGTACTTGAAGCTGTTGACGGAGTTCAGCCAGCCCAGCCCCGTGGACTCGTCGAACCCCTGGAACCACGGGCCGCCGCTGGCACCCCCGGTCATGTTGCAGCGCAGCCCCAGGTCGCGCGTCTGGACGGTGTCGTTGAACGACCGCCCGCTGCAGTAGATCAGCTCGGAGCCGTCGAACGGCTCCGCGGCCGGATACCCGAACGAGAACATCTGCCGGATCCGCGGCTGGTTGAACGCCACCCCCTGCCCGCCCACGACGTCGGTCAGCGTCCGGTCCTGCAGCGGCGCGACCACGGCGGCGCCGACGTCGAAATTGATGTCCTCGCGCGCGTTCCACTGCTGGGTGGTCAGCAACCTGCTGGCCACCCAGGTGCCGAACGGCCGCTGCCCCTCATCGAAGGCCGGGACGAACGCCCAGTTGCGGTGGAACTGGCCGTTCAGCTTCACGCAGTGCCCCGCGGTCATCACCACGCTCTCGTTCGCGCTGGTCACGGCCGTGCCGGAGCAGGAGGAGTTCTGGCCGTCGGCGGTGGTGAAGAAGACCCGGCCGGTGGTGCGCACCACCGCGCCCGCGTCGGTCCACCGCAGGCCGGGGCTGTTGGGCACCGCGGCCTGCCGCCTGACGGCCGAGGTGGCGCCCGTGTCACGGGACGGGGTGGTGGAGGAGCCGGGCGTGGTCCACGAACCGCGGTTGTCGCGGGTGGCCGAGGTGCCGCGGGCCGACCAGGGGTTGCCCCGGGAGGGCTGCTCCGACCGGGCGGTGTGCCGCGGCGCGGGCGACGACAGCGGCTGTGCCGCGAGCATGCGCTGCCGGGTCCAGTACTGCGAGACGGTCCTGCGTTCCGACCACGAGTCCGTGGCCGACCACCTGACGGGCCCGTCGCGGTCAGGGCCGCTCAGGGCGCCGGCCTGCGCGGCTCCCGCGGGCGCCAGGACGCCGGTCACGACCGCGGCGGCGGAGAGCAGGGCGACTCTGCGGTGCATTACGTACCTCCCGAAAACCGGAATCTGCCGATTGGAGGTACGCATGGCGACATCCATGTCGCTCAAGGCATGCGCAGATTGATATGGCGGCGCTACAGCACGGAACGGCCACGAGACCGTGCGTCACCGCTCGCGGTGCGCCGCCTCCTGGAGTGAGCGCCGGTGCTCGGCGAGCAGCCGCCCGTTGTGCCGGATCTGGACCGCCTCGTACGGGCAGAGCTGCCGCGTCACGTAAGTCCTGGCGATCGCGTCCGCGTCGGCCCGGCCGACCCCCCAGCCGACCGTGTTCCATTGCGCGTGGCCGTCGTCTCCCGTGGTGTCCAGGACGACGATCTCGAAGAGCTGGCCGGTGGGCGGAGGCGTGCAGGCGGTATGCCCGCGATATTCCTCGCGTGGCCGGTGCGGGACAGTCACGCCACTCCTTTCCGCCGGGACGAAGCCGGCAGCGATCTCAGGGCTGGGCGAACACGGGCATGCCCTGGCCCCTCGGGCGTAAACATGGCAAGAGATCTGGCTGGTAACGGTAACGGGCGATTCGCGGCGAACGCCCCGGGTAGGAGCGCGGCGGCTGACCAGCATCGCCCCGGCAGGGGCGGCGCGAAGGACCGTTCCCCCCTGGCAGGACGAGGGAGAACGATGTGACCAGCTTCACGCCCGGCGACCAGCCGCCGGCCCCATAGCCGACCATGAGCCTGTCGGACTGGGAGCGAAGGGCCCTGGCCGAGATGGAGCAGGAGCTCCGCCGGGAGGACCCTCCATTCGCGCACCGCATCGACGCGCTCAACGCGTCGCCGTGCCGCCTGAGCCCGCAGCGGTTCGCCTGCCAGGTGTCCGCGTGCGAGGTCGTGTGCGTGTTCCTCACCGTGGTCGTGCTTGTCGGGCTGTGCGTGCTGGTCATCCTCACCGCGGGCACTCGCCAGGCCCCGCCGCCGTCCCGGATCGGCGGGCCCGGCATGGCCACCGGCCAGCCGGTCGCACCGCCGGGCGCCCGCGCGGGAACGCCGCAGCCCGCCGCCCCGCCCTGACCGTGAGCGGGTGCGCGCCCCGGCCAGGCGGGCGCCAGGCCGGGCGTGGCCGCGCAGGCCGGGTGGAGCGTCCGGCGGGCGCATGCGGGTGGAGCGTCAGGCGGGCTGGTAGTCGCGCATGTAGCGGGCCACCTTGGTGGTGTAGTCGCGCCACTTCGGCGGCACGCCGTTCGCCTGCTTCAGCGGGGCGACGCCGCTGCGGTAGAGGGCGGCGAGCTTCAGCGCGGGATCGCCGGGGATCTTCGTGACCTGAGGGCCGAGCCGGCACATGAACCGCCCCATGGAGACGATCGACAGCTCGGGGCTGAACGGCGGTGACGGCTCGGGACGCTGGAGACCTCCAGGCTGCCAGTGCCACAACACCGCGGGGGTCCACCGGGCGATGCCGTACTCGTCGTTGGCCTTGTCGGACAGGTCGGGGTCGAAACCGGACTCCGCCTTGAGCATCGCGGCGATGAGCGCCGGGCTCAGGCCGGGCAACTCGCAGTAGGTGCCGGCCTGCACGATCAGCCCGCGGTATTCGTCGGGGATGTCGGAGCCGGTGCGCAGGTGGCCGCCGGTCGTGTCGCCGGTCGACGAAGCGGTGGACGACGTGGCCGGCGAGCCGGCCGTCGTGCTCGGCTCGGGTGGCGGATCGACGGGCGGCGACGCGGTCAGCGCCACGGCCGTCACGGTCGCGGCGGCCACGACGACTCCGGTGCCGGCGACGATCGCCGTACGCCGCCCCGGCCGCCGCGGGCCCTCGTGCGCCTTCTCCTCGGGCGGTTCGCCGTCGTCAGCCGGAGCGGGCACGGGGAGGGGCTCGGGAACGGTGGACGACCTCAGGGCCGCGCCGAACGCGGCGGCGTCGGGCCAGCGGACCTCCCGGTCGGGATCCAGGGCCCGCATCACCGCGACGTCGACCACCTCCGACACCTCGGAGTTCAGCGCGCCGGGCGGCACCCGGTGCTCCGGCTTGGCGGGCACCTTCCCGGTGAGCATGTGGTACGCCAGCGCGCCCAGCCCGTGCACGTCGGCGCGCGCGTCCGGAGCCCCGTCGAAGTAGAGCTGCTCGGGGGCCTGGTAGCCGGGCGATCCCGCGGGCAGTGTCAGCCCGCTCAGATGGTCGGTCGACCGCGCGATGCCGAGATCGGCTACCATCACCCGCTCACCGCCCTCGGGACGGGAGCAGAACAGCACGTTCGACGGCTTCAGATCGCGGTGGACGACCCCGATGCTGTGGAGCACGGCCACGCCCTGGCAGATGTCCCGCATCACGCCGAGCGCCTCGTCGACGGGGAGCGGGCGGCTGGCCAGGCGCTCCGCCAGGGTGCCGCGGTCGGCGTACGTCATCACGAAGTAGGGCCGGCCGTCGTCGAGTTCGCCGATGTCGAAGACCTGCACCAGCAGGTGGGAGTCGGCCCTGCGCAGCAGGCGCGCCTCCTGCAGGAAGCGCTCGCGCACGTCGGTCTTGCGGGCCCAGTTGTCCGCCAGGATCTTGACCGCCACGGGCGAGCGCAACTCGTCGTCGTGCGCCAGATGCACGGAGGCGAAACCCCCGACGCCGATGAGCTGCTCGATCCGGTAGCGACCTGCGTGGGATGGCGCCGTCATTCGGCTCATCATGGCCGATGGGCACGGGGTTCGTCCACGTCACCTCGCAGCTGACAGGTTTACCCGATCTGAGGTGGCGTCCAGGATCGGGTTGCAACACCGAAACGGGGAGGAATGCACCATGATTGTTCGACGGGCCGCGATCGCGGGGGTCTTCACCCTGGGCCTCCTGGCCGCCGTCGCACCCGCCGCGCAGGCCGCTGGGGACGGCAGCCCGTGCGGCAAGGCGTACAAGCACGGCACCTACAAGGTCCAGAACTGCCCTGACTGGTCGCCGAGCGGGAGCATCCCGGTCTACAAGTCGGCGAAGAAGGGCACGGTCGTCGGGTACATCAATCCGGCGGGCAACGACTGGTATCTGTGCGAGAAGGTCGGCGCCCGCTACGAGCTCGGCCGCTACCACAACTACTGGTGGGCGGCCACCATGGCCGACAACAACCGGTGGGGCTACGTGAACGAGGTCTATTTCCGCGGGGGCGGAAACGACGAGCCCGACGCGGGCCTGCGCACCTGCCGCGGCCCCGGCGGCAAGCCGTTGCCTGAGTGACGTGACCTCGACACCCCCATCCGATCCCGAGTAAGGTCCCCCCGATGCACAGCACGATCCTGATCCAGATGGCGGCCACGCCGACCGACGACCGGCCGTACTCTCTGGAGCTCGGGCCGGGCGAGCAGGCGTTCTTCGGGCGCGGCACACCGGGCTCGCCGGTGGACATCGTGCTGGACGATCCCGCGGTCTCCCGCCGCGCCGGCAAGATCGTCGCGGTGGGGGACTACTGGCTGCTGTCCAACCTCAGCACGTCGAAGACGTACGTCGTGGAGAACCCCGAGGGTGGCGGGGAGTTCGTGAAGGTGCAGCCGGGACGCGTGGGGGCGCCGATCTCGTTCGAGTTCTCCCGGGTGAGCCTGCCCGCGGTCGACGGCACGGTGTCGTTCCTGGTCTTCGCGCCGCAGCACGTGCACGTGCCGCCGGGAGGCGCCGACGGCGGCGCGGCCACGCAGGTGGCCTACCCCCTCGACCAGAACGCCAAATACTTCCGCATCCTCGTGGCGTTGTGCGAGCCGCGCCTGCGCGACCCGTCGACCTCGCGCATCCCGACCATCCCCGAGATCGCCGAACGGCTCCCCGACCTGGGTCTGAGCCGCACCGCCATCGGCTTTCACATCGGCTATCTGGCGGAGAAGAAACTGCACGTCAAGAGCCCGCAGGGCGGCGACGGGAAGGCCGACTGGCAGCGCCACGCGCTGGTCTCGCTGGCCCTGAGGTTCGACCTGGTGACCAGCGAGCATCTCGCCCTGCTTCCTGTGCCCCGCCGCTGAACGAAGGGCGGCTGATGGGGGATCATCGGATCCATGGAGATCTGGATCAATCCCGCCTGTTCCAAGTGCCGTTCGGCGCTGTCGATCCTGGACGCCGAGGCCGCCTCGTACACCGTGCGCCGCTATCTCGACGATCCTCCGACGGAGAGCGAGATCCGCGAGGTGCTGGCCAGGCTCGGCCTCGAACCGTGGGACATCACCCGCACGGGCGAGCCCGTCGCCGACCGGCTCGGCATGGCCTCGTGGCCGCGCGAGCCCGGCGACCGTGACCGCTGGATCGGCGCGCTGGCCGCGAACCCTGTCCTGATCCAGCGCCCGATCATCACGGCCGACGACGGGAGCGCCGTGATCGGGCGTACCGAAGAGGCCGTGAGGTCCGTGACACGGCGAAGCGACGAAGCCTGACGGCGCTCCGCCGGGAGCGGGGTTCCTGTGAGCTTGCTGGCAGGAACGACCTGGGGCGATGCGGTGGAAAAGTATCCTGACTGATGGGTTTCGCCAGGAAGGTGGCGTAATGTAATGCGCCGTCCGCCACCCCGAGCCGACTGTCAGAGGAGCACCACGCGCATGTCCGACAATCGTCCCGGCCTCCCGCACCCCCCGGAAGATCTGGTGCCGGACGGCGGTGTGCGGCGCGTGCGCGGCAACGACTACCGCGTTCTGCAGCCGCAGGAGCAATTCACCCCCGAGCTGCGGGTCAGCGTGATCATCCCGGCCTACGGCGCCCAGGACAAGCTCGACCTGGTGTTACAGGGCCTGTCGCGGCAGACGTACCCGGCCGCGCTGACGGAGATCATCGTCGTCGACAACGGCACCTCGCCCCCGCTGCGCCTGCCCGGGGGCACGGCGGCCCGCCTGACCGTCTGCGACAAGCCGGGCCGGGCCTGCGCCCGCAACGCGGGGCTCGCCGAGGCCACCGGCGACGTGATCTTCTGGCTCGACTCCGACGTGGTGCTGACGCCGGGCGCGATCGAGGCTCACATGCGCTGGCACCACACCGCTCCCTACCTCTCGGTGACCAGCTACATCAGGTTCACCGAGGCCCCGCTGCCCGAGGTGCTGCCCGACGACCTGGAGGCGGCGTTCGAGCCGGCCGCGCCGCACGCCTGGCTCGTCGGCCTGGTGGAGCGCACCGACGGGCTGACCACCAACTCGCCGCGCCCGTTCAGCCTCCACGTCGGCGGCGCCACCTCGGTCAACGCCGGCCTCGTCCAGGCGGCCGGGCCCATGGACGACGACCTGATCGTCGGCCAGGACACCGAGATGGGCTTCCGCCTCCACCAGGCGGGAGCGGTGTTCGTCCCCGAGCCGCGGGCCCGCGCCTACCACCTCGGGCCGACCATGCGGATGCGGCAGCAGAAGAGCATCGACCGGGTCAGCCACGCGTTCGTCGCCGACCGCATCCCGGCCTACCAGTGGCTGCGCACGCACCCCGCGCGGGAGTGGCAGGTGCCCTACGTGACCACCGTCGTCGACGGCACGGCCGGGTACGAAGCCGTCCGCGCCAGCGTGGACGCGCTGCTCGCGTCGACCGTCGTGGACCTGTCCGTCGTCGTGGTCGGCCCGTGGGACACGCTCGACCGCGACCGCCGCGCCCCGCTCAACGACCCCAACCTCGACCTGGTGCTGGTTCACGGCCACTACGAGCACGAGAGCCGGGTGCGCCTGGCGACCGCGGAAGAGGTCGACCCGCGCGTCCCGTTCGTGCTGCGCCTGCCGGCGGGCTGGGCGCCCGGCGAGGACAGCGTGGCCGTGCTGCTCGACCTGGCCCGCGTCGAAGGGCTCGGCCTGATCGAGGTGATGCTCGACGAGCCGGCCGGCGACGCGGTGCCGGCCAGGCTGGAGCGCGTGTCCGCGTTCGCCCGCGCCCGGCTCGTCGCCCGGGAGGGAGAGCCGCTCGACGCCGCCGTGCAGGCCGTGTCGGGCGTACAGCGGGTCGAGGGCGACAAGCACGGCTTCACCCGCGAGCCCGGCGAGCTGCCCGGGCGGCGCAGCGCGTACAAGGCCAGGCTCCAGGCCAAGGCAGAGGCGGCTCGGCTGGCCAGGGAGTCGGAGCGGCTGCGCGCGCAGGTCACCAAGTGGCGGGACGAGGCCGCGCGCTGGCGCAGGAGCACCGTGGAGTTGCGCCGCGAGGTCGGCACGCTGCGCCGCGAGCTCCACGCGGCCCAGAAGGCCCAGCGCGGCATGCGCACCACCCTGGCCGGCACCGTGAAACGGGCCCTGGGCAAGCGGCTGCGCGGCTGACCAGGCGGGTCCCCGGCTCCGGCTCAGGACCCGCAGGGGAGGCTGACTCTGAGGGTGGTCGGTCCGCCCTGAGGGCTGTCGAACGCGAACGTCCCGTCGTGCGCCTCCGTACGGCGCCGGATGCCGCTGATCCCCGACCCGCCGTTCTCGTCGGCCCCGCCCTTCCCGTCGTCGACGACCTCGACGTGCAGCAGGTCATCGTGGCGGCGCACCCGGATGTGCGCCCGCCGGGCCCCGCTGTGCTTGGCGACGTTGGTGAGTGCCTCGGCCACCACGAAGTAGGCTGTGGCCTCGACGGACATGGCGCACCTGACGGGAATGTCGGCATCGATCGTGCACGGCAGCGGGAAGGTCGTGGCCAGGCCGTCGAGCGCGTCGGCCAGCGACCGTTCGGCCAGCAGCGGCGGCAGGATGCTCCGCACGACCCCGCGCAGCTCGGTGAGCGCCTGCTCGGCGGCGCCCTGGGCCTGGTCGAGGATGTCCTCGGCGGCGGCCGGGTTGCGCGCCACGGCGCGGCGGGCCGCGCCGACCAGCACGTTGACGGCGACGAGCCGGTTCTGCGTGCCGTCGTGCAGCGACCGTTCGATCCGCCGCAGCTCTGTGGCGTGCGCGTCCAGCGCGGCGGCACGGGTCGCGGTCAGCTGCGCCACGCGCACGCCGAGGTCGGCGTCGGGATCGGGGGCGAGGAGCCGGCGTCCCGGCCAGGCCTGCAGCCACGCCATGGCCGGCGAGAAAATCATGGTGAGCGCGATCCACACCGGAGCCACCAGGACGATGGACAGGGCGCTGGGCACGTCGTCCACGGTCCAGAGCCCCAGGCCGCCGTCGGAGGCCTCGCCCGGCGGCAGCAGCCACCACCACGCCCAGAACGTGGCGTCCTGCAGGGCTTTGATGGGCAGGGTGAGGCCGACCGAGCCGAGGAACAGCCCGAGCGAGGCGTGGGCGACCACCCAGGCGAGTTCCCTGCGCACGGTCCGGTCGGCCAGCGCGGCGCGCAGGCCGTCGGGTAACGGCTCGGGGGTGATGAGCTCCTGGCCCCAGTCGGCGAGCCGGGAGCGCTCCCGATTCGCGACCGCGCGCAGCCCGTGCAGCGCGGCGGGCACCAGCAGCAACCCCACGCCGATCACGGACGTGAGCGCGGCGGCGACCAGCATCATGAGCGTCAACAGCGCCAGGACCCCCGTGCCGAGCCCGCCGATGAGGCGTTCGAGCGCGTCCAGGGTGGCCCGGCCACGGGCGAACACGCCCCGTCGAGCGGCAGGCCTCCTGCGGTTCCCGGCATCGCGGGTCGGCATCCGCATCTCCTCAACCAGACGACAGGCCCAGGCCGCGGGAGATCACTGCCAGGGACCACAGCAGGCTACACCTGTGCTTATCGCCCTGTTGATGGCTATGTCAGGGCATGTCAGGCGTTCATCAGCCGAGGAACGTGGCCACGGCGCTCACGAAGTAGCCGGCGTCGTCGAGCCACGGGAAGTGGCCGGCGCCGGGCTGGACGGTGAGCGTGGCGTTCTTGAACAGGCCGGCGTACCCGGTCATGGCGGGGAGGGGGGCGGCGACGTCCACCTCCCCGGCGAGCAGCAGGACCGGGCCCTCGAATGCGGCGAGCGCCGCGCGGGTGGCGGCGGGGTCGAAGGCCCCTTCGGCGCCGAACGCGGCCGCCGCCTCGTCGTTGCGCCGCTCCTCGTCGGCCGCGTGGTGAGCCTGGGCCGCCGCGTCCCACCGGCCGTAGGTGAACGGAGTGATGGCCTCCCAGTCGTCGGCCGTGGCCGTGCCCGCCGTGGCCGCCTCCAGGCCGGCGTACGCCCGCGCGAACCAGGGCTCGCCCGCCCGCAGCCGCGCGGTGTCGTGCCGCCACTCGCCGGCGATCTCGATGCCGACCGCCCGCGTGCTCGGCGTGATCAGCACGAGCCTGCCGGTGTGCTCGGGATGCCGGGCCGCGTACCGCACCGCGAGGTTCGCGCCCGCGGAGTGGCCGAGCAGGTCGATCCGGTCGAGCCCGAGGTGCAGGCGGAGGGCCTCGACGTCGTCGACGAGGCGGTCGCAGCGGTAGGCGGAGGTGTCCGCGGGCGTCTCGGACCCGCCGGCGCCCCGGGGATCCAGCATGACCAGGCGCTTGCGCCCGGACAGGCCGCCGAGCTCGCCGAGGCGGGCCGAGGGCAACATCGGGCCGCCAGGCAGGCAGATCAGCGGCGACCCGTCACCGTACACGTGGTAAGCGAGCACGGCGCCGTCATGCGAGGTCAGGGAAGGCATGATCCGGATCCTGTCAGCGCCGTTCCGGCCGGGGCAACGGCTTTTCCGCCGTCCGGAGCCGCACTTCAGGAGTAAAGTGCACATGATGCGCAGTTACTAGGAAGGGGGGCCATGCCACCGGCGATCGACGACCCGCACAACGCGCGCAGCCGGCGCACCCGCGACGCCCTGCTCGCAGCCACCAGGGAGATCCTGGAGAGCGATGGTTTCGACGCCCTGACCATGGCTGAGGTCGCCGAACGCGCCGGCGTCTCCCGGCGCGCGGTCTACCTGCACTTCCGCTCGCGCACCGACCTGGTCACCGCGCTGTTCGGCTATGTGGCCGGCCAGGAAGGGCTGGCCGGGTCGCTGGCCGAGGTCTGGGAGGCCGCCGACGCGACCGAGGCGCTGCGGGCGTGGGTGCGCCACCTGGTCCGCTATCACCCGCGGCTGGCCGCCATGAACCACGCGCTGGACCGTGTCGATCCCCAGGACCCCGACGCCGCCCGGCACAGGAGGACGGTCGCGACCGCCCAGATGGACAACTGCCGCCGCATCGCGGCCCGGCTCGCCGACGAGGGCCGGCTCGCGTCTCCCTGGACCGCCGACACGGCCGCCGACATGCTCTGGAGCCTGATCTCGACCGACCTGTTCAACCGCATCATGGTCGATCGCGGCTGGCCGGAGGAGCGGGTCCTGGAGCATCTGCTCGCGGTCTACGAGTCGGCGTTCGTCCGCTGAGCCGCACCTGGCCTGCGGCCGGGAATCCCTCGTTCTAGGACGTCTTCTCTGGTTTCTCTTGCACACAACTTCCCGTGCTGTGTAGTTTCCGAACTGCACAGCATGAGAAGTTCGGGGGATCGGGCGGATGGACGGGGAGACCTCGCGGGACCGGTGGTGGCTCGTGGCCGCGAGCGGGATCGCCGTGTTCATGACCCAGCTCGACGCCACGGTCGTCACCGTCGCCATCCCCACCATCCAGGAGCGGATGGACATCGGGCCCAGCCTCGCCCAGTGGGTGGTGCTGGCGTACACGCTGCCCCTCATCGCCCTGACCGTGCCGAGCGGGCGCTGGCTGGACGGCGTCGGGCCGCGTACCGCCCTGGTGCTGTCCGTCTCCGGCTTCGGCGCCGCGAGTGCCCTGGTCGGGCTCGCTCCGAACATCGCGTGGCTGGTCGCCGCACGGGCCGTGCAGGGCGCGTTCGGCGCCGTGCTGCTCGCGCTGATCTCCCTCCTGGCCACGATCGCGGTACGCGAGCAGGCCCGAGGCAGGGCGATGTCCCTGGTGCTGCTCCTGGGCGCGCTGGGCGGGATGAGCGGCCCGGTGCTCGGCGGCCTGCTGATCGAGACGCTGGGCTGGCCCTGGATCTTCTACCTCAACGTGCCCGCGAGCGTTCTCGTGATCGCGATCGGGATGACACAGCTGCCCCCGGGCGGCCGGCCACGCCTGCCCGACCGGGTCTGGGCCGTCGAGGCAGGGCTGCTCGGCGCCGCCGCCGTGGCGCTGCTGCTCGCCCTCTCGCTCGCCGGCGGATCGGGCGCCGGCTGGGTCGCGCTCGCGGCGGTCGCGGTGCCGTTCGTGCTGGTGTGGCTCCGCTTGCCGGGCAGCCGCCCGGTCGTGGACCTGCTGCGCTCACCCGGGGTGGCCGCCCCGCACCTGGCGCTGCTCGCCGAGATGGCGGCCGTGATGGCCGTGCAGTTCCTGATCCCGTTCCACCTGCAACGGGTCGCGGCGGTCCCGCCGGCCCAGATCGGGCTGACGATGCTGGCCTTCCCCGTGGCGATGTTGCTCACCGGGCCGGTCGGCGGCGCGCTCGCCGACCGCTGGAAACCCGTGCGGGTGGCCCGGCTCGGGACGGTGGTCGTGACCGCCGGGCTCGCGCTGCTCATCCCGCTCGGCTCCGACTGGGGCCCGGCCGACCTGGCCTGGCGGCTGGTCGTCGCGGGCGCGGGCGCCGGCCTGTTCGCCGGCCCCGACCAGGCCATGGCCATGGCCGGCACGCCACGGCACCTGCTCGGCACCACCGCCGCCACGACGAGCCTGGCCCGCCAGCTGGGCGTGGCTCTCGGCCCGGCACTGGCCACCGGCGTCTGGGCCTTCTCCGGCTACGACCCGCAGGGAATTCGCCTGGCCCTCGCGCTCGCCACGGCGCTGGCCTGCGCCAGCGTGCTGGCACTGACCTGGCCGGCCCGCCGGCCGCTGATCCGCACCACACAGTGAAGGAAGACCATGTCCGAACCCGTCAAGACCGCCGTGATCTACTACAGCTCCACCGGCAACGTGCACAAGCTCGCCACCGCTCTCGCCGAGGGAGCGGAGAAGGCCGGCTCCGACGTACACCTGCGCAAGGTGACCGAGCTGGCCCCGCCCCAGGCCATCGCGAGCAACCCGCAGTGGGCCCAGCACGTCGAGAGCACCCGCGACGTCGCCGAGGCCGGCGTGGACGACCTGCTCTGGGCCGACGTGGTGCTGCTCGGCACGCCCACCAGGTACGGGGCGATGGCCAGCCAGCTCAAGCAGTTCATCGACACGACCGGCCCGGCCTGGCAGAAGGGGCTGCTGGCCGACAAGGTCTACGGCGCCTTCGGCTCGGCCGGCACCCGGCACGGCGGCCACGAAAGCACCCTGCTCTCGCTGTACACGATCTTCTACCACTGGGGCGGCATCATCGTCCCGCCCGGATACACCCACTCCATCCAGTTCCAGGTCGGCACGCCGTACGGCACGACCCACGTCGGCGGTGACGGCGAGCCCGGCGAGCCCGCCCTGGAGAGCGGCCGCTACCAGGCGCGGCGCGCGGTCGAAACGGCGGCGAAGCTCAAGGCGGGCCGCAGTTGACCCCTGACCGCCGGATCGCCGGGTGGTCCGGCGTTCTGGCCGGCGCCGGTCTGGCGGTGGAGGCCGCTCTGTGGACGGCCAGCGGCTGGAGCCCCGCGACGTTCGCAGATCCGGCCGCTGCCCTTGAGTTCCTGCGCGCGGAAGGCGGAGTGCTGCGCCTGGCGATGCTCTCGGGGTTCGTCAACCTGGTGTTCCTCGTGGTGTTCGTGGCGGGACTGGCCGCCCGGCTCAAGGACGGCACGCCCACACTCGCGTCGGCGACACTCTGGTTCGGCATGATCGGCATCATCACCCACGTGCTCGTGCCCCTGAACCATTGGTACGGCGTGCCCGCCTTCCTCGCCGCCGCCACGCGGGAGCCTGAGGCGGCGCAGACCGCCTGGACGGCCTATGCCGTCGTCGGCCATGACGCGCCGAGCGGAGCGGGCAGCCTGTTCCTTGGGCTTTCGATGGTCACGGCGGGCTGGGCCGCGATCGCCGGGCGGGCGCTGCCGGCGTCACTGGGTTGGCTCGGCCTGGTCACGGGCTCCGCCACCGTGCTGACCGTCTTCGCGCCGGACACCGTTCTGTCCGGAGTGGCGGGGGCCGTGGCCATGCCCTCGCTGCTGCTCGCCGTCGTCTTCCGCGTGTGGGGTGGGATCGCCCTGATCAGGACGCCGGCACTCTGAGGCCCTCGCGTGACGAGGACGGGCGCCCGCAGGCGCCCGTCCGTCGCCCTTGCGCGTCACTTGCGGCGCCTGCCGTACATGCCGACCGACAGCGAGACGCCGAGCGCGGCCAGGGCGACCTGGATGCCCAGCTCGATCCAGTCGACGCCGCCGGTGTCGGCGACCCCCAGAGCCGCCGCGATGGCCGTGCCGATCAGCGCGGCGACCACGCCGATCACGATGGTCAGCCAGACGGGGATGCGCTGCCGCCCCGGAATGACCAGCCGCCCCAGTGCGCCGATCACGATGCCGATGATGAGGCCGGAAATGATGCCGGTGATCTCCACGCTGAACTCCCGAAACTCGGTGGGTCCGCCTGTCTCTTCAACGATCGCGCGGTGACGGTGGTTCCTCCAGCCGCCGGCCGGACACAGGGCCCTTCCGCTCCGGATCCCCGCACCGGTCAGCGGATCGTGTAGCCGCCGTCCACGAGGATGTCCGCGCCGTTGATCATGTCGGCGCCGTCCGAGGCGAGGAACAGCGCCGTGGCGGCGATCTCCTCGGGACGGGCGAAGCGGCCTGCGGGGATCTGCGCCTTCAACGCGTCGCCTTTGGGCCCCTCCCACGCTTTGCGGCCCAGGTCGGTGAGCACCACGGTGGGGGAGATGGTATTGACCGTCACCCCGCGCCCCGCCCACTCGGAGGCGAGCACCTTCGACAGGCCGACCACGCCGAACTTGGAGGCGCAGTACGCGGCGTGCTGGTCCAGCGCCACGGTGGCGGCCTGTGACGCCATGTTGATGATCTTGCCGCTGCCGGCGGCCAGCATGTGCCTGCCGACGTCCCGGCACATCAGGAACGTGCCCTTGAGGTTGATGTCGATCGTCCGGTCGAACGCGTTGACGTCGAGCTCCTCGGCCGGGGCCAGGATCGCGACACCGGCGCTGTTCACCAGGATGTCGATGCGGCCGAAGGCGTCCACGACCGCGCCGGTCGCCGACCTGACCGCGTCGGGATCGGCTACGTCGCACGCGAACCCGGCGTGGCCCGCTCCGAGCTCCTTCGCCTTCGACCCAGCGGCCTCGTGGTCGATGTCGACCACGGCGACCCTGGCTCCCTTGGCCGCGTACGTGGCGGCGATGGCGGCGCCGATGCCCGACGCGCCGCCGGTCACCAGCGCCACCTTGCCCTGCAGCCCGAACGTGAGATCGAGGTCCTTCTCCGCCGCCGTCATGAGCACTGCTCCTCGCTGTTGGTCTGTACGGCCTGCTTGTCCTGTTCGTCGCCGGTGACGAGGGACGAGTGCACCAGTTCCTCGCCCAAGCGCAACGTCTCGGCCTGGTCGGCCAGGTCGTGTCCCGACTCGTAGTTGAGGAGGGTCCTGACCTTGGCCGCCGAGCTGGAGCTGGCGTCGAAGCGGTAGCCGAGCCACTCGCTCGCCAGGCGGCGGGCCAGTTCCAGGCCGACGACCCGCTGCCCGAAGCAGAGGATCTGGGCGTTGTTGCTCAGCACGGACCGTTCGACCGAGAAGCTGTCGTGCGCCGTCACCGCGCGGATGCCGGGCACCTTGTTGGCGCTGATCGCGACGCCCAGCCCGGTGCCGCACACCAGCAGCGCGCGGTCGGCCTCGCCGGCGGCGACCATGCGGGCCGCCATGACGGCGATGTGCGGATACGGTGTCGTGTCGTC
Organism: Nonomuraea sp. KM88; assembly: GCF_052245635.1. Taxonomy (NCBI): domain Bacteria; kingdom Bacillati; phylum Actinomycetota; class Actinomycetes; order Streptosporangiales; family Streptosporangiaceae; genus Nonomuraea; species Nonomuraea sp. KM88. The sequence continues at coordinate 130,888 of NZ_JBQQCC010000008.1, read as the reverse complement.
GGCCCCGACCCCGATGTCGACGACCTCGGCCACTCTGGCGTCGCCCTCCAGGTCGGCCTTCAGGACGTTCTTGTACTCCAGGCCGGCATCGTCGGAACCGACGATGATCCGCCATTGGTGAGGCATGGCCCCCCATCCCTTCCTCTTCGTACGGCTCAGCGGGCGCGCTCCAGCACGTCCGCGACGGCGAGGGCGCACAGGGCGAGCGACGTCGCGCCCGCGTCCGGGGTCCCCACGCTGCGTTCGGCGAGGGGACGTGCCCGGCCCACCCGGGGCCGCAGGCCGGCGGTCGCCTCGGCCGCGGACTTGCACACCCGCGCGGATTCCCGCCAGGCGGCGGGCAGCTCCGACCCGGATCCGACGCGGCCGGTCAGCGCCTCGCAGAACGGGACGAACGCATCGACCATCGTCTTGTCACCGGGCTGCGCCTTCCCGAGGTCGAGCAGCGCCTTCAGCCCTGCCGCGACGGCCTCCGCGACATCGCGGCCGGTGATCTTCTCCCGGTCGTCGCCCAGCTCCCGCCCGACAGCGCACAGCACGGCGCCCCAGAGCACGCCCGACGTGCCGCCGGCTTTCGCGGCCCACGCCTCGCCCGCCGCGAGCAGGACCGACTGCACCCCAGCGCCCGCTCCTGCGGCCTCCCGGCCGGCGGCGAGCGCGGCGGACGAGCCCTTGACCATCCCGCGCCCGTGATCTCCATCGCCGGCCACGGCGTCGATGCGCCCCAGCTCGGCCTCGGCCGCTGCCATGGCGGCGGCCATCGCCTCCAGCGCGGAGACGGCGACCTGGGCACTGGCCCGGGAGGCGGGCGAGCCGGGCGGAGGCGCGGCCACGGACGGCTCCGCCGGGTCGTCCGGGCGCCCGTGGCGGCGGTCACCCGACCCGGCATCACCGGGCGCCGCCGTGCGGCGGGTCGTCGTACGCGCTTCCACCCGGCCCCTGCGGAAGGCCGGGGTGTCTGCGGGCGCGCACCACAGCCGTTCCAGCTCGTCGTCGAGGAATACCAGGGTCAGGGAACAGCCGGCCATGTCCAGGCTGGTGACGAGCTCGCCCACCTCCGGCGCGACGACCTCGAGCCCCTGTTCGGAGAGCAGCCGGGCCACGGTACGCCAGACGACGAAGAGCTCCTCGTATTTCGTGGTGCCGAGGCCGTTCAATATCGCGGTCACCCGATTGCCGGAATCGGCGGGCTTCTCCGCGAGCACGCCGGACACCAGCCGCCTGGCCAGCTCCGCGGCGGGCGGCAGCGCGTCCTCTCCCACGCCGGGCTCGCCGTGGATGCCGAGACCCACGCCCATACGTGCGGGAGGGACGGTGAACAGGGGCGCGGTCCCGCCGGGCAGAGTGCACCCGGCGAAGGCCACCCCGAGCGTGCGGGTCCTGTCGTTGGCGTGGCGGGCGACCCGTTCGACCGCGTCCAGATCGTAGCCCTCCTCGGCGGCGGCTCCCGCGACCTTGAACACGACGAAGTCCCCGGCGATCCCCCGGCGTGCGCCGAGCTCCGACTCCGGCGCGCTGGCGATGTCATCGGTGACGAACACCACGCGGGTGTCGATGCCCTCTTGGCTCAGCCGCTGCTGGGCGAGGGTGAAGTTCATGACGTCGCCGGCGTAGTTGCCGGTGGAGAAGAGCAGGCCGGCGGTGCCGGCGGCGGCTCTGCCCACCGAGTACGCGTCCTGCGCCGACGGCGAGGTGAAGATGTTGCCGACGACGGCGCCGTCGGCGAACCCGTGCCCGACCACGCCGCAGAAGGCGGGGTAGTGCCCGGAGCCGCCGCCGACGACGACCGCGACCTTGCCCGGCGGCGTCTCGGCGGCGCGTACGACACCGCCCGGCACGCCGGTCACGGTGTCGCGGTGCACGTCCAGGAAACCGGCGAGCATGTCGTCGGTGAAGGTGCTGGGGTCGTCGTACAGACGGGTCATCGGGATTGTCCCTTCAGTCGCGACGGGCGAGCGCGCCGGCGTGTCATCGCTGGGGGTTGATCACGGACTTGACGGCGAGCGGGTCGCGTTCGGCGGCGAGCAGCGCCGCTTCCGACTCCGCGAGGGGGAAGTGGCCGGTGACGAGGCTGTCGACGTCGACCCGTCCAGAGGCGGCGAGCGCGATGGCCGCGGGCCAGGTGTTGGCGTAGCGGAACGTGCCCGTGATCTCGATCTCGCGGCTCTGGACGAAGGTGAGCGGCAGCGGCAGCCCGTCGTCGCCCATCCCGACCAGCACCGCGCGGCCCGCCCTGCCGAGGATGCGCAGCGCGTCGGTCGTGGCGCCCGGGTGGCCGGAGCATTCCAGCAGCACGGTGGGCTCGAGGCCGGCCTCGCCGAGGGGCGTGTCCTCGACGTTGACCGTGGCGGTCGCGCCCAGGTTCTGGGCGAGTCCGAGCCGGTGCGGGTTGAGGTCGGCGACCACGATCTCGGTGGCGCCGAAGGCGCGGGCGCACTGCGTCGCCACCAGCCCGATCGGTCCGGCGCCGGTGATCAGTACGCGGCTTCCCGCGCCCACGCGGCCCTTGCGGCAGGCCCAGACCCCGACCGACAGCGGCTCCAGCAGCGCGGCCGCGTCGTCCGAGATCGAGTCGGGCACCGGATGGGCGAAGGCCGCGTGTACGGTGACGAACCCGGCGAGCGAGCCGTCGATCGGCGGCGTCGCGAAGAACCGCATGCCGGGGCAGAGGTTGTAGCGGCCGGCGAGGCACTCCCTGCAGGTCAGGTCGGGCACGCCCGGCTCGACGGACACACGCTGCCCGATCCGGGAGGTGTCCACACCGGGCCCCACGGCGGTGACGAGGCCCCCGGACTCGTGGCCGAGCACCATGGGCCGCTCCACCACGAAGTCGCCGATACGGCCGTGCTGGTAGTAGTGGACGTCCGAGCCGCACACGCCCACCGCATCGACCCGCACCAGCACCTCGCCGGGTCCGGGCTCGGGGACGGGACGCTCCTCGATCGCCAGCTGCTGGATGCCACGCAGGACCGCTGCCCGCATCGTCGTCATGGAGGACCTCCTCGTTGCTCGGGCCGGATGGGGCGGCCTACTTGGCCGTCTCCTCGTTGGCGATGTCGCCGGTCTTGAGGTTCGCCTCGATCAGCGCGGGCAACTGCTGGAGGAACTGGTCCTTCTTGGTGACCACGTGCTCCATGTAGGTGTCGACGTTGTCCTGGGTGACCTTCGGCATGAGGTAGACGGGGTTCTTGTCGACCTCCTCACCCTTGGCGATCTTGGCGGCCACGGCCAGGCCGGTGGCCAGCTCGACGGTGCCGTGCTGCAGGTTGGTGCCGATGAAGTCGCCGCTCTTGACGGCGTTGAGCCCGTCCTCGATGCCGTCGACGCCGACGATCGGGATCTTGACGCCGGCCTCGCGGGTGGCCTGCAGGGCGCCGAGCCCCATGTCGTCGTTCTCCGCGACGACGCCGTCGATCTTGTCGCCGAAGCTGGAGAGCCAGTTCTTCATCTTGTTGACGGCCTCGTCGCGCTTCCAGTTGGCCGTGTCCTTGGCGAGGATCTTGATGTCGGGGTACTTGGCCAGGACGTTCTGGATGCCCTTGGTACGGTCGATCTCCCCCGACTGGCCCAGCGGGCCCTGGAGGACGACGATGTTGCCCTTGCCGTCGAGCTCGTCCGCCATCATCTGCATCTCCTGCTCCCCGGCCTTGACGTCGTCGGGCAGGACGGTGCCGGCCAGGTCCTTGCTGTCGAGCCCGGCGTTGACGGCGAGGAACGGGATGTTCTTCGCCTTGGCCGCGGCGACCTGCGGGCCGAGCGAGTCGGCCTGGACGGGGACGACCATGATGGCGTCCACGCCGGCGTTGACGTACTGGTCCACCTGGCTGGCCTGGGTGCTGACGTCCAGGTTGGCCGAGTTCCAGAGGACCTCGATGTCGTTGGCCTTGGCGTAGGCGTCGATGCCGGCCTTCCCCGCGGTGATGAAGGACGACATGTCGTAGACGCTGATGCCGACGCGGAGCTTTCCCTCGCCGGACGCGCCGGCGTTGGGGTCGCCCGCGCCGCAGGCGGAGGTGGTCAGCAGGGTCGCGCTCGCGGCGGCGAGGGCGAAGGCACGCAAGCTTTTCATGCGCATGGATGCTCCATTGGTGCGTTTCGTGCAGGTCTGTTGGGGAGGTGGGGCGTCAGCCCCTGCGTTTGGCGGACCAGACGTCCACGGTGACGGCGGCGACGATGAGCGCTCCCTTGATCACGCTCTGCCAGTAGGCGGGGACGACGAGGATGTCGAGGCCGTTGTTCAGCGTCTGGATCAGGAACAGGCCGAGCGCCGTGCCGAGGATGCTGCCCCGGCCGCCGAGCAGGCTCGCGCCGCCGATGACGACGGCGGCGATGGCGTCGAGCTCGTAGCCCTCGCCGAGGTTGGGCGGGCCGGAGATGACCCTGGATGCGAGCATCACGCCCGACAGCCCGGCGAGCAGACCGCTGAGCGCGTAGACGCTGAACAGGATCCGGGTGGTCTTGACGCCGGCGATCTGCGCCGCGACGGGGTTGCCGCCCACGGCGTAGACGCGCATCCCGTACGAGGTCCGCTTCATGATGAGGGCGAGCGCGGCGATGCCGACGATCATGACCACGACGGGGATCTGCAGGCCGAAGATCTTGTTGTTGGCGATCTCGCCGAAGTTCTGCGGCAGGCCGTTGATCGGCGCGCCCTGGCCCACGACGTACGCCAGGCCGGACGCCGTGGTCAGCATGCCGAGCGTGGCGATGAAAGGCGGCACGTTCACTTTCGAGACGAGGAAGCCGTTGACCGCCCCTGCTGCGAGCCCGACCAGCATGGCGACCAGAAGGGCCAGCCAGAGCCGTTCGGGATGGCCCTTCACGGTGTAGGCCGCGGTCATCGCGCTGAGCGCGATGATGCTGCCCACCGACAGGTCGATCCCGCCGGTGAGGATGACCAGCGTCTGTCCCAGCGCGATGAGCGCGAAGGGCGCCGCCGCGATGGCGATCGTCTGGAGGTTGTCCGGCGTGCCGAACCGGGCGCTCCGATAGCTGAAATAGGCGATGATCAGGAGCATCACCACCACCATCGAGTGGCGGATCAGCTGGTCCCGGACCCATGGTCCGGACAAGCGCCAGGTCAGGAGCCGAGCGGCCGCTCCGCCGGGCTTCGTAGGCTCCTGGGCTGACTCCTGCGTAATCATCGGCCCTCCTTCTCGGTGTGTTGGGGCGCGAGGCCGCTCTTCGCGTTCAGTCCGGCGGCGTACCTGAAGATCAGGTCCTGGACGTGGGGTGAGGACAGCTCCTCGCGGGTGAGCTCGCCCGCGACCGCTCCTCCGCGCATGACGAGCGCCCGGTGGGCCAGGCTGAGGATCTCGGGCATGTCGGAGGAGGCCATGACCACGGCCATCCCGGAGGCTGCGAGCTCGGTGATGATGCGGTAGATCTCGCTGCGCGCGCCGACGTCGACGCCGCGGGTGGGCTCGTCGAGCAGCAGGACGTTGACGCTGCCGGTCAGCCAGCGCGCCAGGACCACTTTCTGCTGGTTGCCGCCGGAGAGCGTGCCGACCTGCTGTGACAGCCCGCGGCTGCGCAGCTTGACCGACTCCATCGCCGCGCCGACCTGCTTGCCGCGACTGCGCTGCCGCAACCAGCCGGCGACGGTGAAGCGGGACAGGCGGGGCAGGGAGCCGTTGTCCAGCACGTTCATGGTCAGCACGGCCCCGGCTCCCTTGCGGTCCTCAGGGACGAGGGCCATGCCGCTGGTGATGGCGGCAGCGGGAGCGTTGCGCTTGACGGGCTTGCCGGCGACGGTGACAGTCCCCGCTGCGCTTCTGCGCACGCCGAAGATCGCTTCGAGAAGTTCGGTACGGCCGGCCCCCACGAGCCCGGCCAGCCCGAGGATCTCGCCGCGGCGGACGGTGAGGTCCACCGGCCGCGGATAGCCGCTGACGTGCAGCCCGCTGACTTGAAGGGCGACCTCGTCACCCGGGGGGTGCAGGTCGGGGAAGAACCCTTGCAGTTCGCGCCCGATCATCGCGTGGACGATCTCGTCGTCGGTGATGTCGCCGATCGGCCGGTCGAGGACCAGCCCTCCGTCGCGCAGCACGACCACCCTGTCCGCCAGGGCGCGGATCTCCTCCATCTTGTGAGTGGTGTAGAGCATGGCGACGCCCTGCTCCCGCAGCCTGCCGATGACGGCGTAGAGCCGTTCGACCTCGCGTTCGGAGATGGCCGAGCTGGGCTCGTCCAGCAGCAGGATACGGGCGCCGCCGCTCGTGCTCTTGACGATCTCCACGAGCTGCCGCAGGCCGACCGGCAGCCGCCGCATCGTCGCCTGCGGGTCGATCTCCACGCCGAAGACGTCCAGGAGCTCGCGGGCCCTGCGCGCCATCGCCCGCCGGTCGAGCAGCCCTGCCCGCGTGCGCAACTCCCGGCCGATGAACAGGTTCTCGTACACCGTCATGTCCATGATCGGCGCGAGCTCCTGGGGGATGATCGCCACTCCGTGCCGGTGTGCCGCCTGCGGGTCGGCGTGGGGCAGGGGCTCGCCGCCGACCAGGACCTGGCCTCCGTCCGGCTTGACCTGGCCAGACGCGATCTTCATCAGCGTCGACTTGCCCGCGCCGTTCTCTCCGGCGAGGGCGGTGACAGAACCGGCGTCGAGGGCCAGAGAGACGCCTTTCAGTACGGGCACGCCGCCGAATGCCTTGGCCAGATCTCGGCACTCCAACGCGACATCTTCCACGAATGATCTCCAGACCCGGCCTGGCGGCTCGGTGTTTGGTCGGGGTCCACCCGGGGACGGTGGCGGTCCGGAACGGGTCCGGACACGTGCGGAAGGTGCCGGTGCGAGAAGCCGGTCCAGGTCAGGATGGCCGGCGCTCGCCCGACGGGCTCCGAGCGAAATCCCTTTTGTTTGCTTGTGTGAACATCACACGAGACAACATCCCAGTGTCAAGAGTGCGTTACCCATTCGATACATCCTGCACGTCCTCGCCCCTGCGCCCGCCTGACCAGCAGAAGGCGGCATTACCCAGCCTTGAACAAGCCGGCCGCATCATCTATCGTTCACTCGCCAGCAGGTCCATGGCGTCTCCGGATGAGACTGCGTGTGTGACAGTTGACAAGACTGAACAACAAGGGAGAACGAAGACGGCATGGGCGTCAGGAGCAGCGTGGACCTGGAGAGCAGGCGTCAGGCTCTGGCCGACCTGCTGTCGTCCAGCGGCAGTCTGCGCATAGAAGACCTGGCCGCCCGCTTCGAGGTCAGCACCATGACCATCCGCCGGGATCTGCAGGCGCTGGAGGACGAGGGCCTGGTCCGCCGGGTGCGCGGCGGCGCCGTCAGCTCGGCGCAGCCCTTCGAGGCCCGTAAGAGCCGGGCATGGAGGGCCAAGGAGGAGATCGCGCGGAAACTGACCAGCCTGGTGCCCTCGGGCGGGGTGGGCATCTGCATGGACGCCTCGTCGACGCTGGCCGTGCTCGCCGGCTCGATGCCTCCCGCCGACAACCTCTCCGTCGTCACCGACGGGATCGAGACCTTCCTGACCCTGACCAGGAACCCACGCGTACACGCCTACCTGACCGGAGGCCAGAAGGACCCCAACGCGGGCAGCCTCGTCGGTCCCCTGACCTCACTGACACTGAAGCAGTTCTCGTTCGCGCGGGCGTTCCTGTCCGCCGCCGCCATCGACCCGCACTTCGGCACCAGCGAGTTCAGCGCGGAGGAATGCGAGATCAAGCGGCTCATGGCCGAGCTGTCCGAGCACGTCGTCATGGCGGTCGACTCGCAGAAACTCGGCACGGGAGCCGCCGCCCGCTGCCTGCCCTGGGACGGGATCGACCTGATGGTCACCGAGCTCGATGTCTCCGACGACCGGCTCGACCCCTACCGCGACCACGTCGAGCTGCTCTGACCTCGCCCCTGCGCCGCCGCTACGGCATCCCGCGTCCTGCGCCTTCCACCGCGTACGTGACCAGCGTGGTGAGCACGTCCCTGACCGACGTGCGGTCGCGCACGTCGCAGAGCACGATCGGGACGTGCGCGGTCAGCCCGAGCGCCCGCCGTACCTTGGCCGGGTCGTGGCGGCGGGCGCCGTCGAAGCAGTTCACGCCGACCACGAACGGGATGCCGCGCTGCTCGAAGTAGTCCACCGCGGGGAACGAGTCCTCCAGGCGGCGGGTGTCGGCGAGCACGACCGCGCCGAGCGCGCCGAGCGCGAGCTCGTCCCACATGAACCAGAACCGGTCCTGCCCAGGGGTGCCGAACAGGTACAGCCAGAGCCCCTCGCGAATGGTGATGCGGCCGAAGTCCAGTGCCACGGTGGTGGTGCTCTTGGACTCCACGCCCGAGACGTCGTCCACCCCGACGCCGCGCTCGCTCAGCAGTTCCTCGGTGTGCAGCGGCCGGATCTCGCTGATCGTGCCCACCATGGTCGTCTTGCCGACACCGAACCCGCCCGCGATGAGGATCTTGATGGCCAGCGCCGAGGTGACCGCGGTCGCCCCCGGCTCATAGGCTGCGTAGTCCATCCAGCACTTCCCTGTAGATGTGTTCGTCGATCGTCTGCGCGACCGGGCGCGGGCGCTCGATGGTGACGAAACCCTCGCGCCGGAGGTCACCCAGGATCACCCGGGTGACGTTGAGCGGCAGCCGGAGGTGCGCCGCGACGTCCGCCACCGGCGTCGGTCTGCGGCACACCGACAACACGGCCCGATACTCCGGGATCAGGTCCGCGAGAGTGTGCGGGCCGCCGACCGTCGTGACGATGGCCACCAGGTCGAACGTCTCGCCCTGCGGGCGCGCTCTTCCCCCGGTCAGGCCGTACAGCCGGATCAGCGGCCCGGGATCCTGGCCTGTCACGGCCGCGAGCCGTTCCAGGCGGGTGCCGGTGCCGCTCCTCTCGGCTGCGCGGAGAGGTGCTCGCCGACCCTCTTGACCATGAGCGCCATCTCGTACGTGACCATGCCCAGCTCGGCGTCACTCGCGGCGAGCACGGCCAGCCGCGCGCCCTGACCGGCGGCGGTGACGAACAGGAAACCACCCTCCATCTCGATGATGGTCTGCCGCACGCCGCCCAGGTCGAAGTGCCGTCCCGCGCCCATGGCGAGGCTGTGGCTGCCGGCGGAGATGGCGGACAGGTGCTCGGCGTCCTCCCGGGTCAGCTCCCGGGAACCTCCCATGGCCAGTCCGTCGGAGGACAGCACGATGGCGTGCCGGATGCCGGGCACACGCTGGGTGAGGTCGTCGAGGAGCCAGCTCAGTTCACTTCTGGGGTCGGGCATCGGGATGGTCGTCCTTTCGGTTCCACATGTCGGCTCCGTGCTCGACGTGGCGGCGTCCTTGCCGCCAGCCCTGCTGCATGGACGACATGAGTTGTGCGAGTTCCTCAGGCGAGCGCGCCGATACCGGTCGCCGCGCAGGGCCTCCGGTGGAACGCAGCTGGGGAGCCATGCTTGCCTGCGGTATCCGCATCGGCAGCCCGTCGAGGTCTTCGTCCGCGTCCTGAGCCGGCACCGTGACGCTCCAGTCGACGGGCGGTCCTGGCGGTTGGGTGGCGGAGGGGGGAGCCTGCCACGGGACCGGCCCGGAGATCGGTCCCGGGATCGGCCCGGAGATCCGCCTGGAGACAGGGCCGGTCAGCGGCTCGTCCGCCGGCCGGGCCGGGTCGCCGCGTCTCGGCGCGGGCACGGCCTCGAACCAGGTGGGTCGTGCGGGCTCGGGAGAGGGACCGGCCGGATCGGCGTGCTCGCCGGGGACGCTCGCGCCGTTCACCGCGTCCAGCCGCTCGGGAGCCGCGGACACGGTGCCAGAAAGGGCGCCGGAAAGTATGCCGGAGGGAGGGCCGGCGGGCGCCGTGCCGAGCGCCCGCGTCGGCTTGCCCGCGCGGTCTCCCGCGGAGACGGAGGGGTTGCCGGCCTCGGCGAGCAGGACGGTGGGCAGCAGCACGATCGCGGTGGTCCCGTCGTACGGCGAGGGGCGCAGCGAGACCTTGATCCCGTGCCGGGCCGCGAGCCTGGCCACCACGAAGAGGCCGAGCCTGTCGCTGTCGGCCAGGTCGAACTCGGGCGGCTCGGCCAGCCGGGAGTTGTACTCCTGGATCACGGCCTCGGGCATCCCCAGCCCTCGGTCCTCCACCTCCAGGGCGAAGCCGTTGGCCGCGGTCATGCTGCGGATCTGCACGGTCGTGTCGGGCGGGGAGAAGACGGTGGCGTTCTCGACCAGCTCGGCGACCAGGTGGATCACGTCGGTGACGGCCGCGCCGACGAGCAGCGGGGCGTCCGGCATGGGGGCGACGGAGACGCGGGTGTAGTCCTCGACCTCCAGCACGGCCGCGCGCACGACGTCGAACAGCGGCACCGGGTCGCGCCAGCGGCGGGCGGGGGCGGAGTCGGCCAGGATGATCAGGTTCTCGGCGTGCCGGCGCATGCGGGTGGTGAGGTGGTCGAGCTTGAACAGGTCCTCCAGGACCTCCGGCTCCTCGACGCGGCGCTCCATGGTGTCGAGCAGCGAGAGCTGGCGGTGCAGCAGCGCCTGGTTGCGCCAGGCCAGGTTGAGGAAGACCTGGCTGACGCCCTTGCGCAGGGTCGCCTGGCCCACCGCGGCCTCGACCGCGGTGCGGCGTACGGCGGAGAACGCGTTGACCACGCGGTCGACCTCGGCCGTGTCGGCGGGGGCGAGGCCGGGCGCCTCGGTGGCCGGGTCGACGTCCTCGCCGCGGCGCAGCCGCGCGACCAGCCGGGGCAGCCGCTGCTCGGCCAGCTCGACCGCCGAGGCCTGCAGCCGCTTGAGCTCGTCGATCAGGGACTGGCCGAACCGGTACGACAGGGCCAGCGACGCGACCATGGCCGCCAGGCCCAGCAGCAGGACGAGCCCGATCCGCCAGTAGGCGCCGGTCTTCTGCCCCTCGGCCTCGGCGGCGGCGCGGGCCAGCTCCTCCTGCGTGTCGCGGTTGATCGTGTTGAACACGGCGTCGGCGTCGCTCTTCCACTGGGCCGGCTCGACCGGCGGCGCCCCGTTGGTGTCCCAGCTGAACAGCTCGTCCTCGACCTCGACCAGCCGCTTGTAAGCAGCGCTCGCGACCAGCTTGTCGTAGTCGGCCCGCAGGTCGGGGCCGGCGTCGCGTTCGGCGTTGGCGAAGACGAGCCGGCGGCTGGTCATCGCGGCGACGAAGGCGGCACGGTCGGTGGCGGTCATCTTGCGCTGCACGATCGTGCTGGTGAGCACCGCGTGCTCGCGGCCCAGGTATTCCGCGGTGGTGTTGTAGGCGGCCATGCCGCGCACCGCGCGGTAGGAGGAGACGCTGCTCAGCGCGTCGCGGTCGTCGAACTGCCCGTTGGCGACGCTGATCAGGTTGTCGTACGCCTGGATGATCGTCAGCGGTGGGGCGAGCACGCCGCCGTCGGCGGAGGCCCGCAGCGACTGGAGCCCGTCGAGCGCCTGCACGAGCGCCTGCACCTGGGCCGGGGTCTCGGCGCCCGCGGACTCGACGTCGACGGCGCCGATGACCTCGCGTAGGCGTTCGACCTTCTCGTCGGTGACGTGCCGCTGCTCGGCCAGGGGCGCGTACGTCGCCGTGCTCTTCGGCGCCTCAGCCGAGAGCTGGCGTTCCCGCTGCAGCTCGACGATCAGTTGTAACAGGGGCGAGCCGATGGCTTCCCAGCGGTCCTGGGTCTGGGAGACCTCGACGATCTCCTCCACGCTGGAGTAGGCGATGAACCCCCAGAGGGCGACCATGGACACGAGCGGGAGCAGGAGGATCCTGAGCAGCTTGGTGCGGAGAGGTGGGGGCGAGCTCATGCATCTTGTCCAATTCCGCGCGTGATGATGCGCCGCTGGCAGTCGCAACCTGGTACCGGCCCCCGAGAATCCCGTCACGACTGGTACGCCTGTGGTCCGTCCACTATGCCGATGGGGCAGATGTACTTCAAGCAACAGATGTGAACATTCGTCCCGAATGGTGTGTTGACTCTTTGTCAGCACACGATTCGTGAAGGTAACCCTGGGTGAGGATCACGGACGGTGATTCCGGGTCCGCGTTTCCTTACCGGATGGCCTTATCCGTAAGGCTTCACGGTCACCATGTTCGCCCCCTCCGCCACGGTTCGGCCGAGTCGCGCCGGCGATGTCCGGGTGCTCGCTGCCTGCACGACGGCGGGGTTCCGTTCTGCCCCGATTCAAGGGACGATGCGGTAGGAACCGGGCAAAACGGTCAGGCAACGGTTTTTGGTCTGCTCTTGACGTCCGGATAGGGACGTTCCTAAGTTGGCCTCCCAATGAACGCAAAGACAGTTCCACTGAGTGGAAGCGAATCCCGCACCAGCTACCTCGCCCGGTTGCTCGACGTCCTGGACGTCGCGGTCACCCACGACCGCGCCCCCCTGCAACTGGGCGAGATCGCCGCGGCGGCGGGCGTACCGCCATCGACCGCGTCGAGGCTGGTCGCGCTGCTCGTCGAGCGCGGATTCCTGGTGCAGCTGGACAGGTCCGGCTACGCCGCGGGGCCCAGGCTGCTGCACCTGTCGGTGCGCACGCTCGACCAGATGCACGCCGCCGACCGGCTGAAGGCCTCCGTGGAGGCCCTGGCCGAGCAGACCGGCGAGAGCGCGAGCGCGGGGCTGCTGGTGGGCGACGAGATCGTGCTGGTGGCGCGGAAAGAGCCCGCGCACTCGCTGCGGGCCGTGGCGCGCGTCGGTGACGTGCTCAACCCGCACACCTCGGCCATGGGCAAGGCCGTCCTGGCGATGTTGCCGGCGCAGCGGCGGCTGGAGGTCCTCCGCACCGCCGTCGGCGACCGGGCCGAGCAGGCGCTGCGCGAGACGGAGGCCGAACTCGCCACCGCCCGCCGGGAGGGGTTCGCCGTCGATGAGGAGAGCTACGCGGTCGGCCTGCGCTGTCGCGCCGCCGCGATTCTCGACCGGTCGGGGCACGCGGTGGGCGGCATCTCGATCGCCGGGCCCGCGGCGCGCTTCACGCGCGAGAACGCCAACGCCTGCGTGCCCGCGCTGCTGGCCGAGGTCAAACGGCTGTCCCTGGAGATCAGGAGAAACAATTGAGCACGTCGCAGACCCTCTACGAGCGCGCGAGCCGGTACGTCCCCGGCGGGGTGCATTCCAACACCCGCTTCCAGGCGCCGCATCCCGTCTATTTCCACCGTGCCGAGGGCGCGTACCTGTGGGACGTCGAGGGCGAGCGTTACCTCGACTGCACCATGGGCAACGCCTCGGTGATGCTCGGCCACGCCCGCCCCGAGGTGGACGCCGCCGTCGCCGGCGCGGTGAGCCGCGGGCTGACCACCGGCGTGGAGACCGAGGCCGCGGTGACCGCGGTGGAGCTGCTCGCCGGGATGATCCCGGATTTCGGTCGGGTCAGGTTCGCCAACACCGGCACCGAGGCGCTGATGCACGCGCTCACGATCGCCCGCCACCACACCGGCAGGGAGCGGGTGGCCAAGGCCGAAGGCGCCTACCACGGCTGGTTCGACCCGCTCTGGGTGTCGACCTGGCCCGCCCCCGACCAGGTCGGGCCCGCCGACCGGCCGGCCGCGCCCCCCAGCTCCGCCGGCCTGTCGCGCTCGGCGCAGGGCACCGTGGTGCTTCCGTGGAACGACGCGGCCGCCACCGAGCGGCTGCTGCGCGAGCACGCCTCCGACCTGGCCGCCGTGGTCGTGGAGCCCGTGCTCATCGACATCGGTTTCATCCCGGCGACCGGCGAATACCTGCGGCTGCTCCGCGACCTCACCGCCGAGCTGGGCATCGTGCTCATCTTCGACGAGCTGCTCACGGGCTTCCGCCTGGCGCCGGGCGGCGCCCGCCAGGTCTACGGCATCACCCCCGACCTGACCACGTACGGCAAGGCCATCTCCAACGGTTACCCGCTGGCGGCGGTCGAGGGCCGCGTGGACCTGCTGGCCGCCACCGACCCGTCGAGCGGCGGCCCGGTCGGCTGGGTCGGCACCTACAACGGGCACGGCTCGGCGGTGGCCGCGGCCGCGGCGACCCTGCCGCTGCTGGCCGACGGCTCGGCCCAGGCCCGCCTCGACCGGCTCGGCGGCCTGGTGCGGGACGGCTTCGCCGAGTTGTCGCGCACGTACGGCATCCCGGCCGTGGTCGCGGGCGGGGGCGGCCACTTCCAGCCGTACTTCCTGTCGGAGCCGGTCACCGGCTACCGCACGGCCATGGTCAGCGACCCGGCCCGCTACGCGATCCTGCACCGCGTCGCGCGCGAGCACCGCGTCCTGCTCCCGGCCAAGCCGCTGCTGCACGCGGCGCTGTCCACCGCGCACACGGAGGCCGACGTCGCCGCCCTGCTGAAGGCGGCCGAGGAGGCGTTCGCGGAGATGAGGAGGAGGACGACATGACCGGTGCCGCGACCAGCAGCGGGCCCGATGCCGAGCTCCGCGGCATCCGCAAGGTCTACGACAACGGCGCCAGAGGCGTCGAGCAGGTCGACTTCACCGTGGCCAAAGGGGAGTTCTTCTCCATGCTGGGCCCCTCGGGCTGCGGCAAGAGCACGACGTTGCGCATCCTGGCGGGGCTGGAGGAGCCCACCTCGGGCGAGGTGCTGATCCGGGGCGAGCCGATGCGGGGCCGTCCCGCGCACCGGCGCCCCACGAACATGGTCTTCCAGCGCCTGGCCCTGTTCCCGCACCTGACCGTGGCCGACAACATCGCGTTCGGGCCGAAACTGCGGCGCAGGCCGGCCAGGCAGGTGGCCGAGATCGTCGGCTCGATGCTGGACCTGGTGGACCTGGCCGGGTACGGCAAGCGCTACCCGGCCCAGCTGTCGGGCGGCCAGCAGCAGCGGGTGGCCATCGCCCGCGCGCTGGCCAACGAGCCGGCCGTGCTGCTGCTCGACGAGCCGCTGGGCGCGCTCGACCTGCGGCTGCGGGTGCAGATGCAGCAGGCGCTCAAAAGGATCCAGCACGACTCGGGCACCACGTTCGTCTACGTCACCCACGACCAGGTGGAGGCGCTGACGATGTCGGACCGCATGGCGGTGATGAACGAGGGCCGCATCGAGCAGATCGGCCCGCCGGCCGAGCTCTACCGGTCGCCGGCCACCACGTTCACCGCCACCTTCCTCGGCGACACGAACTTGTTCGAGGGCGTGTACGAGGGCGGCCTGCTGGAGTCGGAGGGCATCGGCGTCAAGGTGGCCAGGCCCGGCCGCGCGGTGTCCGTACGGCCCGAGCACGTCGCCGTCGGCAAGGGCTTGACCTGCGCCAACCGCTATCACGGCCGCCTGGATGACGTGATCTTCCAGGGTGCGAGCACGCGTTACCACGTACGCCTGGCCTCCGGGGTCCTGGTGATCTCCGAACGGCGCGAAGAAGCCGGATCCACCCTGACGGTCGGCGACGAGGTCGAGACCGGCTGGGACGTGGACGCCGGTGTCGTCCTCGACCACTGAGGGAGTTAGATCGAAATGACGGATATCTCGCGACGCCGGTTTCTCGGTACCGCGGCCGGAACGGCGGGCCTGGCGCTCGCCACGGCCTGCGGCAGCGTGTCCCCCCAGTCCGCCGCGCCGTCCGCGTCGAAGGGCGGCAAGCTCACCCTGACCATGTTCGCCTTCCTGGGCGGCGACCTCGGCAAGATGCCCAAGGAGTTCGCCAAGGAGTACATGGCCTCCCACAAGAACGTCGAGCTCAAGATCTACGAGCAGTCGAACTCCGTCGGCTACACCAAGATGCTGGCCCAGAAGAAGGCCGCCCCCGACCGGCCGCTGGTCAACTTCGGCTTCTTCAACGCCCAGACCTCCGTCCAGGGCGCCGACGACAAGATGTTCACCAAGCTCGACTACGCGGCGATGAGCAACGCCGCCGACATCGACGAGCGGTTCCGCTACGACGACGGCATCGGGATCGGCATCGGCATCGACCAGCTCGGCCTGCTCTACAACAAGCAGGAGATCGCGCGGGCCCCCGGCTCGTGGGCCGACCTGTGGAACCACGCCCACCAGGGAAAGGTCGCGTTCTTCTCCTTCCCCTGGTACGCCGTCTACATGGCCGCCAAGCTCAACGGCGGCGGCCTGGAGAACATGGAGCCCGGCTGGGAGTTGTGGAAGCGCGAGGCCGGGCAGATCCGGCTGCTGGTCGAGTCGAACCCGCAGTACCTCAACGTGCTCAGCAACGGCACCGCGCCGCTGACCGCCTACTTCGCCGGCACCGGGCAGCAGTGGATCAACTCCGGCGCCCCGCTGGCGTACGTCGTGCCCAAGGAGGGCGCGATCCCGCTGCCGGTCAACCTCCAGGCCGTCGCGGGCCAGTCGCAGAGCCAGCTCGAGGCCATCCACGACATCATCAACGAGATGCTCTCGCCCAAGTGGTGTGCCCGCTGGGCGGAGACGAGCGTCGAGGTGCCCGCCAACACCAAGGCCGAGCTGCCCGAGAACCTGGCCGGGCTGCCCGCTTTCAGCAAGGCGACCAGCGACGGGTTCCAGCAGATCGACTACGGCATCGTGGGACGCAACAACGCCGAGTGGCAGAAACGCTGGGAAACCGACGTCGCCTCGCGCATCTGAGAGGCCCGGGGACATGCGCAGACATCGCACGGCCTACCTGCTGGCGGCGCCCAGCGTCGTCCTGCTGGCCGGTGTGTTCGCAGGGGCCATGCTCACCCTGCTCGAATACAGCTTCCACCAGTATCTGCCCGACGGCACCGACATCGCGCACACCACGGCCACCTGGCAGACGTTCCTGACGGGCGGCTACCACTGGCAGATCGTCAGGGAGACCGTGGTGCTCGGCCTGATCACCACGGTCGCCGCCGCGGT
This sequence comes from Nonomuraea sp. KM88, assembly GCF_052245635.1. Taxonomy (NCBI): domain Bacteria; kingdom Bacillati; phylum Actinomycetota; class Actinomycetes; order Streptosporangiales; family Streptosporangiaceae; genus Nonomuraea; species Nonomuraea sp. KM88. Next base: position 114,168 of record NZ_JBQQCC010000008.1, on the reverse strand, counting down.
GGTCGGCTATCCCACGGCCTACGCCCTGCACCGGGTGCGGCGGTCGCGGTGGCGTTACGTGGGCCTGTTCATCATCTTCGCCCCGCTGCTGACCAGCGTGGTGTCCCGCACCTACGGCTGGGAGCTGATCCTGGGCGACAGCGGGGTGCTCAACAGCCTGCTCGAACCGGCGGGGCTCGGCCCCGTGGAGCTGCTCTACGAGCGCTCGTCCGTGGTGATCGCGCTGGTGCACATCCTGCTGCCGTTCATGGTCTTCCCGATCACCCAGTCGCTCGGGCAGCTCGACCCGGCGTTCGGGGAGGCGGCGGGCGACCTCGGCGCGGGCGCGTTCCTGCGCTTCGTCAAGGTCACGCTGCCGCTGACCATGCCCGGCCTGATCGGCGGGGCACAGCTGGTGTTCGCGCTGTCGATCAGCTCGTTCGCCACGCCCAGCCTGCTCGGCGGCGGGCGGGTGAACGTGCTGGCCACCGAGATCTACGACAACGTCAACAACGTCGACTGGCCGCTCGCGGCGGTGTCGTCGTACGCGCTGCTCGCGCTGGCCGTCGTCGCGCTGGGCGTCTTCGGCTGGCTGCAGCGGCGCAGCGGGCGGGCCGAGCAGGGCGGGGTGACGGCGGCGGGCGCGGCCTCCACCGGAGCGCGCGGCTGGAGCGTGTGGCTCGCGATCGTCTACACCTACGTGCTGCTGCCGCTGGTCATCATCGTCATCAACTCGTTCTCGTCCGTCTCGTACGGCACGTGGCCGCCGCCGGGGCTGTCGGCCAAGTGGTACGCCAACCTCTTCGAGCAGGAAGGGCTGGGCGCGGCGACCCTGCTGAGCCTGGAGGTGGCGATCGCGGCCACCGTCCTCGCCATGGTCATCGGCACGGCCGTCGCGGTGGCGCTGGTCCGGCACCGCATGCCGGGGCGCGGGCCGCTGCAGTCGTTCGTGCTCTCGCCCACCGTCGTGCCCAAGGTGGCCTTCGGCTTCGCCGGGTTCATCTACCTGCACCGGCTGGGCCTGTTCGGCGGGGTGGCCGGCCTGGTCGTGACGCACACCGTGATCGTGCTGCCGTTCGTCGTCATCGTGGTGACGGCGGCGCTGATGCGGGCCGACGCCACCCTCGACGCGGCCGCCAAGGACCTGGGGGCCGCGCCGCTGCGGGCCTTCCGGCTGGCCACGCTGCCGCAGGTCAGGCCCGCGCTGATCGCGGCCGCGCTGTTCGCGTTCGTGGTGAGCTTCGACGAGGTCGACATGACGGTCTTCCTGCTCTCGCCCGACCAGAACACGCTGCCGGTCTGGATGTTCGTCTACATGCAGAAATTTCAGGACCCGACGCTGGCCGCGCTCTCCACCCTGCTCATCGTCGCCGCCCTGGCCGTCGCCGCGACCGTCGCGGTGCTGCTGGCCCGCTCCGGCGTGTTCTCCTCGCTGACCACCTCCCCAGAAGAACCCGTAGAGAAAGTGAAGGAAGGAACCTCCGCATGACCGTCGAACAGATCCCGGTGACCACCCTGGCCAGTGGCCACCGCCTGGAGCTGACCGTGCACACCCTGCGAGGCGCCTCCGACGGCCCGCGCATGGTGATGTTCGGCGGCATCCACGGCGACGAGCCGATGGGATCGGAGACGGTCCGCCGCCTCCTGGATGCCATCGACCCCGCCCATCTCAGCGGCACCGTCGTCGCGGTCCCCGTGGCCAACCCGTACGCCCACCAGGCGCTGACCCGCAACACGCCGCTCGACGGCGTCAACCTCAACCGCATCTTCCCCGGCGACAGGGGCGGCAGCGTCACCGAGCAGCTGGCCGCCGTGCTCTCCGGGATCCTGGAGGGCGCCGACTACTTCATCGACTTCCACTCGGGCGGCAACTTCGCCACCGTCGAGTACGCCTACCTGCACGACGCCGGCGCCGAGATGTCGCGCGCGTACGGCACGTCCGTGCTCTACCGCGGCCACCCCTACGGCGGGTCGGCCACCGGCTGGGCGCTGGAGAAGGGCGTGCGCTGCATGGTCAGCGAGCTCGGCGGCGGCGGCCAGCGCATCGAGCACTACCTGAGGCGGGGCGTCGACGGCACGCTGAACGTCCTGCGCGCCATCGGCATGCTGCCGGGCGACCCGGTGGCGCCGCCGGAGGACCAGGTGGTCGTGGACACGCTGACCACGCTCAGGCCCACCGTCGGCGGCACCGTGCTGTCGGACTTCGGCGCCGCACGCCTGGGCGAGCGCGTCCCCAAGGGCACGGTGCTGGCCAAGGTCGTCAGCCCGTACACGTCCGAGGAGCTCGAAGTGATCACCGCGCCGTACGAGCCGAGCATCCTGGTCCTCGGCCGCGAGCACCTGACCAACGTCGCGCCCGGCGACTACGGCTTCATGGTCGCCGACGGGGCCACCGCCAAGCCGGCCGACCCGGGCTGAGCGACCGGGACGCGTGGAGGGATGCCGAAGCGTCACGCAGCGTCGCCGTGATGCGTACTACCGTCATCGGGTATGAGGCACACCATCGTCATGACATCGTTAGCCGCCGCCTTTCTGGTCGCCGGTTGCTCGATCACCACCCCCGAGCCCGACCAGAAAGGCATCGTCTACGACGCGGGCATCTTCTCCGACACCACGTTCCAGAACTGCGTCGAGCCGGGCGTGCGCGACGTGTCCGGCCCGGGAGACCAGGGTTACGTCTATCCGGCCGGCCAGCGCACGTTCGAGTTCGCCGCCGACCCCAATGATCCGGAAGGGGAGAAGACGAAGCCGGGGGCCGAGTCCGGGCCGCTGACGATGTGGACCAAGGACCCGCTGGAGATGCGGGTGTCCGGCGTCGTCACGTTCTCGCTCACCAGCGACTGCAAGACGTTGCGGCAGTTTCACGAGCAGATCGGGCTGAAGTACGACGCCGACACCGACGAGGGCTGGGACAAACTGCTCAGCGTCTACATCGGGCAGCCGCTCGACCGGGCCCTCGACGCGGCCAGCAAGGAGTTCGCCTGGCGCGAGCTGACCTACCGCGACCCGCAGGCCAAGCAGCAGTGGGAGGCGAAGGTCGCCGAGTACATGGGGCAGTTCCTGCGCGAGCAGGGCGGCACCGCCTTCTTCGACAAGTTCTCGGTCACGCTGCAGCAGCCGCAGCCGCCGCTGAAGGTGCGCGAGGCGATGGCCGCCGTCCAGCAGGCTCAGGAGGAGAACACGGCGCAGAAGGCGAAGAACGAGAAGGCGCGCACCGAACTGGAGGCCATCAAGGCGCTGAAGGACGTGCTCGGCGCGCAGGGCGCGGTCATGTGGCAGGCCGTCAAGGACGGGCGCATCCAGATCATCGTCTCCGACAGCGGCCAGATCAACGTCACGCCGAACCAGGGGCGGAAGGCGAACTGAGCGGCCACCCCCGGTCCGCGCCCGCCCGCCAGGTCAGGCGAGCCTGTGCCTCAGAGCTTGAAGAGCTTGGGGTACGGCGCGGCGATGCGGCGGGTCTGGGCGCCGAAGTCGACGAGGACGGCGACGCCTTCCTCGACCCCGACGACCGAACCGAGGCCGTAGGTGTCATGGCTCACCATGTCCTGCAGGACGAAGCTCTCGAGCGGGGGCGGGGCGACTTCGGGGACGTTGAACGGGCTCCCGGGAAGGCGTCGCCGAGGTGCGGATCGGTTTGACGTCATTAATACAGTATGCGCTGTTCAGGCGGATATATCTCGGTCTTGGCCGGAAAGGCCCTCGTGCAGGCGGTGGCGAGCGGCGGCTCGGCCACGCGGTGGCCGTCACCGGGCCGACGCAGGACCGACGCCGGGCCGCCGCCGGGCGGCCCCCCAGCCGGCCCGGTGAAAGGCCCGGACGCCCTAGAACCGCACCTTCCGCAGGTAGCGGTACCCGACCTCCGCCGTACGCCGGGGCGTCACGTCGGGGGTGTCGTTCTCGACGATGTACTCGATCACCCGGTGCTTGTCGAAGATCCGCCGGAAGTCGATCGTCCCGGTGCCGAGGTCGGCCATGTCGCCGTCGAGATGCCGGTCCTTGACGTGGAACTGCAGGACCCGCTGCGGCGCCCGGCGGATCACGTCGAGCGTGAAACGCACCGGATCGCGCTCGCCGCGCCCGACGCCGCCGGTGACCGCCCAGTAGAGGTCGATCTCCAGGTGGACCAGGCGCGGATCGAGCTCTGAGGTGAGCACGTCCCAGGGCGTCCTGCCGCCCCCGAGGTCGATGGTGAACTCGTGGGCGTGGTTGTGGTAGCCGTAGCGCAGCCCGGCCTTGCGCGCGGCGGCCGCCTCCACGTTCATGCGCTCGGCCCAGGCCTTCCACTGGTCCTCGCTGTCGGAGTTCAGGTAGGGCACGACCATGAACGACTGGCCGAGCGTCAGCGCGTTCTCGATCTTGGTTTCCAGCCCGGCGTCGTCGGCGCTGATGTCGTCGTGGCTGGAGGTGGAGCGGATGCCGATCCCGTCGAGGAACTCACGCAGCTGCTTGGCCGTACGGCCGAAATAGCCCAGCGCCAGCTCGACCTTGGGGTAGCCGATCTCAGCCAGGTAGGTGAGCGTGGCGTCGTAGTCCTGGGCGAGGTCGTCGCGCACCGTCCAGAGCTGCATGCTGATCTGGCCCGGCGGGATGCGGTGCTTGCGGTGGTGGTGGGGCGGCGTGGCGGCGGCGGGCGAGGCGGCGCCGGCGATGGCCGCCGTCCCGAGCCCGAGTCCCGCCGCCAGCAGCGAGCGCCTGCTGGGGCCGTAGCCGTAACACATGGGGATCTCCTATCGCGTGGGCTGGAGCACGACCCTGTCGGTGCCGGTCAGCGGCGGCAGATCGCCGCCGGGGTCGGTGTAGGTGGCGACGAAGACGCCGGTCAGTTCGTCGGTCTCCGGGTCGTGCCCGCTCGGCTCGGTGGTCTGGATGGAGCCGGTGCAGCCGCGGGCCGTCGTCTGCGGATGGCCGTGGTCGTCGTGGCCGAGGATGTAGTCCACGGTCACGTCGGCGCAGTCGACCTCCTGGTCATCGGTGACCCGCACCTCGAACTCGACCACGTCGCCGAACGTGAACGGGTCGCCGTCCACGGGCCTGACCAGCTCCACGACCGGCGTGGCGTTGCCCACCACGATCCGCACCGACGTCGCCGCCGACCTGCCGTGCCGGTCGGTGACCTTCAGCGTGGCCTCGTACAGGCCGTTCTCCTCGTACGTGAACGACCCCTCTGCGCGGCGGGAGTCGACCCGCCCGTCGGCGTCGAAGTCCCACGCGTAGCTGAGCCGGTCGCCGTCGGCGTCGGTGGTGCCGTCGGCGGTGAAGGCGACGGCGAGCGGCGCGTGGCCGGCCGTCACCGACGCCGTGGCCGCGGGGACGGGAGTGTGGTTGCCGGTGTTGCCGATGTAGTCGTAGCGCGCCAGCTGGGCGTCCTCGTTCTCCTGGAAGTAGCCGTCGCCGTACTCCAGCACGTAGAGGGCGCCGTCGGGGCCGAACTCCATGTCCATCGGGTTGTCGAAGACGAGCGACGGCAGCACGTCCTCGATGCGCCCGTCACGGTGGAACGCCTTCACGTAGTCGCGGGTCCACTCGTAGAACAGCGGGACGCCGTCGTAGTGCTTCGGCCAGCCCACCGCCGTGCGTCCGTGCGTGTCACGCCGGTCGTAGTCGTAGGCCGGGCCCGCCATCGGGCCGATGCCGCCGGTGCCCAGCTGCGGGAACTCCGCCGAGGGGCCGTACGAGTACCACACCTGCGGCTGCACGACCGGCGGCAGCTCGCGCCTGCCGGTGTTGTGCGGCGACTCGTTGACGGGCGCGGCGCAGTCGAACGCCGCGCCGGACGCGCCGGTCGCGAAGTCGTAGTCGACGTACGGGAGCCGCGCCGTCGCGCAGTACGGCCAGCCGTAGTTGCCGGCCTTGCGGATCGTCGTCCACTTGCCCGTGCCCGCCGGGCCGCGCTGGGGGTCGGCCTCCTGCTCGTCGGGGGAGTAGTCGCCCACGTACAGGTCCCCGGTGGAGCGGTTGAGCTCGATCCTGAAGGGGTTGCGCAGGCCCATCGCGTAGATCTCCGGCCGGGTGCGCGGCGTGCCGGGCTTGAAGAGGTTGCCGCGCGGGATCGTGTACGAGCCGTCCGCGCGGACCTTGACGCGCAGGATCTTGCCCCGCAGGTCGTCGGTGTTGCCGGAGCTGCGCTGGGCGTCGAAGGCGGGGTTGCGGTCGGGCCGCTCGTCGATCGGGGTGAAGCCGGCGGAGGAGAACGGGTTGGTGTCGTCGCCGGTCGACAGGTAGAGGTTGCCCTGGGCGTCGAACACGATGTCGCCGCCGACATGGCAGCAGATGCCGCGGTCCACCGGCACGTCCAGCACGCGCTGCTCGGTGCGCAGGTCGATCGTGTCGCCGGTGAGGCGGAATCGGGACAGCCGGATCAGCCCCTTGAAGGGCGCGAAGTCGTCCGGCGTGCCGGTGAGCGGGGCGTCGCCCTCGTTGACGTCGGGGGTGGCCGGGTCGTCGACGGGGGTGTCGAGCGGCGGGGAGTAGTAGAGGTAGACCCAGTCGTCCTTCTTCGATCCCTGGCCGAAGCCAGGGCTGAGGGCGATGCTCTGCAGCCCCTCCTCGTCGTGCTGGTAGACGTCGAGCCGCGCGGCCAGGGTGTTGAGGCCGGTCTCGGGGTCGTGCAGCCAGACCTCGCCCTTCCTGGTGGTGTGCAGCACCCGCGAGTCCGGTAACACCGCCAGGTCCATGGGCTCGCCCGGATGGTCGTTCAGCGTCACCTTCTGGAACTGGTCGTCGGGCGGTGGGGCCGCGCCTCCGGACGTCCCGGAGGCCGGCGCAGCGGCCGGCACGGTGGCGGTCGCGGCGGCGTTGGTGGTGGCGGCCGGCAGGAGGATCGCCGCAGCAGCGATGGCCGCGATCACGGTTCTCGTTCCCATCAGATCCTCCTGAGGGGGCCGTCGCCCTGAGGCGACGGGGGAATGGGGAGCGGGAGGGCCGCCAAGGCCCGAGCATGCCCTGACCTGTCGGGTCCGCGCATCACGGATGCCCTTCCTGTTTGTCGGCGCCAGCCGATATCGTGACGTTGTCGTTACCGAGCGTGATGAGAGGTGGGCCGGGTTCGCCTGTACGGCGTGCGGGCAGGCCGCGCACGCCGACGCGAACGCGGCGGTCAACATCTCGAGGGCAGGGCTCGCCCTTCGCCAGGCTGCGGAAGCGGCTCAGCAAGAAGCCGCTCCCTTCAGGAAGCGGAGGAGTCACGCCTCTCCCTTCGGTCTGCTCGGGGGGTCAAGAGAGAGCGAAGCACCGTGAATGTAACCCGGCTTCCGCCGACCAAGGAGGCCCCAATTTCGTTGGCTGGAGCACTTTCGCCTCCGATCGGACTAAGTGCTTGCCGCGGCCTGCGGGCACCTCCGAGCACGGCGCCGGCGCTCGGCCTGAGCACGCGCGGGCGCCGGCCGCGCCCTCCCGTCCACCGGAAAGGTGATGCTTCCCTTGCCCGGTCAGCCGTTACGCTGCTGGGCACGATTGGTGACAATATCGCTGACATCTCAGCGGATGAGCGATGGTACGGGGGGAGCTGGACTTGTCGGCTGACCTGGGTGCGTCCGGGGCCGGTGCCGCGGCTCCGGCTGGGCCCGTGCCCGCCCGGCGGGGGGAGAGCGACGCGGACGCCGTGCTCGGCGAGATCCGCGATGCCATCGTCAGGGGCGAATACGTGCCCGACCAGCGCCTGGTGGAGGCCGACCTGAGCGCGCGCTTCGGCGCCGGCCGCAGCGCCGTCCGCGCGGCGCTGCTCCAGCTGGCCAACGAAGGGCTGGTGGAGCGCGTGCAGAACCGTGGCGCGCGGGTGCGGACCGTCTCCCTGGAGGAGGCGATCGAGATCTCCGAGGTGCGGATGGTGGTCGAGGGCCTGTGCGCGGCCAAGGCGGCCGGGCGGGCGACCGCCGCCGACGCGGCGGAGCTGCGCGGGATCGGCGCCCGGATGGAGGCGGCCGTGGCCATGGGCGACGTGCTCGGCTACTCCGAGGCCAACCAGCTGCTGCACCGGCGGATCCGCGACCTCAGCGGCCAGGGCGCCGCGGAGCGGGTCCTGGAGCGGCTGCGCGCGCAGGGCGTGCGCCACCAGTTCCGCCTGGCGCTCCAGCCCGGCCGCCCCGCCGTCTCGCTGCCGGAGCATCTGGCGATCATCGAGGCGATCTGCGCCGGTGACGCCCGGGCGGCCGAGCGGGCGGTCCGCCGCCACCTCACCAGCGTGATCGAGGCCCTGAAGGCGACGAATCCCCGACCGGCGGGAACATCGTTGCGGTAATCGCCCGGCCCGCCCGCCTCTTGACGGTTGTCGCACAGATTGTTAACAATCACGGCAGCATCGGGTCGACAGTAAGAGGCGGTTGTGGCCGAGCACCCGACACCTTCCCGCCGCGCCCGCGAGATCGTCGCCGGCGCGTACGACATCCACATCCACGTGGCGCCCGACGTGATGCCGCGGCGCATCGACGACCTGGCCCTCGCTCCACGGTTCGCCGAGGTGGGCCTTGCCGGTTATGTCCTGAAATCCCACTACGTCCCCACGACCGAGCGCGCCGCGGTGGTGCGTGCCGCCTTCCCCGGGTTCGGCGCGGTCGGGGCGATCACCATGAACGGATCGGTCGGCGGCCTGAACCCGATCGCGGTCGAGGTGGCCGCGCGCGGCGGCGCCCAGGTCGTCTGGTTGCCCACCGTGGACAGCGCCAACCAGCGCGCATGCACCGCCGCCGACCCCGAGGGCGCCAGGCCCCCGATGTGGGCGCGGCTGCAGGAAGAGCTGAGAGCCGAGGGCATGGCGGCCGACCCGGTCGACGTCGTGGCGGCGGACGGCGCCGTGCTCGACCGGGCCCGCCAGGTGTTACGGGTGATCGCCAAGCACGACATGACCCTGGCCACCGGCCATCTCAACGCGGCGGAGATCGAGACGGTGGTGGACGCGGCCGTCGCGGAGGGCGTACGCCGCATCGTCATCACGCACCCGGAGTTCACCTCGCAGCGGGTGGCCCTCGACGCGCAGCGGCGGCTGGCCGGCAAGGGCGCGCTGCTCGAACGCTGCTTCACCACCCCCTACACCGGCAAGGTCACCTGGGAGGCGTGGCTGGCCGCCATCGCCGCGGCCGGCCCTCGCCGTTCGGTGCTCTCCAGCGACCTCGGCCAGCCGTTCAACCCCCCGGTGGAGGACGGCCTGGCGCTGCTCGCCGACCGGCTGCTCGCGGACGGCTTCACCGAAGAGGACGTGCGCGTCATGGCGGTGGACAACTCCCGATGGCTGGCCGGGAGCGGCACATGAGCGCGATCCTGCGGCTGGAGTCGCTGTCCAAGCAGTTCGTCAAGGACGACCTGGGCATCGTGGCGCTGCGCGACCTCACGCTGGAGATCGAGGAGGCGGGCTTCGTCACCGTCCTGGGCCGCAGCGGATGCGGCAAGTCGACGATGCTCAACCTCCTCGCCGGTCTCATCCCGCCCTCCTCGGGGACGGTCACCTACCGGGGCGAGCCGATCCTGCGGCCGCGTCCCGAGATCGGCTACCTCACCCAGAGCGACACGCTCATGCCGTGGCGGGACGTGCGGCGCAACATCGAGATGGTCATGGAGATCAAGGGGGTGCCCGCGCCGCGCCGCCGCGAACGTGCCGCCGAGCTCATCAAACGGGTCGGGCTCCAGGGGTTCGAGCGGCACTACCCGCGCGAGTTGTCCGGCGGCATGCGGCGCCGGGTCAGCCTGGCCAGAATGCTGGTGGGAGATCCGGAGACGCTGCTGCTCGACGAGCCGTTCGGCGCGCTCGACGCGCAGCTGCGCACCGATCTGCAGGCGGAGCTGCTGCGGTTGTGGGAGGGCAGCGGGCAGACGGTGGTCTTCGTGACGCACGACATCGAGGAGGCCCTGCTGCTGGGCGACCGGGTCGTGGTGCTGGGACGGCTCGGCCGCGTGGTCCTCGACCGGAAGATCGGCATTCCCCGGCCGCGCGCCGCCGACGAGATGCGCGTCGATCCCGCGTTCGTCGCCCTGCACAAGGAGATGACGGCCGCACTGGCAGAGGGGGCCCGGTCATGAGCAGCGCATTGTCGAACACCGCGGCCGAGACCGTGCCGATCGAGCGCGGCTGGTGGGAGCGGCGCGGCGGCACAGTCACCGTGGCGCTCACCCGCCTGGCGCTGGTCGTGGTGCTGCTGGCGGTCTGGGAGTGGTCGGCCGAGCGGTGGTTCGACATCACCTTCACCAGCAAGCCGAGCGCGATCGGGGCCCGGCTGCTCGAATGGCACCAGGACGGCGTCCTGTGGGCGAACACCTGGGTGACGCTGGAGGAGATCGTGCTCGGCTTCGTGCTGGGCTCGGCCGCGGGCGCGCTCGCGGGGTTCCTGCTCGCCTCCGCGCCCCGGGTGTACCGCGTGCTCGACCCCTTCGTCATGGCGCTGTACTCGATCCCGAAGGTCGCGCTCGCCCCGCTGTTCATCGTCTGGTTCGGCATCGGCACGAACATGAAGGTGCTGCTGGCCGCGGCCACGGTGTTCTTCCTGGTGTTTCTGAACACGGCGGCGGGCGTCCGCGAGGTCGACCGAGGGCTGATCGACGCCGTGCGCCTGATGGGCGGCACCAAGCGCGACATCGCGACGAAGGTGATCCTGCCGTCGTCCATGACCGGCATGCTCACCGGGCTGAAAGTCGCGGTGCCGTACGCGCTGATCGGCGCCGTGATCGGGGAACTGGTGGCCTCCAACCGAGGGCTCGGCTACCTGATCAATGACGCGGCGGCGAACTTCGACACGGCCGGGGTGTTCGCCACCCTCGTCGTGCTGAGCGTGATCGCCGCGCTGCTCAACCTCGTCGTGGGGCTGTTCGACCGGTGGGTCGGCAGATGGAAGCCGTTGGAGGCCCGCACATGACCCCGTTCATGGCAGGACGTACTCGCTCGCGCCGTCCGCTGACGGCGGCGCTGGTCGCCGTCGTGATGGCGGTGACCGGCTGCGCCGAGCGCGGCTCCACCGCCCCGGCGAACGTGCTGAACGTCGGCCAGATCAGCAACTCCGTCGCGTTCTTCCCGCTCTTCGTCGCGGAGAGGAAGGGCTACTTCGAAGAGGAGGGCGTCACCCTCGGCGAGCGCCCGCGGCTGGGCACCGAGGCGCTGGTCACGTACCTGTTCGCCCGCGTCGGCCTGCGGACGGACACCGACGCGGAGCTCGTCAACCTGGGCGGCGTCACCTCGGCCGCGCTCGGCGCGCTCAAGTCGGGCCGGGTGGACGCGCTTGCCTTCTTCCAGCCCATCGCCCAGCAGGCGCAGGCGGCGGGGATCGGCAGGAACTACATCTCGCCGGCCCGCGGTGACGTGCCGCGGTTGTCGAACGTGGCCCATGGCGTCGTGTTCACCACGCAGGCGGCCCTGGAGGAGAAGACGGAGGAGGTCGCGGCCTTCCAGCGGGCCGTCGGCCGGGCGCAGCGCCTGATCCATGAGCAGCCCGCGCAGGTCGAGCCGCTGCTGGCCGGATATCTCAAGGGCATCGATCCCGATGCGCTCGCGGCGCTCTCCGCGATCATCAAGGAGGAGATCCCGAAGGAGATCGGTTTCGCCCGGGCCTCCTACGACACCGCCGTCGAGTTCCACCGCGAGACCGGCCTGATCGACCGGTTCCCGTCGTACGAGGAGAACGTCCCGGAGAGCCTGAGGATCGCCGGGTCCTGACGCCCGCCGTCAGGACTTCAAGATCGCGGGTCGCGGCCGGTGGGGCGGCCGGCAGACGCCGGGGCCCATGAGCCGGGGCCCGGCTCGGGGGAATGCCCGCGACCAGGTCCGGAAATCCGCCGGTCATTCGACCGAAATAGGGTTGACATTGGCCATCAGATTGTCAACAATTCTGGCTACTGTTTCATCGACAGGATGGTCGGGAGCCGGCGTGACAAAGATCGCGATGTTGGGACTGGGCGAGGCCGGTCGGATTTACGCACGTGACCTGCGTGCGGCCGGTTTCGACGTGCGGGGCTTCGATCCGTACGCGCAGGCCGGCGACGACGTGGAGCAGGTGTCCTCCGTGGAGGAGGCCGTGGCCGGCGCCGACCTAGTCCTCAGCCTCGTGGGCGCCCGCGCCGCGGAATCGGTCGCCCGGCAGGCTCTTCCTGGTTGTCCGAAACATGCTATCTACGCCGACCTCAACACCGGTTCTCCGGCACTGAAGCGCACGCTGGCGGAGCTCGCCGCGGCCGAGGACGTCCGGTTCGCCGACGTCGCGGTGCTGGCGCCCGTGCCCCGGCAGGGCGCGCGCACCCCGCTGATGGCCAGCGGGACCGGCGCCGGGACGTTCGCCGACCTCGTGCGGCCCGCCGCCGTGCCCGTGGAGAACATCCCCGGCGGAGCGGGCGCGGCCGCCGCCAGGAAGCTGCTGCGCAGCGTCTTCATGAAGGGCATGGCCGCGCTGATGCTGGAGTGCGAGACGGCCGCCGTCGCCGCGGGCGAGCAGGAGTGGCTGCGGGCACAGATCGTGGCCGAGCTCTCCGGCGACGTCGACCAGCTGATCGACCGGCTGGTCGAGGGCAGCAAGGTGCACGCCGCCCGGCGGGTGCACGAGGTCGAGGACGCCGCAGGCTACCTCGCGGAGCTCGGCCGGCCCTCCTGGGTCATGGAAGCCTCCCGCAGCTGGCTCGCCTCACTGCTGGACTGACCGTCCCCCTCCACCACGAAAGGGCTGTCCAAGACATGACCGTACGAAGAATGCTGGTCGTCGGAGCGCACAGCGCGGACTTCGTCTGGCGCGCCGCGGGCGCCATCGCCAAGCACACCCTGGCCGGCGGCGAAGCCCGCGTGGTGACGCTCTCGTACGGGGAGCGCGGCGAGTCCGGCGAGTTGTGGAAGGAGCCCGGCCAGACCGTCGAGAACGTCAAGCGGATCCGGCACGCCGAGGCCACCGAGGCGGCGCAGGCCGTCGATGCGAGCTACGAGTGCTTCGACCTGGGCGACTACCCGCTGCGCGCGGGCGGCGAGGCCATCGACAGGCTCGCCGAGCTGATGCGCGACTACGCCCCCCACGTCGTCCTCACCCACCCGGAGAAGGACCCGTTCAACCCCGACCACCCCGTGGCCTACCAGGTGGTCTCGCAGGCCCGGCTGCTCACCTCCGGCGCGGTCGTCGAGGCGGGGTTCCGCACCGCGCCGCCGTCGGAGTTCCTGGTGTTCGAGCCGCACCAGCCGGACCTGTGCGGGTTCGTCCCCACGGTGTTCGTGGACATCACCGAGGTGTTCGAGGCGAAGGCCAAGGCCATGGACGCGATGAGCGCGCAGGCGTACCTGAAGCAGTACTACACCGAACGCGCCGGGCACCGGGCCAACCACGCCCGCAAGGTCACCGGCGACAAGGCGATCCGGCACGCGGAGGCGTTCCAGCGGATCGTCCCGAACGTGGTGGGGGCGCTGTGAGCGGGCGCGACGACAGGTTCGACGAGCTGGCCCGCCTCGGCGTGGCGACCGTGTACGAGGCGTCCGGCCGCCAGGGCCTGGTCGACGAGGACTTCGTCCAGCTGATTCCCGGCACCGCCGTCGCGGGCCCCGCGCGGATCGCGGTGTGCGGCCCGGCCGACAACCGCGCCGTGCACGAGGCCGCCGCCCGCACCCGTCCCGGCGACGTCGTCGTGCTCACGATGGACAACCCGGTGCCCGTGGCGGTGGTCGGCGACCTGCTCGCGACCCAGTTCAAGGCCCAGGGTGCGGCGGGCCTGCTGATCAACGCCTCGGTGCGCGACGCGGACACGCTGCGCGAGCTCGGCCTGCCGATCTGGGCCCGGTGGATCCGGGTGCGCGGCGCGGCCAAGGCGCACCGCGGCGCGATCGACCGGCCCGCCGTCGTCGGCGGCACGCTGATCCGCCCGGGAGACGCCGTGCTCATGGACGGCGACGGCGTGGCCGTCGTCGCCGCCGAGCGGATCGACGACGTGGTGGCGGCCGGCCAGGCCCGCGAGGCGAAGGAGGCCAAGGCGCGCGAGCAGTACCTCGCGGGCGGGCTCTCCTACGACCTGCACGGCTTCCGCGCGGCCGACGAGAAGGGCTCCCCATGAAGGTCGACGTCCACGGGCTCACCCTGAAGTACGGCGACGCGGTCGCGGTGTCCGACCTCGACCTGACGGTGAAAGAGGGGGAGTCCCTTGTCCTCCTCGGCCAGTCGGGCTGCGGGAAGACCAGCACCATGCGCTGCATCGCGGGCCTGGAGACGCCGGCGTCGGCCGTCATCACCATCGGCGACCAGACGGTCTTCGACAGCGGCAGGGGCATCAACCGCGCGCCGAACAAGCGCAACGTCGGCATGGTGTTCCAGTCGTACGCCATCTGGCCGCACATGACCGTCTTCGAGAACGTGGCCTTCCCGCTCAAGATGAAGGGCAGGAAGAAGGCGGAGATCGACCAGGCCGTCCACGAGACGCTCGAACTCGTCGGCCTCGACCACCTCGCCGAGCGCGGGGCCAGCCTGCTGTCCGGCGGCCAGATGCAGCGGGTCGCCCTGGCCCGCAGCCTCGCCATGCAGCCGTCGGTGCTGCTGCTCGACGAGCCGCTGTCCAACCTGGACGCCCGGCTGCGCCACCGGCTCCGGATGGAGCTGCGCGAGCTGCAGTTGCGGCTCAGACTGACCTCGTTGTACGTCACGCACGACCAGGACGAGGCGCTGGCCCTGGCCGACCGGATCGCCCTCATGCAGTCGGGCAAGATCGTGCAGATCGGCGAGCCGCACGAGATCTACGCCAACCCGAAGAGCGCCTCCATCGCGGAGTTCCTCGGGGTCGACAACGTCATCCCCGTCACCCCGCAGGACGCCACCTGCGTCCAGCTGACGGCGACCGGGCAGAAGCTGAAGGTCGAGCCGTACGAGGCGGCCGGAACCCTGCGGCTCTGCGTCCGGGCCGAGGACGTCCTGCTCGCCGCGGGCGGCGCCGGTGACGTCAACGCGCTGCCGGGCACGATCGTCAGCTTCGCGTTCCAGGGCTCCACCGTCGCCTACCGCGTCCGGGTCGGCGACGGGCTGGAGCTGGACGCCGTCCAGATGAAGTCCGCCGGGCCGCCGTTCGGCATGAACGACGCCGTCACCGTGTCGCTGCCGGCCCGCGCGATGCGGGTGCTGCCCGCGGAAGTGGCCGCGTGATGACGTCACAGACCGCCGAGAGGCCCGTACGGAACCTGCCGGCGGGGCTGCCGGGACGCGCCCGCCGCCTGCTGCGGGAGCTGTCGCTGCCCACGGTGCTGTTCGCGCTGCTCGCCCTGCTGATCCTCGCGCCCGTGGGGCTGATCGTGTTGTCGGCGTTCGCGTCGGACACCCCACGGCCCGGCAACTTCGACCTGAGCGGGCTGACCCTCGACAACTTCGTCAACGTGGCGAGCGCGGGCTCCTTCAAGGCGGCGCTCAACTCGCTCGCCGTGGGCCTCGGAGCCTCCGCGCTGGCCCTGCTCATCGGCGGCTTCCTGGCCTTCGTCACCGCCCGCACCAACGTGTACGCGCGCGGATTCCTCTACCTGGTGGGCCTGCTGCCGATGTTGCTGCCGTCCTACGTGGGCGCGCTGGCGTGGTCGGTGCTGGGCAGCGAGAACGCCGGGCTGGCCAACATCACGCTGCGGGATCTCGGGCTGCCCGGGTTCGTCGACATCAACAACATCGCCGGCCTGATGGTGGTGCTCGCGCTCTACTACGCGCCGTACGCGTTCCTGCTGATCCACGGGGCGCTGAGCCTGATGAACCCCGACCTGGAGGAGGCCGCCAACGTGCACGGCGCGCCGTTCGGCCAGGTGTTGCGCCGGGTCACCCTGCCGCTGGTCACCCCGGCGTTCCTCGGCGCGGCCGTGCTGATCTTCGTGCTCACCATCGAGAACTTCCCGGTGTCGCAGATCATCGGCGGGGCCGCCGGCGTGGAGACGCTGCCCACGTACATCTACCGGCTGATGAACTCGACGCCGTCGCGCGGCAACGAGGCGGCCGCGGTGGCGATCGCCCTGGTCGTCGTCGTGCTGGTCGTCACCGCGCTGCAGCGGCGGATGCTGGCCAGGCGCACCTTCACCACCGTCTCGGGCAAGGGCATGAAGCCGCGCCGGATCGACCTCGGCGGCTGGCGGCTGCCCGCGCTGCTGGCCGGTCTCGGCTACTTCGTCCTGTCGACCGTGCTTCCCGTGCTCGCGCTGCTGTTCGTGGCGCTGCACGACTCGCCGTACATCGGCACGGTGCTCGGGGCGTTCGGCAAGCCGGACGCGTTCACCGTCGAGGCCTTCACCGACGTGCTCGACTCCAGCATCGCCCAGCGGGCCACGGTCAACAGCGTCGTGGTGTCGGTCGCGGCGGCGCTGCTCGGCACCCTCCTGGCGTTCGCGGTGGCGTACGTGGTGCAGCGCACCAAGCTGCCGGGCCGCCAGCCGCTGGAGTACGTGTCCATGTTGCCCCTGGCGATCCCGGCGATCGTGCTCGGCCTGGGCCTGCTGTGGACGTGGCTGATCATGCCGATCCCGGTGTACGGGACGCTCGCCGTCATGGTGATCGCGTTCGTCGCGGCGCAGATGCCGCAGGGGTTCCGCGGGGTCGCCTCGTCGATCGGCCAGGTCGACCGCGACCTGGAGGACTCGGCCGTGATGCACGGCGCCTCCCGCACCCGGGCGATCGCCACCATCACGGCGCCGCTGCTGCGGGTCGGTCTCACCTCGACCTTCCTGCTGTTGCTCATGTTGTCGATGCGCGAGCTGACGGTGCCGTTGTTCCTCTTCACGTCGGACACGCGGTTGTTGTCGATCGTGATCTTCGACGACTTCGACAACGGGATCCTGCAGCGGGCGGCCGCCACCAGCCTGCTCTACTGCCTGGTGATCCTCGTCCTGTCCATCTTGTCCAGGCGTTTCGGCGCCAGCGAGCAGAGATAGCTCAACTTTCGTAGGGAGACGTCATGAAAGCTGGCCGTACGGGTCGCAGAGCCCTTGCGACAGCCGTCGCCGCGGTCCTGGCGCTGGCCGGATGCGGCGGGTCCGCCGGCAGCGCCGGCGAGGCCTCGAAGCTGGAGGTCGGCGGCGAGCTGATCGCCGACGAGCAGCTGTTCTCGGCCGCCAAGGAGGAAGGCTCCCTGGTCTTCTACACCGGCGGCAGCGAGCACTCGGAGAAGGCCGTCACCGACGCCTTCACGGAGGCGACCGGGATCGAGGTCGAGACCATCCGGCTGGCCCCGAACAAGCTCGCCGAGCGCGTGCTCTCGGAGGTCGGAGCCAAGAAACTCGGCGCCGACGTGATCCGCATCTCGGGGGAGGACATCATCGTCTCCCTCGCCAAGGCCGGAACGTTCCAGAAGACCCCGCTGCAGGCCGCGGTGAAGACTGCGGCGGGTGACGCGATCAAGGACGACGGGCTCTACTTCTCCAGCTTCGACCGGGTCTACTCGTTCGCGTTCAACAACGCCGTCGTCCCCAAGGGCCAGGAGCCGAAGAACTGGGCGGACCTGCTGGACCCGAAGTGGCGGGGCAAGCTCGGGATCGTCCAGGTCGGAGCCGGCGGCAGCACCGCCGCGCTCACCCGGTTCCAGATCGACGAGATCGGCGACGACTTCCTGAAGAAGTACGCCGCCAACAAGCCGCGGATCTTCGACTCGTCCGCGGGGCAGACCGACGCGCTGACGCGCGGCGAGGTGTCCGTGTCGACGATGCCGGTGGCGACGGGGGTCGGGGCAATCGCCGACGGGGCGCCGCTCACGATCGCCGTCCCGGAGGAGGGCGCGGCCGGCTATCCGTTCTACGCGGGCGTGGGCGCGCAGGCGCCGTCGCCGAACGCCGCCAAGGTCTTCTCCGCCTGGCTGCTGTCCAAGGACGCCCAGAAGATCGCTGTGCAGCAGGGCGACTATCCGGTGCGCGCGGACGTCGGCACCCCGAAGGTCGGCGACCAGACCTTCCCCGCCGCCGACTCCGGCTGGCTCTACCGGACGGACGCCGAGACCTCGCTGAAGCACGTCGAGGAGGACGCGAAGCGGTGGCGGCAGATCTTCGGCTACACCGGCTGACGAACCGGTGGCCATCCTCTGGCAGTCCCGGCGGGCGGTCCCGCCGGGCGAAATGATCAAGTGAGTCAGGATCGGGGACGTCCGACCAATGAAAGTAGTGGACCGGATTCGTGAAGCCATCTTCGCGGGGGACCTGGCGCCGAATCAGCGGCTCATCGAGGTGGATCTCTGCGCCCAGCTCGGCGCATCCAGGTCGCACGTGCGCAACGCGCTGGCCGACCTGGTGAGCGAGGGCCTGGTGGAGCGGATCCCGAACCGGGGCGCGCGGGTCCGGGCGATCACCCTCGCGGAGGCCATCGAGTTCACCGAGATCCGCATGGTCGTCGAGGGGCTCTGCGCGGCCAAGGCGGCCGCCAGGGTCAGCGACGGCCAGGCCGCCCAGCTGCGCTCCATCGGGGAGCGGATGCGGCAGTACGAGGCGTCCGGCGACCTCATCGAATACTCCAACTGCAACAAGGAACTGCACGCGTTCATCAGGACGATCAGCGACCAGTCGGCGGCCGGCGACATCATCGAGCGCATCCGCGGCAACCTGACCCGCTACCAGGTGCGGCTCGCGCTCCAGTCGGGCCGCGCGGCCGTGTCGCTGCCGCAGCACCTGGAGATCATCGAGGCCATCTGCGCCCGCGACGAAGGCCGGGCGGAGGCCGCCATGCGCGCTCACCTGCGCAGCGTCATCGAGGCCCTGGAGAAGACCCGGCCCGCCACGGAGAACGGAGACCCATGGTGACCGGACATTCCGGCATCCCCTGCATGATCATGCGCGGGGGCACGTCGAAAGGGCTGTACTTCCTCGCGGACGACCTGCCGGGCGACCCAGGGGAGCGCGACGAGCTGCTGCTGCGGATCATGGGCTCGCCGGACGACCGGCAGATCGACGGCCTCGGCGGCGCCCACCCGCTCACCAGCAAGGTGGCCGTGGTGTCCCCCGGGGACGACGGGTCGGTCGACTACCTGTTCCTCCAGGTCTTCGTCGACCAGGCGCTGGTGTCGGACCAGCAGAACTGCGGCAACATCCTCGCGGGCGTGGGGCCGTTCGCCATCGAGCGCGGCCTCGTCGCGGCGGGGCAGGACACCACGTCCGTACGCATCGCGATGGCGAACACCGGCGGCGCCGTGACCGCGACGGTGCGCACGCCCGGCGGCGAGGTCACCTACGACGGCGACGTCGAGATCGCCGGGGTGCCCGGCACGGCCGCGCCCGTCGTCCTCGACTTCCAGGGCACGGCCGGCTCGACGTGCGGCTCGCTGCTGCCCACAGGACAGGTCAGCGAGGTCATCGACGGCGTCGGCGTCACCTGCGTGGACAACGGCATGCCGGTCGTGGTGATGCCCGCGGCCCAGCTGGGCGTCACCGGCGTGGAGAGCCCCGAGGAACTGGAGAACGACGCGTCGCTGCGCCGCCGCCTGGAGGCGCTCCGCCTGGAGGCGGGCCGCCGGATGGGGCTCGGCGACGTCAGCGACACCACGGTGCCCAAACTGACCATGGTCTCCCCGCCGCGGGCCGGCGGCGCGTGCGGCACCAGGACCTTCATCCCGCACCGGTGCCACACCTCGATCGGCGTGCTGGGCGCGGCGAGCGTGGCGGCGGCGCTGCGGCTGCCGGGCAGCGCGGTCGACGGCATCGCCGAGCTATCCGGCGGCCCGCGGGTGCGGGTGGAACACCCGACGGGCTACCTCGACGTCGAGGTCGAGTTGGACGGGCACGACGTGACCAGGACCGGAGTGGTGCGCACCGCGCGAAAGCTCATCGACGGCATCGCCTACCCGCGGTGACCGCGGGCCGGGCCTTCTGGCCGCTGCTCGTGGTCCACGCGATCCTGGTCCAGGTCGTCAGCTACGGGCTGCGGCCGTCGTTGTCGTACGCGGTGATCGAGCTCGGGTACGGGTCGGTCTGGCTGGCCGTGCTCGCGATGATGTTCGCGCTCCCGCCGCTGATCCTGGCGGTGGCCACGGGCCGCCTCGTCGACCGGGTGGGGGAGCGGCCGAGCATGGTGATCGGCGGGGCCGCGCTGACCGGCGCGTCGGCGATCGCCCTCGTCGCTTCCGAGCACCTCGCGCTGCTGATCGCCGCCACCGCCCTGCTCGGCATCGGCATCATCTTCTCGATGGTCGCCGAGCAGTCGGCGGTGACCGGCCAGGCGCGGCGGCGCGGCATGGACACCGTCTTCGGGGTCTACACGTTCATCACGTCCCTGGGGCAGGGCGTGGGGCCGCTGCTCCTGCTGATGCCGCCGGCGCCGGGCAGCCTCTCGCCGCCGCTGGAGCCGATCGCCGCCGCGTGCGGGGTGGCGAGCCTGGTGACCCTGGCGGCCTCGTTCGGGTTCGGCAGCCATCACCGCGCCGCGCCGAAGCCCGCCTCCGGGGGCCGCTGGCCGGCGCGGCGGCTGCTCGCCATCCCGGGCATGTACCGGGCGTTGCTGGTCAGCGGGCTGATCCTGGCGTCGATCGACGTGACGCTGGCGTACCTGCCCGCCCTCGCGCACAGCAGGGGCATCGCCCCCGGCTGGGTGACCGCGATGCTCGCCGCCCGCTCCCTCATGACGATGGCCTCGCGCATCAACCTGGGTTCCCTCGTGCGGATGCTCGGGCGCAGGAAGCTCACCGTGGCGGCCTGCGCGGTGTCGGCCCTCGCGCTGTGCGGCCTGCCCCTTCCCGTGCCCGTCGGCGTCCTCATCGGCCTCACCGCCGTGTACGGCTTCGCCTCGGGTCTCGGCCAGCCGATGACGATGGTCTGGGTGACCCGGCTGACGCCGTCCGGCACCCAGGGGACGGTGCTGTCCCTGCGGATCGCGGGCAACCGGCTGGCCCAGACCCTGATCCCGGCGGTGTCCGGGGCGGCCGCCGCGGTGAGCGGCGTCGCGGGTGTGCTGGTGCTGACCGGGGCGGCCCTGGGGGTCGCGGCGTGGTCGGCCACGGCGGTCCCCGACGACTGAGATCGGGGAAGGCGATTCAATAACGTCCTCCCGAGTACGGTTCTGCT
Source organism: Nonomuraea sp. KM88 (assembly GCF_052245635.1). NCBI lineage: Bacteria > Bacillati > Actinomycetota > Actinomycetes > Streptosporangiales > Streptosporangiaceae > Nonomuraea > Nonomuraea sp. KM88. The sequence continues at coordinate 93,260 of NZ_JBQQCC010000008.1, read as the reverse complement.
GATCCCCTGCGTAGGGTCACAATCACTGCATGCCATCCTTCATGCCGCTGATTCCCGGCGACCCGGAGCGTCTGGGAGGCCTCGACCTTCTCGGCAGGCTGGGCGAGGGCGGACAAGGTGTCGTCTACCTGGCCAGGACGCCGATGGATGCGTACGTGGCCGTCAAATGGCTGCGCCCGGACCAGTCGGGCGACGAGGAGAGCGTCGAACGGTTCCTGCGCGAGGCGCAGGTCGCCCAGCGGGTGGCGTCGTTCTGCACCGCCGACGTGCTCAGCACGGGCGTCGAGCACGGCCGGCCGTACATCATGAGCGAATACGTCGAGGGGCCCTCGCTGGACCGGGTCGTCCGCCAGGATGGCCCCCGCGTGGGCCCCGCTCTCGACCGGCTGGCCATCGGCACCGCCACGGCGCTGGCCGCCATCCACGAGGGCCAGGTCGTGCACCGCGACTTCAAGCCGGGCAACGTCATCATGGCCGGCGACGGGCCGCGCGTGATCGACTTCGGCATCGCGCGCACGCTGGACCCGGTGCAGATGACCAGCAGCACCCAGATCGGCACTCCCGCGTACATGAGCCCCGAGCAGATCAGGGGCAGCGCGGTCGGACCGGCGGCCGACATGTTCTCCTGGGCCGCCACGATGGTCTTCGCGTCCTGCGGGCGGGCGCCGTTCGGCGCCGACGGCACGCACACGGTGATGCAGCGGGTGCTCTACGAGCAGCCCGACCTGGGCGCGCTGGAGGGGCCGCTGCGCGAGGTGGCCGAGCAGTGCCTGGCCAAGGACCCGGCGCGGCGGCCGACGGCCAAGCACGTCATGATGCGGCTGCTGCGCAGGTCGGAGCCCGGGGCCCAGCCGAGCGCCGGGCACGTCGACGAGAGCGGCGGGCCGGCGCCCGCCACCCCGCCCACCCCGCTGGCGGCCGCCCCGCCGTCCGTCCCCCAGCGGCCCGCGCGGGCGCTGCGGCGCAAGACCGTCGTCGTCGGCGCGGCCGTGGCGACGGCTCTGCTCCTCACGGTGGCGGGGGTCGCGGCGACCGGGCTGATGACGCCGAACGGCAGCGTGGCCCAGCCCACCGCGTCCTCGCCGTCGTCGCCCGCGCCGTCGAAGGCGGCGACCCCGGCGCCGAGCCCCACGGCCGCGCCCGTCGACACCGATCTGCCCGGCGGGGCCGAGCTCTTCGAGCGGCCCGGCGACCCGATCAGGCTGATGTCGTACAGCATCGAGAACGAGAAGACCGACGAGGACGTCTATTACGCCAGGAAGGTGCGGCAGGGCACGTTCGAGAAGTACACCGGCATCCTCGACTCGCTGGTCTCACCTGACGGCCGCTACCACGCGATCAGGCAGACCGACTACACCTCCGACGGCTACGACTCCGTGCTCATCACCAACGGCGAGGCAGGGGCCAGCTTCCGGGTCAAGACCGTGCACGATCCGCTGGAGAGCACCATCACGGCCTGGTCGACGGACAGCTCGAAGATCCTGCTCAACGTGAGCAAGCCGACCAAGGACGCGCAGGGCAAGGAAGGCCGGGCCACCACCGGCTTCGCCATCATCGACGTGGACCGGGCCGACCTGGCCCGGAGCAAGGCGAACGTGGTCGACGTGCACGACGCCACGCTCGGCGACGACGAGTTCGGCTGGGACGCCCGGGGAGAGGGCGTGATCTACTTCCACGAGAAGATCAAGGGGCTGCGCTTCTACGACGCCTCCGGCCGGCCCGCGCGCGACCTGCCCGGCGTGGGCGCGCTCGAGGCCGGAGCCGAGCTCCAGTTCTCGCCGTCGGGCAAGACCTTCGTGACCGACTGCCGCGACGGAGAGGCCGACGGCGATCACTGCCTCTGGGACACCGCGACCGGCAGGCAGGCCCGTACGTTCTCCTCCGACTGCGACAAGGTGCTCGGCTGGTTCGACGAGAACCATCTCTTCTGCTGGGAGCAGGACAACGGCGCCAACGACGAGATCCAGGTCGTGACCCTGGACGGCAAGCTGGTGCGCAGGCTGCTGGACGTCCCCAAGGACGTGGATCTCTCCCCCCGGTACGCGGCGAACACCTCCTCATGACAGCGAGCTTGCCCGCGATCCCCAGCGTCACGACACAATGACGCCATGCCATCCTTCACATCGCTCGTGCCCGGCGATCCCCCCGACCTGGGTGGCCTGGAGCTCCTCGGCAGGCTGGGTGAGGGCGGGCAGGGCGTCGTCTACCTCGCCAGAACACCCATGGGTGCGCACGTGGCCGTCAAATGGCTGCGCGGCGACCAGGCGGACGACGAGGAGAGCGTCCAGCGGTTCCTGCGCGAGGCGCAGGTCGCCCAGCAGGTGGCGCCCTTCTGCACCGCCGTCGTGCTCAGCACGGGCGTCGAGCACGGCCGGCCCTACATCGTCAGCCAGTACGTCGAGGGTCCCTCCCTGGAGCGGATCGTGCTGGACGAGGGCCCCCGCGCCGGCGCCGCGCTGGACCGGCTGGCCATCGGCACCGCCGCCGCGCTGGTCGCCATCCACGAGGGCAAGGTGGTGCACCGCGACTTCAAGCCGGGCAACGTCATCATGGCCGGCGACGGGCCGCGCGTGATCGACTTCGGCATCGCGCGCACGCTGGACCCGGTGCAGATGACCAGCAGCACCCAGATCGGCACTCCCGCGTACATGAGTCCCGAGCAGATCCTGGGCCGGCCGGTGGGGCCGGCGGCCGACATGTTCTCCTGGGGCGCCACGATGGTCTTCGCGTCCTGCGGGCGGGCGCCGTTCGGCCATGACGGGCCGCACGCGGTGACGGACCGGGTGCTCAAGGCCCCGCCCGACCTCGGCGTGCTGGACGGGCCGCTGCGCGAGGTGGTCGAGCGCTGCCTGGCCAAGGATCCGGCGGAGCGCCCGACGGCCCAGCAGGTGATCATGCAGCTGCTGCGGAAACCGCCGGCCGTCGGCGACCCGCTCAGGGAGGTGACCTGGGAACCGCCGGGGGAGGCCGGCCCGCCCGCGAGCCAGGAACGCACGCGCCGCCCCGTCGCCGGCGTGGCCGCCGCCGTCACCGCGCTCGTCCTGGTGTCGGGGGCGGCCGGGGTGGCCGTGGGCAAGGCCGTCTACGAGCCCGACCCGCTCACCACCCGGACCGCGGCCGTCACATCGCCGACGCCACAGGACGCGAGCACGCCGGAACCCGTCGAGACCAAGCCGCCAGGCGGCCGGATCACCCTCTACGAGAGCCCGGCCGACCCGATCAGGCTGACGGCGTACGAGCTCAAGGACAAGAAGTCCGACACCTACGTCGACTACGCCAGGCAGTCGCTGGAGGGCACGTTCGAGAAATATCCCGACAACGACAAGTCGCTGGTCTCCCCCAACGGCCGGTATCTCGCGGAGAGGCCCAAGCTCTACACCGACGACGACTACAGCTCGGTCCTGCTCACCAACAGGGACACGGGGGCCAGTTTCCGGGTCAAGACCGTGCGCAAGCCGATGAGCGGCTCCATCCAGGCCTGGTCGAAGGACGGCACGAAGATCCTGCTCAACGTCACCAGGAAGGCCGGGGAGGAGTGGCTCACCGTGGGCTTCGCCATTCTCACGGTGGACCACACCGACCTCGCGAGGAGCGCGGTCAGCGTGGTAGAGGTGGCCGACAAGGCGATCGCAGACCACGAGTTCGTCTGGGGCCCCGGCGAGCAGAGCGTGGTCAGCGCCTACGGCGACGGCGAGGGGTTACGCGTCTACGACCCTTCCGGCAAGCTCACGCGCGACGTGCGGGACGTCGGTGAGCCGCCGTTCGACGACGCGCAGATCTTCTCCCCCTCGGGCGCGACGTTCGTGACCGACTGCCCGAGCGGCCACGACGGCGACCACTGCCTCTGGGAGTCCGCCACCGGCAAGCAGGTCCGCGCGTTCTCCTCCGACTGCGACACGGTGATCGGCTGGTACGACGAGAGGCATCTCTACTGCTGGGAGCGGGACAACGCGAGCATGATCGAGCTCAGGGTGGTGGACTTCGGCGGCAAGCTCGTGGACAGGCTCATGGAGGTGCCCGACGGGGCCGGCGTGATCGTCCACTACACGGTCAACCCGTCCAGGACCCGGGGACCCCTCCCGGAGGGCGGCGGCTAGCGTCATCAGGTGCATGGAGAGAGGATCGACGGCATGGCGTGGACAGTGCGCAGGCCGCAGAGCAAGGTGGACATCCTGCCGAAGGAGCTCGGGAATTTCGCCGAAGGGCTTCCCCCGGCGCAGCCGGGCACGTTGTTCGTCCGGGGCAGCAACGGAGGGATGCGCGTCGCGCCGGATGCCGAGTTCGACGTGGTGTTCGGGCGTTGCGAGCCGGACGTCCACGTCTGCGTCGGCCCGAACGATCCGCACGTCAGCCGGCGGCACGGATACATCACGCGCGAGGACTCCGCCTGGATGTTGTACAACCTCGGCAGGCTGCCCATCCGCCTGCCGGGCGCGCGGCTGGTGCTCACCGGCCACCGGACGAGGTTGCCGGTGGCGCACACGCCGCTGTTCATCGTCGCCCCCGAGCAGGAACACCTGCTCGAGGTCCGGATCGTGATGGGCAGGGAGGGCTCGGGCCGGGACAACCGCCATGACGCCGAGACCCGCAACCCGCCGGGGTGGAAGCTGAGCTCGGTCGAGCGCCTGGTGCTGGTCTGCCTCGGCCAGCGCTATCTGCGGCCCGAGCCCTGGCCGCAGCCGCTGACCTGGGCTCAGGTCGCCGACGAGCTCAACCGCATCCGCCCCGGTCAGGGCTGGACGGCCAAGCGCGCCGCCCACATCGTCACCCAGACGCGCAGGCGGCTCAGCACCAAGGTTCCGGGGCTCATGGAGGAGGAGATCCCGCCGCCGCTGGGCAACACGCTCAACCACAACCTGATCACGGAGCTGCTGGCCACGTCCACGATCGGCCCGTCCGACCTCGTCCTGCTCGACGGGCCGGACACGACGGGAGCTCCGCCCGCGTAGCCGGGCGGGCGCTCACCGCGCCCGCCCGGCCGGTCCGGCTGCGCCCGCCTAGCCGGCGTAGCCGGTGATGATGCCCATGGTGAGGGCGGTGCGCTCCGGGATGTGCTCGACGATGGCGTGCTCGCCGCGGGAGTGGGAGCCCGCTCCCACAGGGCCGAGCCCGTCGAGCACGGGACGGCCGAGCGCGGAGACGAAGTTGGCGTCGCTGGCGCCGCCGACCCCCGCCTCGCGCAGGTCGAGGCCCTGCTCGATGGCGGCTTTGCAGGCCCTGGCGAACAGGTCTTCCGAGGCCGGGTTGGGGGTCATCGGGGGGCGGTTCCAGCCGCCGGTCAACGCGATGGACACGCGCGGGTCGGGCGAGCGCAGCGCGGCGAGCGCGGCGTCCACGCGGTCCATCTCGTCGGTACGGGAGACGCGCACGTCGATCCCGCACGTGGCGCGCCCGGCGGTGACATTGGTGCCGGTGCCGCCGTTGACGACGCCGACGTTGACCGTGGTGCCGCGCTCGGGCGCGCCCAGTGCGGCGATTTCGAGGATCAGCGCGGCCAGCGCGTGCACGGCGCTGGCGCCGGCCGTGGGGTCGAGCCCGGCGTGCGCCTCGATGCCGGTGGCGGTCACCTGGAAGATGCCCACCCCCTTGCGGGAGGTCTTCACCGCCCCGTCGATCGCGCCCTCGAAGACCAGGGTGGCCAGCGCGCCCTCGCTGGCCCCCTCGATCCGCTCGCGGGAGGCCGGGCTGCCGATCTCCTCGTCGCCGTTGAACAGCAGCCGGACCGAGGGGTGGGGGAGGCCGAGCTCGCGCAGCCCTCGCACCGCCCACACCGCCTGGACCAGGCCGGTTTTCATGTCGAAGACGCCGGGCGCGCTGATGACGCCGTCGCTGACCCGCCAGGGCCAGCCGGCGAGGGTGCCGGCCGGCCAGACGGTGTCGTAGTGGCCGACCAGCAGGACGAAGCCGGGGGCCGTGCCGTGGTAGGTCAGCTCCAGCACGTCACCGTGGCGCCCGCCGTTGTGACGCTGGAGCAGGTCCGGCTTCCCGATGCGGTCGGCGGCCCAGTCGCCGATCTCGTCGAGAGCCCGGTCGAGCAGTGCCTTGTCGTCGCTCGGGCTCTCCAGCTCGACGAGCCTGCGCAGGTCGCCGAGCATGTCGGGAAGGGCCTGGTGGGTCCACATGGGAGCCGGTGTCACTGAAGGATCCTTAATCTAGAGGGAGTTACCGGACGGGAACGCCCGGTCCGAGGGGGATGCCGAGGGCCCACCACGCCAGGAACAGCAGCGTCCAGGTGACGAGCATGACCAGGCACAGGGGCAGCACGAGGGCCATCAGGGTGCCGATGCCGGCCGACTTGCGGTAGCGCTGGACGAACCCGAGCACCAGCACGAAGTAGGGGCTCATCGGCGACAGCGCGTTGGTGCAGGAGTCGGCGATCCGGTAGAGCGCCTGGGTGGTCTCCGCCGGGATGTCGAGGAGCATCAACATCGGCACGAACACCGGGCCGACCAGCGCCCACTGGGCGGAGCCGCTGGTGATCAGCAGGTTGATGATCGTGACGATGAGCAGGATGCCGATGAACACCACGGGCCCGGTGATGCCGGCTGCCTTGAGCAGGTCGGCGCCCTTGATCGCCACGATCGTGCCGATGTTGGTCCACTTGAAGTAGGCCAGGAACTGCGAGATGGCGAAGAACAGCACGATGACCGGGGCCATCTCCTTCATGCCGTGCGCCATGAACTCGGGCACGTCGCTGCTCGTCTTGATGGTGCCGACGATGCGCCCGTAGACGATGCCGACGACGCAGAAGGCGACGCCGATCAGCAGGGCGATCGCACCGAGCAGCGGGCCGAAGTCGAGGTCGCCGTTCTCGTCGCGCAGCGGCGAGCCGGACGGGATGATGGCCAGCGCGACCAGCGCGACGATCACCAGCAGCGAGATGCCGGACCAGCGCAGGCCGCGCCGCTCCACGTCGGACAGCTTGAGGTCGCCCAGGTCGCCGACGTCGGCGTCGTCGTCGATCGGCATGCTCTTGGCCCGCTTGGTGAGCAGGGTCTCCGTCACCAGCGTGATGATGGCGGCGAGCACGAACGACGAGGCGAGCGAGAAGAAGTAGTTGGCGAGAGGCGTGACGGTGACGCTCGGGTCGATGGTGTGCGCGGCCTCGGTGGTGATGCCGCCCAGGATGACGTCGGTCGGGGTGACCACAGGGCTGGCGTCGAAGCCGGCCGCGACCGAGACGTACGCCACGATCACGCCGATGATCGGGTTGCGGCCAACCGCGTAGAAGGCCAGGCCGCCCAGCGGGATCAGCACGATGTACGCCGAGTCGGCGGCCGCGTGCGAGATCATGCCGGTGAAGGCGAGGGCGAAAGTGACCCACCGCGCGGGCACGCGGGAGATGCCTCGCCTGAGCACCGCCGCCAGCAGCCCCGACTTGTCGGCCACGGCGACGCCGAGCATGACGGCGAGCACCGTGCCCAGCGCGGGGAAGGTGGCGAAGTTGTCGATGGCGTCGCCGAGCATCACCGCGACGCCCTCGGCGGACAGCAGGTTCTGGGCGACGACCGTCTTGTTGTCGGCGGGGTTGACCGCCGAGACGTTCAAGGTCGCCAGCAACCAGCTGAGCGCCATGAGGAAGGCACTCAGGAAGATGAACAGCCAGAACGGATGGGGGAGCTTGTTTCCGGCGCGCTCAATTCCATTCAGAACGCGCAGGGTCGCGCTCATCATGCGCGACTCTTTTTCCACGGTCAGGGGGGTGGACATGAAGTCAGATATTAACCGCACAGGTAACGGATGCGCAAGCGGTAAGCGTCCGTACCGAAGTGCCTTCTTGACTCTATCAGAGACAATTAGTCGCAGTGAACGTCAACGGCATCGTGCCATGTCGAAGGCGTTATGTAACGTTCCAAAAAATGGAATGCAAGATTATCCAGTAAAGGCAGTTCATCTTTCAACCGATCAGCCACCTACTCAAATAGAAAGCAGCAATCCCGATCGACGTCGAGAGCAGGAATCTTTTCGAGACCATGCCCGCCACGAAGGTGACCGCGCCGCCGACCAGATAGGGATTGGCCAGGGTCAGCTCGAAGCCCTTTCCTGACGGCGTCAGAACGGCCGGGAACACCAGCGCGGCAAGCACCGCCGGCGGCGTGTACTTCAGGAGGGTCTCCACCACCGCGGGCAGCTCCCGGCCGGCCAGGATCGCCAGCGGCAGATAGCGGGGCAGGAAGCTGCACAACCCCATGCCGATGATCAGTAGCAGCATGCTCATGCCACGTTCTCCTTCTGCTCGCTCGCCTTCGGCTGGTTCTTCCGCGTCGCCAGCTCGCACCCCGCGCCGACCCCGGCGCCGACGATCGCGGCCAGCACCACCCCGAGGTTGTACGGCAGGCCCTGCGCCAGCATCACCGTCACGCCGGCCGAGCCGATGGCCGCCGCGACCCGCCAGTTCGTCAGCCCGATCGCGAGCATGGCGATGAACATGGCGGTCACCGGGAAGTCGAGGCCGAGCTTCTCCACGTCGGGCACGGCCGACCCGAGCGACATGCCGATCACCGTGCACGTCATCCAGGTGACGTACAGCAGCCCCGACGCCCCGAGGAAGAACAGGTGCTTGTGGTGGGTGAGCCGCCCGTTGCGCAGGCGGTCGATGGCCACGAAGAACACCTCGTCGATCAGCCCGAAGCCGAGCACGATCCGCCAGCGCTGGGGGACCTCCTTGACGTACGGGATGAGGATGGTGCTGTACAACAACATCCGCAGGCCCAGGATGAGCGTGGTCAGGATGATCGCCGGCCAGCTCGCGCCGTCGGCGATCAGGGCGAACCCGACGAACTGCGCGGTGCCGGAGTTCACCGCCATGGCCAGCCCCAGGGTGGCGAACTCCGACAGCCCGCTCGACAACCCCAGCACACCTCCCGCGATCCCCATCGGGATGGCGGAGGCGAGGAAGGGCATCGTGCTCCTGGCCCCGGCCAGGAACACCTGGCGCGGGGTGGGCGGCGCCTCGGGTGGGTCGGTGGCGGACATGCTCAGCGCTCTTCCTTCCATAGCGTGCGCACGAGGGCGGCCACGGCGTCGGGGGCGGTGCGGCAGAAGTAGTGGCCGGCCGGGCCGATCTCGGCCAGCCGGGTCGTGGTCGCGAAGCGCGACCACTCCGTGTGGCGACGGGCGTACCCGGGGGTGAGCGGGTCGTCGGCGGCGTACACCGCGGTCAGCGGCACGCCGAGCGGGGGCCCCTCCTGTTCGAGCAGGTACGTGTTGGCGGCGCTGGAGTCGTGCCGGAACACGCCCGCCACGAAGGCAGCCTGGCCGGGGTCGAGCGCGTCGAGCCCGGTGAGCCCCGTGACGCCGGCCAGCCAGGCCACGACCTCGTCGTCGCCCATCGCCTCCGCCTGCCGGATGGACTCGCGGGTGGTGCCGGCGTCGTGCAGCAGCTTGCCGGCCACGACGACGTGCCGCGGCGGGACGCCGGCCGCCTCCATCAGGCGTGCCGTCTCGACCGCGATCGCCGAGCCGACGCAGTGGCCCCACAGCAGCACGGGAACGCCGACGGCGGCGCGGATCTCGTCCGCCACCAGCCGGGCCGCCTCCCGTACGGGCACGAACGGCTCGCCGGGCCGTCCCGCGTCGTGGCCCGGCAGGTCGACGCCGTAGACGGCGATGCGGCCGTCCTTCTCCGCGAGCGCGGCGGCCAGCGGCTCGAAGTTGGCGGCGTCGCCACCTGCGTACGGGAAGCAGACCAGCGCGCACGCGGCCCGGTCCGGGTCGTCCGTCAGGGGCCTGAGCAGGCGCCGGGGGCGGGGCTCCGCGTCGAGCCCGGCCTCCGCGTCGAGGTTGGCCTGGGCCACCGCGCACAGCGGCCCGAGCGTGGAGTTGCGCATCAGGTCGGTGAGCGTCACCAGGCCGCCCATCTCCATGACCACCCGCATCGCCGACAGCGAGCCGCCGCCCAGCTCGAAGAAGTTGCTGTCGAGCGTGATGGACTCCGCCGGCACGTCGAGCACCGTGGCCCACGCCTTCGCGATGCGCTGCTGCACGGCGCCTTCGGGGCGGACGCCCGGGCGCGCGGAGCCGCGGCCGGCGGAGCGGCGGAAGGTCCTGCGCTCCGGCTCGGGCACGAGCTCCACGCGGCCGTGCAGGCGGCGGCCGTGCAGCCCGGTGTCCACCATGACTCCCTCGTCGCCGGCCGCGACGAGCACGGCCCTGCCCGGGGTGGCGAACGGCACCCGCAGGCCGTGCGCGTCGGCGATCCGCAGGCGGGCCGGGCGGGGGAGGAGCCCTGCCACCTCCGGGGGCAGGTCCTCCGACTCCTCGGCCCTGGCCAGGGCCGCGCTCTCCTCGGCGGGCAGCAGGTCGGCGAGGTGATGCGGGGCGTCGGGATCGGCCGTCATCGCCTCGAAGGCCGCCCGGTAGTACGCGCCCATCCTGGCCACCTGCCAGGGCTCGAAGAGGTGGGCGTGGTAGTGCAGGCTCAGGCGTACCTCGTCGGTGACGAAGTGCCGGGAGAACTCGGCCCGCAGCACGAACTCGGTCTCCGAGTTGGCCCGCACGTCGAGCAGCGCGAACCCGTCGCGCTCCGCCAGCTGCCTGAGCAGGTAGAAGTGGGTGAAGTTGAAGGCCGTCTCGAACAGCGGGTCCTGGGTCTCCAGGTCGTGCTTCATCTGCGCCATCGGATAGCGCCGGGCCGGCAGCAGCTCCACCTCCGACCGGTAGACCTGGCGGACCAGGTCGGCCCAGGAGCCGGTCTCCATGCGGGCGCGGAACGGCACGGTGTTGAGGAACAACCCGATCGCCTCGGTGGCGCCCTCCGTCTCCGGGCGGCCGCTGTGCTCGTACCCCGTGATGACGTCGCGCTCGCCGCTGATCAGCGAGAGCACCTTCACGTGCGCGGCCAGCGCGACGTTCTTGACCGGCACCGACAACTTCGCGGCCAGCGCCACGATCCGGTCCGACAACCCGGCCGGCAGTTCCACCTCGTGGAACACCACGGGGAACACGTCGGGCGCGGCCGGCTCCCTCGTCCTCGGCAGTTCGGTGAAAGCGCCGCCGGCCAGCACCTCCGCCCAGTGCGCGCGGTGCTCCGGGTCCGCGAGCGAGCGCCGTTCCAGCGCCACGTAGTCGCGCACGTGGTTGCCGGCCGGGGCGCCGGGCAGGGGCAGGCCCTCCGCGAGCCGGTGGTACACCTCGAACAGCGTGGTGTGCACCAGCGTGATGCTCCAGCCGTCGAGCGCCGAGTTGTGCTGGCTGAGCGTGTACCTGAACAGGTCGTCGGCCAGCACGTGCACGTGCAGCCGCACAAGGCCGGGCTCGGCCCACACGAAGCGGTGCGCCTTCTCCCGCTCCACCCAGTCGCGGTACCACGCCTCCTGCTCCCGCTCGGTCATGCCGCGCAGGTCGGCGATCGACAGCGGGCTCGGCGCGTCCTCGTGCACGAGCTGCAGGTACTCGGTGTACCCGGTGAGCTGGTAGCTGGTGCGGAAGATCGGATGGCGGGCGGCGAGGACGCGCACCGCCTGCTCGAACCGCTCGGCGTCGAACGCGCTCTGGATCGTGTAGCTGATGATGTCGTGATATTCGACGGTGCCGTGCGACAGCTCGCTCTGGAAGACGAGCCCGGCCTGGAGCTGCGTCATCGGGTACGCGTCCACGACCCCGCCCGGGATCTTGGCCCGGTCCTCCGGCTTGAGCAGCTCGAACGGCTGCGGCGCCCCGCCGTCGTCGCCCGTGCCGTCCTCACCGGCGACCTCGGCGAGGCGGGCCACCGTCGGGTTCTCGAAGAGCTGCCGGAACGTGAAGTCAAGGCCGATGGCGCGGGCCCTGGCCAGCACGGTGACGAAGCGGATCGAGTCGCCGCCGAGCGCGAAGAAGTTGTCGTGCACGCCGACCCGCTCGATGCCCAGCACCTCCGCCCAGACGCGGGCCAGACCGGCCTCCCTCGGCGTGCGCGGCGCCTCGTACGCGGCGCTCTCCGCGGGCTCGGGCAGCGCGCGGCGGTCCAGCTTGCCGTTCGGCGTGAGCGGCCAGCGCTCCAGCGTGACCAGCCGGGCGGGCACCATGTACGCGGGCAGCGCCCGCCGCAGATGCTCCTTGAGCTCGTCCTCCGGGATCGGCTCGGCCGACAGCACGTAACCGCGCAGGCCGTCGGGCTCGCGCGCCACGACGACGGCGTCCCGCACCGACGGGTGCCGCCGCAGCCGCTCCTCGATCTCGCCCGGCTCGACGCGGTGCCCGCGCACCTTGAGCTGGTGGTCCATCCGGCCCAGGAACTCGATGGAGCCGTCGGGCAGCCGCACCGCCCGGTCCCCCGTACGGTAGACGCGCTCCTCGCCCGCGTGCGGCGCGGCGGTGAACCGCTCGGCGGTCAGCTCGGGCCTGCCGAGATAACCCCGGGCCAGCTGCACCCCGGCGACGCACAGCTCGCCCGGCACGCCGACCGGCTGCGGGCGCAGCCCGGCGTCCAGCACGTGGACGCGGGTGTTGGCGACCGGCCAGCCGATCGGCACCCGGGTCTCGTCGCCCCGGCACGCGTAGTGGGTGACGTCCACGGTGGCCTCGGTGGGGCCGTAAAGGTTCACCAGCCGGGCCGACGGGATCACCTCGCGGAAGCGCCGCACGTGGTGCGGCGCCAGCGCCTCGCCGCTGGCGAACACCTGGCGCAGCGGGTCGGGGCCCTCCTGCGCGCCGGACACGAAGTCGAGGAACGCGCCGAGCATCGGCGGCACGAAGTGCATCGTGGTGACGCGGTGCCGCCGGACGGCCGCGACCAGCGCCTCGGGGTCGCGTTCCGCGCCGGGCGCCGGCAGGCACACGGCGGCGCCCGCGAGCACGCCCCAGAACAGCTCCCACACCGAGACGTCGAACGACGTGGGCGTCTTCTGCATGATCACGTCGGCGGCGTCGACCGGGTACGCCCGCTGCATCCAGGCGATCCGGTTGACGGCCGCGCGGTGCTCGATCTGCACGCCCTTCGGCTCGCCGGTCGACCCCGACGTGTAGATGACGTACGCCAGGTCGCCGGCGTCCCCGAGAACGGGCGGCGGGCTCGTGTCCGGCGCGTACGCGGCCTCGTCCGTGATGTCCAGGGTCACCGCCCCCGCGCCCGCCACTGTCCCGGCGAGGTGGGGCTGGGTCAGCACCAGGCGCGCGCCGCTGTCCCGCAGCAGGTACGCGATGCGTTCCTGCGGGTTGCCCGGGTCGATCGGAAGGTAGGCGCCGCCCGCCCGCACCACGGCATGGATGGCCGTGAACATCTCCGGCGACCGGTCGGCCAGCACCGCCACCAGGTCGTCCCGGCCGACGCCGCGGGCGCGCAGCGTGTGCGCCAGGCGGTTGACCCGGGAGCCCAGCTCGGCGTAGGTGAGGCGGAAACCGTCCCCCACCAGGGCGACGGCGTCCGGGGTCGCCGCCACCCGCCGGTCGAACAACTCGTCCAGCCGGGCCGGGCCGTCGAAGGACGTTCGCGTGGCGTTCGCACCGGCGCTCAGCGCGCGGTCGGCGACGGAACGCAGGTCCAGGGCGCCCAGCTCGGCGTCCGGGTGGGCGCTGGCCTGATCGAGCAGGAGCATGCAGTGGGTGAGCAGGCGCCGCGCGGTGCCGGGGGCGTGGGTGGCGGGCCGGTACCGCAACCGCAAGGTCAGGCCCTCGGCCCGGCGAGCGAAGGAGAACACCACAGGAAACCCGGAGAACCCCCCGCCGTCCGCCGGTCCGTCCGCGGGGCCGTCCGCCGAGCCGTTCATGGGGGCGTTCGCCGGATCGCCTGTCGCGGTTGTCGTGCCGTTCGTCGAGTCGTGCACCGCGTCGACGAGCACCTCGGCGAAGGGGTCGTCGCCGCCGTGCGGCACGGCGCCGGACGAGCGGGCGAGCAGCTCGATCGGGTAGTCCTGGTGCTCGGCCGCCGCCCGCAACCGGCTCGCCACCTCGCCGAGCAGGCTGCGCAGCGTACGGTCGCGCCCGATCGGCAGGCGCAGCGGCAGCGTGGCGGCCAGCGGCGGGGGGCCGCCCGCGACCGGGAGGGCGGGCACGGCGAGGACGACCTCGTCCTCACCCGTGTGCCGCTGGAGCAGCGCGCCGGCCGCGGCGACCAGCAGGGCGTGCAGGGCGGCGTCCCGGCCCCTGGCCAGCTTGAGCAGCCGGCCCGCCAGGGACGGGTCGAGCTCGCGGGCGGCGACGGCGACACCGGCCGAGCCCCGACCGCCGGCGGAACCGGCGTCGGACGAGTCCTGACCGCCGGAGGACCCGGCGTCAGGCGAGCCGCGGTCGGCGGGGAAGCCGGCGCGTTCGGGCAGGGCCGCCAGCTCCGCACGCCAGAACGCGCCCTCGCGGGGACGTTGCGCGGCGGCGACCTTGAGCCTGCCCAGGCTCTCGATGGATTGCATGTGCTCCCTCACCCAGATCAGAAGTCGAAGTCGAACGCGAGCTCGGACAGGTCATGGGGGGTCACGGCGACGCGCCGGAGCTCGCCGAGCGGCGTGCCCGGGTCGGCGATCGCGGCGTCGAGCAGCGCCAGCAGCTCGTCGCGGAACAGTTCCACGGTCGGTCGCAGGAACAGCGTGGTGGCGTACGCCCAGCTGGCGGCGTAGTCGTCGGGCTCGACCTCGATCTGCAGGTCGAGGTCGAAGATCGTGCGCCCGGTGACGTCGGGCCGCCAGCACGGGCGGCCACCGAGGAAGTCCACCCTCCGCAGCCCGGTGTCCTGGACCGCGAAGAACGTGTCGAAAAGGGGGTGCCTGCCGTGGCCGGACGGACGCGCGTACCGGGCGGTGTCGAGGGTGTGGTCCTGGTGGTCGACGGCGGCCACGGCGTGCGCGGCCACGGTCCGCAGGTGCTGGAGGAACGGCAGCTCGGCCGAGGGGCGCGCCCGCAGGCAGAGCGTGTTGACGAACATGCCCTGCACCCGGTCCACGCCCGGCAGGTGCCGCCCCGACGCCGCCGTACCGACCGTCACGTCCGCGCTGCCGCTCACCTGCCCGAGGAAGGCCGTGTACGCGGCCAGCAGCACGTGGAAGGGGGTCACGGATTCGGCGCGGGCCAGCTCCCTGACCGCCAGGGCCCGCTGCGGGCCGAACCGGAACGCGAGATGGCCGCCCTCCGTGGTACGCACCGAAGAGCCCGGCCCGCCGGTGGGCCGGTCGGTGGGCCGGTCGGTGGGCAGGTCGGGCGGCGGGACCGGCCGGTCGAACGTCTCCTCCCAGAAGGGCCGCTGGCTCTCCGACAGCGCCCGGCGCTCGGACCCGGCCGCCCACTGGGCGTAGTCCCGGTAGCTCAGCTCGGCCCCGGGCGGCCGCTCGCCCCTGACCAACGCCGCCCATTCGCCCATGAGCAGGGTCAGGGCGTGGCCGTCGGTGAGCAGGTGGTGGATGTCGAGCACCAGCCGGGCGCCGTCGCCGTGCCGGACCAGCGCCGCCCGCCACAGAGGTGCCCTGGCGAGGTCGAACGGGCGGATCCAGCGCTCCGCCCACGCGTCGGGGTCCTCGCCCGGCGCCAGGTCCACCACGCCGATCGTGACGTCCAGCGGTTCGCGGACCCGCTGGTAGGGGTGGCCGTCGCCGTCCACGGGGAACTCGGTGCGCAGGATCTCGTGTCGCTCCACGAGCGTGGCGAGCGCGGCCGTCAGGCGCTCGTGATCCACCGGGCCGGGCAGGTCCACGAAGATCGGCAGGTTGTACTGGGTGTCGGCGGGGTCCTTGACCTGTTCGACGTGGACGCCGTGCTGCTGGGGCGACAGCGGGGTCCGTTCGGTGGCCAGGCCGGGACGCGGCCCGGTGACCTGCGTACGGTCCGCCGCCCGTACGAACTCGGCCAGTTCGGCGACCGTGCGGGCGGACAACACGGCCGACACCGGGCAGGACACCCCGAAGCGGCGGCGTACGAGCGCGGACACGCGGGTCGCGGTCAGCGAACTGCCGCCGAGCCGGTCGAGCGGGTCGTCGGCGCCGATCCCGCGCACGCCGAGCACGTCCTCCCAGAGCCCGGCCAGGGTGCGCTCCACCTCGTCGACGGCCGCCCTGCCGCCGCTCGCGACCTCGGGGGCGGGCAGCCCGCCCAGGTCGACCTTGCCGTTGGGGGTCAGCGGCAGCTCGGGAAGCACCACCACATGCGCGGGCACCATGGGGGCGGGCAGCCGCCGCCCGATCTCCGCGCGCACGTGCTCCGCGTCGACGCGGCCCTCGACGTACGCGCACAGGTGCGGCTCGGGCGTGCGGCGCAGCACCACCACCGCGCCGCTCACCCCCGCCACGCCCAGCAGGGCCGTTTCGACCTCGCCCGGCTCGACGCGGAAACCGCGCACCTTGACCTGGCGGTCCTCCCGGCCGAGGAAGTCGATCGAGCCGTCGGGCAGCCGGCGGGCCCGGTCGCCCGTCCGGTAGAGCAGCCGCCCTTCATGGCGGACGAAGGCCCGCCCGGTGAGTTCTGGCCGCTCGTGGTAGCCGGTCGCCATGCCGTCGCCGCTCACGTACAGGTCTCCTGGGACGCCGACGGGCAGCGGGAGGCGGTCGTGGTTGAGCACGTACGCGGCCGTGTCGGGGACGGGACGGCCGATGGGCACCCGCGCGCCGATCGGCCCGGCGACGGTGTGGACGGTGGAGATGACCGCGTTCTCCGTCGGCCCGTACGCGTTCACCAGCCGCAGACCGGGGTTGGCGCGCAGCACGGCCCGCGCGTGCCCGGGGGAGAGCACGTCGCCTCCGACGAGCAGGTCCCGCAGCGGCCGGAACACCGCCGGGTCCTCGTCCGCCAGCCTGGCGAACAGCGCGGACGTGAACAGCGCCGTGGTGACGCCGGCATCGGCCAGCGACCGCCGCAGCTCCTCGGCGTCGAGGAACGTCTCCCTGTCGAGGAGGTGCAGCGTGCCGCCGTTGAGCAGCGCGCCCCAGATCTCCCAGACCGAGGCGTCGAACCCGGTCGCCCCCACCTGCGCCATCCTGGTGGTGGCGTCCAGGCGCACGTATCCGACGCCGCGCACCAGCCGCACGACGCCGCGGTGGGGAATCATGACGCCCTTGGGACGTCCCGTCGTGCCCGAGGTGTACATCAGGTACGCGGGCGCGCCCGCATCGCCCACCGCCGGCCCCTCCAGCTCTGGCTCGGCCGTCCAGTCGTGGTCATCGAGGTCGACGACCCGCGACCCGGCGGGCGTCGCGGGGGGCCGTCCCGATGTGATCAGCAATCTCGCGCCGCTGTCCTCCAGCGTGAACGCGACGCGGTCCCGGACGGTCGTGGGGTCGATGGGCAGGTAACACCCGCCCGCCTTCACCACGGCCAGCGCCGAGACGACCAGCTCGACGGTGCGCGGCAACAGCAGCGCGACCGGCTCGCCTGGACGCAGCCCCTCCCGGAGCAGCGAGCCCGCCAGCGACGAGCTGCGGCGGTGCAGCTCGGCATAGGTGAGGGTGGTGCTCCCGTGCACCACGGCCGGATGGGCGGGGGCCCGCTCGGCCTGCTCGGCGAACAGCTGCTCGATGCGTGCATCCCGCTGGTGGCCGGTGGCGGTGTCGTTCCAGCGCTCGAGGCTCGCGTGTTCGGCGGGGGACAGCGGGTCGAGCTCGCGGATCGTGCGGTCCGCCGGCATGGCCAGCACGGTGGCCAGGTGGGCCGCGTGGCGGGCGACCATGTCCGCGCTCAGGGCGTCGCCGGCAGGGCCGTACCGCAGCCATGCCCCGTCACCGTCCAGCCCGAGCACCAGCGCGCCCGGCTCCCGCCCGAGCGCGCCCGGCTCCCGCCCGTTCCCGCGTACCAGTACGGGCATCGGCCCGGTACCCGGCGTGTGCGGTTCGGCGGCGGGCAGCGCGCGCGTCACCGACGCCGCCAGGCCGGCGAGCGTACCGGCGGGGTCGATCGTGAAACGGACCACGCCGTCCGCCCCGTCGCCGGCGACGCGGAAGGCCACGTCGTGGCGGCCCGTGTGGTGGTGGAGAAGCGCGCCCCAGGCCGCCAGCACCTCCGGCGCCCCGGCACCGGGCGGGCACGCGACGGGGAACCCTGACGCGCCTTCGCCGCCCCCGCCGCCCACGCACTCCGCGCCGACCGGCTCCGCGCCCGAGAGCCCCGCGCCCGCGACCTGCGCGCCTGCGAGCGCCGCGTCCCTGCGTTCCGGGCTCGGGGGATCGGTGCCGGCGGGTTGTGCGCTGGTGAGCCAGTCCAGCAGTCCCGCGTCCTCACTCATGGCCGAGCACCCGCGCGAGACCGCGTACCGTCGGATGGAGATACAGCTCGCGCAGCGGCAGCGCGGGCAGGCCCCGTTCCCGCATGGCCGCCCCCAGCCGGATCGCCAGGAGCGAGTTGCCGCCGAGCTCGAAGAAGTTGTCGTCGGGCCCCACCGGCGCGTCGAGCACCGACTCCCAGACCGCGGCGAGCGTCCGGGTGAAATCCTCCGCAGGGGCGGGCGGGGGAGTCGGGGTCGAGGCCGGTTCCGGCAGGGCGCGGACGTCCAGCTTGCCGTTCGGGGTCAGCGGGAGCGCGGGCAGCGCCGTGATGGTGGCGGGCATCATGTGCTCGGGCAGCACCTTCGCCGCCCGACGCCGCAGCGCGGCCGGATCGGCGTCCGCCGGCGTCACGTACGCGTCGAGCCGCGCCAGGGCGTGATCGGCCGCCGCCCCGCGCGGGTCGCCCGGCGGGTCGCCCGGGCGGCCGTCACGGAGGACCACGGCGGCCGAGGTCACCGAGGGGTCGTCGAGCAGGACGCTGCGGATCTCGTCCAGCTCGATGCGGAAGCCACGTATCTTGACCTGGGTGTCCAGCCGGCCCAGGTGCTCGAGCCGCCCGTCGGGGCGCAGGCGGCCGCGGTCGCCGCTGCGGTACATGCGGCCGCCGGCGAACGGGTCGGGGACGAAGCGCTCAGCGGTCAGTTCCGGGCGGCCCAGGTATTCGGCGGCGACTCCCGCCCCGCCGACGTGGATCTCGCCGGGCGCGCCGGTGGGGACGGGCCGGCCCCGCTCGTCCAGGACGTACACGTGCCAGCCGGGCAGCGGGTGCCCCACCGACTTGGACCCGGCGATGGCGTCGCCACGGGTGAGGGTCTGCGCGGTCACGTGGACCGTGGTCTCGGTGATGCCGTACATGTTGACCAGGCGGCAGTCCGGATACCGGTCGAGCCAGCCCAGCAGCGGGCGCGCGTCGAGCGGTTCGCCGCCGAAGACCGCCAGCCGGACGGCGAGCCGCTCGTCCCGGAGCCGGTCGGCCTCCATGAGCTGGGCGAAGGCGGACGGGGTCTGGCTGAGTACGGTGACCCGCTCGCGCACCAGCAGCTCGTGGAACTCCTCAGGCGACCTGGAGAGCCAGTACGGGACCAGGACCAGCCGCCCCCCGGTGAGCAGCGCGCCCCAGATCTCCCAGACGGAGAAGTCGAAGGCGCTGGAGTGGAAGTTCGACCAGGTGTCGCCCGGGCCGAGCCCGAAGTCGTCCTCGGTGGCCGCCAGGAGGGCGACGACGTTCCTGTGCGGCACCACGACGCCCTTGGGGCGGCCGGTCGAACCGGAGGTGTAGATGACGTACGCGGCGTCGTCGGGGCCGCCCCGCTCCGGCGCGCCCCCGCCGTCAAGGGAGCTGTCGCCGCCGGCCGCCAGCTGTTCGGGGGATACGACGGTCAGGTGCTTCCCGGGCGGGAAGTCGCGATGGGTGACGATCACGCGCAGCGCCGCGTCGCCGGCCGTGTACGCCAGCCGGTCCGCCGGATAGGCGGGGTCCATCGGCACGTAGACGGCTCCGGCCTTCAGCACGGCGAGCATGGTGATCACCAGGTCGGGCGTGCGTTCCAGGCAGAGGCCCACCCGGTCGCCCGGCCGTACGCCCATGCCGTGCAGGGAGGCGGCGCAGCGGCCGGCGCGCTCGTCCAGTTCGGCGTAGGTGAGCGTGCGGTCCTCGCCGGTGAGGGCGACGGCTTGCGGCCGTTCCGCGACCCGGGCGGCGAAGATCTCGTCGATCCGCTCCGGCCGCCGTTCCAGGGGTCTGGCCGGGCGGCCGAGGCGGATCACGTGGCGGCGCTCGGGTTCGTCCAGCAGGTCGACGTCGGCGGGGGCCAGGTCGTCGTCGGCCAGCAGTTCGTGGACGCGGGCGACGTGGCGGGCGAACCGCCGTGCGGACTCCTCGTCCACGTCCTCCAGCCGGTGGCGTACGTCGAGCCGGGGGGAGCCGTCAGGGTCCCGGCCGGGTACGAGGGTGAGCGGGAAGGGAGCGGTCTGGCAGGGGACGACGTCCTCGTCGGACGTCCGGCCGGGGACGACGCTCTCGCCGGCTGTCCGGCGGGGCAGGTCCTCGCCGGAGGGAGTGGCCAGGAGCCCGGCCAGGACCCGGCCGCCCGTCTCCGCGCACAGCCGCGCGTACTGGCGGGAGTCGCACCATCCGCCCTCGCCGTCGAGGATCCGGGCGCTCCCGGCCACCAGCTCACCCGTCGTGGCGGCGCCGGACAGATCCACCGCCAGCAGCGTCCCTGCGTCGTACGCTCCCAGCGCTCCCTCCGGGCGCGAGGGCAGCCCGGCCAGCGCGCCGATCACGGGACAGCGCCGGCCCTCGTACCGTCCGAGGACCAGCGCGGCCGCCACCGCGATCCGGGCGGCCAGGTGCGCCGACTCGCGGACCGGCACGCTCACGACCCCGGTACGGTCGCCCGCCGCGGCGTCCCC
This sequence comes from Nonomuraea sp. KM88, assembly GCF_052245635.1. Taxonomy (NCBI): domain Bacteria; kingdom Bacillati; phylum Actinomycetota; class Actinomycetes; order Streptosporangiales; family Streptosporangiaceae; genus Nonomuraea; species Nonomuraea sp. KM88. The sequence continues at coordinate 72,693 of NZ_JBQQCC010000008.1, read as the reverse complement.
GGCCGCCCACTCGACGGTGGCTCCCGAGTAGTCGGCCTCCTGCCACCGCTTGACCAGCTCGGCGTCGGGGGCGGGCGCCGGCGTATGACCGGCGTGGAAGCGCTCGCGGGGAACCCGCTCGGTGAGCACCTCGGCCACCATCCGCAGCGACGTCGCGTCGAACCGCGCCCGGTGCGCGACGAGCACCAGGTCGGCGGGCCCGTCGGCGTACTCCAGCAGGACGGCCCGCAGCCCGGTTCCTTCCGGGTGCACCGGCCTGAACAGCTCGGCGTCGAGCCTCCTCCCGGCCTCCGCCGAGCCGGCGGCGGCGGGCACCCGTTCCGTCCACAGGCGGGCGGGCCCGCCCCACCAGAGGCGGGCGGCCTGGTCGAGGATCCGCGCCATCCGGGCGGCGTCGGCGCCTGCGGGCAGCCGGGTCCGCCGGGCATGGCAGTGCCCGGACGGCGGGCCGGCCGCGGGGATCAGCGGCCAGGCGTCAACGGTGCGGTACACAGAGTGATCTCCTGTGGGTTCGGGAGGGCGGCACGGCCGGGTCGGCGGGGCGTCAGCGCGTGGTGAAGCCTCCGTCGACGGTGAGCACGCTGCCGGTGACCTGGCGGGACTCATCGGAGGCCAGCCACACGGCGGCGGAGGCCACGGCGTCGGGCTCGATGAGCGCGTTGGCCGGCTGGGCCTGCAGGAACGTCTCCTCGTGCGTGCCGACGGGCACGTCGAGCGAGCGGGCGATCTCCGCCAGCATCCGGCCCTCGACCTGCGGGTCGTCCCTGACCGAGCCGGGGCACACCGCGTTGACCCGCACCTGGCGCGGGGCGTAGTCGAGCGCCGCCGCCTTGGTCAGGCCGATGAGACCGTGTTTGGCGGCGACGTAGCCGGCGAAATTCCGGTAGCCCACCAGCCCGGCGGTGGACGCGACGTTGACGATGCTGCCCGAGCCGCGCTCGGACATGAGCTTGCCGACCGCGCGGATGGCCCGCCAGGCGCCCGAGAGGTCGACGTCGAGCATCAGCTGCCACTCGTGCTCGTCGATCTCGTGCGTCACCTTGCCTGACGGGGCGGCGATGCCCGCGTTGTTGACGAGCACGTCGACGCCTCCGAACCGGTCGACCGCGATGCTCACCGCGTCCTCGACCTCGCTCAGGTCGCGTACGTCGGCCTCCTTGACCAGCACGGCGACGCCGGCCTGGCGGCAGAGCTCCTCGGTGTGCCGGAGCTGGCCGGCGGAGCCCAGCGGGTAGGGGACGCCCGGCAGGTCGCGCGCGATGTCGATCAGCACCAGGTCGGCTCCCTCGTGGGCGAATGCCTGGGCGGTGGCGCGTCCGAGACCGCGGGCCGCGCCGGTGATGACGGCCGTCTTCCCGGCCAGGCGCAGCGTCACGTGCCTGCCCTGGAGAGCTCGTCCGTGATCAGCTGGAGCAGGGGGGTGGGGTCGTCGGCCAGGTACATGTGGCCGCCGTCGAGCTCGGCGGTGCTGAACTCCGTGCTGGTGACTCGCCCCCACTGCGCGAGCTGCGCTGTGTCGACCAGCTCGTCGTCGCGGCCGCGCAGCGCGGTGACCGGGATCGGCAGCGGCTTGTCCGTGGCGGGCTCGTACGTCTCGTGCATCTCGACGTCGGCCCGGATCACGGGCAGCAGCAGCGAACGCATCTCCGGGTCTTCGAGGGCCGGGTGCGTGTAACCGGAGAACTCCCTGACCCTGGCCAGGAACTCGTCGTCGCTGAGGCCGCTGGCCTTGGTCTCGCGCCCGTCGTGCGGGCTGGGCGACCCGCTCACGAACAGCCGTTCCGGCCGCACGCCTCTGACGTTCGCGAGGTGGTTCGCCAGCTCGTACGCGAGCACGGCGCCGAGACTGTGGCCGAAGAGCGCCACGGGCGGGGTCGCGCCGTCGATCCTGGCCAGGACCTGGGTGCAGGCCGCCTCGGCAGCGCGGGTGACGTCGGTGTAGGGGGCTTCGTTGAAGCGTTCTTCGCGGCCGGGCAGCTGCACCGGCAGGATGTTCAGTTCGTCGGGGGCCTGCCGCTGCCATCCACGGAAGAACGACGCTCCAGCGCCGGCGAAGGGCAGGCAGACAAGGTACGTGGGTTCCATGAAGCGGACTTTCTCCGATCGATCGTCCAGAGGCGGAATCCTGGCCTGCGGGGACGTCACCGTTCGGGTGAGTATCTCCTCAGCCGATTACGTAGTGGTCCAACCCGGTGACTTTGGGTGATGCTCCTGGTCGGACCGCTGGCCTCTATCGCCTCCCCCGTCCATTCGCGACCTCAAGCCGGGCCGGGCCCGGGGCGGGCGTCGCGCATCGCTCGTTGCGGCCCCAAGCATGCCGAACGACGGCCAAAACTACGGAGTTTCGGTCCTTTAGGTCAAGCCGAACATGAAGATCCTGTGACAGACGGTGGCGGGTCGGTGCCCTCCGGCGTCACAGGCCGGACCCTGCTTCGAGGGCCTGCCATTGCTGTTCCGACCTGCTGCTATACAGCCGTCTCCGGTGTGGGTCCGGCGGATCTTGCATCGTTCCATCGGGCGCCCGCATGTCTCCCTGATTCTTTGCCAGGAAACATGCGCCCGAGAGCGTATGACCTGAATCTAAAGTTTGGGGTAGCCGTATGTAAATCACCTGTGTCAGAATGTGAGACGGCGGGTTGATCGCATCTCTCGGGTGCATGCGGGTTCGAGGCTTGCGAACCGGGGCGAGCGCGGCCTGTTCGCCCGGCTTCGGCCCCCGCTGGACGCGCGGGGCTGACGAGCGCGTTCTCTGAGGAGGAAGGGTTGTCCAACGAGTCGACGGAGCTCGTCGGCGCAGACCGTCAGGCCGCCGGGCGCAGGACGGCGCGCCAGCCCAGGGTGACGGCGCCGGCCAGGAGCACGACGCCCGACAGCACGCCGCTGACGACCGGCACCCACGCCACGGCCGCCGTCGGCGTCGTGACGAGCCCGGCGACGCCGAGCAGGGTGAGCACCACGCCGGGCACGGCGATGCTCCAGTCCTTCCAGACGGGCGCCAACGCGACGAAGTGCACGCCGACCACCAGCGCCACCCAGGCCACGTTGGCCTGCTCGGGGAGCCCCCAGGCGGACAGCACCCTGAGCCCGCCGAACAGCAGGATCACCTCGGCGGCGACGATGAGCAGATAGCCACGGCCGAACATGCCGCGCCGCGCCTCCGCCCCTTGCCGTTCTCTCCTGGCGGTGGCGAACCACATGGCGAGCACCCCCGCGGCGGCCAGACAGGCGGCCACCCGCAGCACATTCACGGTCACGGTGTTCAGCGGGCTCTGCGCGTTGACGACGACGAAGACCGCGCCGAAGACCGCACCGACCAATAATCCAGTCATACGTTGCACGCCGTTAGTAAAGCGCATGCCGGCTCGCGCCCACGTGGGGGCTGGGCCGAGAACGCGGTGGGCCTGGCTGTTGGAGCGGCCCTCGGCGATCAGCGCCAGCACCTCGCGCTCGCGCGGGGTCAGCCGGTGCGCCGGCTCGGTGACCTCTCTGGCCCTCGCCCACGTCTGCTCGAACAGGTCGATGAGGGTGGTGATCAGGCTCTGCTGCCTGATCACCAGGGCTCCGGGCGCGTAGGCGACGGGGGTGATGCGCAGGAACGCCACCGCGCGGTCGAAGACGAGCAGCTGCTGGATCTGCTCGTTGACGACCCGGTGCAGGTCGCCGGCTGCGTGCAGCTCCCTGATGCGGGCCGCTTTGTACGGGTCGTCCAGCACACCGGAGTGGATGATCGTGCGCATCGTCATGCCGCGCCGCAGGGCGTCGAGCACGCTGCGCCGGCTCTTCTGCTCCTCGCGGCCCCGCGCGGGCATGCCCACCGGATGCATGGCGCGCAGCTCGCGGGCGGAACCGGCGAACTGCGCGATCTGCTGCCGTACCAGCTCGCTGTCTTCGAGCCGCTCGACGTCGACGGGGATGCCGCGGAGCTCGCCCACCACCTCTTCCAGCCGATGGGCAAGCTGCGTCAGCGACATGCCCTCGTCCATACGCCTCCTCGCCGCGTTCTCCGACGATTGCGGCGTACGGGGCCCAGGTCTGCTGGAGCGGAGTCAGTCGGTGCCGGACTCCATCGCGGCGTGGTCGAGGAGTTCGTCCTCGGGGGCCTCGCCACGGGAGGCGATCGCCTCGGCCCCGCCCTCCGGCATCGCGCCGATCAGCCTGGTCGAGGGCGCCTGCGCGGCGGCGATCAACGCCGAGTGGTCGGCGCCGACCATGCCGAGCCCGGCGTACTGCTCCAGCTTGGCGCGGGTGTCGGCGATGTCGAGGTTGCGCATGGTCAGCTGGCCGATGCGGTCGACCGGCCCGAAGGCGGAGTCTTCCGTGCGCTCCATGGAGAGCTTGTCCGGGTGGTAGCTGAACGCCGGCCCCGACGTGTCGAGGATCGAATAGTCCTCGCCGCGCCGCAGCCGCAGCGTCACCTCGCCGGTGATCGCCATGCCGACCCAGCGCTGCAGCGACTCGCGCAACATCAGCGCCTGCGGGTCGAGCCAGCGGCCTTCGTACAGCAGGCGGCCGAGCCGGCGCCCCTCGCTGTGGTAGACGGCGAGGGTGTCCTCGTTGTGGACCGCGTTGACCAGCCGCTCGTAGGCCGCGTGCAGCAGCGCCATGCCCGGCGCCTCGTAGATGCCCCGGCTCTTGGCCTCGATGACGCGGTTCTCGATCTGGTCGGACATGCCCAGGCCGTGCCGCCCGCCGATGGCGTTGGCCTCCAGCACCAGGTCGACGGCGGAGGCGAACTCCTTGCCGTTGATCGTCACGGGGCGGCCGCGCTCGAAGCCGATGGTGACGTCTTCAGGTGCGATCTCGACGTTCTGGTCCCAGAACCGCACGCCCATGATCGGCTCGACGGTCTCGATGCCGGCGTCGAGGTGCTCCAGCGCCTTGGCCTCGTGGGTCGCTCCCCAGATGTTGGCGTCGGTGGAGTAGGCCTTCTCCGTGCTGTCGCGGTAGGGCAGGCCGTGCTCCAGCAGCCACTCGGACATCTCGGTGCGGCCGCCGAGCTCGCTGACGAAACCGGCGTCGAGCCACGGCTTGTAGATGCGCAGCGACGGGTTGGCCAGCAGGCCGTAGCGGTAGAACCGCTCGATGTCGTTGCCCTTGAAGGTGGAGCCGTCGCCCCAGATCTGCACGCCGTCCTCGAGCATCGCGCGCACCAGCAGGGTGCCCGTGACCGCCCGCCCCAGCGGGGTCGTGTTGAAGTAGCCCCGGCCGCCGGAGCGGATGTGGAACGCCCCGCAGGCCAGAGCGGCGAGGCCCTCCTCCACGAGGGCGGCCCGGCAGTCGACCAGCCGGGCGACCTCAGCGCCGTAGGCCGTCGCGCGCCCGGGCACCGAGGCGATGTCGGGCTCGTCGTACTGGCCGATGTCTGCGGTGTACGCGCACGGCACCGCGCCCTTCTCGCGCATCCACGCGACCGCTACCGAGGTGTCGAGGCCGCCGGAGAAGGCGATGCCGACACGTTCGCCGACAGGCAGAGAAGTGAGAACCTTGGACACGCGTGAAGTATATACATAGTCATGCATGATCATGCAACATCATCATGCGAAGGCCCTCCGCCGTGTCGCGATCTCCCGGAGAACGGCTCAGCGGGTGGGCTGCGTGGCCGCGGCCGCTCGGGGTTCGTTCTCCGAAGCCGGTTTGTACGCCCGCCCCGCGGCCTCGATGTGCGCCTTGGCCGCCCTCTCCGCCGCCTCCGGATCCCCGGCGCGGATCCCGGCGACGATGGCCCGGTGCTGCTCGGTGACTTCCCCCTGGTCTCGTGCACCCGTACATCGTGACTCCTCCGCTTCCTGAAGGGAGCGGCTTCTCGCTAAGCCGCTTGCGCAGCCTGGCGAAGGGCAAGCCCTGCCCTCAAGATGTTGACCGCCGCGTTCACGTCGGCGTGCGCGGCATGCCCGCACGCCGTGCAGGCGAACCCGGCCTGGGTGACGCGGTTCTCCTTCGCACAGTGCCCGCAGCGGGCGCAGGTGCGGGAGGTGCCGGCAGGGTTCACCGCGATCAGCTTGCGACCGGCGCTTTCAGCCTTGTGCGCGAGGATCGTCAGGAACACCCCCCAGCCCGCGTCCAGGATCGACCGGTTCAAGCCGGACTTGGCGGCGACATTCCGGCCGGGAGCTTCGCTCGTGCCCGCCGCCGAGCGGGTCATGTTCGCGATCCGCAGGTCCTCGTGCACGATCACGTCATAGGCACGGACCAGGGCGAGCGCGGCTTTGTGCGCGCCGTCCAGACGTTGCCTGCGCACCCTGGCGTGCAGCGCGGCCACGCGGGCCACCGCCTTGCGCCGCCGCTTGGAACCCCGTTTCTTGCGGGCGAGGTCTCGCTGGGCGTCCGCCAGACGGCCGGCGGTGGCGGCCAGGTGGCGCGCATTGGCCACCCGGCCACCGTCGGAGGTGGTGACGAGCGAGGCCACCCCCATGTCGATCCCGGTCGCCACGCCGGTGGCGGGCAGCGGTTCGGCGGGCACGTCGTCGCACGACAGCACCACGAACCAGCGCGAGCCCTCGCGCTTGACGCTGACCGTCTTCACCTGGCCGCGCACGGGCCGGTGCCGGTGGACGCGCACATGCCCGACACCCTGCAGCCGCACGTAGGTGGCGGTCGGGTGGCCGGGTTGGGAGTCCCACCGGCAGCCGTCGCCGTCCTTGGGCCATTCGACGGTGTCGAACCGGCCGCGCCCCTTGAAACGCGGGAAGCCCGGCGTGCGTCCGGCCTTGACCCGGTCGAAGAACGCGCGGAACGCCTTGTCGAGCCGTCGCAGGGTGGCCTGCTGGGAGGAGAACGACCAACGCGCCTGCCCGTCCGGGTCGTCGGCGCGGATGTGTTTCAGCTCGGCCGACTGATCACCGTACCGGACGCTCACGCCCGCCCTGGCGTAGGCGGTGCGGCGGTGCTCCAAAGCGGCGTTGTAGAGCTGGCGGTGGTCTTCCAGGCACGCCGCGAGCGCCGCCGCCTGCCGGGCGGTGGGGCGCAGCAGGAATCGGAACGACCTGCGCACACCCCACCTCCCATCACGCTCGGTAATGACACCACCACAATATCGGCTGGGGCCGACAAAATCAGGAAGGACATTCGTGATGCGCGGACCTGACAGGTCAGGGCACGCTCGGGCCTTGACAGCCCTCTCGCTCCCGATTCCCCCGTCGCCTCAAGGCGATCCCCTCGGGAGACTCTGATGGCGTCCCGCACCGGCTGCGGTATTTCGAGCAGGCGCTGCAGCACATCAGGGCCCACAAGGACGTCGCGTTCATGACCGGCGAGCAGATCCTCGACTCATCCTGCTGGCCACCGCCCTGCCGGTGACCTGATCCCGTGACCTAGCGGGAGGGTTCCCAGCCGCGCCGGGTGGCCGGCCGCGCCTCGTCCCTGCTGCGGTAGACGATGTAGGGCCTGGTGAGGTAGCCGACGGGAGCGGTCAGCATGTGCACCAGCCGGGTGAAGGGCCAGATGGCGAACAACACGAGCGCGCTGAGCGCGTGCAGCTGGAACAGCGGGGGCGCGCTCGCCATCAGCGCCGGTTCCGGACGGAAGTAAAAGATCGACCGGAACCAGGGAGAGACGGTGGTGCGGTAGTCGTAGCCGCCGCCGACGACGTTGGCCACGACCGTCGCGGCCAGGCCGAGGGCGATCGTGAGGGCGAGGACGGCGTACATCAGCTTGTCGTTGCGGGTGGTGGCCATGAAGACCGGGCCCACGGTACGGCGCCGGTAGATCAGGATCGCCATGCCGCCCACCGTCGCCACGCCCGCGATCGTGCCGAGGACGACGGCGAGCAGGTGGTAGAGCCCTTCGCTGATGCCCACCGCTTCGGTCCAGCTCTTGGGGATGACGAGGCCGCCGATGTGGCCCAGCGCGACGACGAGGATGCCGAAGTGGAACAGCGGGCTGCCGACGCGCAGCAGCCGTGACTCGTACATCTGGGAGGAGCGGGTGGTCCAGCCGAACTTGTCGTAGCGGTAGCGCCACACGTGGCCGAGCACGAACACGGTGAGCGCCACGTACGGCAGGACCACCCAGAGCAGGATGCTCATCGGCCGGCCTCCATGGTCGCGTAGGGTTCCAGGCCGACGGCCTCGGCGGGTGGCCCCTCTTCCGCCAGCCGCAGCGCGGCTTCCCGTTCGCGGGCGCGGGCCGGGGGCAGGGTGGCCAGGACGGCGGCGACGACGCCGGCGTACGGTGAGCGCTCGTCCTCCAGCGCCGCGCGCAGCACTTCCATGCCGGCGCGGTGCTCGGTCATCAGCCGCCGGGCTGGGCGGACGGCGCCGCGTGCCGACAGCTCGCACACCACGGCCAGGTGGTCGGGCAGCTCGCCGTCGGCGAGCTCGAAGCCCGCGGTGTGCAGCGCGTGCTTGAAGCGCAGCAGTGCGGCGCCGCGTTTGCGGGTGTCGCCGTAGGCGTAGTAGGTGAGGTACGGGCAGCAGCGCCGTTTCAGGTCGAAGGTCGCCACGTAGTGGGCGGCCAGGTCCGCCTCAGAAGTGCCGGCGGCGTGTCCGAGGAAGGCCGACAGGCGGTCGCGGACCTCCCCCGAGGGCAGCGCGGCCACCGCCTCGACCAGCACCTGCCGGGAACCGTAGAGCCGCTCGTCGGGGTAGCCCAGCAGCACCGAGGCCACCATGTGGGCACTGCGCAGGTCGCCGTCGTTCACTTCTTCCTCCTGGGGAACAGCCCGTCGGGCGTGCCTTTGCCGTCCCAGTTGAGCAGGTTGACCCGGCCGCGCAGCTCGTCGGCCTCGTCGAGTTCGTCGCCTGCCTGCCGCTCGCGCAGGGCGTGGAAGCTCTCCACCGCGATCGGCGACGGCCGCCCCGACGCCTCGCCGAACGGGCCGGCCATGCCGGGGCCGCCCTCGTAGTCGAGGCTGCAGCCGGTGGCCGTCTCCTCCAGCCGGGCGCCCTGCTCGGCGTGCGCCTTCGGGATGACGTACCGCTCGTCGTAGGGGGCCAGGGCCAGCAGCCGGTGCATGTCCTCGATGCGCGGGCCGTCCATGCCGACGGCCGCGGCGATCGACTCGTCGGGGTCCTGGCCCAGGTTGAGCCGGCGCATGTACGAGCGCATCGCGGCCAGGCGGCGCAGCACCGCGCGCACCGGTTCTGGGTCGCCGGCGGTGAACAGCTCGGCCAGGTAGCCGATCGGGATGCGCAGCGCCTCGATGGCGCCGAACAGGTTGCCGGCGTCCTCGCCGTCGTGCCCGGACTCGGAGAGCACGTCCACGACGGGCGACAGCGGCGGGATGTACCAGACCATCGGCATTGTGCGGTATTCGGGATGCAGCGGCAGCGCCACCCCGTAGTCGAAGATCAGCTTGTGGATCGGGGACGTGCGGGCGGCGTCCAGCCAGTCATCGGGGATGCCCGACCTGCGGGCCGCCTCGATCACCTCGGGGTCGTGGGGGTCGAGCAGGACACCTTTCTGCGCCTGGTACAGGTCCTTCTCGTCCGGAACGGAGGCCGCCGCGGCCACCCGGTCGACGTCGTACAGGACGAGCCCGATGTAGCGCAGCCGCCCGACGCACGTCTCCGAGCAGACCGTGGGGATGCCCACTTCGACGCGCGGGAAGCAGAACGTGCACTTCTCGGCCTTGCCGGTGCGGTGGTTGAAGTACACCTTCTTGTACGGGCAGCCGGTCACGCACATCCGCCACCCCCGGCAGCGGTCCTGGTCGACCAGCACGATGCCGTCTTCTGAGCGCTTGTACATCGCCCCCGACGGGCAGGACGCCACGCAGGAGGGGTTGAGGCAGTGCTCGCAGATGCGCGGCAGGTAGAACATGAACGCCCGCTCGAAGTCCAGCTTCACCTGGTCCGACACCTTGCGCAGCACCGGGTCGGCGGGCGCCAGCTCGGGGCCGCCGGCCAGGTCGTCGTCCCAGTTCGCGCTCCAGCTGATCTTGGTGGGCCGGCCGGTGATGAGCGAGCGGGGCCGCGCCACCGGGGTGTCGTCCTGCATGGGCGCGGAGAACAGCTGGTCGTAGTCGTAGGTCCAGGGCTCGTAGTAGTCCTGGATGGAGGGCATCAGCGGGTTGGCGAAGATGGAGAGGAGCTTCCTGAGCCGGCCGCCCGCCTTGAGTTTCAGCCGGCCGCGCCGGTTGAGTTCCCAGCCGCCCTTCCACCGGTCCTGGTCCTGGTAGGTGCGGGGGTAGCCCTGGCCGGGGCGGGTCTCGACGTTGTTGAACCAGACGTACTCGGTGCCCGAGCGGTTGGTCCAGGCCTGCTTGCAGGTGACCGAGCAGGTGTGGCAGCCGATGCACTTGTCCAGGTTCATCACCATGGCCAGCTGCGCCATGACGCGCATCAGTAATCGACCTCCTGGCTGCGGCGGCGGATCACGGTGACCTCGTCGCGCTGGTTGCCGGTCGGCCCCAGGTAGTTGAAGGCGAAGCTCAGCTGCGCGTAGCCGCCGATCAGGTGGGTGGGTTTGATGAGGAGCCGGGTCAGGGAGTTGTGGATGCCGCCGCGCCGGCCGGACGTCTGGCTCTTGGGCACGTCCACCACGCGCTCCTGGGCGTGGTACATGTACACCGTCCCTTCGGGCATCCGGTGCGAGACGACCGCGCGGGCCACGACGACGCCGTTGCGGTTGACCGCCTCCACCCAGTCGTTGTCGGCGATGCCCGCCTTCGCCGCGTCGGCCGGGCTCATCCAGATGTTCGGCCCGCCCCGCGACAGCGTCAGCATGAGCAGGTTGTCCTGGTATTCGGAGTGGATCGACCACTTGGAGTGCGGCGTGAGATAGCGCACGGCGATGCCGTTCTCGCCGCTCTCCCCCACGCCGGGCTCGCCGAACATCGCGGTCATGTCGAGCGGCGGCCGGTAGGCCGGCAGGGCTTCGCCGGCCTCGTGGATCCAGTCGTGGTCGAGGTAGAAGTGCTGGCGGCCGGTGAGTGTGTGCCAGGGTTTGCGGTGCTCGACGTTGATGGTGAAGGCCGAGTAGCGGCGGCCGCCGGTCTCGATGCCCGACCACTCCGGCGACGTCGTCACCGCCACCGGCCTGGCCTGCGTGTCGGCGAACGTGATCTGCTTGTGCTCGTCGGCCAGCCCGTCGAAGGACGTGCCCGTGCGGCGGGCCAGCGTGGCGAAGCCCTGCGCGGCCAGGCGCCCGTTCGTGGTGCCCGACAACCCCAGGATCGCCTCGCACAGGTCGATGTCGCGGGCCAGCGACGGCCGCCCGGCCGCCACGCCGTCGCGTACGGCGCCGTTCCTGCGGCGCAGCCGCTCCACCTCCTCGCCCACCTGGAACGTCAGCCCTTTGGTGGTGGCGCCGAGGGTGTCCAGCAGCGGGCCGAGCGCGGCCATCTTGTCGGCGACGGCCGCGTAGTCGCGCTCCACGATCGTGATCTTCGGGAAGTTCCTGCCCGGTTCAGGGGTGGTCCCGGCGCGCCGCCAGTCGTCCACGCGGCCGTGCGGGGTGGCGTACTCGTCGGGGGTGTCGTGCAGCAGCGGCGCCGCCACCAGGTCGCGGCGCACCCCGAGGTGGGTGGCGGCCAGGGTGCTGAACGCCTTGGCGATGGCGTGGAAGGCGGCGAAGTCGGTACGCGTCTGCCAGGGCGGGTCGATGGCCGGGCTGAAGGCGTGCACGAACGGGTGCATGTCGGTCGAGGACAGGTCGTGCTTCTCGTACCAGGTGGCGGCGGGGAGCACGATGTCGGAGAACAACGTCGTGGACGTCATCCGGAAGTCCAGCGACAGCAGCAGGTCGAGCTTGCCGCGCGGCGCCTCCGGCCGCCAGGTCACCTCGTCGGGTCGCTGCTCGGGCGCGGCCTCGACGGCCCGCAGCGACGCGTCGGCGCCCAGCAGGTGCCGCAGGAAATACTCGTCGCCCTTGGCCGACGAGCCCAGCAGGTTGGCCCGCCACACGGTCAGCACGCGCGGCCAGTTGGCGGGCGCGTCCGGGTCCTCGCAGGCGAAGCCCAGCTCGCCGGAGGCGGCCCGGCCCGCGACGTACGCGCCCGGCTCCTGCCCCGACGCCGCCACCTCGTCGGCCAGGTCGAGCGGGTTGCGGTCGAACGTCGGATACGACGGCATCCACCCCATGCGGGCCGAGGCCGACATCAGGTCGGCGGTGGACCTCCCGGCGAACGCGCCCCGGCCCAGCGGCGACGCGACGGTGTCGGCGCTGTAGGTGTCGTAGCGCCACTGGTCGGTGTGCAGATACCAGTACGCCGTACTGATCATGTGCCGGGGCGGGCGCGACCAGTCCAGGGCCGACGCGAGATGCGCCCACCCGGTGATCGGACGGGCCTTCTCCTGGCCGACGTAGTGGGCCCAGCCGCCGCCGTTGACGCCCTGGCAGCCGGTCAGAGTGGTCAGCGTGAGGAAGGAGCGGTAGATCTGGTCGGCATGGAACCAGTGGTTCGCCCCCGCCCCCATGATGATCATCGACCGGCCGCCGGACTCCTCCGCGTTCGTGGCGAACTCGCGGGCGATCCGGGCCGCCCTCGCCGCGGGCACGCCGGTGATGCCCTCCTGCCAGGCCGGCGTGTACGGCTGCGCCGCGTCGTCGTAGCCTCGCGGCCACTCGCCCGGAAGGTCGCGCGGCACCCCGTACTGCGCCATGAGCAGGTCGAACACGGTCGTGACCAGGTGCCCGCCCACCTCCATGACCGGCACGCCCCGGTGCAGCACGCCGCCCGGCAGGTCGAAGCGGGGCAGGGCGACCTTCACCGCCTGCCCGCCGAGCAGCGTGAGCGCCGGGTCGACCGCGCCGAGGTCCAGGTTCCACCGGCCCTCGCCGTCGGGGCGGTAGCGGAAGCCGAGCGAGCCGTTGGGCACCACCGGCTCGCTCGTGCGCGCGTCGATGAGCACCGTCTTGAACGCGTCGCCCTCGCCCTCGCGCAGGTCGGCGTCGGTGAGGAACTTGTCGGGCACGTACCCGCCGCTGTCGTGCTCGCGCAGCCGCACCAGGAACGGCAGGTCGGTGAAGCGTTTGGCGTAGCCGGTGAAGGCAGGGGTCTCGCGGTCGGCGAAGAACTCCTTGAGGATCACGTGGCCCATCGCCATGGCCAGCGCCCCGTCGGTGCCGGGGTGAGGGGCCAGCCACTCGTCGCCGAACTTGGCGGCGTCGCTGAAGTCGGGACTGACGATGACGACCTTCTGGCCCCGGTAACGTGCCTCGGTCATGTAGTGCGCGTCGGGGGTGCGGGTGACGGGCACGTTGGAGCCCCACACCAGCAGGTAGGAGGCGTCCCACCAGTCGGCCGACTCGGGCACGTCGGTCTGGTCGCCGAACACCTGGGGCGAGGCCACCGGCAGGTCGGCGTACCAGTCGTAGAACGACAACATCGCGCCGCCGATCAGCGAGACGAACCGGGCGCCGGCCGCGTGCGAGGCCATCGACATGGCGGGGATCGGGGAGAAACCCGCGACGCGGTCGGGGCCGTACTCCCTGATCGTGTGCACGTGGGCCGCGGCGACGATCTCGACGGCCTCGTCCCAGCCGATCCTGACCAGCCCGCCCTTGCCGCGCGCCGACTGGTAGCGCTCCCGCCTGGCGGGATCCGTGGTGATCTCCGCCCACGCCTCGACCGGGTCGCCGAGCCTGGCCCGCGCCTCGCGGTACATCTCCACCAGGACGCCGCGCGCGTAGGGGTATCGCACCCGGGTGGGCGAGTAGGTGTACCAGGAGAAGGCGGCGCCGCGCGGGCAACCGCGCGGCTCGTACTCGGGCCGGTCGCCGCCGACGCTCGGGTAGTCGGTCTCCTGCGCCTCCCAGGTGATGATCCCGTCCTTGACGTAGACCTTCCACGAGCACGAACCCGTGCAGTTCACGCCGTGGGTCGAGCGCACCACCTTGTCGTGGCTCCAGCGGTCGCGGTAGAACGCGTCACCCTGGCGCCCGCCCACCTGGTGCAGGGTGCGCAGATCCGGCGAGACCGTCCCGGACCGGAGATGCCGCCCCATCTTCAGCAACGCGTCGCTGACAGGCCCGTCCATCGCCGTCATATCACTCGTCTTCCTGCCGTCACGAAGCCGACATGCCAGGCACTGCTGTCGTAGCCCAGGAGGGAGTAGGAAAACGTGGAACGGCCGACAAGGCGGCTTTCCTGATTAAAACTTCGGTGAAGTTAGGTCAGGTGGGGAAACCGATGGAATGGGTGTCCATGAATTCGCGGATCCCCTCGATGCCCATCTCCCGGCCCATGCCGCTGTGGTTGAAGCCGCCGAACGGCGCCCGCTCGTCCAGGCTCCCGGCCCCGTGCGCGTTGACGAACGTGTAACCGGTCCGCAGCCGCGCGGCCAGGGCGGCGGCACGGCCGGGATCGTCCGTCCACACCGAGGAGCACAACCCCGACCAGGTGTCGTTCGCGCGGGCCACGGCGTCGTCCTCGTCGTCGAACGGCAGGATCGGCAAGGTCGGGCCGAACTGCTCCTCGGTCACCACCCGCGTGTCGTCGGCGGGGTCGAGCACCAGCGACGGGCGCAGGAAGTTGCCCCTGGACAGGTCGGCGCCCTCGGCGGGCGCGCCGAACTCGCGCACCTCGGCCCCCGACGAGCGGGCCTGGCCGAGGAGCTCCCGCACGTACGCCAGCTGCCGCCCGCTGTGCAGGGGCCCCATGGTCACCCGCTCGTCCAGGCCGTGGCCCAGCCGGGTCGCGGCGAGCAGCCCGGACAGGCCCTCCACGACCTCGTCGTAGCGCGACCGGTGCACGTAAAGGCGCTTGATCGCCATGCAGATCTGCCCGGTCGAGTCGAACGTGCCCGCGAACAGGCGGTGCATCGCGTCAGGGCCGAGATCGGCGTCGTCCAGCACGATCGCCGGGTCGTTGCCGCCCAGCTCCAGCGCCACCCGGGTCAGCGAGTCGGCGGCCATGGACATGATGCGCTTGCCGCCGGCCGGGCTGCCGGTGAAGCAGACCTTCCTGACCCGGTCGTCCTGGATCAGCGCCGCGCCGATCTGCGCGTCCGCGCCGGTGACGACGTTGAGCACGCCGGGCGGCAGCGCGCGCGCCACCACCTCCACCGTGCGCACGGTCGCCAGCGGGGTCGTGGGCGGCGGCTTCACCACGACGGTGTTGCCGGCGATCAGCGCCTGCGGCAGCGAGGCGGCCAGGATCGCCAGCGGCCAGTTGAACGGCACGATGATCGTCACCACGCCCAGCGGCACGTAGGAGACCTCCGTGCGGTACGGCGGCGCCGGAAGCGTGGTCACCTGCCCGACCTCGCCGGCCAGCCCCGCGGCCAGCCGGAAACGGTGCTCGAAGACGACGGAGTCGATGTGGGACTCCAGCCGGATCTTGCCGTTCTCGCGGGTGAGGATCTCGGCCGTCGCCGCGCGTTCCGCCTCCAGCGGAGCCAGCGCGGCGATCAGCGCCGCCGCGCGCTCCTCCGGAGTGCGGGCCGACCAGGCGGCAAACGCCCGGTGGGCGGCGGCGACCGCCGACGTGGCCTGCTTGGCGTCGGCGGCGGCCGCGTAGCCGACGACCGACGTGCCGTCGGCCGGGTCGATCACCTGCAGCGAGTCGCCCGCGCCGTGGCTCTCGCCGTCGATGTAGAGCTCGGTGCGGATCTCGGGTAGCTGGTCCAGCGGCGTCATCGACTGTCACCTCAGCGTCGTCCCAGGCCCCGTATCACCGGACCCGTCGGGTTTGGCGTCATGCTACAGCGGCTTCACCGGGGGTCCTCGTGGTCATCCGACCCGTTCCGTCCGGTGCGATCCGGCAAGGTCGACCGCGACAGACGACGTAGGCGATCGCCGCCGAGCAACCGCCAGGCGGCCTGGGCGCCGAGGCTGGTGTCGACGTGCCGGCGCATGACGGCGGCGGCGCCCTCCCCGTCACCCGCGATCACCAGCTCGACCAGCGCCTCGTGCTCGGCGGCCGAGCGGTCGCGGGCCTCCTGGTCGCGCCCGGCCTCCAGCGCCAGCCGGCGGTAGCGGTCTGATTTGTCCCACAGGCCGTCGAGCGTCTGGATGAGCAGGTCGTTGTGCGAGGCCGAGTAGAGGGCCCGGTGGAACGCGCGGTGGGCGGCGAGGTGCTCGTAGGCGGGATTGCCGGGCAGCGGCTCGAGCCCTTGCCCGGCGGCGCGCATCGCGGCGATGTCGGCCCTGGTACGGCGCTCCGCGGCCAGCGCGACCGCGAGAGGGTCGAGGGAACGCCGCAGCTCCAGCAGGTCGCGTGCCTCTTCCGCGGCGAGCGGGGCGACGCGGGCGTCGCGGTGGGCGTCCAGCTCGACCAGCCCTTCACTCTTGAGGCGGCGCAGGGCCTCGCGCAGGGGAGTGGTGCTGATGCCGATGTCGCCGGCCAGCCGTGCCTGCGCGATGACGGAGGCGGGCGGCAGCTCGCCGGAGAGAATGAGCTCCTTGACCCGCAGGTAGGCGTGGTCCGCCTTGGTGAGGTGGGGGGCGGGGTGGGATTCGGCCGCTGGTCCGGTCATCGTCGTCCTAGGTTATTACCCATGCACGGCCCGCGGGCCTCACCGGACGTGCGGATCGGCGGGAGGCGGCGTCCCGGAGCCGGGAGTGAGCAGACCCGTCTCGTACGCGAGGACGACGAGCTGGGAACGGTCACGGGCGCCCAGCTTGGTCAGCAGCCGGCCCACGTGAGTGCGGGCGGTCGCCGGGCTGATGAACAGCCGCTCGCCGATCTCGGCATTGCTCCGGCCCGTGCCGACCTCCGCCAGCACCTCCCGTTCGCGTTCCGTCAGGCGGTCGAGCCGCTCAGGCGACGACGGGCGAGGACTGGTCGCGGCGGCCCGCATGACGCGCCGGGTGACGGCGGGCGACAGCAGCGCGTCGCCACTGGCCACGATCCGCACCGCCTCCCGCATCCGCTCGGGGCTGGTGTCCTTGAGCAGGAAGCCCGCGGCCCCGGCCCGGATCGCCTCCTGGATGTTCTCGTCGGTGTCGAAAGTGGTGAGCACGATCACGTGGACGTCGCGGAGCGCCGGGTCGGCCATGATCCGCCGGGTGGCGTCCAGCCCGTCGGGGCCGGGCATGCGGATGTCCATGAGCACCACGTCAGGGCGGAGCCTGGCCACCAGCTCGACACCCGCGTCGGCGCCGCTCGCGTCGCCGGCCACGACGATGTCGTCGGCGCGTTCGAGCAGCAGCCGCAGCCCTTCCCTGACGAGGTGCTGGTCATCGACGATCACGACCCGGATCATGTGCGGTCCTCCAGCGGGACACTCGCCTCCACCACGAATCCTCCCTCGGCGGGCGACGACGTCCGAAGGCCGCCGCCGAGCAGCGCCAGCCGCTCGCGCATCCCGGTCAGCCCCCACCCCGGCGGCCCCGCGGCGCCCGCGGCTCCGCGGCCGTCGTCGCTCACGCGCAGCAGCAGGGCGTCCGTCCCGTAGTCCAGGTCGATGCGGACCGTACGGGCGCCGGCGTGCCGCAGGACGTTGCTCAACGACTCCTGCACCACCCGGTAGGCCGTCGCGTCCGAGATCGCGGGTAGCCGCTCGGGCCGGCCCGAGGTCCGCACGCCGACGTCGAGCCCCGCCGTGGTGGCCGTCGCCACGAGTGCGTCGAGCGCGTCCAGCCCCGGTGCCGGGCCGTCGTCGGGATCGCCCGCGCGCAACGCTCCCAGGGTCAGCCGCAGCTCGCGGCCCACGTCGCTGCACGCCGACCTGGCCGCGGCCAGCGAGCGCTCGGCCACGTCGGGGTCGTCGCGCAGCGACTCGCGCGCCACGTCCGTGTGCAGCGAGATCACCGACACCGTGTGCGCCATCAGGTCGTGCAGATCCCTGGCGATGCGCAGACGCTCCTGCTCCACCCGCCGTGCCGCCTCCCGCTCGCGTTCCAGGCGGGCGGCGTGCTCCTGCCGGGCCAGTTCCGCGCGCCAGGCACGCCGGGCCCGCACGCCGTCGCCCAGCGCGATCGCGGCGGCCATGAGGCCCGCGGAGGTGGTGGTCTCGAAGCCGAGGAGGTAGGCCAGGTCGTCGCCCTCCAGGATGCGCTGTGCGGTCGAGACGACGAGCAGGGCGACGGCCGTACCGATGGACCAGCGCGGCCTGCCCTGCTCCGCCGCGGAGTACAGCGCCGCGGCGAGCGGCGCGGCCAGCCCGATCGGCGGGTAGGACAGCATGTAGTAGACGATCAGCGCCGCGGCCGTGAGCAGGAGCGTCGCCACCGGCCAGCGCCGGCGGGCGAACATGAGGACGGCGAACGACGCGCCGAACGCGTACGCGGCCGGGCCAGGGCCGGCCGACGCGCTGCCGACGTCGGCCGTGATGGCGGTGCCGACCACGACGAGCACCAGCATGGCCAGGCCGAGGTCGACCGCCGGCTCGCGGCGGGCCGGTGATTCGACCCGCACGCCCGGCTCGTGGCGGGCTGGTGATTCGACCCGCACGCTTCCTCCGTCATCGTCGTGGGCGGGGCCGGAAGCCCGGCACGATCCTGCTGATCAGCCAGGCCGCCGCGCCGACGGCCGCGCCGACCGCGAGCCCGGTCACCAGGCTGCTGCCCAGCGAGAAGGCCCGGAGCACCAGCCCTTCCGCGGCGGGGGAGAGCGCGCCGGCGAGGTTGCCGCCCAGGTGGGGAGGCTCGCCGCCGAAGGCTCGTGCCCAAAATAGCTGATGGGCCAGACCTAGCAGGACACCGTAGGCGGCCCCCACGGCGAGCAGCGTCACGAATGGGTTGGGCACCCGCTTCCAGAGCACCACCGCCGCCCAGACGGCGATCGGGACGAACACCAGCAGCGCGTTGCCCACCGGGCCGACGAGCTTCAGGTCGTGGGCGACCACGCGTGGCACGCCGAGCAGCGCGAGCCCCCACACGGCCCAGACCGTGATGCCGAGCCGGGCCGTCACGACGAGCCTCCCGCGGGCGCGGCGGCGGCCAGGGCACGGCCGCGGTGCAGACGCCACAGGCCGGTGAAGGCCAGGGTGGCGGTCACCGCGCTCATCGCCAGCCGCCCCCAGTGGCCGGTCTCGAACTCCAGCGCCGTCTGCCGCAACACCTCCGCGGAATGGACCGCGGCGCCCTCCTCGAACATGATGTCGTTACGCGGCCAGAAGTAGAGCGCCGAGAACAGGAACTCGCCCAGCAGCAGTGACAGCAGGCTCCCGCCGGCCCACAGCCGGGTGTCGCGCACCGGCCAGGCCAGCGCCAGGGCGGCCACCGAGGCGACCACGGTCACCGCGCCCATCGGCGGGAAGAAGTCCGCGGGGCCGGTCACCACGAAGAACTCCATCGACTCCGCGAGCGAGGCGGGCACGTCGTGGAAGACGTTCGGATAGATGACGACCGTCTCCACGGCGATGCCGCCGAACGCCACCATGGCGATCCAGACGTACACGGTGAGGACGGCGGGGGTGAGGCGTTGTCGCATCGGGCTCACTTCGGTGGTCGGAGGCGCGGACCTGGTCAGGTCCAGGACCCGGTCAGGTTACGAACCGGGCCTCCCGCCCGTCGTCCGCCTCCAAGCCCTCCCGACGTACGCGTTTCGACGTATCAGCCCAGGCGGCGGGGCCCCGTCACCCGGGGGTGAGGCGCAGGACGGCGCGGTCGCCGGAAAGGTGGGCGAGGTCGAGCCGCAGGTCGTTGACGCGGCCCGTCTCGCCGGGGGAGAGCACCAGGTCGCCCTCGTCGCGGCAGCGGCCGTTGACGCAGTTGCTGCTGATGCTGGCCTGCATGCCCTGGACGCTCAGCTTCCCCGTCGAGCCCCTGAGCGTGATCCGCGCTCCGTCCGGCTGCAGGGCGCCGATGGTCAGCTGCCGCACCCCGAACCGCCCGTCGATGGTGAGCTCGTCGCCGGCCCGGATCTCGACCTCGCAGTCGGCGTCCTCGCACGACGACAGCTCGCGCCCGTCGGCGGCCTGGAGTCCGGCGGGCGTCTCCTCCGGGCTCGCGGCGGGTGCGCTGGGTGAGGCGGGGAGGCGCGCCGCCGGCGTGGTGGGCGTGGCGGCGCAGCCGCTGACCACGATCAGCAGGAAGGCGGTGGCGGCGGGCCGGGCGAGGATCGGCATGACGCTCCTAGTCAGGTCGTGGGCTCATCGGGCAGGCGGTCTTTCCCCATGGAGAAGATAACCCTCCGAGACGATCCGAATCCGGACGGTGATGGATCGGCGTGGCACGTCGGCGCGTACGACCATTCGGTCGGCGCCGGCGGCCCACGCGGCCGGGAATCTCGCGCTTGGCCGGAGAATCGGCAGATCTCCAGCCGATCGTTCGGTCTATATGGCGGTCCTGTGACAAAGGGTCGATTCTTGATCACTGTGACCAACCATTCGGAAGGGGCAGCACATGCCGGATTTCCAGCACGAACACGTCGTGGTCCGCTCCGGCAGCCGGTCCGGCCTGCCGGTGATCATCGCGGTGCACTCGACGAAACTCGGCCAAGCGGTCGGCGGATGCCGCGTCTGGCGCTACGCCGACTGGCGTGACGGGCTCGCCGACGCGCTGCGCCTGTCGGCCGCGATGACCGCCAAGTGCGCCGTGGCCGGGCTGGCGAACGGCGGCGGCAAGACCGTCGTCGCCCTGCCCGCGGACGCCGACCTGGACGCGGCGACGCGCCGGATGGTGCTGCACGACGTCGCGGACGCGATCACGTCCCTGTCCGGCACGTACGCGACCGGCCCCGACGTCGGGACGACCCCCGAGGACATGGCCGTCATCGGGGAACGGACCCCGTACGTGTTCTGCAAACCCGAACGGCACGGCGGCAGCGGCGGCTCCTCGGAGGCCACCGCGCTCGGCACGCTGGCGGCCCTGCGCGCCGTGCGCCGGCGGCTGCACGGCACGGCGGCGTTCACGGGCGCGCGGCTGGCGGTCGTGGGACTGGGCAGCGTCGGCATGCGGCTGGCCCGCCTGCTCGCCGCCGAGGGGGCCGAGCTCGTGGTCGCCGACATCGACCCGGCCAGGCGGCAGGAGAGCGACGCGCTCGGCGCCACCTGGGTCTCGCCCGAGGAGGCGCTCACCGCGGAGGTCGACATCGTCGTCCCCGCGGCGCTCGGCGGCGTGCTCACCGCGGACGTCGTACCCGATCTGCGCTGCGCCGCCGTCGCGGGACCGGCCAACAACCAGCTCGCCACGGAGCACGTGGCGGATCTGCTGCACCGGCGCGGCATCGCGTGGGTGCCCGACCACGTCGTCAGCGCGGGCGGCGTGATCAACACGCTCGCCGTGGAGCTGCACCACGAGAGCGCCGACGAGGCTCATAAGCGGGTCGAGGCGATCGAGCACACCGTCGCCGACCTCCTGCACACGGCCGCACTCCAGCGGGTGACCCCCGCCCAGGCCGCGACTGAGCTGGCCCGCCTCCGCCTGGCCTCCGCCTGAGGTGTTACGGACGCGGGGACGCCGGGCCGCGGATGAGCCGGGCGACGCGCAGTCCCGCCCAGAGCAGCAGGGCCAGCACGCCGACCAGCACGTACTCGATGGCCGGGATCCTGATCGCCTCGCCGGCGCCGCCGAGGAGGTCGCCGCGCAGGGCGTACACGACCATGAGGGAGACCGCGTAGCAGGCGGCCAGCAGCAGGCGCGCGGCGCGCGAGAGCCCCAGCCCGTGCATCTGGGTGATCAGGAAGACGCCGAGGAAGCCGAACAGGAACATCGGCCACATCCCGTCGGGGCCTGAGGTCATGACGGCCACGAGGGTGCCGTGCACCACGACCGTCAGCTCCAGCGTCAGCGTCCACCAGCGGTTGGTGTGGGCGCGGGTGAGGAACAGGCTGCCCTGCAGCAGCAGGAGGAACATGTAGAAGAAGCCGATCAGGTGGCCGCTGGTGGCCTCCGCCGGGTGGTACCAGAAGGTGTACACCGCCGCCCAGCTGAACAGGTAGCCGTGATAGCGGCGGGCGAAGTCGACGACCTCCCGGCCGAGGGGCGCGGGCCTGCCGAGGAACAGGCCGCGGCGGCGGTTCTCCATGAGCAGGACGACGACCAGGAGGAGCACCACGGAGCCCTGGGAGCTGTAGATCGACACGTCCTGGGCCAGGCCGTCGTAGAAGAGGTGGGTCTGCAGCGTGTGCAGGGCGACGAAGCCGGTGTTGACGGCCAGGGCGACGACGTTGACCGGGTGCAGCCCGGCTGCGTGGCGGCGCACCCTGGTCTGCGCGTAGAAGATCATCCACCAGAACGCGATCTGGTGGGCGGCGTATCCCGTCCAGGCCGACAGCCTGGTCCACACGGTGGGCTCGGGCAGTTTCCAGTAGTACCAGGAGGCGCCCTGGTCGGGCAGGAGCGTGATGCCGTGCAGTCGCTGGCCGAACAGCCAGATCAGGCCGGTCAGCACGGCGCTGGCCGCCACCCCGGCCGCCAGCGCCGTGCCCGGCCGCACCGTGCTCAGCGCGTGCTTCGTGCCGTAAGGTATTTCCACCATCGAAATATATAGGGAGGGTTGTGAGCCCTTACGAGGTGATGGTGCTGATTCGCCGGCTCAACGTGGAGAGCGACCGATTCGTCGAGGGCTTCGCCGTGGCCCACCGGCTGCACCGCACCGACCTGAACGCCCTGGTGGAGATCCATGACGCGCACCACGCCGGTCATGCGCTCTCGCCCGGCGAGCTGGGCGCGAAGCTCAACCTCAGCGCGCCCGCCACCACGGCCCTCATCGACCGGCTGGAGCAGGCCGGCCATGCCGGACGCCGGCGCAGCGCCACCGACGGCCGCAAGGTCGAGGTCGTCATCACCGAGCGCGCGGTCGAGCTGGCGCGCACGTTCTTCGCCCCGCTGGGGCGCCACCTCACCGCCGTGGTCGAGGAGTTCGGCCCGGAGGAGCGGGAGACCATCGGCAGGTTCCTCACCCGCGGCATCGAGGCCACCGTGGCGGCCCGGGGGGACCACGGGGCATGAAGAAGATCGTGATCACCGGGGGCACCCGCGGCCTCGGGCGCGGCCTGGCCCGCGCGCTGCTGGAGCAGGGCCACCAGGTGGTGGTGTGCGGCACCACCCAGGCCGGCGTCGCCGCGGTCACCGCCGAGCTCGGCGTGCCCGCCCTCGTGGCGGACGTCACCGACCGCCCCCAGGTCCAGGCGCTCTGGGACGAGGCCGTACGCCGCTTCGGCCGCGTCGACATCTGGGTCAACAACGCCGGGGTGCCCCACCATCGCCTCCCGCTGTGGCGGCTGCCCGAGCCCGAGGCGCGCACGGTGGTGGAGGTCAACCTGCTCGGCGTGCTGAACGGGTGCGCCGTCGCGGCGGCGGGGATGGCGGCGCGGGGCGGCGGCCACATCTGGAACATGGAGGGCCTGGGCAGCGACGGCCGCATCGTGCCCGGCCTCGGCGTCTACGGCGCCTCCAAGCGCGCAGTCACCTACCTGACCAGGGCCCTGGCCAAGGAGGCTCCCGACGGGGTGACGGCGGGCCTGCTCAGCCCGGGCATGGTGGTCACCGACCTGCTGACGTACGGCTACTCGGGCGGCGATTCTGGCGGCGACTCGGAGGCGGCGCGGGGGCGCGCCTCTGAGATCTTCGCGATCCTGGCCGATCCGGTCGACACCGTGGCGCCGTGGCTGGCACGGCGCGTCGTCAGCCGGGCGAAGAACGGCGCCCACGTCCGCCGGCTGACGACCGCCAAGATCGCCTACCGGTTCGCCAGGGCGCCCTTCGCCAGGCGGTATCCCCGGAAGTGACGGGTTCCGGACACCAGCGTTGATCAAGTAACGGCGGAGGGCCTGACTCGTTAGGCTGCGTGGGTCGCACGTCGCCCATCGGATCACCGGCGGGCACCGGCAGGCGGCGAAGGATCGATGCGAGGTGACGGTTGGCTGGCGAGGCGGCGCGGCTGCTGGAGCACTTCGGCCGCCGCTACGCGGCCGCGGTGCGCCTGGCCACGATCGCGCCGATCGTCGCCATCGCCCTGTTCCGCGCCCCGCCCGAGAACGTCGCGGCCACCGCGGTGGCGGCCGCCGCCGCGGCGGCGTGGACCTGCGGCTACGCATGGTGGTTACGCGCGGGACGCGGGCACGCGGCGGTCGCCCTCGACGTGGTCGTCCTGCTGGGCCTGTACACGAGCATCTTCCTGACCGACGCCGTCGAGGACCGTAACACCGGGTGGCTGCGGCTGCTGATCACGTTCGCCTGCGTGACGTGCCAGTGGCACCCCCCGCCGCTCGTGGGAGGCCTCGCGGCGGTGGCGACAGCGGGCGGGGCGGTGGCCTTCCTCACGGTGGCGGGAGCGGCCCAGGTGGACAACACGCTGGTCACGGGGACGGTGTGGGCGCTACCGGCCGCCGGGCTGTCCAGAGCGGCCTGGGTGCTCGTCCACCGCGCCGCGGAACGCGCGGACCGGATGGCCGCAGAGGCCGAACGGGCACGCGCCGAGTCTCAGGTGGCCGAGGCGGTCAGGGCCGAGGAACGCGAGCTCGGCAACTCGCTGCACGACACGGCGGCCACGACCCTGCTGATGGTCGGCATCGGGCAGGTGCGCTCGGACGCGGAGTGGCTGGCCCCGCAGGCGAGCCGCGACCTCGACAGGCTCCGCTCCGACAACGGGCGCGCCCCCCTGCACGCCGACCTCGTCGAGCTGCTGAGCGCCGACCTCGATTCCGTGCAGCTGACCGTGGACCTCGACACCCCGGCGGAGCTACGGCTGCCGTTCGAGGTGGCCAGGGCGATCGCCGACGCGGCCAGGGAGTCACTCACCAACGTACGCCGCCACGCGGGCACGACCAGGGCGGCCGTCCGGCTGAGCGGGGACGCGCGGTCGCTGCGGCTCGACATCGCCGACCAGGGCACGGGATTCTCGCCCTCGGAGGTGCCCGCCACCCGGCGCGGCCTGCGCGAGTCCGTACGAGGCAGGATGAGCCGCATCGGCGGCACGGCCACGATCACCTCCGCCGAGGGGGAGGGCACCCTCGTCCGGCTGGAATGGCGTGCCGATGGGTGACGCCGCCGAGGAGATGACGCGGACGCAGCTACGGCGCGGCCTGCGGGTCGCGACGTTGCTCGTCGTCCTGGTGACGGTGTGCGGGCAGGGGCTGGCCAACCTCCTGCGCCACCTGGACGACTACACCTCGCCGCTCGCGCAGCTGGCCGCTTTCGCGGTGCTCGCCGCCGTGCTCGCCGGCGAGGGCGTCCTGCTCGTCCGGAGGCGACCGTGGGGACGGCTGCGCCGGGCCGCCATCGCCGCCGTGCTCGCCGCGTCCGTCCTGTCGTACGTGACCCTCCCGGAAGGGCGAACCTCCACCGGCACCGACTGGATGTTCGGCGCCGCCGCCTGGGTGGGCCTCGTCGTGCTGCTCGACCGTCCGCTGCGGGTCGCCGTCGCGTTCCTGCTCGCCCACGACCTGACCGCCCTGGTGCACCTGCTCGCGGTCGACCCCAACCGGGGAGACCTGGCCCGCTTCGCCACCGGCTCGGTGACCGTGGTCGGCCTCCCCCTGTGCGTGGCCGTGGTGGCGGCCGTATTCGCCTCGCTGAGCGCGGCCTCGGCGGCCTCCCAGCGGGAGATCGAGCGGGTACGCGTCGCCGAGGCGGTCGCGGCGGAATCCCACCGCCGCAGGCAGCAGCGGCTCGCCGAGCTGTCGGCGACCACGGTCCCGCTGCTGGAAGGGCTCGCCGACGGCTCGCTCAGCCCCGAGGCCCCGGCGATCCAGCGGCGCTGCGCGATCGAGGCCGGCCGGATGCGCAGGCTGTTCGCCGAGACCGACACCGTGGCCAACCCCCTGCTGCACGAGCTGCGGCACTGCGCTGACGTCGCGGACCGCAAGGGCGTCGTGGTGGAGCTGGACGCGCGGGGGCAGTGGCCGACGCCGCCCGTGGCCGTCCGGCGTGACCTCACCGAGCCGGTGCTGAGCGTGCTCGCCACCGCCTCCTCCCGGGCCAGGATCGCGGTCGTCGGCGGCGCGGACCTGGTGTCGGTGAGCGTCGTCGCGGACAGCGGCGAGGTGGATCTGCCGGACCCGGTGACGCCGGGAGTGCACGTAGAGACGTTGAACGCCGACAACACGGTATGGATGGAGGTCCGATGGCAGCCGAGCCCGCAGCCGGCGAGCCGATCACCGTGGTGATCGTCGACGATCACGTGGCCATCGCCGCGGGCGTGCGCTTCTGGTGTTCCCAGGCCGTGCCGCCGATCGAGCTCGTCGACGCCGGCGACCGGCTCGCCGACGTGTGGACCGGCCCCGGAGCCGACGCCGACGTCGTGATCTTCGATCTGGAGCTGGTGCCGCGCAGGCCGGACTTCGGCGAGCTGCGCAGGCTCGTCGACAACGGCCGCCGCGTGATCGTGTACTCCCAGCACGTCGACGACGCGATCGCGATCAAGTGCGTCGACCTCGGCGCGCTCGCCTACCTGACCAAGCGCGAGGGCCCCGACCACCTGTTGCCCGCCATCCGGGCGGCCGCGAAGGGCGAGCCCTACACCGCGCCGTCGCTGTCCGGGGCGCTCATCGCCGACGACGCTCCCGGCCGGCCGCGCCTGTCCCAGCGCGAGACCGAGGTGCTGCGGGCGTGGTTCGTGGCCTCGTCCAAGGAACTCGTCGCCGCGAAGCTCAACATCACCGTCAAGACCGTCGACACCTACATCGCACGCGTACGGGTGAAGTACGCCAACGTGGGGCGGGCCGCCCGCACCAAGAGCGAGCTCGTCGGCCGCGCCCTCGACGACGGGCTCATCACGCTCGCCGAGCTCAACGAGACGGCGACCTCCCTGTAGGGCCTCCACGGACGCCGGCGCCTCGCCGGCCACTGGCCACCGCCAGGGCACGCAGGCTCTCCGCCCGGCGTGTCCAGCGAGTTGCGAGCCCTTGACCTGCGTGAACATGGTGGGAAGGTTGCTGTTCCCGTGACAGGGAATGGGATGCCCTTCACATGCGAGCGTGAGGAGCTTGGGGTGCAAGACCTACTGTCCGCGATCTCGGACTTCGTCTGGGGGCCGTTCCTGCTGATCCCCCTGCTCCTGCTGACGGGCCTCTACCTCACGATCGTGCTGCGCGGCCTGCAGTTCCACAAGCTCTTCTACGCCCTGTGGCTCGCTCTCATCCGGCGCAAGGAAGCCGAGGGCGTGGGCGACATCTCCCATTACCAGGCCCTGTCGACGGCCCTGGCGGCCACCGTGGGCGTCGGCAACATCGCGGGCGTCGCCACGGCCATCCACCTCGGCGGCCCCGGCGCCCTGTTCTGGATGTGGGTGACAGGGCTGGTCGGCATGGCGACGAAATACTCCGAGGCGTTCCTCGGCGTGCGCTTCCGCCGTGCCGACGCGAAGGGAGAGCAGAGCGGCGGCCCGATGTTCTACCTGACCTACGGGGTGGGCGGGAAGTTCGGCGCGATCCTGGGCGTGCTGTTCGCCGTCTTCGGCGCGCTCGCGGCGTTCGGCATCGGCAACATGGTGCAGTCCAACAGCGTGGCCGACGCGATCAACTCGCAGTGGGGTGTTCCCATGTGGCTGACCGGCGCGATCATCACGGTGCTCGCCGCGGTCGTCATCCTGGGCGGGATCAAGAGCATCGGCGCGGTGACCAGCGCCTTCGTCCCCGTGATGATCGTATTCTACATCCTCGGCGCCCTGTGGATCATCATCGCCAACCTCGGCAACCTGCCCGAGGCGCTGGCCCTCGTCTTCGCCGACGCGTTCACCGGCACCGCGGCCGGCGGCGGGTTCGCCGGCGCGGGCGTCCTGCTGGCCATCCGGTACGGCGTCGCCCGCGGCATCTTCTCGAACGAGTCGGGCCTCGGCACCGGCGGCATCGCCGCGGCGGCGGCCAAGACGAACGAGCCCGTGCGGCAGGCGCTCGTGTCGATGACCCAGACGTTCATCGACACGCTGATCGTGGTCAGCATGACCGGCCTGGCCATCGTCGTCACCGGCGTCTGGCGCAGCGGCGAGACCGGCGCGCCGCTCACCACCTCGGCCTTCAGCCACGGGTTGCCCGGCCAGTGGGGAGGCATCGTCGTGACGATCGGCCTGATCTTCTTCGCGTTCTCCACGCTGCTCGGCTGGGCCTATTACGGCGAGCGCTGCATGGACCGGCTCTTCGGCAGGGGAGCGGTGGTGCCGTACCGGTTGGTGTTCATCATGCTGATCTTCGTCGGCACGGTGCTGGAACTGCAGACCGTGTGGACGTTCTCCGACATCATGAACGGTCTCATGGCGCTGCCCAACCTCATCGGCCTGCTCCTGCTCTCCGGGCTCGTCGTCCGGGAGACCCGCGCGTACTTCAACCGTCCCGACTGGGACAAGGTGCCAGCCGTCGAGCCGCGGTGAACACGTGTGCGCGCTGCCGGTGCCGGCTGCCAGGATGCACGCATGACTGATCTCGAACTGAAGTCGGACCTGAGCTTCTACCTGCAGCGCGCCCGCGAGGCCCTGCTGTGGAAGCTCGACGGCCTGTCCGACTACGACGTCCGCCGCCCGCTGACGCCCACCGGCACCAACCTGCTGGGGCTGGTCAAGCACGTCGCCGGCACGGAGGCGGGCTATCTCGGCGACGTCTTCGGCCGGCCGTTCCCCGAGCCGCTGCCGTGGATGGCGGAGGACGCCGAGCCCAACGCCGACATGTGGGCGAGCGCTGACGAGCCGCGCGAGGACATCGTGGGCCTCTATCACCGGGTGTGGGCCCACTCCGACGCGACGATCGACGCGCTGGCGCTCGACGCGGCCGGAGAGGTGCCGTGGTGGGCGGAGGGGCGTCGCCAGGTGACGCTGCACCGGATCATCACGCACATGATCGTCGAGACCAACCGGCACGCCGGCCACGCCGACATCGTCCGCGAGCTGATCGACGGTGCCGCCGGGATGCAGCAGGGCAACGACAACCTGCCGCAGGGCGACCGGGCGTGGTGGGAGGCCTACCGCGGCCGGCTGGAGCAGGTCGCGCGGGAGGCGGGCCAGCGGTCCGCCGGGTGAGGTGAGGCGGCGGCGCCCGCTGAACCGGCGGCTCACACACCGCTGCGCCCGCCGGGCCGACGGCCGTTATAGTGGACACGTGCAATATCTGTTCTTCCTCTGAGGACGACGACGCCGGCCGCCGTTGCCGACCCGGTTCTGCCCTGATCGACGGGCCCGGGCGCGGCCGGATCCCTCCGTCGTCAGCTCTCGTCTCTCACCGGGCGCCCGCCTGCGCGCGAGCCCGGTCCTTGGAGGAAGCGTGTCCACCGCCATGTCCCTACCGGCTCGTGCGCGGGCCCATCTCAGCGCCACCGACGTGCGTCTCGCGCGCGGTGGCAGGCCGGTCCTGACCGGCGTCAACCTCACCGTCTCTCCCGGTGACCGCCTGGGCGTGGTCGGCGAGAACGGCCGCGGCAAGACCACCCTGCTGCACGTCCTCGCCGGCGCCCTGACCCCCGACTCCGGCTCGGTCAGCCGGGTCGGCACCGTCGGCGTCGCCGACCAGGAACTGCCCATCGGCGACGACCGCACGGTCGGCGACCTGATCGACGTCGAGCTCGCGCAGGTGCGGGCCGTGCTCCGCGCGTTCGACGCGGCGACGCGCGCCCTGGAGGAGGAACGTCCTGGCGCCGAGCAGGACTACGCCGACGCGCTCGCCGCCGCGGAGTCCCTCGGCGCGTGGGACGCCGACCGCCGCGTCGACGTCTCGCTCGCCGCTCTCGGCGCCGTCAGCGACCGGGACCGGCCGCTGGCGGGCCTGTCCGTCGGGCAGCGTTACCGGATCAGGCTCTCCGGCCTGCTGGGCGCCGGGCACGACCTGCTGCTCCTGGACGAGCCGACCAACCATCTCGACGCGAGCGGCCTCGACCACCTGACCGCCCGGCTGCGCGCCCATCCGGGCGGGGTCGTGCTGGTCAGCCACGACCGCGCGCTGCTGGCCGACGTCGTCACCGCGGTGCTCGACCTCGACCCGACCAGCGACGGGCTGCCCCGTACGTACGGTGGCGGCTACGACGGCTACCGCGAGGGCCACCGCGCGGAACGCGAACGCTGGGAGCTCGCCTACCGCGACCAGGAGAACGAGCGCCAGAGGCTCGCGCAGGATCTGTCCGCCGCCCAGAACCGCCTGTCCACCGGATGGCGGCCCGACAAGGGGACCGGCAAGCACACGCGCGCCACCCGGGCGCCCGCACTGGTGCGGGCCGTACACCGGCGGCGGGAGGCGCTGGAGTCGCACGTGCTTGACGTGCCGAAGCCGCCGCTGCGCTTCCAGATGCCGCGCCTGGAGGCGACGCCGGGAGCCACGCTGCTGCGGGCCGACGACGTCACGGTGGCCGGAAGGCTGCGGGCGCCCCTGTCGGTGCATCTGCGCGCCGGTGACCGTCTCGTGGTGACCGGGCCCAACGGCGCGGGAAAGTCGACGCTGCTCGCCGTGCTCGCCCAGACGCTGGCGCCCGGCTCCGGGACCGTGCAGCGCAAGCGGGGCGCCCGCGTCGGCCTGCTCGCCCAGGAGTCACCGCCGCCGTCGCGGAGGCGGGCCTTCGAGGTGTACGAGGCCGCGGTCGGCCGGCTCGTCAGCTCCGGCGTGCTGCGCGAGGGTGACCAGGTCGGGCTCACGCAGCTGGGGCTGCTGCCCTCCGAAGCCGCGCACCGGCCGGTGCACGAGCTGTCGGTCGGCCAGCAACGCCGGCTCGACCTGGCCGTCCTGCTGGCCGCGCGGCCCCAGGTCGTCCTGCTCGACGAGCCGACCAACCACCTGTCCATGGCGCTGGTCGAAGAGCTGACCGAGGCGCTGTCCGTGACGGCCGCCGCGGTGGTCCTGGCCACCCACGACCGCAGGCTGCTGCGCGACACCGACACCTGGCCGCGGCTGCGGATCTGAGAGCCCGCGGGCGGTTCAGAGCCACAACCACAGGGCGAGCGCGGCGGCGGCGACGAGGACGATCGAGGTCCCGGCGAGGGCCTTGCCGAGCGTGGAGACCGGCGCCAGCCGGCCCAGGCCGGTGCGCCGGCCGTGGCGCGCCGTCCGGCCGTCGCCGCCGCCGTCCCGCGAGAGCATCCGGTCGAGGCCGGCCTTGACGGTGTCGGCGACGGGGGTCCCGGTCATGCTCAGCTCGCGCATCGTGCCGCCGGCCATGGTGTGGAGCAGGGCCGGGGCCGTTCCCGGCGCACCGAGCGTCATGATCGCGAGCAGGAACGTCCGGGGCGGGCTGTCCAGGTCCGCCAGGATCTCCTTGATGTCGGCCGATGTCAGATAGCGGCGATGGCCCACCCAGAGCACGTCCTGGTAGCGGAGCACGCTCTCCTCGGCCGCGCAGATGGAGCTGATCGCCTCGATGAGGTAGCGGTGGCGCGCCAGCGCGTACCTGACGGCCTCCATGCCCCGCGGATCGGTGGGCAGCGCGCGGCGGTCCGCCTCGGTGATCACTATCTCCAGCACCTTGCGGTTGCGGGACCGGACGGCGACGTGGCACAGCTCGTCCTCCGACATGACGGCGAGCACCTTGTGCAGGTGCTCGGAGCCCTGGAGGCAGGCGATGAGCAACCTGCCCGACGGAGCGCTCGCGGGCAGGAGCTTGCTCATCGCGGCGAGCAGCGCCGGGGAGAGTCCGTGCTCCAGTCGGTGCTGGCCGCCCAGATCGACCAGCATCTCCTCCACGTCCGCCGCGTGCATCGGCGCCGCGTACAGCAGCCGCAGCAGGATCTCGAAGAAGTCGCGGACGGCGGCCGAACCGCTCAGCCTCTCCGGCGGGCGGATCGGGTTCGCCCTGATGAACACCCGGTACGTCTTGCGGTCCTGGTCCGTCACCCGGTCGCGCGCCCGCTCCGCCAGCTGCACGTTGAGCGCGCCGAGCCGTTGCTCCTCGGCGTGCGCGATGCTCTCGCGGCACTGGTGCAGCAGCTGCTCCACCGAGGGCCTCGGCGGGCGTACGACGGACTGCCCTCCGTACGCCGCGACCCCCTCAGAGGCATGGCCGCGGAGCAGCCTGGACGCCGCCGCGCGGTCGGACACGTCGTCGAAGTCGCGCGGCTCCACCAGGGTTCCGAGCCACCCCACCAGGTCGCGGAGGTCGTCACCCTGATACCGCTCGAGCTCCTTCTCGTAGAGCAGCGCCTGGGGCGGGAACGACGCCGAGCGGTCATCCGCCTCCCAGGGCAGCTCCCACGCGCCGTGGGTGGGCGGCACCTCGGCGAAGGAGAGCCGGATCCGGTGCCGGGAGGCGCTGTTGGTCCAGGTCGAGACCGCCAGCGTGTGGCGGAACCCGTACGGGAGGAGCGCGGCCACGGCGTCGAGGAAGTCCAGCCGCCCTTCCGGCGGGAGGTGGCCGGCCCGCACCACGCAGACGGGCCGTCCGGTGAGCAGGAGCGCAGCCGCCCGCCGCGCCGTGCCGTTCACCTGGGCGGCGAGGTGCCGCTCGTCGTAGGCGGCGAGGGAGAGCCGGAAGGGCGCGTCGCCGGAGAAGTCCTCCCCGGCCAGCGCTTCGTACAGGGCGCGGTACGACGCCGCGCTCGGGCCCGCGATCACGTCCGCCCAGCGCACGCAGACGTAGTACGTCATCGCGTACGGGCGGTGGAAGCCGTCCTGGGAGTCGGGCTCCCTCTGCAGGGACAACCCCAGCCACGGCTCGCCGCCCGCGGCGAAGTAGCTGGTCGCCACGCGGGGCAGGGCCTTGGGCTCCATGGTGCCGGAGGTGAACGCCTTGAGCCACATGCCGAACTCCGCGTTGGAGATCGCCCCCGCGCTGCAGCGGATCACGCCGTAGTCGTCGAGGCTCTCCGGCGTCTTGCCGAGGATCGCCCAGTGGGCGGTCAGCCGTCCCATCGCCTGCTCCCGATCGCGCCGGGCCGGAGCATCCGGCCGAGCCAGAGCACGGGCTCCATGACGTTCATGGGGCGGATGGCGCCCCTGATCGTCAGCCCGCCGCCGGCGTTGTCGATGACGTTCAGGTAGTCGTCCGGGTCGAAGCGGCCGAGATCCTCGTCGATGAACAGCCCTACCGACGACGTCACGAAGTATCTGATGCGGTCCTTGTGGAAGAACGCCTCGATCAGGTCGAGGATCATCTCCGTGTTGTGGTCGTGGGCCTCGTGGCACAGCAGCCGGAAGAAGTCGCGGACGCGGTCAGGGGGCACGTGGGGGATGCGCAGTTCGTCGGTGGGGTCCCGCTCCGTGAACCCTCCCTCCATCGCGATCCGCAGCACCCGGGGGTCGTCGTACTTGGTGATGCAGACCGCGATGTGGTGGGGCAGCTTGCCGTCCTCGTACTCGTCGCCGACGAGCATCCGGCCGGCGACCTCGTGCAGCGCGGCGTCCAGGTGCTTGAACGCGTCGCCCACCCGGGCCTCACGGTCGGGGTCGAACATGTAGATCAGCCCGCGGCTCTTGACGAGGCTGTCGACCAGGGCCTTCTTGTCGATGTTCGACTCCGACTCGGCGAACAGGTCGCCTCGGAGGTCGAGGAAGTCGAGCTTGATCTTCGGCGCCCTCGCCGCGCGCGCCGTCCACGGCCACCACCATCGCCGGCGTGTCTCCGCCGGGCCGATGATCATCCAGCTGTAGTGGGTGAGGGCCTCGGTGGGGGCGGGGAACGTGCGCGCCTGCAGCAGCGTGTTGCGCAGTTTCGCCAGCTCTGTCCGCGACACCGCGTTCTCGCCGATGAGCCTCCAGCCGGCGTCACGGGACTTGTTCAGCGCGATGCTCAGCGCCGCCAGGAAGGCGGTCTTGCCGCTGCCCGAGGCTCCCCACATCGCGATGTCGGGCTCCCGGCCGCGCTCGGGGTCGTCAGGGACGGAGTCAGTGTCGGCCACCGCTGTCCTCACTCTGGGAGACGAAGGGAAGGGAGAGCACCCTCGCCGGCTCGGTCACCAGGCCGAGCCGGACCGCGAGCTCTTCCGCGTTGACCGCGTCCACCTGGAACAACGCGGTCGCGCCGAGCCGGTGCCAGGGCGACGTGGAGGTGGCCGGCGGGCTGTCGCAGATGACCGCGCTCCGGAGGCCGTGGCGCTGCTCCATCTCGCGCAGCAGCGCCAGCCAGTCGTGCCGCGCGGGACAGGCGGGCACCCGGTCGAGGCCGGACCGAGGAGGGTGCGGGGGCCGCGCCCCGATGGTGAGCAGCGCCGTGCGCGTGCCCTCCGTCTGCTGGATCAGCCGGGTGCGCACCTCCGCGAGCACGTCCTCGACCTGGGCGGCGTTCGGGTAGGTCGGCGCGGTGGGCCGCAGGAACTCGAGGGCGGCGCGGGCCTGCGCCGTGGACGCCGACCAGGCGGCGACGGCCGGCCTGCTGCGGTCTGCGCGCCTCGTGTCGTACACGTGGGTGCCGTACCCCATGACGGACACCTTGAGCTGCCGCAGGTCGGGGCAGCGGTCGGCGAGGAGGTCGATGACGTAGCCGGCCCAGTGGCAGCGGGCCTCGAACTCCTCCCTCGTGCCCGCCGTCTCGATGGCGCACACCAGGTGCGCGGGCCGGGGCGGGCGCTGGAGCCGCTCCGGCAGCGTGGCCACGATCTCCTCCCACGGGCGCGTGTCCGGCCGGAGCCCGGGGACCTCGGGGAAGCGGACCAGGCCGGGGCGTTCCAGCACCGCCCGCAGCGGGTGCCGCCCCGGCGGGAGCGGCGCGTGGTCGGCCGACACCAGCCCCGACGGCCGGAGCGGGCCCGACCAGGCGGAGACGGCGAGCACCATGCCGCCCGCGTCGGTGCACGTGACGGTCACGTGGGCCTCGTCGCCGGGCTGCGCGCCGGCGCCGAAGAGCCGCCGGCCCACGAGTTCGAGCCTGCCGTCCTCAGCGCGTTCCCTGGCCACGATCAGGTCGTACGTCTGGCGCAGGGGTGCCCCGGCGGTCAGCTCGCCGAGCAGTTCGCCGACCTTCACCCCCGGCGCCTCGATGAGCCGGGCCGAGGGGCGCCACCGCAGCAGCGCGCGCACCGCGGCCTCCTGCTCGTGCCCGCCGGCGGAGCGCGCGATCACCACGGGATCGGCCTCGTCGGCGGAGACGAGATCGCGGGCGACCCGGAGCACCGCGTCGAAGACCTCGTCGCCCGAGGCGGTCAGGGTGGACCACTTGGCGGAGGCTCTGCGCGTGTGGTGGGCCGTGCCGACCTCGTCGGCGCGGACCTCGAAGACACGTATGCCGGCGGCGTCGATCTCCACGACGGCCAGCCGTTCCCTGAATGAGACGATCAGATCGGCGAGCTCGCCACGCAACCCGCCCTCTGCGAAATGGTGCAAGAATCTCCCCGCCCGTTTCAAGACCCTGTTCGGCGACTAACCCTGTTCAGCACCAAGGGTGAAATATGTAGTTGATCATCGTTTGTCCGTTTTCTGATAGTTTGAGACGAGCTGGTGGATCAGGCTCCTGAGTGAGCCGACATTTATCCTCTTGTTATAAGTCATGATTGCCGGTTGTTTATGGTAGTCATGGGATTACTCACGGGATAGGTTGTGCGGCATCCTGTCCCTTTCCCCCGGGGTGGCGTGTGGTCGGTAGATGGTTGATCGTCCTGTCGGGTGCGCGTCCCGAAGTGCTGGACAGGTGCAGGGGAGAGCGCGCCAGATTCCACGGCATGGGTGGCGCCATCCTGACCACGGCCTGCGTCGCCGCCATCTCCATGACGTTCGCCCTCGCCTCGGCGCTCAAGGTGTTCACGCCGCTCGCCGTCCTCATCGGCCTCGTCTGGGGCGTGGCGATCCTGAGCCTCGACCGGTGGCTCGTCACGTCCCTCCCGGCCCAGGGCGGACGTCGCTTCTGGCTCGCCCTGCCCCGGGTGCTCCTCGCGCTGCTGCTCGGGGCCGTCATCTCCACGCCGCTGGTCCTGCAGATCTTCAAGCCTGAGATCGACGCCGAGATCGTCGACATCCAGCAGGAACGGACAGACGCGTTCACCCGCGCGCAGCAGGCGGGGGAGACCGGCCGGCGCATCGCCGAGCTGGAGAAGTCGGCCACGGCACTGGAAGCCGTGATCGTCTCACGCGGTGAGAGCCCGCTCGACCCCGCCGCCGACCCCCGCGTCCAGGAGCTGACCAAGTCGCGGGCCCAGGCCGTCAAGCAGCGTGACAAGGCCTACCAGGAATGGCAGTGCCAGCTGTACATCGGACCGCCCAAGTGCGCGAAGAAGGGCCGAGGTCCGCTCGCGAAGGCGGCGGAGGAGGCGTACATCACGGCCCGCGACCGGGCGAAGGACCTCGACGGGCAGATCGAGCAGCGCAGGCAGCAGCTCAGCGACACCCAGAAAGCGGGAAAGGCGAGCAGGCTGACCCAGGCGGAGCAGGACCTGCGCGCCGTGCAGGCCGAGCTGGACAAACTGACCGAGCAGCAGGCCGGGCTCCGGAACGGCTTCGCCCAGGAGATCACGGGGTCCGACGGCCTGATGTTGCGGCTGGAGGCGCTCAGCAGGGTCTCGCGGGACAACGCCACCCTCAGCACGGCGAGGCTCCTGCTGTTCCTGTTCATCCTGCTCATCGAGTGCCTGCCGATCCTCGTCAAGCTCATGCAGCGGCCTGGCAGCTACGACACGATCGTGGCGGCGCTGGAGAAGCAGGAGGTCAACGACGCCATCGACCAGATCAACGAGGCCGACAGGCGGCTCGCGCGCGGCGCCGGGCGGGACGGCCCGACCCGGCCGTACACCGCGGAGGATCCGCATACGGGCACCTCCCACGACACCTTCCGCGACGCCGGCACCTCCTACCCGCCGCCGCGGCAGGAGGACAACGTGACCAGGAGTTTCGAGGACGAGGCCCTGCGCGAGCTCCGCGACGACCGCGCCGCACGGACGGCCGCGACCGGCGGGCGGGCCGGGTACGCCGGGCTGAACGATGATTGGTAGGCGCGTCGCCGGCCGGTTCGTCATCGAGGCGCCCCTGGGCAGCGGCGGCATGGGATGGGTCTGGCGTGGGCGTGACAGCAAGCTCGACCGGGTGGTGGCGCTCAAGCAGGTGCGCGCCGACGTCGGGCGCCTGCCGGAGCTGAGGGCGCGGGCCGAACGCGAGGCGCAGGCGCTGGCCAGGATCGACCACCCCGGCATCGTCCGCGTTCACGACGTGCTCGACGCCCCCGACGGCCCGTGGATCGTGATGGACTACGTCCAGGGCACCGTGCTCGGCGAGCTCATCAAACGAGCGCCGCTGTCCGAGCCCGCCGTGGTGCGCATCGGCGCCCAGGCGCTCCACGCGCTCGCCGCCGCGCACGCGGTAGGGGTGCTCCACCGCGACGTTAAGCCGGACAACATCCTGATCACCGCCTCCAGCTCGGTCGTCCTGGTCGACTTCGGGATCGCCACCATCGAGGGCCACGAGCGCATCACCATGCTCGGCCACGTGGTCGGCACCCCCGACTTCATCGCCCCCGAGCGCATACGCGGCACGCCGGTGGGCCCGGCGGCCGACCTGTGGTCGCTCGGGGCCACCCTCTACACGGCCCTGGAAGGACGCCCGCCGTTCCACAAGCGCACCGAGGAGGCCACCAGGTTCGCGATCCTCACCTCGCCCCCGGACCCGATGACCAGGGCGGTCCGGCTCAAGCCGGCCCTCGACCGGTTGCTCGCCAAGAGCCCGGCCAACCGGATGACCGCCGGTGAGCTGGCGCGGCACCTGGAAGGGGCCGCCAGGGGCGATCCCGGCTCCGGGCCGCGGCGGCCGTCGCGCGCTTCCACGGCAACGCCGCCCCATCCTGCCCGATCTTCCCGGCCGCCCGGGGAGGACGGGGCCGTACGGGCGAACGGCGGCGTTCCCGGCGGCAGGGGCGTCTCCGCAGGCGGGGGAGCAGGCGCCGGGGCGGCGGCGCGACGCGTACGCCGGACGCTGGCGGACGCCGGCGAAGCGGAGCGGGGTTCGATGGTCCTCGCCCTGCCCCCCGACGAGGCGGCGGTGCTGCTCGCCGAGCGGTACACGTTGTTCACGACCGCCGCGGTCGAGGAGATGTGCCGCCAGGCGGCGAAGAGCGCGACGATCCTCCAGATGCTGCTTCCGTCCCGCGCGGGCTGGCTGCTCGACCAGGTGCGCGACCCGCGCCTGGTGGCCAGGGTGGTCCTCGCGATGAACGCCCACCACCGCGGGCTCGTGCTGGGCCAGATGCACGACCGGCATTCGGCGGCGGCCATC
Source organism: Nonomuraea sp. KM88 (assembly GCF_052245635.1). Lineage (NCBI taxonomy): Bacteria > Bacillati > Actinomycetota > Actinomycetes > Streptosporangiales > Streptosporangiaceae > Nonomuraea > Nonomuraea sp. KM88. Next base: position 34,891 of record NZ_JBQQCC010000008.1, on the reverse strand, counting down.
GAGGCGATGGCCGACATCGACACCCGGCAGAGCGGCCTCGCCGTCGCCGCGATGCAGAAGGACCCGGCGGCTCAGGCGCTGAGCCGCCTTCCGCCCGCCACGATCGCCGGGTTGCTGGCGCAGACCCCGCCGTCCTGCCGCGCCGGCCTGGTGCCCTTGTTGCCGTCGGGGATCCGCGAGGACGTGGCGCGCCGGCTCGCTGGTTGAGGCGGTCGAGGAGCCGCCCGGCCGGAGGCGGGGGGCTGTTCGGCGAGGCGAGGTTGGGCCGGACGCGAGAGCCGGCCCGGCCGGGGTGGGGGCTGCCCGGCCGGGGATGACGGTGCTTCGGCTGGGGTGAGGGTGTGACCGGAGGCCGAGGCCATGGTGGGCAGCGGCCTCCGGCCGGCGGGCTCAGCCGAGCAGGTGGTTCGTCGCGGAGGCGGTGTCAGGCGGGGCCAGGTCCTCCAGGATCGCGTCGATGGGCGCGACGGCGACGTCCTCGCTGGGGCGGGAGAGGAAGACGTTGACGTGATACTCGCCGTCCGCTTCCTTGCCCGTGGGGTCGAGGCCCTGCTCGGCCAGCGACCGCAGGGCGAACTCCCGCTCCAGGTCGTCGGCGAAGCGCCGCTGCGGGAAGGTGGCGTTGTCCAGTTGCTCCGTGATCAGCCCGTGACGGGCGAGCGTGTCGGCCACGGGGGTGAAGTCGACCGTCCGCAGGCAGAGAGCGGCGAACCAGGGGCGGCGGTCGGGGGACGTGCAGTCGAGCAGGCGGTCGATCGACCGGTCGGTGATGTAGCCGATGCCGCCGGTGACCGTGATGAGGTCCGCCTCGCCGACGATTTGCGCCAGCTCGGGCGATGGGTCGTTCTGCTCCAGGTTGTCGGACGCCCCCGCGTCCAGCAGGCCCACGTGTACGGCGTAGTCGACGGCTGAGGAGGCGGTGTCCAGCCCGATCACCCGTGGAGCCGCCTCCCGTCGGCGGCTCCGGTAGAAGCTGCGGTCTTCGTCGGCGAGCGCTTCTGGGGCGAGGTGGGCCACCTGGTCGGCGGCGTAGTGGTCGTAGAGGTGGTCGAGCGTGAGGTCGCATTTCATCAGCGCCGCGTTCACGCCGTACGAGCAGCACAGGTCCACGACGGTCGGGGAGTCCACGTCGAGCGCGTCGAGCACCTTGCGGAAGACGCGCTGCCCGTGGTGGGGGACGGCGTAGTCCAGGCTGCCGAGGCGGTCGTAGTACGCCCGGGGGTCTGGACGATCGTAGATGTCGTTGAAGTCGGCCTTTTCTAGCTTCCGGTCAGTGATCTGATCGTCGGCTCGCACACTCTGCCTCTCTGGGTGGCTGTGTCACTACAGGGACAAACGACCCGTTTAACGTATCACGTGTGATAAATCATGATTTAGTGGGATTTCCGTAGAGCGGAAGTCGGGAGGGGTGCACGCTCCCCCGTCCAGGCGGCGGGAAGCCCGACGTGGTCGCGGAGCCGGGACGTGGGTGGTGGTGGCCGGCGTGGTCGCGAGGCCTACGTGGTGGTGGAGCCGGGGCGGTCCAGGCCGGCGGCGAGTTCGGCGATGGCGGCGTCGCACTGCTGACCCAGCAGGGCCGTGGCGGACGCGTGGTCCAGGCCCGCGGCCTGGTCGAGCCACCGGTCCAGGACGACGTGGAGCGCCGCAAGCACGGCGGCCGCGCACACGGCCGGATAGTAGCCGTCGCGGCCCGGGGGTTCGACGCGTTCGGCGATGGCCTCGGCGAAGGTCTCCTCTTGGGCGGCGAGCACGGCCAGTTGCTGCGGCATCAGTGACGGTTCGCGCCGGATGAGCCGCAGCGCTTCGATGTGGTCGTGGCTGACGGCGTCGCTCTCGTTGAGGACGATGAGCACCGCCTCGCGGAACGCCCGCAACACCGACTCCGTGCGCGGCCGGGCCCTGAACTGGGTGATGAGCTGCTCCGCGGCGGCCGACACGGGCGCCACCATGGCCTCTTCCTTGCTGGAGAAGTAGTTGAAGAAGGTCCGCAGCGCGATGTCGGCCTCGTCGGCGATCTGCTCGACCGTGACGTTGTCGACGCCGTGGCGCAGGGCCAGGCGCAGGGCGGCGTCGCGGAGCGCGGTCCTGGTGGCCTGCTTCTTGCGTTCGCGGCGGCCGGGGGCCGGCGCCGCGCCGGTGCGCGCGCTCACGTCATCACGGCGCGCTTGACGCTCTCGCGCAACAGGGCGCGACGCTGCTCGTGCGCGTCGGGGGGTTCGTCGGCGGTCGCGGCGTAGACGTTGCTGACCGGCGACCAGGCCATGGACATCGCGATGACCAGGGCCATCACGTCGAACGGGTCGCCGGGTCGCACGGCCCCCGCGGCCTGAGCCTCGGCGATGGCGCTCAGCTTGCGCTCGTCGAGGCGGTCGGTGTCGTCGACGAGGTGGCCGGCGGGGCGCCGCTCCAGGCGCGCCCAGGTGGCCAGCCGGATGAGGTCGGGGCGGCGGAGATATTCGTCGTAGAGGCGCACGGCCCAGTCGGCGAGGTCGGTGGCGTCGATCGGGACGACGTTGGTGATCCGCTCGAGGGAACCGTAGAAGATGGCGTCGAACAATCCTTCCTTGCTGCCGAAATAGGCGTAGAGCTGCGCCTTGTTGGTGCGAGCTGCCGCGACGATCCGCTCGATGCGCGCCCCGGCGATGCCGTGCTCGGCGAACTCCCTGGTCGCCGCGTCGAGGATGCGGCCGCGGGTCGCGGCGCCGCGCGAGGTCAGGGGCGGGTCGGCCATGGCGCGAGCTTACCAAACAGAACAGTCGGTTTGCTCTGCGGGCATACCCTGTGCCATCGTGAAATAAACCGAACAGTCTGTTTATAGGAGTCCAGATGAGAACCACACTGGGATGGCGCGCGGACGGCCCCGTGACGACGCTGCGGCGGGCGTCCCTGGAACGGCGCGACCTGCGCCCCGACGACATCGCGGTACGCGTGGACCACTGCGGCGTCTGCCACACCGACCTGCACGCCGTCCGCGCCCCCCGCGAGCCGGGCGCGTCCGTCGTGCCCGGCCACGAGTTCACGGGAGTCGTGACCGAGACCGGGCCCGAGGCCACCCGGTTCGCGCCCGGCGACCCCGTCGCGGTCGGCAACATCGTCGACGCGTGCGGGGAGTGCGCCATGTGCCGCGCCGGCCAGGAGAACTTCTGCCACGCGTTCCCGACCCTGACCTACGGCGGCACCGACCGCCACGACGGATCGACCACCCTGGGGGCCTACTCCCGCGAGTACGTCGTCCGCGACCGCTTCGCCTACCGGCTCCCCGCCGGCCTCGACCCCGCCGCCGCGGCTCCGCTGCTCTGCGCCGGGGTCACCGTCTGGGAGCCGCTGAGCGCGCTCGGCGTGGGGCCGGGCACCCGCGTCGCCGTGGTGGGGCTGGGCGGCCTCGGCCACCTCGCGGTCAAGCTCGCCGTGGCGCTCGGCGCCGAGACCACGGTCGTCAGCCGGTCGGCGGGCAAGGCCGGCGACGCCCGCCGGCTCGGCGCCCACGACGTCGTCGTCCTCACGGACCAGGACCGGATGGCCGCGGCGCGGGACCGGTTCGACGTCGTCATCGACACCGTCCCCGCCCCGCACGACCTCGGCCCCTACCTGCGGCTCGTGGCCATGGACGGGACCCTCAGCCTCGTCGGGCACCTCGGGGAGGTCACCCTGCAGGCCATGGACCTGCTCGTCGGGCGTAAGAAGCTCAGCTCCGCGGGCAGCGGCGGCCGGCTCGGGACCGCCGCCCTGCTGGACTTCTGCGCCCAGCACGGCGTCGCCGCCGACGTGGAGGTGCTCCCGTCGGCGCGCGTGAACGAGGCACTCGACCGTCTCGAACGCAACGACGTGCGCTACCGCTTCGTCCTCGACCTGTCCGACCTGTCCTGAACGCCGGGGCGATCACACGGCGGGAACCTCCGCGTAGTGGCAGGCGGCCGGGTGGCCGTGGCCGCGGTCGACCAGCTCGGGCGCCTGCTCGACGCAGGCCCTCTGCTCGTCCGTCGTGAGCTGCGCGAACTTCGGGCAGCGCGTACGGAACCGGCACCCGCTCGGCGGGCTGACCGGGTTCGGCATGTCCCCTTCGAGGACGATCCGCTCGCGCGCCCTGATCCGTTCACGCCGCGGGTCGGGCACCGGGATGGCCGAGATCAGCGCCCGGGTGTACGGGTGGGCGGGCCGGTCGAACAGCTCGTCCCTGTCGCCGATCTCGACGATGCGGCCCAGGTACATCACCGCGACCCGGTGGGCGATGTGCCGCACCACGGACAGGTCGTGGGCGACGAAGAGGAAGGCGAGGCCCAGCTGCTGCTGGAGGTCCTCCAGCAGGTTGACCACGCCCGCCTGGATCGACACGTCGAGCGCCGACACGGGTTCGTCGAGGACGATCAGCTCGGGCCGCATCGCCAGCGCGCGGGCGATGCCGACGCGCTGCCGCTGGCCGCCGGAGAACTCGTGCGGGTACCGGTTGCCGTGTTCGGGGTTGAGCCCGACGTTGCCGAGCAGCTCCCGCACCCGGTCGGGCCCGTCCTGACGGTAGGTGCCGTGGATGCGCAGCGGCTCCGCGATCGCGTCGTTGACCGTCATGCGGGGGTCGAGGGACGCGTACGGGTCCTGGAACACGATCTGCATGCGCCGGCGCAGGCGGCGCATGCCGGCGGCCGTGACGGCGCCGAGGTCCTGGCCGTCGAGCAGCACCTGGCCGGAGGTCGGCGGCTGCAGGTTGAGCACGGCCCGCCCGGTGGTGGACTTGCCGCAGCCCGACTCCCCGACCAGGCCGAGGGTTTCGCCGCGGTGCAGGTCGAACGACACCCCGCACACGGCGTGCACGTTGCCGGTCGTCCGCCGCAGGAGGCCCTTGCCGCGCACCGGATAGTGTTTGACCAGGTCGCGCACGGACAACAGCGGCTGCCCGGTCATGACGCACCTCCAGCGGCATCGTCGGCTGACGTCACGGTGAAGACGTCCTCGGGCCGCCGCCCTTCCAGGTCGGCGGAGAAGTGGCAGGCGGCCAGGTGGTCAGGGCCGGAGGAGGCGGCCAGCTCCGGCTCGGCGGTCTCGCAGGTGTCCTGGCGCATCGGGCAGCGCGGCGCGAACGGGCATCCCGGCGGCAGGTCGAGCAGCGACGGAGGCGATCCCGCGATCGGCGTCAACCGCTCGCCCCCGCGGGCGCCGTCGAGCCGGGGAAGGCTGCCGATCAGACCGAGCGTGTACGGCATCCGCGGCGTGTAGTAGATGTCGTCGACGCCGCCCAGCTCGACCGGGCGGCCGGCGTACATGACGAGCACCCGGTCGGCGGCCCCGGCGACGACGCCGAGGTCGTGGGTGATCAGCACCATGGCGGCGTCGGTCGCGGCCCGCGCGGTCTCCAGAGCCCTGAGCACCTGGGCCTGCACGGTGACGTCGAGCGCGGTGGTCGGCTCGTCGGCGATGATGACGTCGGGGGAGTTGGCCATGGCGGTGGCGATGACGACGCGCTGGCGCATGCCGCCGGAGAACTGGTGCGGATAGTCGCGGGCGCGTTCGCGGGGCCGCGGGATCTGCATCATCGCAAGGAGTTCGACGGCGCGTTCGCGGGCCTGCGCGGCGGTGACGTCGTTGTGCGCCCTGACCGCCTCGGCGATCTGGTCGCCCACCGCGTAGACCGGGTTGAGCGAGGTCATCGGATCCTGGAAGACCATCGCGATCCGGCCGCCGCGCAGGGCCCGCATGCGCCTGTCCGGCGCGCCGATCAGTTCCTGGCCGCGGAACCGGACCGAGCCGCCGATCCGCGCCGAGGCCGGCAGCAGGCCCATCACCGCCATCGAGGTGACCGACTTGCCCGAGCCGGACTCGCCGACGATGCCGAGCACCTCGCCGCGCCGCAGCTCGTAGCTGACCCCGCGGACGGCGCGGACCAGGCCGTCCTCGGTGGGGAACGACACGGTGAGGCCCTCGACCTCGAGCACCGCCTCACGTTCGCTCATGCGCGCACCTTCCGCTGGGTCGGGTCGAAGGCGTCGCGCAGCCCGTCGCCGATGAAGTTGATGGACAGGGCGATCACCACGATGAACGCGCCGGGGAAGTAGAACAGCCAGGGCCGGGTGCTGACCGCGGTGTCGGCCTCGCTGACGAGGAGGCCGAGGGAGGTGTCGGGAGGCTGCACGCCCAGGCCGAGGAACGACAGCGCCGTCTCCACGAGGATGGCGGCGGCCACGAGGATGGTGACGTTGACGATGATGGGCCCGAGCGCGTTGGGGATCAGGTGCCGGAAGATGATCCAGCGGTCGGTGGCGCCGAGCGCGCGGCTCGCCTCGACGTACTCCTTCTCCCGCAGCGACAGCACCACGCCGCGCACCACGCGGGAGACGTACGCCCACTGGAGGGCGGCGATGACGAGCGCGACGAACCACCAGGAGCCGGAGGTGGCGCGGGTCAGCACGGCGGCGACCGCCAGCAGCGGCAGCGTGAGGACGAGGTCGGCGATCCGCATCATCACGCTGTCGGTGATGCCGCGGTAGTAGCCGGAGAACGCCCCCCACAGGGTGCCCACCAGCCCGGCCAGGAACGCGATGAGCAGGGCGATCTCGATCGAGCGTTGGGTGCCGCGCAGCACCTGGGCGAACGTGTCGTGGCCGAGGTTGTCGGTGCCGAACGGGTGGTCGAGCGAGGGCGGTACGGACACCGCCGAGGTGATGTCGGCGTAGTCGTAGCGCCAGAGCGCGCCGCCGACGAAGGCCAGCAGGACGACGGCGGTGAACAGCGCCAGGCTGATCACGGCGGCCTTGTGCCGCAGGAAGCGGCGGAGCACCAGCTCGCCCTGGCTGCGCTGGCGCACCGCGCCGGCCGCCTGCGCGCTCGATGGGGGGCGGGGTGCCGCCTCGATGTGGTCACTCATGGCGAATCCGGGGGTCGAGGAGGGCGTACAGCAGGTCGGCGATCAGGTTGAAGACGATGACCGCGACCGCCACCACCAGCAGCCAGGCGAGCACCGCGTAGGCGTCGCGCTGGTTGACGGAGGTGACGAGGAACTCGCCGAGCCCGCGCCACTGGAAGACCGTCTCGGTGATCACGGCCCCGGAGATCAGCGTCGCGAAGTCGAGCGCGGTGACGGTGGTCATGGGGATGAGCGCCGTGCGCAGGGCGTGGCGTACGACGACGCGCCGCCTGGACAGCCCTTTGGCGCGGGCGAACAGGACGTAGTCGCTGTTGAGCACGTCGAGCATGGACGCCCGCTGGAACCGGCTCCACGCGCCGAAGGACAGCAGCGCCAGCGAGATCGTCGGCAGCACCATGTGGCCGGCGGCGTCGGCCAGCTGGGCCCAGGCGCCGCCCTCGACGATGACGGATCTCTCCCCGATCGTGTACACGACCTGGTCGCCGATGAGGTTGTTGAGGGAGATGCCGCCCTGCTTGAGCAGCACGGCGAACCAGAACGACGGCATCGACAGGAACAGGAACGCGGCGAACGTGAACCCGTAGTCGATGCCCGAATACTGCTTGACCGCGCTGATCACGCCCACCACGACGGCGAGCACGAGGGCGAGGAGCACCGCGACGGCTATCAGCCGCAGGGTGACCCCGAACCTGGCGGCGATCTCGTGGCCGATGTCCACGTTGGTGCGCACGGAGGGGCCGAAGTCGCCCTGCACGACGCCGGTGATCCAGGTCCAGTACCGCTGCAGCGGCGGCTCGTCCAGGTGCAGGCGCTGCTCCTCGACCGCGATCACCTGCGGCGACGGCGGCGGGTTGCGGCCCTTGAGGCCCGCGAGCGGGTCGCCCGCCATGGTCACGAGCAGGAAGACGGTGAAGGTCGACGCCACGATCACCGGGACGGCGATGAGGAGCCGGCGGAGTGTGTACGTGAGCACGGGTCGCTACCAGATCTCTCGCACGGCGTCGAAGACCTTGGGCGCGCTGCGGTCGATCGCGGGATAGGTGGTCTGGTCGTTGCTCAGCAGGATGACGGAGATGTCCTGGTCCGGGAACAGGGCGTTCATGGTACGGAACCCGCCCATGCCGCCGTTGTGCCAGACGTACGGCTTGCCGTCGTGTTTCTGGACGACCCAGCCGCACGCGTAGTTGTCGAGCTCCGGGGTGAACATCATCCGCAGCGTCTCCCGGCGGAACAGGCCGGGCCGCGACAGCGCCGCGTTCCACACGGCGAGGTCGCGCGCGCTGCCGGTCAGCCCGCCGGCGCCCGCCATCCACGGCAGGCTCCACTGGTACGCGCGGTGCACCCCGTCGGTCTCGGCGTAGTAGCCGAGGGCGACGTCCCGGCTGCCGCGCGCCGGATATCCCTGGGTCGTGTCGCGCATCCGCAGAGGGCCGAAGAAGTGGCGGTGCAGGAAACGGCCGAGGGGCATCCCGGCCACCTTCTGCACCACCAGCGCGAGGAGCAGGAAGTTGCTGTTGCTGTAGGCGTACTTCGATCCGGGCTCGAACTGGAGCGGCAGCGACTCCAGTTTCGTGACGACGGCCGAGTGGTCGGTCTCCCCGGAGGCGACGAAGGCGTCGTACGCCGACTGGAACAGCGGAAATTGGTTGTAGTCGGGAATGCCGGTCACCTGGTGCATCAGCTGGAGCAAGGTGACGTCGGCGGCCCGCCGGTAACCGGGGAGAAACGTGCCGAGCCGGTCGTGGACCGACAACCTGCGCCGCTCGTGGAGCAGCAGGACCGCGGCCGCCGTGAAACCCTTGCTGATGGAGCCGAGGTTGTAGACGGTGTCGAAGGTGGCCCGGCGCCGGCCCCGCCGCAGGTCGAGCACCTCGTCGAGCTGCTCGACCCGGAAGAAGTCCTCGCCGGTGAAGCGGTCGGGCAGGCCGCGGTCGCGCAGGCCGTAACCCTTCGCGAACACCGTACGGCCCTTCTTGCTCACGGCCACGGTGATGCCGGCGCCCTCCGGCTCGATGGCGGCGACGATCTCGTCGATGCGACGGTGCCAGTCCGGGCGATGCCGGCCGGACGAGGCGGCCCGCGCACCCGGGACGGCGCCGGCGCTCATCACCGCCCCGCCCGCACCGGCGAGAGACGCCTTCAACAGCGTCCGCCTCGTGGCTGTGCTCTCCATGCTCGACCTCCGTGTCGTCGTACCGCACACGCCTAGGAGCCCAGTGCAGTCCACCGGCCGGGCAGGCTCTTCGTGGAGAGGGACGTAAAGTGGCCGCCGACTTCGTGCGATCGGATGAACTCCTGCGTGGTCCCGGCGTCGCAGGATGCTCGCATGTCGACGACCCTGGTGATTCGCGGTGGCACAGTCCATGACGGCAGCGGCGGGCCCGGCCGCGTGGCCGACGTCCTCGTCGAGGGAGACCGGATCCTCGCCGTCGGCCCGGGCGGGGGCGATCCCGACGCGCCCGTGCTCGACGCCACGGGCCTGGTGGTCGCGCCCGGCTTCGTGAACGTGCTCAGCCACGCGTACTTCACGCTGGAACGGGACGGCCGCGGCCTGTCCGACCTCTACCAGGGCGTCACCACCCAGGTCTTCGGCGAGGGGATCTCGATCGGCCCGCTCACCGCCGAGATCAGGGCCGAGCTCGAACCCGGCATGGGGCCCGACGACCCGCCGCTGACCTGGGACCGCCTGTCGGAGTTCCTCTCCCACCTCGAGACCAAGGGGGTGGCACAGAACGTGGCGAGCTTCGTCGGCGCGCACAACATGCGGATGATCGGCGCGGGTGCGGACGACCGGCCGATGACCGCGGCCGAGCTCGACCGCGTCCGCGGCATCCTCGACGAGGAGATGGCCGACGGCGCCCTGGGGCTGGGATCGGCGCTCATCTACCCGCCGGGGTGCTTCGCCTCGACCGACGAGCTGGTGGCGCTGTGCGAGGTGGTCGCGCGGCACGGCGGCATGTACATCTCGCACATGCGCAGCGAGGGCGACCACTTCCTCGACGCCGTCGACGAGCTGATCGAGATCGGCCGCCGGGCCGAGCTGCACGCGGAGATCTACCACCTCAAGACCGCGGGACGGCGGAACTGGCCGAAGATGGCGCGGGCCATCGAGCGCATCGAGGCCGCCAGGGCCGCGGGCCGGCCGGTGACCGCCGACGTCTACCCCTACCTCGCCGGGCAGACCCAGCTCGCCGCCTCGATCCCGCCGGAGTTCCACGACGGCGGCCACGAGGCGCTCGCGGCCAGGCTCGCCGACCCGGGCGAGCGGGCCCGCATCCGTGCGGCCGTCGTCACCCCGTCGGAGCGCTGGGAGAACCTCTACCTCGCCGCGAGCGGCGCGAGTGGCGTCATGCTGCTCCCAGACCCGAACGGGCCGGTGGCGAAACACCGCGGCCTCAGCCTCGCGCAGGCGGCGGACGCGGCCGGCACCGACCCCGTGGAGATGCTGCTCCAACTGGTCGAGCAGGAGCCCGCGCTGCACGCCATGTACTTCATGATGGACGAGGAGGCGCTGCGCACCGCCCTGCGCAAGCCGTGGGTCTCGGTCTGCTCCGACGCCCCCACGTTCGCCGCCGAACCGCCCGACTCCGGCGTGCCCACCCATCCGCGCGCCTACGGCAGCTTCGCCCGGATTCTCGGCACGTACGTCCGCGAGCAGTCGCTGCTCACCCTCGGCGAGGCCGTGCGCCGGATGTCGAGCCTGCCCGCGGGCAACCTCGGCCTGCGCGACCGCGGCGTGCTCGCCCCGGGCAACTTCGCCGACATCGTCGTGTTCGACCCGGACACGGTCGGCGACCGCGCGACATATGAGGACCCCCACCAGTACGCGACCGGTGTCCGGCACGTGGTGGTCAACGGAGAGACCGCGCTGGCCGACGGCGTACCCACCGGGCGCCTGTCCGGCCGGGCCCTGCGCCGCCGGCGCTGAGACGACAGGAGAAACGCGTGAAAGAGCAGGTGGAGCAGGTCCTTGGCGCGGTCGGCGCGCGGGCCTGGGCGCACGCCGTCGATCTCGACAGCGGCGAGGAGATCGGGTACGGCGAGGACGGGCTCGTGGTGCTCGCGAGCGTCTTCAAGATCCCGGTGCTGGTGGAGTTGTTCCGGCGGTTCGGCGACCGGCGGCTCGACCCCGCGGAACGGATCGACGTCCCCGTCGAGGGGCGCTCGGCGGGACCGACCGGGCTGTCCGTGATGGCCGACCCGATCGAGCTCTCGCTGCGCGACCTCGCGTACTGGATGATGAGCGTCAGCGACAACGCCGCCACGGACCTGCTCGTCGACCTGCTCGGCACCGAGGCGATCAACGCCACCCTGCGCGAGCTCGGCCTGACCGCGACCCGGGTCGACGGCACCTGCGACGACATCTACCAGAGCATCTACGAGGACGTGCCGGACGAGAAGGCCGGCCCCGAGGTCTGGCGCGCCGCCCGCGCGGTGGACCCTGAGCGGTCCCTGCAGGCGGGCACCCCCCGCGAGATCACCCGGCTGCTCGCCGCCATCTGGAACGACGAGGCGGCGCCTCCCGAGCAGTGCGCCGAGATGCGCCGCATCCTCAGCCTGCAGGCCTGGCCGCACCGACTGCGCTCCGGGTTCACCGAGCCGGACGCGCGGGTGAGCGCCAAGACGGGCACCCTGCGCTTCTGGCGCAACGAGGTCGGCGTCGTCGAGACCGGCGGCCGCAGGTACGCCGTCGCCGTCTTCGTACGGTCCGACTCCTACGAGTACCGCATCCCCGCCGCGGACGCCTGCGTCGGCACGGTGGCCAGGCTGGCCGTCGACCACCTGCGCGGCGTCGAGACCCGCCGGAGGCCGCGCGGCACCGCCAGGGCGGCGACCCCCGGCCAGATCCGCGACCACGCGCGCGAGCTCGGCGCCGACATCTGGCTGCACGCGCGCGACCTGGCCGGCGGGAGGTCGGTGGGCGTCGGGGAGAGCACCCCGGTCGTCACCGCCTCGGTGCTCAAGGTGCCGGTCGCCCTCGAACTGGCCCGCCAGTCGGTGGCCGGCGAGATCGACCTCTCCGAGCGGGTCACCGTGCCGCCGGGCGGGGTGCCGTCGCCGTACGGCCTGTCGGTGCAGCGCGACGACACCGTCATCTCGTACCGGGACCTCGCCCAGCTGATGATCGTGATCAGCGACAACGTGGCCACCGACCTCGTCATCGACCGGGTCGGCAAGGACCGGGTGGCGGCGCTGCTCGCCGAGCTCGGGCTCACCGCGACGGCCGTGCCGCAGAACTGCGCGGAGATCCTGGCCTCGCTGGAGGAGGACCTCGGCATCAGCTACCGCGACGACGAGCGGGACCTGGCCGAGGTGCCGCTGGAACGCCTCCAGGCGCTGCGGGCTCTGGTGCCCGATGAGACCTGCCGGACGACGCCAGAGGAGATCACCCGGCTGCTGGCCGGGATCTGGCGCGACGAGGCGGCCGCGCCCGAGGCCTGCGCGCTGGTCCGCGGCTGGATGGGCGACCAGATCTGGCCGCACCGGCTGACCAGCGGGTTCCCCGGAGACGACATCGTGGTGAGCGGCAAGACGGGCACCCTCCCGCTGGTCCGCAACGAGGTCGGCGTGGTCGAGTTCGCCGACGGCGGCAGGTACGCCGTGGGCGTCTTCACCCGTGCCGACGACCCCTCACCCAACGCTCCCCATCTCGACGCGCTGATCGGCTGGGCGGCGGCCAACGCCGTCGCGCAGCTGCGCGACGAGCGTCCCTGACCCTTCTCTGCATCTGGAGCAGACCATGGCTTACCGCGGGAAGCACTCCCTGGCCCTGACGACGAGCGCCGTGGCACTGCTGCTCGCTGCCTGCGCGGGCGGAGGCGGCGGCACGGCGTCCGGCGACGGGCGCGTCACGGGTGACGTGAACACCATGAACACCGCGAAGGTCGCCAAGGGCGGGACGGCGACCTACACCATCACCTATCCGATCTCGAACTGGAACGTGCTGAACTCCGCCGGCGCGACCTACTCGGTGCTCGACATCTCGAGCGTGCTGATGCCCGGCGCCTTCATGATCAAGCCGGACGGTACGCCGGTCCGCAACGAGACCCTCGTGACGAGCGCGGAGAAGGTCGGCGACTCACCGCAGACGATCAAGTACACGATCGACCCCGAGGCGGTCTGGTCCGACGGCCGGCCGATCTCGGCGGACGACTTCGTCTACACCTGGCGCGTTCTCGACCCGCGTGAGTGCCCCAAGTGCCAGGCGTCCAACACGGCCGGGTACGACCGGATCAAGTCGGTGAAGGGCTCCGACGAGGGGCGGACCGTCACCGTCGTGTTCGACAAGCCGTACGTCGACTGGCAGGCGCTGTTCTCGCCGTTCCTGCCGGCCCACGTCGCCGAGACGTACGGGCCGACCGACACCGCCGCGGGCCTGGCGAAAAGCTTCAACGAGGGCTTCGCCAAGTCCGTCCCGAAGTTCTCGGCGGGCCCGTTCCGGATCCAGGAGTACACCTCCGACGGTTCCGTGGTGATGGTCCGCAACGAGAAGTGGTTCGGCCCGCCGCCGAACCTGGACAAGCTGGTCTTCAGGCTCATCACGGACGTCGCGCAGCAGCCGACCTCGCTGGCGAACGGGGAGGTCGACGTCATCTACCCGAACCCGCAGGTCGACATCGTCCAGCAGGTCGAGGAGCTGCCCGGGGTCCGCTACCAGGTGACGCCGGGCGCATCGGTCCACAAGCTGTGGCTGAACCTCAACGCCCGCGCGCTGCAGGACGTCGCCCTGCGCAAGTCGATCTTCCAGGCGATCCGCGTCCAGGACGTGATCGACAAGACGATCGGGCAGTTCGACGACACCGCGGAACCCCTGCTGAGCCACCTGTTCATCGGCGGCGCGCCCGGCTACTCCGACGTGGTCAGCGAGCTCGGGTACGGCATCGGCGACGTCGAGAAGGCGAAGAAGACCCTGACCGACGCGGGGTACACCGGCGTCGGGGCGAAGCTCGCCGACCCGGACGGCAAGGCCGTGCCCCCGCTGCGCATCGTGGTCCAGGCGGGCGACCAGCTGCGCGCCAGCGAGGCCCAGCTGGTCAAGGCGGCCCTCGCGCCGCTCGGCGTGGACGTGCAGGTCGCCACCGTCGCCAACACGATCGAGGCCGTGCAGGAAGGGAACTGGGCGATGACGGTCGCCACCGTGTCGCAGTCGCCGTTCGCGACGACCAGCAACATCCCCTACTACCTGAGCTGCCCCGAGGACCAGACCTTCTGCCGGTTCAACCTCAACAACTACGGCAACCCCAAGGTCGACCGGCTGCTGAACGAGGCACTCTCGGCATCGAGCGCGCAGGCGGCGACGGAGAAGCTGCAGGAGGCCGACAGGATCGTCTCGTCGGACTACGCGATCCTGCCGCTCTACCAGAACAGGTCGTTCCTCGCCTACAGCGCCAAGCTCGGCAACGTCCGCGACAACAGCCTGGGATTCCCCACCTACAACACCGAGCAGTGGGGCCTGCTGGGCGAGTCATGACGGGTCATCACCGGGACCGGGCGGATCCCGTCTCCTTGACCACGCCCCGGTCCCTGGCGACGCGGTAGAGCCGCAGCTGCAACGTCGCGGCGAGCCGCGCGTCGGCGTCGGCGAGGTCGAGGCCGGTGATCTCGCAGACGCGGCGCAGCCTGTACCGGAACGAGTTGGGGTGCAGGTGCATCGCGGCGGCCGCCTCCGCGACGTTGCCGAAGGCGTCGAGGTAGGCCGACAGGGTGTCGACGAAGCCGCTCTCGTGCTCGGCGTCGTAGTCCACCAGCGCTCCGAGCGAGCCGAGGTGCAGCTCGCCGTCCTCGGCGACGAGATCGGCCAGGCGCAGCAGCAGCGACTCCACCTGGACGTCGCTGTAGCGGGCGATCCGCCTGCAGCGGCGGTCGGTCTGCAACACCCGCAGCGCCCGGTCGGCCTCGCGGCGGGAGTGGGTCACCTCGGCGAGTGACATGGTGGCCCGCCCGACCCCGATGACGGCGTCCGTACGCGCCCCCACCCGGGCGAGGAAGTCCACCGCCAGCCGGACCACGGACGCCGTGCCGTCGCGGTCGCCGCTCGCGCCGACGGGCAGCACGACGTAGGTGGTCCCGCCGAGCAGCGCCGCGGCCGAGCGCGGGTGCACCGCCGAGAAGTGCAGGGCGAGGGCGTCGCGCAGCCGTTGCATGGCCGCCTCGGTGTCCGCGGCGTCGCCCGTGACGACCTGCGCGGCCATCACGCAGAGCCGGCCGTCGGTGAGCCCGAGGCGGTTGGCCGCCTCGGGAGCTCCGGGGCCGCCCTCCAGCACCATGGCCACCAGGTCGGCGCTGAGCCGGCGCCCGACGTCGGCGCCCGCCCTGGCCCGCAACATGTGCAGCGCCACGATCTTGGCCGAGTCGGCGAAGGCCGCCGCACGTGCCTCGGACAGCGGCTCCCTGACCACGGCCCACATCGAGCCGAGCACCTCGTCCCCGGCCCTGACGACGATGGCGACCCGCGGCAGCATGTCCTCGGCGAGGGGCTCGACGTAGACCGGCGTGCCCTTGGAGAGCTCGCGGAACGCACCCCGCTGTTCGAGCAGCTGCGTGTAGCGGTCGGGGACCTGCCGGCCGAGGATGGTCTCGACCCGGCCCTGGTCGGCGCAGTGTTGGTGCCCGGAGAAGGCCAGCACGCGTGACGCGCGGTCCTCGATCGTCACCGGCGCGTCGAGCAGCGCCCCCACCGCGTTCGCGAGGGCGAACAGGTCACCGGCAGGCGCGCCGGCGAGCAGGTCCGCCCCGCCGGTGAGGTCGGTCGTGGCCAGCGGCAGCGCCCTGAGCATGGCGGCCACGTGCGACCACGAGGCGGCGCGGTTGAGCCCGAACAGTGCCACGCCGCTGTCCCGCACCGCCGCGACGACGGAGGCGTCCGCGGTCACCGGGTGCTTGACGACGAGCCCCACCGCACGGCGTTCGCCGAGGCGAAGCAGGAGCCCGGCGATCGCGTCGTTGTCGTGCAGGCCCACGCCGAGCACGAGCTCGCCCGGTTCGACGGTGAGTTCGTCGCCCGGGCCGTGGATCGCCACACCCGTCAGTTCGCCGTCCAGATCCCCGGGAGACGCGATGAGGTCGAGCAACATGCGTCCGAGGTCGTCGAGCAACCGCGAGAGCCGCGCTCTTGGTGCAACCATCGGTGACAGATCCTAAGCCCCACATCGGACATAAGGCCAGCTCTCGGGCTTCTGTCCTCTACGCGACGCCGTCAGTCCCATCGGAAGAACGCGGCCGAGACGGCGCCGCCGACGAGGACCGTCACGGACAGGCTCACCAGATGGAGGGGCTCGATCGGGGTGCCCGCCCAGGCGTTCGACAGGACCTCGACGGTGGCGCCGAACGGCAGCCACTCGCCCACCATGGCCAGCGTCTCGGGAAGGCTCTCCCGGCTGCCGAACAGCCCGCCGAGGGCGCCGAGGGCGAAGAAGGCGACGAGCCCGATCGCCACGGCCGAGTTCGGCGTCGGGGCGACGGCGGCCACGATCATGCCGACCGCGTACATCGCCGCGGTCGCGAGCAGCAGGAGGCCGAGCGCCGTGACGGGACGCAAGGGGAGGTTGGCGTCGAAGACGAGCACGGCCACGGCGAGCGCCGCCCCGATGCCGATGATCGTCTGCAGCGCGCTCACCGCCGCCTGGGCGATCAGCACCATGGCCGGCGAGGCCGGCGTGACCGACAGGCGGCGCAGGATCCCGGCACGCCGGTAGTACGCCAGGAAGCTCGGCATGTTGACGACGCCGATGGTGGCGATGATGATGGCCAGCACCAGGGGCAGCACGTAGAGGTCCAGCACCGTGCGGCC
Source organism: Nonomuraea sp. KM88 (assembly GCF_052245635.1). Classification (NCBI taxonomy): domain Bacteria; kingdom Bacillati; phylum Actinomycetota; class Actinomycetes; order Streptosporangiales; family Streptosporangiaceae; genus Nonomuraea; species Nonomuraea sp. KM88. The sequence goes on along the minus strand of NZ_JBQQCC010000008.1, from coordinate 18,248 downwards.
GTTGACCACCACCTCGCCGCCGGCCGACGAGGCGTTCATCACGAGGACCAGCAGGGGCAGCCCGATGGGCACGACGAGCCCGGCCGTGTCGCGGACGACCATCCTGGCCTCGCACCGGATGAGCGTCAGCCACGACCCGAGGCCGGGACGGCGGGCGTCGGCGTTCATGAGATCTCCTCCGGCCGCGATCCGGAAAGGGCGACGAACGCGTCGTCGAGGTTCGCGGCTCCCGTCCTGGCGACCAGCCCGGCGGGCGTGTCGAGCGCCACGAGGCGGCCGGCGTCGAGGAGGGCCACCCGATCGCAGAGCCGCTCCACCTCCTCCATCGCGTGGCTCACGAGCAGCACCGTGACCCGCTCGTCGCGCAGCCGCTCGACCGCGGCCCACATCCGCCGGCGCGTACGCGGGTCCAGCCCGGTCGTGAGCTCGTCGAGGATCACGACGCGGGGCCGCCCGACGAGGGCCACGGCGATGGAGAGCCGCTGCTGCTGGCCGCCGGAGAGCTTCTCGAAGCGGGTCGTACGCCGGTCGGTCAGCTCGACGAGCTCCAGGACCTCCTCGACGGGTCTCGGATGCGGGTAGAAACTGTGGAACATGCCGATGAGCTCGGCGACCGTCAGCGCGTGGTGGAGCTGGGCCTCCTGGAGCTGGACCCCCAGCACCTGGCGGAGCCTCGCGCGGTCGCGCCCCGGATCGAGGCCGAGCACGCGGACACGCCCGCTGTCGGGCTTCCGCAGCCCGGCGATCATCTCCACCGTGGTGGTCTTGCCGGCCCCGTTGCCGCCGAGGATGCCGAGGATCTCGCCCGTCCCGACGCGCAGGCTCACATCGTCGACCGCCACCGTGTCGCCGTAGCGTTTGCGGAGGTTCGCGGCCTCCACCGCCGTTTCCGTCTCTTCCATGCGGCGACGGTAGGCGGGCCAGGCGGGCGCGCGCCCGTGCCGAAGGTCAGGGCATGCGCGCATGACTTTCGGCACCCGAGGACGGCGACGGGCCGGCGTTAGGGTGAGGCCATGCGTCGACTCGGGCCGGAGGAGTGGTCAGGGCTGGCGATGTTCGTCGTGTCGGTCGTGGCCGGCGGTCCGGTCCTGGCCGGCGCGGCCGGCGCGGTCATTCCCCGGGCCCTGTGGATCACGTTGTTCGTGGTGTTCATCGCGGCCGTTCTCGTCGCCGGCGGCCCGGGCCGTCCGCGGTGGGTCCGCCACGCGGCGTTCGCGGCGGCGGTCGTGGCGTCGTGGGCCGTGGTGGTGTCCGCGGAGCAGTGGAGCCTCCTGCCGATCCTGCTGGTGATCGTCGCCGCGATCAGCGTCCACGTCGTGCCCCCGTGGGCGGGCTTCGTCGTGGTGGGCCTCAACACCGTGGTGCTCGCCCTGTCCGCGGCATCGCGCGGCATGGACGCCGCCGACACGGCCCTCGGCATCGGCTTCTACGTGCTCATCCAGGCGGCGACGCTGCTGAGCTCGCTGGTGACCATGCGGGAGCAGCGCATGCGGCGCGAGCTGACCGAGGCGCACGTCGGGCTCCAGGCGGCGAGCGTGTTGTTGTCGGAGTCGGCGCGCACCGCCGAGCGGCTCCGGATCTCCCGCGATCTGCACGACCTCATCGGCCACCAGCTCACCGTGCTCACCCTGGAGCTGGAGGCGGCGCGTCACCGCGACGGGGAGCGGGCCAGGGAGCACGTCGAGCGGGCCAACCGGGTGGCGCGCGACCTGCTGGGTGACGTGCGCGCCACCGTCGGCCGGCTGCGCACCGAGTCGTCCGACCTCACGGAGGCCCTGCGGCAGGTCGTGCGCGATCTGCCCGGCCTCGAGGTGTCGATCGAGGTCGCACCCGAGGTGCGGGCAGGCGAGGAGCAGGTCGCGGCGCTCGTACGAGCCGTGCAGGAGATCGTCACCAACACGATCAGGCATGCCGGCGCCCGCGAGCTGTGGATCGAGGTCGCGTCCGACGGCGACGCGGTGCGGCTGACCGCGGTGGACGACGGCCGTGGCGCGGCCGATCCGGTGCTCGGCAACGGGTTGCGCGGGCTGGCCGAGCGGTTCGAGGCGCTCGGCGGCGAGGTCAGTGTCGACGGCAGGAGCGGGTTCCGGGTCACGGCTCAGGTGCCGGCGTCGTGACCCGGGTCGTGGTGGTCGACGACCAGACGCTCGTCCGTCAGGGGATCCGCAGCCTGCTGGAGGTCGCCGACGTCGAGGTGGCCGGTGAGGCCGACGACGGGCGGGCGGCGATCGAGGTCATCGCGGCGACCGGGCCGGACGTGGTGCTGCTGGATCTGAGAATGCCGCGTTACGATGGGATCTGGACGCTCGAACGCCTGCGCGAGCGCGGCATCGAGACGCCGGTCCTCGTGCTGACGACCTTCAACGACGACACGCTCGTGCTGCAGGCGCTCCGGGCGGGCGCGCGCGGCTACCTGCTCAAGGACGTGACCTTGGAGCAGCTGACCAGGGCGGTGCGCACCCTGGCCGACGGCGGCACGCTCGTCGCGCCGTCGATCACCGACCGGCTGCTGCGCGCGATCCGCTCCGGCCCTCCACCGGCCGGCGGCGACGCGGCACCGGTGCAGGAGCTCACCGAGCGCGAACTCGAGGTGTTGCGGCTCGTGGCCGAGGGCTACGCCAACCGGGAGATCGCCAGGGCGTTGTTCCTGGCCGAGGGCACGGTGAAGAACTACGTGTCCACGATCCTGCTCAAGCTCGACGCTCGCGATCGCACCAACGCCGTGCTGCGCGCCCTGCACGAAGGCATCCTGCGCTGACGGTCGGTCGTTGACCGATCACGGTGAATGAGCTCAGGGTCTTGACCTCGGCATGCACCGTCTCGTACTTTCCTTGTACTTCAAATATATCGAGGGTATACGGATGACCTTGACCGGACGGACAAAGACTGAGCAGGCGTACCACGTTCTGCGAAGGGCGATCGTCACGGGCGACCTCGTCGAGGACCTGCCCCTGGACGACGCGATGCTCTCGACCCGCTACGGGTTCGGGCGCACCCCCATCAGGGAGGCGCTCAAGAAGCTGGCCGACGAGCAGTTCATCAACTACCCGCCGCACCGCACCCCTTACGTGCGCGGGATCCGGGTCAGGGATCTGTCCAGGCTGTACGAGTCGCGCCACCTCCTGGAGGAGCCGGTGGCGCGGCTGGCGGCCAGACGCGCCACCCCAGCGCATCTCGACGAGCTGGAACGGATCTGCGATCGCATCGACGACGAGATCGCGGCCGGCCAGCCGTACGGGGCCATCGAGTACGACCACCAGTTCCACCTCGAGATCGCCAAGTCGACCGACAATCCGTTCCTGGCCGAAGCGGTGAACCGGCTCAACTGCGGATCTCTGCGGATCTGGTACCTGGCCCACAGCACGCTCGGCATGGAGAACACCAACGAGGACCACCGGGCGATCGCCGCCGCGCTCAAGGACAAGGATCCGGACAGGTCAGAGACGCTGGTGCGGCAGCACATCGACAAGTCGTACGCACGGCAGATGGCGCTGCAGCAGCTCGACCCCATGATCCCCCCGCCGCCGGCCCGGTCGTCACAAGGAGAACCACCATGAAGTTGAAGCCGTTGGCCGGCGGGCTGCTCGCCATTGCGCTGGCCACGGTGGCGGGCTGTTCCGGTAGTTCCAGCACCCCCACCAACGACGCGCCCGACGCAGGAACCATCACCGTCAAGGGATATTCGGGAATCTTCGAGGACGTCTTCAAGAAGTCCGTCATCGAGCCGTTCCAGAAGAAATACCCGAAAATCAAGGTCAACTTCGTAGGCTCGGCCAACTCCGCCGAGAACCTGGCGTCACTGCGCGCCGCGAAGAACAGTCCGGACACCGACATCTCCATCATGGACATCTCCACCTCCGGCACCGGCAACAAGTCCGAGGTGTTCCAGCCGCTCGACCCGGCCAAGGTGCCGAACATGAAGGACATCGACCCCCGGGGCAAGGTCGAGGGCAACTTCGGCCCGGCGCTGACGTTCGACAGCCTCGTCCTGCTCTACAACGACTCCGTCACCCCGGCCCCCACGTCGTGGGACGCCCTGTGGGACCCCAAGTACAAGGGCAAGGTCGTGGTGCCGGCCCAGCCCGACATCCAGGGCGCCGGCCTCATGCTCATCGAGAACGCCAAGGCGGGCGGCGACTACACCAAGTCCGTCGACCAGGGCATCGCCCGGCTCAAGCAGCTGGCGCCGAACGTGCAGACCTGGGCGCCGCAGCCCGACTCGTACACGCTCGTGCAGTCGGGGACCGCGGCGCTGGCCGTCGGCTGGAACGCGCGCGGCCAGTACTACGCCGACGAGAGCAAGGGCAAGCTCAAAGTGGCCATCGTGGACGAGCAGACCATCTTCCAGATCAACACCATCAACCTGGTGAAGGACTCGCCGTCCCCGGCCGCCGCGCAGACGTTCATCAACTACACGCTGAGCCCCGAGTCGCAGGAGGCCTTCACCGAGGCCATGTTCTACGCGCCCACCAACACCAAGGCGAAGCCGAGCGAGAAGGCGCTGAAGCGCACCTCGCTCGACCCGGCGAAGTCCGCCGAGATCCTGCAGGTCGACTGGACACAGGTGGCCGCCAACCGCGAGAAGTGGACGCAGTTGTGGCGCCGAGAGATCCTGGCGAGCTGAGGCGGCACGATGTCCTTCCTCCAGCTCGACGGGATCGTCAAGAAATATCCGGGGACGGAGCGCCCCAGCGTCGCGGACTTCACCCTCGGCATCGACCAGGGCGAGTTCGTCTCCCTGCTGGGCCCTTCCGGGTGCGGTAAGACGACGACCCTGCGCATGATCGCCGGTCTCATCGAGGCGACCTCGGGCCGCATCCACCTGGACGGCAAGGAGCTGACCAGGACCCCCGTCCACCAGCGCGGCATGGGCCTGGTCTTCCAGAACTACGCGCTCTTCCCCCATCTGAACGTCGCCCGCAACGTCGCCTTCGGCCTGGAGATGCGCCGCACCTCCAAGGCGGAGGCCAGACGGCGGGTCGAGGAGGCGCTCGACCTGGTCAGACTGGGTCACCTGAGCGGCCGCCGCATCAAGCAGCTCTCCGGCGGCCAGCAGCAGCGGGTCGCGCTCGCCCGCGCCCTGGTCATCGAGCCGTCGGTGCTGCTGCTCGACGAGCCCCTGTCCAACCTGGACGCCAAGCTGCGCGACACCATGCGCGAGGAGATCCGGTCGATCCAGCGCAAGCTGGGCATCACCACCGTCTTCGTCACCCACGACCAGGACGAGGCGCTGGCCGTGTCCGACCGCATCGTCGTCATGTCGGAGGGCGTCATCGAGCAGGTCGGCACGCCCGAGCAGATCTACGAGCACCCCGCCAACCGGTTCGTCGCCAACTTCATCGGCCGCGCCAACCTCTTCGACGCCGAGATCACGCACACCGCGAACGGCGTCGCGGAGCTCGACGTGGCCGGGCTGGGGCAGCTGCGGGCCGTCGACGACCACGGCGCGAAGGGGCCCGCGACGGTGCTGGTCCGCCCGCACCGCCTGCAACTGAGCAAGGCCGCCGCCGACGACGCCCACGGCACGGTCGAGACGGTCGTCTACGTGGGCGACTCCATCGAGTACGGCGTGCGGGTCGGGGACGACACCGTGTCCGTCCAGTCCGTGGCCGGCGCGGCGGAGCGCCTGGAGCGCGGCGCGACCGTCCGGCTGTCCTGGCAGGCCGAGGACGCCCTGGTACTGACATGACTGCGAAGACCCGCTCCGCCCGGCTGACCGTGCTGGGCCTGACGGTGCCGGGGCTGATCGGCCTGGCCGTCTCCTTCGTCCTGCCGCTGGCCTGGCTCCTGCGGATGAGCTTCAACCGGGGGGACTCCACCGGGTTCATCGAGGAGACGTTCACCCTCGACTCGTACGCGCAGTTCGTCGGGGACTCCTACTACTGGGACATGGCGTGGGAGACCACGCTGCTGGGCCTCGGCGTCACGGTGCTGACGATCCTGGTGTCGTACCCGATCGCGTTGTTCCTGGTGCGGACCGAGTCGAAGTTCAAGGGCATCCTGGTGGCGCTGGCCGTGGCGCCGTTGCTGACGAGCTCGGTCGTCCGTACGTACGGCTGGCTCGTGCTGCTCGGCAACCAGGGTGTGGTGAACCAGGCGCTGCTGGGCGCGGGCCTGGTGGACCAGCCGCTCGCGCTGATCAACAACCGGCTCGGCGTCTACATCGCGCTCGTCGAGATCATGATGCCGTACATGATCCTCTGCCTGCTCGCGGGGTTCGGCCGGTTCAACCCCGAGCTCGAGCACGCGGCGCAGAGCCTCGGAGCCAACCGCTGGCGCACCTTCTGGCGGATCGTGTGGCCGCTCAGCATGCCGGGCGTGCTGACCGGGGCGCTGCTGGTGTTCGTGCTGACGATCAGCTCGTTCGTCACGCCGCGGCTGGTGGGCGGCGGGAAGGTCTTCTATCTGGCGACCGAGATCTACGACCAGGCGACGGCGACGCTCAACTGGCCGTTCGCCGCGGCCATCGCGTTCATCCTGCTCGCGCTCTTCGCCGTCGTCATCGTCATCTACCAGCGGGCGCTGCGGCGCATCGAGGCCCAGTAGGGGGGCGGCGTGACATCCAAGCTCAAGGGCTGGCCGACCAGGGTGGTCGTGACCCTGCTGTACCTGTTCCTCCTGGCGCCCATCCTCATGGTGGTGGTCATCTCGTTCGACACGCAGTCGACGATGTCGTTCCCGCCGCAGGGCTTCACCTTCCAGTGGTACGAGCGCCTGGCCCAGAACGCGGAGTTCATCCACGGGTTCCAGGTGAGCGCCGTGGTGGGCGTGGGGGTGGCGCTGCTGGCGCTGCTGATCGGGGTGCCCGTCGCGGTGGCCCTGACCAGGCACGAGTTCCGGTTCCGCGAGGCCCTGTCCGGATTTTTCCTGTCACCGCTGATGGTGCCGGCGATCGTCCTCGGGCTCGCGCTCCTGCTGGTCCTCGCCCCCCTCAAGATCACCGGAACGTACGGCGGGCTCATCGTGGCCCACCTGGCCATCACGGTGCCCTACGTCGTCAGGACCACCTCCATGAGCCTGATGACTATGAACCGGTCCTGCGAGGAGGCCTCCCGCACCCTCGGAGCGTCCCCCTGGCGCACGTTCACCCGCGTGACCCTGCCGCTCATCGCCCCCGGGGTGCTGGCCGGCGGCGTGATCGCCTTCCTCATCTCCTTCGACGAGGCGGTCATCTCCCTCTTCGTCGTCGGCCCGCAGGCCACCACCCTGCCCGTCGAGATCTTCCACTACGTGGAGAGCAGGACCGATCCGCAGATCGCGGCGCTGTCGGTCGTGCTGATCGCCATCAGCGTGCTGTTCATGGTGGTCATCGAACGGGCGGCCGGCCTGAAGAAGGTCCTCCGCTAGGACCTCAGCAGATATCAGTTACGGGAGTTGTTTCATGTTCGTCCGCCATCCGTCCGCCCCCTCGATCGATCCCCGCATCGCCGAGGCCCTGAGCCAGGTCTGCACCTCGACCCTCGGCCACCTGCGTGATCACGGTTTCCCCCGAGGGCTGACGCCCAACGCGCGGCCGCTGAAGTTCGTCGGCACCGCGGTCACCGTGCGCCTGCCGCATCTCGACTCGACCGCCGTGCACGTCGCGGTCGACGACCTGCGGCCCGGCGACGTCCTCGTCGTCGAGCAGAGCGGCGACGAGCAGCGGTCGTGCTTCGGCGGGCTGGTGTCGTTCACGGCCAAGACCAGGGGAGCCGTGGGCGCCGTCATCGACGGGCAGATCAACGACATCGAGGAGATGGCCGGATACGGTTTCCCCGCGTACTCGCGGGGCGTCGCCGCCCACACCACGCGGATCTCCGGCATCGAAGGGTCCATCAACGTGCCGGTGTCGATCGGCGGCGTCGTGGTCACGCCGGGTGACGTGGTGTTCGCCGACTCCGACGGGGTGGCGATCCTCGACCCGGCCGAGGCGCTGGAGATCGCGGCGGTGCTGAAGAAGAAGGAGGACGCCGAGATCCCCGCCCGTGAGGCGATCGCGGCGGGCGGCCGCATTTCCGACTACTCAGGCGCGGCCAAGTACTTCGCATGACCGCCGTTATCCAAGGAGATCAGATGAGCATCAAGATCGCGGTGGCGCAGTTCGGCGCCACCACCGACAAGGAGTCGAACCTCGAGAAGGTGCGCGGGCTGATCGAGCGCGCCGCCGGCGACGGGGCCGGCCTGGTCGTGCTTCCCGAGAACGCGATGTACTCCAATCCCGACGTCACCGCCGACATCAGCGGTGCCGTGGAGTCGCTGGACGGCACGTTCGTTGCGGCCGTCGGCGAGGCCGCCAAGCGCCACGGCATCGCGGTCGTCGCGGGCATGACGGAGAAGCTGCCGGACAACCCCCGCTCCTCCAACACCGTGGTCGCCTTCGACGCCGACGGCGCTCGCATCGGCGTCTACCGCAAGGTGCACCTCTACGACGCCTTCGGCTACAAGGAGTCCGACCGCATCCAGCCCGCGGAGTTCACGCCGCTGACCTTCCGCATGGGCGGGCTCACGTTCGGGGTGATGACCTGCTACGACCTGCGCTTCCCCGAGATCGCCCGGCTGCTCGTGGACGCCGGCGCGAACGCGGTCATCGTGCCCGCCGCCTGGGTGGTCGGCCCCGCCAAGGAGGACCACTGGACCACGCTGGCCCGCGCCCGCGCGATCGAGAACACCTCCTACCTGGTCATGTCGGGTCAGTCCGGCCCCAACTGCACCGGGCAGAGCATGATCATCGACCCGATGGGCACGATCGTCGCGTCGGCCGGCGAGTCGGAGGGCCTCGCGTCGGGCGCCCTGTCGGCCGAGCGGATCGACCAGGTGCGGGCCAAGAACCCCAGCCTGGCCAACCGCCGCTTCACGATCGCCGCCCTCCCCTCCGCGTGACGTGCGACCTGGCGCTCACCCGCGGAGCAGCGGCAACAACCGGTCCCCCTGGCGCTTGATCTCCGGCAGGTAGGGGGTGTCGGACAGGACGAAGTGGGTGACGCCGAGGGCCTGGTACTTGCGCAGCGACCTGGCCACGTCCTCGGCCGAGCCCACCAGCCAGGTGGTGCCCGCGCCGCCGGCGCCGTACCTGCCGGGCGCGGTGTAGAGGTTGTCGTCGAGCACCTCTCCCCGCGCGGCCAGGTCGAGCAGCCGCCGCTGGCCCACGGCGGCGCTCCAGTTGGGGCCGCGCCAGCCGTTGCCCTTCGCCATCTCCGCGACCTTGGCCTCGGCGTCGGCCCAGGCCTGTTCGGTGGTGTCACGCACCAGCGTGGTGATCCGCAGCCCGAACTCCAGCGGAGGGTGCTCCCGTCCGAGCTCCTCGCCGAGGCTCCTGAGCCGCTCGATCCGCGCGCGCACGCCGTCGAGCGGCTCCCCCCAGAAGAGCTGGACGTCCGCCTCGGTGGCCGCCACCCGCTCGGCGGCCTCGGAAGCGCCGCCGAAGTAGAGCCGGGGGTGCGTGCGCTCGCCCCTGACGACGATCCGCGGCGTCACGGTGGAGCCGGTGACGCTGAAGTGCTCGCCCTTGTAGGTGACGTCCTCCTCGGTCCACAACTTCCGCACGATCCGCATGAACTCCTTCGTCCGGGCGTAGCGGTCGGCCTGGTCGCCTTCGCTGTCGCCGTACGCCGCCAGGTTGTCCTTGCCCGACACGATGTTGACCAGCACGCGCCCTCCGCTGAGGTGGTCGAGGGTCGCGGCCGCGGAGGCGAAGTTGGCCGGGTGCCAGTAGCCGGGCCGGATCGCGATGAGCGGCTGGAACGTGGACGTCCGCGCGGCCAGCGCGGTGGCGGCCGTGAACGTGTCGGGCCGTCCCCAGCCCGTGCCGATGAGCGCCCCGCCCCACCCGTGCGCCTCAAGGGTCCTGGCGTGCTCGGTCAGGGTCTCCAGGCTGTTGTGGTTCTCCACGGTGTCGTCGCCGCGGTGCCCGGGCTCTACCTGATTCGGGATGTACCAGAGGAACTGGAGGTTCATCAGCGGCCTTCCTGTCGCAAAACCTACCTTCCATGTAGGTATAGCCTAAATAATGAGCGGCCGGAGCCGGTGCTCGGCCCAGGGGCGCGCGTGCAGGAAGGAGGGCGTCGCCGGACCGGGTCCGTTACGCGGGGTCAGCGCAGCGGGTAACCGTAACGCAACATCCCCGGGGCGGTGAAGGCCGTGATCAGGCGGCGGCGGGCCGGGCGCATCGCCGACCTCCACTCCTCGTCCGCCTGGAGCGGCACCACGCCCGTACGGATGCGCATCGGGTTGCCCGCCACACTGTGATCGGCGGGCAGGTCGATCGTGCCGTCCCCGAGGAACGGCGTGCCGGCCGACGGCAGCCCGGCGAACTCCAGCACCCTGGACAGCTCACGGTGCGGCCGGGCCACGAAGTCCTCGTAGCGCAGGAGCGTCCACGGGGTGCTGGTCAGGCGGAACGACTCGATGGCGGCGTTGAAGGCCAGCCATTCGGCGGCGGTCTGCGCCGGGGAGTGGGTGGCCATCAGCCGCCCGTTCTTGTCGGCGCGCTGGACCTTGCGGGACCAGGAGTGGACGACGCCGTGCGGGCCTCGTACGAGCTGGACGATGCGCAGGTCGATGCCGGAGACGCGGCGCAGCAGCAGCGCCGAGGTGGGGAACTTGGAGGAGTCGACGATCACCGAGCTCCCGCTGACCTCGGCGATCCCCCGGTAGACGGCGGCCATGGTCTCGGCGTACCGGTGGACGCGCCGGGCGAAGGCGCCCGTGGCGCCGGGCAGGACGTAGCGCGGCACGTGCCTGATGCGCATGACGGAGCGGTGCAGCCTGGCCATCTCGGCGGCGTCGACGTTCCGCCAGCCGCCGAAGGCGGCCTGGCCGACCTCCTGCCAGAACGTGCACCGGCGAAATCTCCTGCTGCAGCCGCAGAGCTGGTTCTTGGTCACGCCCTGCGTCCAGAGGTAGCGCAGTTCGCCGACGCAGGCCGCGCCCTCGGCCGCGCCCAGCGCGCGGGAGACCAGGGTGCTGCCCGACCTGCCGTGGCCACCGACGAACAGGATGCGGATCGGCTGATGCGGGGGAGTCGGTGCCATGGTCATACCTGAGAGCGTGGGAAGAGGCGGGCTACGAATGGGGAAGCGATCGTGCTCGGGTTCATCCACCCCAACGTAGGGTCCAACCCCCTCCGGCCGAAACCGCTTCGGCGAACTGGGGGCCCATCACAGTGAGGTCGAGGCTCGGCGTCGCCGACATCATGGGTCGGCGAGGAGCCCGGCCCTCGCCCACGCGAAGAGCCGCCGGCACGGTCGAGATTAACCTTTATTCAAAGCGGCGCCAGTTACCGCTAGTTCCCTTTGTTCTGCACCGGCGGCCGCGGGCCGGTCTCCATGAACTCGGCTCCGGCCGCAATTCCCGCGACTTATGGAGATGTGCTCGCCCGCGCGGCTCGATCGTGCCGGCGGCCCCGTTTCCAATAGGGCGGAGCCGGGTCCGGGCGCGCCCGGTCAGTGGGCCGCTTCGTACTGCTGGACGATGGTGGCGGCGATGCGGCCGCGCTCGCTCACCGGAAGGCCCTGGGCCTTGGCCCACCGCCTGATCTCGGTGGACTTCTCACGGCTGATGGACCGGGACGCGCCGCCGGCTCCGCGCCGCCCGCGGGTCCGCTCGGCGCGGACCGCGCGCGCCTTGGTGATGAAGGGCGCGAGAGCCTTCTCCAACTTCTCCCTGTTGTCGCCGGACAGGTCGATCTCGTAGTTAGTGCCGTCGAGGGCGAACGCGGTGGTTCCCTCGGCTTCACTTCCGTCGATGTCGTCGATAAAAGATTCAACGATGCGCTTCGCCATGATGGTGCTCCAAGGACGCTATGGTTGCAGCGTACTGTAGCCGCCTTCAGCACCATATGCATCGTCCGGGGTCGTGTGAGCCGCGTTTCACATGACCTGTCGCGGGGGTGCCGAGATCGGCGAAGTTGAAAAAATATTCAAGACAGCCCTATTCGTGGGGGAACCGGCGCCGCCGGCGACCGGCCCGGTCAGGTCGCCTGGCCGACCGCCGCGCGCGCCGCCATCCGGCGTTCGAACCACAACGAGGTGAACGGCGGCACCGCGCACGCCAGGCCCAGCACCACGGCGCCCCGGCTCCAGCCCGCCTCCCGCGCGGAAAGCACCACGCCGAGCGCGTACAACACGAACATCGCCCCGTGGATCGGCCCGAACACCTTCACGCCGAGCTCGCCGGTGGCGGTCACGTGCTTGAAGAACATCCCGACCAGCAGGCCCGCCCACGAGCACGCCTCGGCCACCGCCACGACCCGGAACCAACGCAGCATGCTTTCACCTTTCGCCCGAACGGAATTCGTACTCTACAGGCTGTAGAGCACGAACCCGTCCCCTCCGGAGCGCTAGCGGACCACCCTGTAGCGCAGGTGGGTGGCGTTCGGACTGTCGATCACCGCGACGCGCTCCAGCAGGAACCGGCCGCCCAGATGTTCGAACAGCCGCGTGCCGCCGCCGAGCAGCACCGGAGCCAGATGGATCTGGATCTCGTCCATGAGGCCCGCGGCCAGGCACTGCTGGGCGACACTCGCGCCGTGCACGGCGACCACCTTGCCCCCGGCCACCGCCTTCGCCCGCTCCACGGCGCTGCGGACGCCGTCGGTGACGAAGGTGAAGACCGACGGTGCCCGGACCGTCTCCGGGGCCGGCGGGTTGTGGGTGAGCACGAAACACGGCACCGGGCCGGCCGGGCCGCCGTCCCCCCACCCTCCGTCGCCCTCGGCCAGGTCGTAGGAGAGCCGGCCCATCAGCAGCGCGCCGGCACCTTCGCGCATCCCGTCCAACAGCTCGGTGTCGCGCGGGTCCGGCTCGTGCAGCCACCTGTGCAGGACGTCGCCGCCGTCTCCCAGCTGCTGCTCGCGGGTGACGTCCGGCCCGGTGACGAACCCGTCCAACGACATCGAGATTCCTGAAATGACCTTGCTCATTGACAGTTCCTTCCCTGGTGGAGTTCGGCCCTCGGTACGCACCTCGGACGGGACGCTCGCCAGCCTGGCGGAGCGCGGTGGCAGTGTTGTGTCAGTCGCGTGAAACTCGCCGCCACCAGGAAGGGAACGATCCGCGTGTTGACCGTCGAGCTGCTCGGACAGCTGCGCGTCTCGGTGGCCGGACGGCCGGTCGAGCTGCCCGCCGGGCGGCTGCGGGCGCTGCTGGCCGTGCTGGCGCTGTCAGCGGGCCGGGTCGTCCCGGTGGACCGGCTGGCGAGCGCGGTGTGGGGCGCCGACCGGCGCGGCGACCCGCGGGCCAACGTCCGCACGAACGTCAAGCGGTTGCGCCGCGTCCTGGGCGCTCCAGCGGACCAGCTGATCGTGGCCAGACCGGGCGGCTACCTGCTGTCCACCGAGCCTGACCGTGTCGACGCGCTCCGCTTCGGCCGCCTGCTCGACGAGGCCGCGGCGGCGCGCGACCGGGTGACCGAGCGGTCCCGGGTGGCCGCCGCGCTCGACCTGTGGCGCGGCACCCCCTTCGACGGGATCCGCTCGGACTGGCTGGAGCAGTCCGTGGCGCCGGCGCTGCAGGAGCGGTACCTGACGGCGTGGGAGCGGCGGATCGACCTGGACCTCGCCGGCGGATCGTGCCCCGACCTGACCGAGCCCGCAGACCTGGCCGAGCGGCACCCGCTGCGCGAATCCCTCTGGGCGCGGCTGCTCCGCGCCCTGGAGGCGGCCGGCCGCCCCGCGGAGGCGCTGGAGCGCTACGAGACGATCCGGCGCCGGCTCGCCGCGGAGCTCGGCGCCGATCCCAGCCCCGAGCTGCGGCAGGTCCACGCCGACCTGCTCGCGGGCGGAGCCGCTCCCCGCGGACGCGTGGTGCCCAGGCAGCTGCCCGCCGCCCTCGACGGGTTCGCCGCGCGGGAGCCCGAGCTGGTGGCGCTCGACGCGCTGCTCGGCCCGCCCGACGAGCCGAGGCCCGGGTCGGCGCGGATCGCCGTGATCGCCGGCACGGCCGGCGTCGGGAAGACCACGCTCGCCGTGCACTGGGCGCACCGGGTCGCCGGCTCGTTCCCGGACGGCCAGCTCTACGCCGACCTGCGCGGATACGACCCGTCATGCGAGGCCGTACGACCGGAGACGGCCGTCCGCGAGTTCCTCGGCGCGCTGGAGGTGCCGCCGCACCGGATACCGGACGGACCGGCCGCGCAGGCCGGGCTCTACCGCAGCCTGCTGGCCGGGCGGCGCATGCTCGTGGTGCTGGACAACGCCCGCGACGCCGGCCAGGTGGCTCCGCTGCTGCCCGGCGCGCCGGGATGCCTGGTGCTGGTCACGAGCCGTGACCACCTCGCCGGGCTGGTCATGACGTACGGCGCGCGCCCGCTCACCCTCGACCTGCTGCCTCCGGACGAGGCCCGCCGGTTGCTGGCCCGCCGGCTCGGCCATGACCGCATCGCCGCCGACCCCGACGCCACCGGCACCATCGTCCGCCGCTGCGCCGGGCTGCCGCTGGCGCTGGCCATCGTCGCCGCCCGTGCCGCGATCCAGCCCGCGCACCCGCTCGGCGAGCTGGCCGGCGAGCTCCGGGACACCCTCGGCGCGCTCGACCGTGCCGCCGGCGTACGAGCGATCTTCTCATGGTCGTACGAGACGCTCGGCGGCGAGGCGGCGGCGCGGTTGTTCCGGCTGGTCGCCGGGCTGCATCCCGGCCCTGGCTGCACGGTCGACGCCGCCGCCAGCCTGGCGGGCGTCCCGGTCTCGCGCGTACGGGCGCCGCTGGCCGAGCTGGCCCGTGCCAGCCTGCTCGCCGAGCACGCCCCTGGCCGCTACTCCTGCCACGACCTGCTGCGCGCCTACGCCTCCGAACTCTGCCTGGCCCGCGACGACGACAGGGACGCCGCGCTGCGGCGCCTCGCCGACCACTACGCGCACACCGCGTACGCCGCCGCGCTGCACCTCCACGGGCCCGTGGAGATCGAGGCTCCCGCGGCGCCCCTGCCCGGTGTCTCCGTCACCGGCTTCGAAGGATCTGACGAGGCGATGGACTGGCTCACGGCCGAGCGCCCCGCCCTGCTCGCCGTCCTGAAGCTCGCCGCCGATCTGGGGCTCGACCGGCACGTCTGCGATCTGGCCCGGGCGTTGTTCGTCCACCTGCACCGGCGCGGGCGCTGGCACGACCGGGCCGAGACCCAGCGGGTCGCCGTGGCCGCCGCCCGGCGGCTGGGCGACCGGGCGGAAGAGATCCGCGTACGCCGCAACCTGGCCGCCGCGCTGGCCGACCTGGGGCGCTTCGACGACGCCCACCACCACCTCGACGCCGCGCTGGAACGATCAGGTGACGACCCGGCCCACCAGGCGTGGACGCACCACTATCGCGGCCACGTCCACGCTCTCCAGGGCCGCGACGCCGAAGCCCTCGACGCCGCCCGCCGCGCCCACGACCTCTTCGCCCGGCTGGGCGACCGCTCAGGCCAGGCCATCGCGCTCACCGACCTCGGTCTCCACCACGGCCGCCTGGGGGACCACGGGCAGGCGCGCGACCTGTGCGAGCAGGCCCTGGCCCTGCACCAGGAGCTCGGCAACCGGCCCTACCAGGCTCACGCGTGGTCGTGTCTCGCCGACGCCCACCTCCGGCTGGGCGACACCGCCGCCGCGGTCGACTGCCACCACCGGGCACTCGCCCTGTTCCGGGCGCTCGGCGACCCGTACGCCGAGGCCAGCACCCTCGCCCACCTGGGCGCCTGCCACCGTCTCGCGGGCGACCACGCGGCAGCCCGCGAGCACTGGCGTCACGCCCACCTTCTCCTCGGCGACCTCGACCCCTCGACCACCGACCAGATCCGCGCCCAACTGGCTGCCCTTGACGGACTTGCCGCCGCCACCTTCTCCGCCACCCGTCCCGATGGCACCCGTCCCGATGGCACCCGTCTCGATGGCACCCGTCCCGATGGCGCCTTCCCTGTGGACGCGTGTCCTGATGGCGCCTTCCCCGGCGGCGCCTGAGCTGATGACACCTTCCCGACGGTGCCCTCCCCGAGGTCGCCGCCTCGGCGGGACGGAGCGCGAGGGCCGGGGTCAGGGGCGGTCCGCCACGGCGGCGGCGAAACGCGAGGCGAGTGCCGCGACCGCGGCCCGGAGCTCCGGCCCGCCCTCCACCCGGAAGGCGAGCGGCACGCAGGCCAGCCACTCCTGCGCGTACATCGCCGGATTGCTGGTGCTCCCGGTGAGCACGCACCCGTCGCCCGACGGTTCGAGGCGTCCCATGGGCGGCCGGATCCAGGGCGCGACCTCAGCGGGCGGGGCGTCGAACACCACGCGGGTGGGGAACTTCCATCCCGTGCCCAGGTTCTCCTCCAGCGCCGCGACCGGGTCGAGGTCGCCGGGCGGTTCGAACGTGCGGGCCGTCTGCCGGACGGCGTGGATGCGGTCGACCCGGTAGGTGCGGATCGCGTCCGCGCGGTGGGAGTGGCACAGGAGAT
This sequence comes from Nonomuraea sp. KM88, assembly GCF_052245635.1. NCBI lineage: Bacteria > Bacillati > Actinomycetota > Actinomycetes > Streptosporangiales > Streptosporangiaceae > Nonomuraea > Nonomuraea sp. KM88. The sequence goes on along the minus strand of NZ_JBQQCC010000008.1, from coordinate 1,868 downwards.
ACCAGCGCCCGTGGCGGACGACGACCGCCCAGGGATCGACGTCGGCCTCCCATTCGTTGCCGGACTCGCTCCGGTAGGTGATCACGAGGCCGCGCCGGCCCGCGGCGGCGGCGACGAGCGTGCCGGTGGTAGCCGGGTCAGGGCGGGCGGAGCGCGGGTCGGGCGCGGCCGAGGCGTGCGCGCGCAGCGCCGCCGCCTGCCGGCCGACGCTCTCGGGCAGCGCGCGGATGACCTTGCTCAGGGCGGCGCCGACGAGGTCGTCGGTGCCGGAGGCGGAGGGCTGGCCGTCGAGCACCGCCATGACGAGGCCCAGGGCCTCGGCTTCGGTGAAGGCGACCGGAGGCAGTCGCGTCCCGCGCCCGAGCCGGTAACCGCCGTAGGGGCCTCTGGCCGAATCGACGGGGATGCCCGCCTCCCTGAGGATCCCGACGTACCGGCGCGCGGCCCGTTCCGTGACTCCCAGGGTGGCGGCGAGCTCGCCGGCCGTCACGCCGGGCCGGGCCTGGAGGGTTTCGAGCGTGCGCAGGGCGCGCGCGGTTGGGCTGAGGTCGGCCGGCACACGAGCAGACTAGGCGGCCACGGCAAGAACCGGAAGTACATCGTCCGGAATCGGTCCTATCGTGAGGTCGCTGCAGCGAACGTTATCTGTCCGTCTACTGGAGAAAGAGGACTGACGTGACTCCTCCGCTCCCTGAAGGAAGCGGCTTCTCGCTAAGCCGCTTGCGCAGCCTGGCGAAGGGCAAGCCCTGCCCTCAAGATGTTGACCGCCGCGTTCACGTCGGCGTGCGCGGCATGTCCGCACGCCGTGCAGGCGAACGCGGCCTGGGTGACGCGATTCTCCCGTGCGCAGTGCCCGCAGCGGGCGCACGTGCGGGAGGTGCCGGCAGGGTTCACCGCGATCAGCTCTCGACCGGCGCTTTCAGCCTTGTGCGCGAGGATCGTCAGGAACACCCCCCAGCCCGCGTCCAGGATCGACCGGTTGAGGCCGGACTTGGCGGCGACGTTGCGGCCGGGGGCTTCGGTCGTGCCGGACGCCGAGCGGGTCATGTTCGCGATCCGCAGGTCCTCGTGCACGATCACGTCATAGGCGGTCACCAGGGCGAGCGCGGCCTTGTGGGCGTGGTCGAGCCGCTGGCGGCGGACCTTGGCGTGCAGCGCGGCCACGCGGGTCACCGCCTTGCGCCGCCGCTTGGAGCCCCGTTTCCTGCGGGCGAGGTCTCGCTGGGCGTCGGCCAGACGGCCGGCGGTGGCGGCCTGGTGGCGGGGGTTGGCCGCCCGGCCGCCGTCGGAGGTGGTGACGAGCGAGGCCACCCCCATGTCGATCCCCGCGACCGCGCTGGTGGCGGGCAGCGGTTCGGCGGGCACGTCGTCGCACGACAGCACCACGAACCACCGGCTGCCTTCCCGCTTCACCGCGATCGTCTTCACCCGGCCCTTGACCGCGCGGTGCCGGTGGACGCGGACGTGCCCGACGCCCTGCAGGCGCACGTAGGTGACGGTGGGGTGGCCGGGCTGGGAGTCCCACCGGCAGCCGTCGCCGTCCTTCGGCCACTCGACCGTGCCGAACCGGCCGCGCCCCTTGAAACGCGGGAACCCCGGCGCGCGTCCGGCCCTGACGCGGTCGAAGAACGCGCGAAACGCCTTGTCGAGCCGTCGCAGGGTGGCCTGCTGGGACGAGAACGACCAACGCCCCTGCCCGTCCGGGTCATCGGCGCGGATGTGTTTCAGCTCGGCCGACTGATCGCCGTACCGGACGCTCACGCCCGCCTTGGCGTAGGCGGTGCGGCGGTGCTCCAAGGCGGCGTTGTACAGCGTGCGGTGGTCTTCCAGGCACGCCGCGAGCGCCGCCGCCTGCCGGGCGGTGGGGC